>NZ_JBNINW010000002.1:12008-652514 GCF_050110855.1 Aestuariimicrobium sp. G57 | reverse complement strand
AACAGCTCCCGCCGCAGCTTCCGAGCCTCCGGCTCAACCCCGGAATCCTTCTTCGGATTGGTCATGGTCACAGTCAATCTCCTTCAAGTAGGGAGACCCTCACTTACACAGACCATCTGACACGTCCAGCCCACCGGGTCAACCGCTCCAGATGGCACCTGGGCAGCGGCTCGAAGCCCAGCGCTTCTGTCCACCGCTGGGTGAGGCGGTACTCCGGGGCCCGGTACTTCGCCAGGGTCACCCACCGACGTTCCAGGAAACCCTGCTCCAACGCGTTGGCCAGCGCCCGCGACACCCGCCTACGGGTGGCGCAGTCACTGTCGGCCGCCCACCCGCACCGGGCGGCGAACGCAGCCACGCTGATCCGCACCCACCCATCGGCACCCTCAGCAGTCGGGGTGTTCGCCAACGCCACCAGCACCGACAACGCGTGAGCAGTCAACGCGCTGTCGTCGATGGCCAGGTGAGGAACCCGCACGAACGAGGACGACATCATGCCGACCACCCCCCGACGGGAACAGTCGAGACCAGCGACTCGTAGCCCACGACCTCACGGACCTCGATCAGCCCCGCGGCCGCCAGCTGTCGACGCTGACGAGACACCGTGGCCGGCCGAATCCCCAACTGGCGGGACTCCACGACGATCGGCGCAGCGCTGATCCCCGCGGGCCCGACCAGCAGCCTCAACAACAACCAGTGCCGCAGCACCCGAGCGCCCAACCCGATCGCGTCGTACACCTGCGCCGCGGGAACCTCGACCACATCACCCGCACCCCACAGCGACGTCAACTGGTACGACCGCCCCGACCCGCCCAGGCCACGACGCCGCAGGTAGCCGGCATCGAGCAGCGACCGCAACGCCCGAGACACCTTCTTGCTCGCGGCCGCGGGAGACAACCCGTCCCACCCACACCGCCACAGCAGCTGCTGGTAGGTGGTCGACACCCACCCCGCGGGAAGACCCGTCCGGACCGTCTCCCGGTCCAACACCATCCCCATCAACACCGCATCCGCCGACAGCTGCTGGTCAACGACGACCCGGGCCGGCACACGCACACACTCGACGGCGGTCACAACGACCACCCCACTCGAGAGCACACACTCACTCCGATCTGCACTGCCGACCCTCTGTTTTCGGGTACGACACGATCGAGGAACCTCCACCGAAGACTTCTGTCCAACCGGTGGGGGGTGCTACTCTCAAACCACAGCGGATCCCTTAACGGGAAATGGTTTGAGCCCAGCCCCTCCTCGTGAGGGGCCAGGGAACCCCGGTCGCCGAGCGCCAACTCGGTCGGGGTAGCAGCAGAAACGTGCGACTTTGTGGGGGACTGGCTGGCAGGCCGGTCCCCCAGCTGCTTTCCTAGCTCGCCAGAGACTCGCCCCTCTCCGCCGGAAGGGGATCCTGAGTCGGCCCCTCCACGCTGAGCAACGACTCCCGCACCGCTCCAGCCAGATACTCCGGAACAGGCAGCGGCAGCTGACCAGTACGCTCGCGAACCTCGTTGAGGGCCTGGACCAGCATCAAGCCGCCCACGTCCGACACGGGGAACCCGAGGTCGCCGCTGAGCTCGTAGAGCACCGACGCGATGGACTCGGGAAGCTTCACAGCCACGACCGAGCGTGGTTCGGCAGACTTCGGCCGCCTCCCCGCGTGCCGCCGCCGTCGGTTCGGTGCTGTCGCCGCGCATGAAGAAAGAGGGCTACGACCCCGCCTGGGGCGCCATGGTCAACGGCATGTCGTCACCTGCCGGCATGCTGCTGCCACCCTCGAACACCTTCATCGTCTATTCGCTGGTCTCGGGCACCTCGATCGGCGCCCTGTTCATGGCCGGTGTCGGTCCAGGCCTGGTCTGGACGATCATCTGCCTGCTGATGGTGGCCCTGTATGCGCGCAAGCATCCCGAGCTGAAGTCGTCCGACAAGCGGCCCACGCTGAAGCAGGCCTTCACCATCTTCCTCAAGGCCATCCCGGCGCTGCTGATGATCTTCATCGTCATCGGCGGCATCCTGCTCGGCTGGTTCACCGCCACCGAGTCGGCCGTGATCGCGGTGCTGTACTCGCTGGTGCTGGGGCTCATCCAGCGCACGCTGCCGGTCAAGGAACTGCCGAAGATCGTGCTGGAGGCCGCCAAGGTGACCGGCATCATCATGCTGCTGATCGGCATGTCGGGCATCCTCGGCTGGGTGCTCGCCTATGCCCGGGTGCCGCAGCTGGTGACCGAGGGCCTGCTGGGCTTCTCGAGCAACCCCACGGTGATCCTGCTGATCATCATGATCATCCTGCTGATCGCAGGCACCGTCATGGACCCGACCCCTGCCATCCTGATCTTCACCCCGATCTTCCTGCCGGTGGTCACCCAGCTGGGCGTCGACCCCATCCACTTCGGCGCGATGATGGTCTACAACATGTGCCTGGGCAACGTGTCACCGCCGATCGGCAACAACCTGTTCGTCGCGGCCCGCGTGGCGAACGTGCGCATCGAGGCACTGATCGGTCGCCTGTGGCCGTTCTTCTGGGCGCTGTGCCTGGGCCTGCTGGTGGTCACGTTCATCGAGCCGCTGTCGATCTGGCTGCCGACGACGTTGGGTCTGATGAAGTAGGTCCCGTTATTCGAGCGTGGACGAGCGGGGCGCTCCTGGCTGCGGCCGGGGGCGCCCCGTCCGGCTGTGGTCCGGGTGCACCGCGATGAACACCGACCACGGCTCGGCCGACAGGTCGCTGGGGCGGTCATGGAATTCCTGCACCAAATCGCGGAGCCGCTGCCTGAACTCGTCCATCTGGTCGGCCGGCAGCCGCAACCCGAGCCTGACCAGGTCACGCTCGTCGGGCGAGACCGCCTCGAACTCGGCAAGGAAGGCCTCGAGCATGGATGCCTCGGCGAACGGCGTGCGGGTGTACCAGGACTTGCCGGTCGCCCGGTAGGGAATCTCGCGCGCCCCACGGTTGCCCCGGCGCGGCTCGAGCGCCTCGAGGTAGCCCGTGTCGACCAGCGTGCGCACGTGGTGCAGGGCGGTCGCGGGGTTCAGCCCGAGCGCCTTGGCGATCTCGCGGTTGGTCAGGGGCTCGTCCAGCGTGATCCGCAGCATGCGCAGCCGCAGTCCCGAGGCCAGCGCCTTCGCCTCGGCGTCGGTGGCCTCGCGCGCCACGAACTCGCGGCGGTGTTGGTGCTCGTCAACCATGCAGGCAAGTGTGACAGAGCACCCGGGCACCACCGATTGACATTGCTCAATCACTGACGGATCATCGATGGCGTGACCCTGCCCGCCACCGATCAGCCCGCCACCACACAGGCCCCTCGCCCCCGCAGCCTCTTCAGCCACCACGACTTCCGCCAACTGTGGCTCGGCGACACGGTCTCGGTCTTCGGCATGCAGTTCGTGATGTTCGCGATGCCCCTGATGGCGGTGCGGCTGCTGTCTGCCAATGAATTCCAGATGGGCGTGCTGACCGCCCTCGAGACCCTGGCATTCCTGCTGATCGGCCTGCCCGCCGGCGCCTGGGTCGACCGCTGGCGCAAGAAGCGGGTGATCGTCATCGGCGACCTCGGGCGGGCGGCGCTGCTGCTGACGCTTCCGGCCGCGTGGTTGCTGGGGGTGCTGAGCCTGCCCCAGCTGTATGTGGTGGCGTTCCTGGTCGGCTGCATCACGGTGTTCTTCGACGTGGCGAACCAGTCCTACCTGCCCGAGATCGTCGAGGGTTCGCAGATCAGCGAGGGCAATTCCAAGCTGCAGGCCAGCCAGCAGGTGGCCCAGGTCATTGGACCTGCCGCGGCATCCGGCCTCGTCCGGTTGCTGGGATCACCGCTGACGATCGCGGTCACCTCGGTCTGCATGGCGGCCTCGAGCCTGTTCGTCAGCCGCATTCGCCACGTCGAGCAGGCGCCACACCCGGCCGGGCGGCGGCCGTTGGTGGCCGAGATCCGCGAAGGCCTCGCATTCGTCGTGCGCCAACCGCTGTTGCGCCGCATCGTCGCCGCCACCGGCATCGTGAACCTCGGGTCGAGCGCCACCCAGGCGCTGTTCGTCATCTATGCCATCAAGACCCTTGGGTTGGACGAGACCCTGCTTGGCCTGGTGTTCTCGGTGGCGGCTGTGGGCGGCATCCTCGGAGCCGTGACGGCAGGACCGTTCGCGGCCCGGGTCGGCGAGGGCCGGGCCATCCCGCTGTCGATGCTGGCGATGGGCCTGGCCGGGTTCGCGACCCCGCTCGCGAGCTACCTGTCGCCGGTGCCGACCCTTGTCATCGGCTGGTTCGTGACGTCGTGGGGGGTGGTGGTCTACAACGTGACGCAGGTGAGTTTCCGCCAGCGGCTGTGTCCCAAACCGTTGCTGGGGCGCATGAATGCCTCGATCAGGTTCCTGGTCTGGGGCCCGATGCCGATCGGGGCGTTCGTGGGCGGTCTGGTCGGGCGACACCTGGGCGTGCTCGAGGCGCTGTGGATCTTCGCGGGAGTGGCCCTGGCCTCGGCCCTGCCGGTGCTGATCTCGCCGCTGGTGCGCATGCGTGACCTGCCGGGGCCGCAGAGTTCTGTGCAAGAAAGCTCCGTGCAGTCAAACGGCTGAAACCGCCCCGCAGGGCCGCATTCAGCCGTTTGCTTGCACAGAACTTCAGACCAGCCCCTTCTGCTTCAGCCAGTCGGTGGCAATCTCGGCCGACTTGAGCTTCTCGTCGACCGAGCGCGCGTTCAGCTTCTGCAGGTCGGCCGCCGTCAGCGCCGCCGACACCTTGTTGATGGCCGCCGCCGCTGCCTCGTCCACCTTCTGGCTGACCACGGGCACGACATTCTGCGGCAGGATCAGCGCCTTCGGGTCTTGCAGCACCACCAGGTTGTTCTTGGCGATGGCCGGGTCGGCGGTGTAGATGTCGGCCGCCTGCACCTTGCCGTCGACAAGGGCTTTCACCGTCAGCGGGCCACCGGAATCCTCAATCGGGGTGACCTCGGCGGTCACGCCATAGACGGTCTTCAGCCCCGAGGGGCCATAGGGCCGGGTCGCGAACTCGCTGTTGGCACCGACCTTGATGGTGCCGCCCACCTTGGTGAGGTCGGCGATCGTGACCAGCCCGTGCTGGTCGGCGAGCGCCTTGGTCACCGTGTAGGAGTCCTGGTCGCTGGCATCGGCGGCGTTCAGCACCCGCAGCCCCGAGCCGAGCGCCGTGCCGAGGGCGGTGATGATCTCGTCCTTCGTGTGGGCCTTCGACGACTTGTCGAGCGCCTGCAGCAGGTTGCCACCGTACTCGGGAAAGACGTCGATCTTGCCGTTCTTGATCTCGGGAAGGTAGATCTCGCGCTGGCCGATCTGGTACTGCCGGGTGATCGTGTAGCCATCCTTCTCGAGCACCTGCGCATACAGTTCGGCGATGATCTCGTTCGAGTAGTACTGCTGCGAGCCGACGACGAGCGTGGGTTTGGCGCCCGAGGACGCGCCGCTGCCCGCCGCGGTGGCGGTGGTCGAGGGCGTGGCGAGTGGATCATTGGACGAGCAGCCGGCGAGCACCGCGAGCCCTGCCAGTGCCGCGAAGTGACGACGGGTGAACTGCACCATGATGGGGTGTCCTTTCAGGTGGTGCGGGCGCTGGCCGGGGTGACCAGTCGCTGGATGATGTCAAAGACGATGTTGCTGACCAGCGCCAGCGCGATGACGAGCAGCGACGAGGCGAGCATCATGGCGTAGTCCTGGGTTTTCAGGCCCAGGAACAGCAGCCGGCCGAGCCCGCCCGCGCCAACATACGCCGCCAGCGTGGCCGTCGAGATGACCTGCAGCATCGCCGAACGCAGCCCGCCGACCAGCACCGGCAGCCCCAGCGGCACCTCGACGCGGGTCAACACCTGCCATTCACTCATGCCGGACGACCTGGCGCCATCAACCACCGCCGGGTCGACGGCCTCGATGCCCGCATAGGCGCCGGCCAGCACGCTCGGCACGCCGAGCACCACGAAGGCGAGCATCGGGGCGGCCAGACCGATGCCGAGCAGCAGCCCGAACAGCGTGACCAGGCCGAGGGTGGGCAGGGCCCGGGCCGCCCCCGACAGGGCCACGGCCAGTGCCCGGCCGCGGCCGGTGTGGCCGACGTACCAGCCGATGGGCACGGCGATGGCGGCCGAGATCAGCACGCCCAGCAGGCTGTAGCCGAGGTGTTGCCACAGCAGTGGGCCGGCGCCGAGGGGGCCGGTCCAGTGGGAGGGGTCGGCCAGGTAGTTGACGGCCGCGATCAGGTAGTTCACGCCTGGCCCCCGGATGGTTGCGCGGTCTGTTGCGCGGTCCGTTGTGCGGTTTGTTGTGCGACTTGTTGCCCGGCGTTGGCGCGGGTCCACGGCAGCACCAGACGCCCTGCGCGTCCCAGCAACCAGTCGACCAGCAGCGCCAGCGCGGCGGTGACCACCAGCCCGGTGATGATCTCTTCGGTGATGCCGCGTTGGAAGCCGTCGACGAACAACGAACCGAGGCTCTGCAGGCCCAGCACCGAGGCGACGGTGACCAACGAGATGGTGCTGACGGCCACCACGCGCAGGCCCGAGAGCATCACGGGGCCGGCCAGGGGCAGCTCCACGGTCAGGAACCGGCGCAGCGGCGGGTGCCCCACCGCGACGGCGGCATCGATGACCTGGGGGTTGACCTGGCGCAGGGCGTCCACGGTGGCGGGCACCATCAGCGCCAGCCCATAGAGCGTGAGCGCGACAATGGCGTTGATGGGGTCGCGGATGCCGGTGCCGAGCACCAGCGGCAGCACGATGAACAGCGGCAGCGACGGGATCGCGTACATCAACGACGCCCCGCCGACGATCGGTTCGCGTAGCCAGCGCACCTTGGTGGCCAGCCAGGCGATAGGGATGGCCAGCACCAGGCTGGCGACGATGGGTGGCAGCGCCAGGTAGAGGTGCGCGACCAGCAGCCGCCCGATCACGTCGAGGTTGTCGATGACCCAGGTCATGTCACCAGCTCATGCCAGCAGCCCGGCGGGGCGGCCGTGCCGGTCGAGCAGCAGGGTCTGGCCGTCGACCTGTTCGGCATGCAGTTGGCGTTCACCGGCGTCGAGGCCCACGAACTGGCGGACGAAGTCATTGGCGGGTCGGGTCAGGATGTCGCGGCCCGTGCCCTGCTGGGCGATGTGGGCGCCGGGTTCGAGCACGATGATCTGGTCGCCGAGCAGCAGCGCCTCGCTGACATCGTGGGTGACGAACACCACGGTCTTGCCCAGTTCGCGCTGCAGCCCGAGCAACCACTGCTGCAGGTCGCCGCGCACGAGGGGGTCGACAGCACCGAACGGTTCGTCCATGAGCAGGATGTTGGGGTCGGCCGCCAACGCGCGGGCGACACCGACCCGCTGCTGCTGCCCGCCCGAGAGTTGGTGGGGGTAGCGCCGGGCGAGCGACCGGTCGAGGTCGACGAGGTTCATGAGTTCGAGGGCCCGGTCGTGCGCGGTGGCGCGGTCGACGCCGGTCAGCCGCGGCACGGTGGCGATGTTCTCGATGACGCGGCGGTGCGGCAGCAGGCCGCCGTTCTGCATGACATAGCCGATGCTGCGGCGCAGTTTCACCGGGTCGACCGTGGCCACGTCGACGTCATCGATCAGCACCCGCCCCGAGGTCGGCTCGACCATGCGGTTCACCATGCGCAACAGGGTGGTCTTGCCGCTGCCGGACGACCCGAGCAGCACAGTGGTCGACCTGGCGGGGACGATCGCGCTGAATTCGTCGACGGCCACGGTGCCGTCGGCGTAGCGTTTGGTGGCCCGCTCGAACTCGATCACGTGTCCACACTGGCACAGCGGGCCAAAGATGCTCAGCGATCGGGACGAATCGGACCGGTGGTGCGGGGGTTGCCCAGCAGTGTGCATCGACCGGCGCGAAGTCGCCCACCAGCGAGGATTTCGCCCCGGTCGATGCACGCTGCTGGGAAGAACGTGGCGACAGAGCTTGGCATTCATACCCCCGGGGGGTATATTCGGCAGCGGAGGCGATCACAGATGACTGAGCACGAGCACTCGACTCATACCGCAGAAGATCCGCAGACCAGGACCTACACCTGCCCGATGCACCCCGAGGTGCGCCAGGACGGACCGGGACGATGCCCCACGTGCGGCATGTTCCTGGTGCCCGAGGACGAGGCGGACACACACGACCAGCACGACCACACCATGCATGGGCACGACCAGCACGAGCACGTGGCCCACGAGCATCACCACACCCAGCACCAGCAGCCGGCCGCCGCGGCCGTCGATACCCCCGCGGCCGCCGACACCGCCGGCGGCAATGAGTGGACCTGCCCGATGCACCCCGAGATCCGCCGCTCCGGGCCGGGCACGTGCCCGATCTGCGGCATGGCCCTCGAGCCAGTCGTCATCACTGCCGACAGCGGCCCCAATCCCGAACTGGCAGACATGACCCGTCGCATGTGGGTCGGCGCCGCACTCAGCGTGCCGCTGCTGCTGATCGCGATGGTCTTCCCGCTGCTGCGCATCGAGCTGCCGATCTCGGCGACGGTCAACCAGTGGATCCAGTTCGCGCTGGCCACCCCCGTCGTCTGGTGGGCCGGTTGGCCGTTCTTCGTCCGTGGCGTGCAGTCGGTCAAGAACCGCTCGCTGAACATGTTCACGCTTGTCAGCCTCGGCGTCGGCGCCGCCTGGACGTACTCGACCGTTGGCCTGCTGGCCCCGCAGTGGTTCCCCGAGTCGATGCGCGTCATGGACGGCCGCCCCGAGCTCTATTACGAGGCCGCAGCCGTGATCACGGTGCTGGTGCTGCTGGGCCAGGTGCTCGAATTGCGAGCCCGCGAGTCGACCTCAGGCGCCATCCGTGCCCTCATGGACCTCGCCCCCACCCAGGCCCGGCGCATCCTGCCCGACGGTTCCGAAGAAGACGTCGACCTGTCCGAACTGGTCGTCGGCGACCGCGTGCGGGTGCGCCCCGGCGAGAAGGTGCCGGTTGACGGCAGCGTCGAAGAGGGCACCTCAAGCATCGACGAGTCGATGGTCACCGGCGAGTCGATGGCTGTCGCCAAGAAGCCCGGCGATGATGTCGTCGGCGGCACGGTGAACGGCAATGGTTCACTCGTCATCCGCGCCGAACGCCTGGGCACCGACTCGCTGCTCAGCCGCATCGTCGCCATGGTCAGCCAGGCGCAGCGGTCGCGGGCGCCCATCCAGTCGCTGGTCGACAAGGTCTCGGCAGTCTTCGTACCGACGGTCATCGCCATCGCCCTCATCGCGTTCGTGGTCTGGATGTTCGTCGGCCCCGAGCCCCGGCTGCCGCATGCCCTGATCGTCGCCGTCTCGGTGCTGATCATCGCCTGCCCCTGTGCGTTGGGCCTTGCCACGCCCATGTCGATCATGGTCGGTGTCGGACGCGCCGCACGTTCAGGCGTGCTGGTGAGGAACGCCGAGGCGCTCGAGCGCATGGAACAGGTCGACACCGTCGTCGTCGACAAGACCGGCACGCTGACCCAGGGCACGCCGCAGGTCACCGACGTGAAGACCTTCGCCGACGTGCCCGCCGACGAGCTGGTCGCGCTGGCGGCCGCCGTCGAACAGCATTCCGAGCACCCGTTGGCACAGGCCATCGTGACCAGCTGCCGCACGCGTGAGGTGGCCATCCCCGCGTCAGAACAGTTCACGTCCGAGGCGGGCGGCGGCGTCCGCGCGCTCGTCGACGGGCGCTGGGTCGCGGTCGGCAATGCCGACTTCGTCGGCGCATCGGACGGGGCCGAAGCGGCCGCCGATGAGCTGCGGCGTGGCGGCGCGACGGCCGTCCATGTCTCGGTCGACGGCCTGGTGGCAGGGGCGTTCGCCATCGAGGACCCGGTCAAGCAGACCACCCCCGAGGCACTCACGGCGCTGCACGGCGCCGGCCTGAAGGTCGTCATGCTCACCGGCGACAACCAGGTGACCGCCGAGGCCGTGGCCGCGAAGCTGGGCATTGACGAGGTGCGGGCCCAGGTGTTGCCCGACGAGAAGGGCCAGGTGATCGCCGACCTCAAGGCACAGGGACGAGTCGTCGCGATGGCCGGTGACGGCGTGAACGACGCGCCGGCGCTGGCGACTGCTGACGTCGGCCTGGCCATGGGCACCGGCACCGACGTGGCCATGGAGAGCGCCGGCATGACCCTGCTGGGCGGTGACCTGATGGGCATCGTCCGGGCACGGGCGGTGTCGCGGGCGACGATGCGCAACATCCGGCAGAACCTGGTGTTCGCGTTCATCTACAACGTGCTGGGCATCCCGGTCGCGGCGGGTGTGCTGTACCCGGCGTTCGGGGTGCTGCTCTCGCCGATGCTGGCCGCCCTGGCCATGGCGCTGTCGTCGGTGAGTGTGATCACCAACGCGGCACGACTGAACAGGGTGAAGCTTGAAGCCTGAACACCCACCCCGGGAGTGTGTGTGTCGGACCCCTGACGCAGAATGTCTGGTGTGATCAGCACCACCCTTGCGACCGCGCCCCCGCCGAATGCCTCGTCTGCGACCACTGGTCGTCGGTCGTGGCATCGGCGGGCGTCGCGTCCGGTGATGTTCTGGATGCTCGCGCTGATCGTGCTGGCCTTCACCCACCGCTGGGTGCCGCAGTCGCGGTGGCTGCTGGTGCACATGGCGACCCTGGGCATCGCATCGAACTCGATCATGGTCTGGGGGCAGCATTTCGCTGATTCACTGCTGCACACCCGCCACGACGACAAGGCCCGGGCGATGCAGGTGCGGCGACTGTGGGCGCTGAACCTGGGCATCCTGACGGCGTGTGTGGGCATGATCGGCGCGTGGCCCTGGGTCACCACCGCCGGGGCCGTCGTGGTGGGGCTGGTGTTCGCGGCTTACGCCGTCCAACTCGTGCTGCAGGCCCGCGACGCCCTGCCCGGGCGCTTCGGCCATGTGGTGCGCTGGTATGTCTGCGCGGCCGCGCTGTTGCCGGTCGGCGCCACCTATGGCGCGGTGCTCTCGTTCAGCCAACCCGAGCCCTGGCAGGGCCGACTGTTGGTCGCGCACGTGGTGGTCAACATGCTCGGCTTCGTGGGGCTGACCGCGACCGCGACCCTGCTGACGCTGTGGCCGACGATGCTGCGCACGCCGATGGCGACGTGGAGCGAGCGGCTGCACCGGGTGGCCCTGCCCGTGTTGTTCGGCGGTGTGCTGGTGACAGCCGCGGCCATCACGGTGGGCTGGCGCTGGGTGGCCGTGGTCGGACTGGTGGCGTGGCTGGGTGGCTTCGTCGCGCTGGCCATGCCGGGCATCGTCAATGCGCGCCGCAAGCCGCCGCGCGACTTCTCCACGTGGTCAGTGGCCGCGGCCGTCAGCTGGGTGGCCGGGTGTGTGGCGTGGTTGCTCTGGCAGGTCGCCTCACAGCCGGCGCTCGATGCCGAACGCGTGAAGCAGGTCACGGTGCCGCTGATCGTCGGCGGGCTGGTGCAACTCGTACTGGGCGCGATGTCATACCTGATGCCGGTCGTGATGGGTGGTGGCCCCAGCGTCGTGCGGGCCATGAACGACGTCATCGGCCGCGGCGCCGGGCTGCGGGTCACGCTGGTCAACGCAGGGTTGCTGGCCTACCTGCTCGTCGAGAACTCGTGGGCGCTGGTCGTGACGTCGCTGCTCGTGTTCATCGGGCTCGCGTCGTTCGTGCCGCTGATGATCGCGATGGTGCGCACGTTCCGTCGCGAGATGGCCGCCAAGCAGGACGGTGCGCTGCCCCCGCCGCTGACACCTGCCGAACGTGAGCGGCTGCAGGCCGACAAGCCTGGTCGGCGCGACCTGCTGGGGGCCGGCATCGGCCTGGCGGGTGTGGCCGCGGCGGTCGTGCTGCTCGACGGCGACCGGTCCAGTGGCGGACGGCAGGCTGAGGTGCCGGCCACGGGCCGCACGGTCGAGGCGGACATTTCGGCCGAGGGCATGCGGTTCATCCCCGACCATGTGGTGGTGGCGCCGGGTGACCGGCTCGTGCTGCACGTGGTCAACAACGACCCCACGCAGGTGCATGACCTGTACTTCGAGGGCGGTGCCACCACCGGCCGACTGGCCCCGCACCAGCGTGCCGATGTCGACCTGGGGGTCGTCCCGGGGCCGGTCGAGGGCTGGTGCACCATCGTGGGACACAAGGCGATGGGCATGGTCTTTCACGTGCAGACCGATGCGGCGGCCACGGCAACCACGATTGACCTGACCGCGGCACCCGGGGCTGACTACGTGATTCGCGATGCAGTGCTGCCCAGGGCCGTCACCGGCATGCTCGACTTGCCGCTGGTGGTGCAGGAGTCCTCGCAGGAGGTGGCGCCCGGTGTGCAGTTGAAGGCGATGACCTACAACGGGCGGGTCATGGGCCCGCCGGTGGTGGTGGCGCGCGGCACCCGCATCGCGGCCCACCTGCGCAATGACGGCACGATGGGGCATTCGATCGACTTCCATGCGGGTGACATCAGCCCAGATGCGGTGATGCGGACCATCCCGCCGGGCGAATCGCTGGACTACACGTTCACGGTGAACAGGACCGGCATCTGGCTCTACCACTGCTCGACGATGCCGATGTCGGCGCACCTGGCGGCCGGCATGTACGGTGCGGTCGTCGTCCCGCCCGAGGGGCTGGCGAAGGTTGACCGGGAATACCTGTTGGTGCAGCAGGACGCCTACATCAGCACGGACGGCAGCGTCGACACCGACAGGATCGCGGCCGAAGACCCGGACCTGGTGATGTGGAACGGGCATGCGAACCAGTACGTGCACGCGCCACTGGAGGCCTCTGCCGGTGACAGGGTGCGACTGTGGGTGCTGGCGGCGGGGCCGTCGCGCGGCTGCTCGTTCCACGTGGTCGGGGCACAGTTCGACACGGTCTACAAAGAGGGTGCCTATCTGCTGCGCTCGGGCGGGCCGGGCGGTACCGCTGGCGCGCAGGCGCTCGACCTGGCCCCGGCGCAGGGCGGGTTCGTCGAGATGGTGCTGCGTGAACCGGGTACGTACACGTTCGTGAACCACGCGTTCGTCGATGCCGAGCGTGGGGCGCGGGGGCTCATCAAGGTGGTGTGAGGGCCGCACCCCGACTCGTTAGGCTGGCGCCCATGATCATCTGGGCAGGCTGGGGAATCCTCGCGGTGCTGATGCCGCTGCTCGGGGCCGGGCTCATGGTGGGCCTGGCGTCGACGCTGCAGGTGCAGGACCCGTACTTCACCGCGTTCGTCGGCGTCGGGCTGCTGCTGGGCGGCGTGGCGACGTGGTTCGTCGGCAAGTACTTCAACAAGCAGCGGCCCCTGACTGAGGCCCGGACCCACATGGCCGGGCGACGCCAGCAGGTCGAGGCCCTCGTGCAGCAGGGGCGGTTCCAGCTGGCGCCGGGCTACCCGATGCCCTCGTCCTATCAGGAGGCCCAGGCCCAGGCCGGGCACTTGCTCGCCACCGAAGAAGCACAACTCGAGCAGCGGCTGCGCAACCGGCACACCCTGTTCTGGGTTCCGATGCAGTACACGGCCTTCCTGTGGCTGGCCCTGGGCGTGCTGCTGCTCGGCGTAACGGTCTACCAGGCAGCGACCGGGGCCTGAGTTTCGGGGCGGGCGTGGACGAGCATGGGCCCGGCTCGGTGCCGACGACCTGCACCCCTGGCCCCGGCGACGCGAGTGCGGCCGCTGGGCTCGTCCGGATGACGTGCCCGACTTGCACAAGTGCCACCCATGTCACGATTGCAGGTCGTTCGGCCGATTCGGGGTGTGCATGTGGCGCTGGTGCCAGTTGTGCAGGTTCGGGCTTGTGGCATCGAGCCCGACCCATGCTCGTCCGCCCACCCACGCCACCGCGGTTGACCCACGCGACCCCCGCTTGAATTAGTTGAACATTCAATTTATGCTGAGGGTATGACTTCGCAGGCCTCCCCCGCCACCGACCACAACCTCGCCGCCGAAACCCACCTCGCCGCCGAAACCCACCTCGCCGCCGAAACCCACCTCGCCGCCGAAACCCACCTCGCCGCCGAAACCCACATGGGCCGGCTCGAACTGCGCGTGCGAGACATGGCCACCCAGCTCGCCTTCTACACCGAGGGGGTCGGGCTCGAACCACTCACCGATGAGCCCGGAGCGGTCGTGCTCGGCCACGGCGGCACCCCGATCGTGCGACTGAGCGAGTCGAAAGACCTGCGCCCTGCGCGGCGCAACGAGGCCGGGCTGTTCCACACTGCGGTCGTCTATGACCAGCTGCCGAACCTGGCGATGACGCTGCTGAGCATGTTCCAGCGCTACCCCGAGACTTACACCGGCACCGGCGACCACCATGTGTCACAGGCCTTCTATTTCACCGACCCCGAGGGCAATGGCGTCGAGCTGTACCACGACCGCCCCCGCGACCAGTGGCTCTGGAACAACAACCAGGTGCACATGACCACCGAATACATCGACCCGGTCGACTTCGTGAATACCCACCTGGGTGGCCTGGACCTCGATCGCATTGCACCCACCGAGGCCGAGCTGGGCCACGTGCACCTGCAGGTGGGCGATGTCGCGTCGGCGCGGGCGTTCTATGTGGACGCCCTCGGATTCGACGAGACCGCAGCGCTGGGCAACCAGGCGCTGTTCGTCTCTGCCGGCGGCTACCACCACCACATGGCCATGAACGTCTGGAACTCCCGCGGCGCCGGCCCCCGCGCCAAGACGCTGGGCATGGGCGTGGTCGACATCCTGGTGCCGACCGACGAAGAGATCGCGAAGGTCAACGAGCGGCTGACGTTCGCGGGCCGGGCGGCGACCTTCGACGGGCGCACCCTGAGCACGCTCGACCCCTGGAACAACGAGATCCGGCTGTCGGTGGCCTGAGCCCGCGCCTGTCCTGAACCCGGCTGTCCAGAACCCGGCAGTCTTCATCCCCAACGACACTCTGCTGCCGCATTCGGACGAAGCCTGCCGGGTTCTGGTCACCAGCACTTCACGGGCGTCAGTGCTTGGCCGACTCCCACCACGACTTCTGGGCCTCGATCTGCTCCATGAACCGCTCGAAGCGGTGCTGCATCCGCGCGGTGCCCTCAGGCGTCGGCTCGATCACCTGGGTCTCACTGCCCATCGCCTCATAGGCCTCGGCGAGGTTGGCGAATTTGCCCGCACCCACCGCGGCCACCATGGCCGTGCCCAGCGCACCGCCCTCGGCCTTCACCGGAATCCGGATCGGCTTGCCCATCGCATCAGCGAACATCTGCGGCCAGATCGACGAGCGGGTCACGCCGCCCACCACGAAGATGTCGGTGACACCAAAGGCCTCGATCAGCGGGTCGCAGTGGATGCGGTGGTTGAACGCAATGCCCTCATAGACCGCGCGCAGCAGGTGGCCGCGCTTGTGCCACGCCCGCAGCCCCGCGAACGTGGCCTGGCCGTCGATGTTCATCGGGTTGCCGTACAGGAACGGCAGGAACGTCACGATGTCGTCGTCATCGCTGGTCTGGGCGATCTCTTCATCGATGAACCCGTACGGGTCCATGCCCGCTCGGGTGCGCCCATCCAGGTCGGCCTGGCACAGCGTGGTCGCGAACCACTCCAGGTTCGCCGAGCTGGCCGGCGAGATCGACATGTTCATCCATGTGCCCTTCTCGACGAAGGCGCGGCAGAACCACTCCTTGCCAAGCTTGGGCTTGTCAGAGATGACTTCGTTGATGCTCCAGGTGCCCGCCATCACGGCCAACTGGCCAGGGCGCACCGCACCCGCGCCGATGGCGCCGGCATCGACGTCATGCAGACCCGCGACGACGGGCAGGCCCTCGGGCAGACCCGTGGCGATGTGGGCCAGCTTGGTGACCGTGCCGATGACTTCGGTGGCATCGTTGATGGGCGGCACGCGGTCCTTGTACTCCTCGACGCCGTACAGCCTGAAGGCCTCGTCGGTGTACTCCTGGGTGTTGACGTCGGTGAACGCCGTGCTGGCCTCGGTCAGGTCGGTGCCGACCGAGTCGGTCAGCTTGATGCGCAAGAAGTCCTTGGCATAGATGAACCACCGCGCCTTGGCGTAGTTCTCGGGCTCGTTGTCCTTCAGCCAGCGCAGGATGACACCGGGCGATGCCGGCCCGACACCCTGCCCCGTCTCGCGCAGCAGGTCGTCGAAGCTGGACGCGTTCAGCGCCGCCGCTTCGTCAATGGCCCGCGAGTCCAGCGAGAGGATGCCAGGGCGCACCGCGTCACCCTCTTCATCGACCAGCCAGCCGCCGTCACCGTGAGCCGACAGCGCGAGTGAGATGGCCGTGTCACCGGCATTGTCGATCTTGGTCGTGACGGCGCGCATCATGCGCGAGAACAGCGCCCAGTACTCGCGGCCGTCGCGCTCGACCCAGTGCGGGTGCGGGATTTCCTGCGGTGAGGTCTCGCGGGCCTCGTGCACGGGCTCCCCGCGCAGGTTGAAGGCAACCACCTTCATACCGGTCAGGCCAATGTCAACGCCGAGGACGAGTTCCTGTCCACTCATGCCTGGGCCTCCTTCCAGGGGGTGAAACGGGTGATGTAGTGGCGGTACGCCGCAACTTCGGCCTCGCGGCGTTCGTTGCTCCAACCAAGGACGCGCGTGCACACATCGGCGATCGCGTCGAGGGCTGAGACGCCGAGGTCGTTCTCGACGCCGATCATCGTCCGGCGGGCAATGACGTCACTGAGCCGGTACGCGTCTTCGCGGGTGATGGCCCATTCGACTTCACCGACCGTCAGGCCGAAGTCCTGGTGAATGACCTGGCGGCGTTCGTCGCTGTTCACGATGAACTGGGCCAGGTCGGCCGCCCGGGTGCCGTAGAGGTCGGCGAGGCGGTCGAGGATGTGCGCCGGCAGGTCGAAGCGGTTCAGTTCGCGGCGCTGCTGGGCAAGGTCGCTGCGTCCGCCACCGGGCAGGCACAGCGAGTGGGTCACCGACTTGCGCTTGATGTGCATGCGCTTGGCGAGCAGGTCGACGACATCCTCACCCACCTGTCGGAAGGTGGTCAGCTTGCCACCGACCAGTGTGTACAACCCGTCGATGCCGGCGTGCTGGCGGATGTCATGGCGTCGGGTGATGTCAGAGACGTCCGATGCCTCGTCCGCATATGGCAGCGGTCGCACACCGGTGAACGAGTAGTGAACATCGTCCATCGTCAGGTGGGCACCGGGCAGCACCTTGTTGGTCTCGCTGAGGATGTAGTCAAACTCGTCCTGGGTGGCCGCGGCCATGTCGAGGTCATCGTCGAAGCGGATGTCAGTGCTGCCCAGCAGGTAACGACCCATCCAGGGGATGACCATCATGGGGCGGGCGTCGACCGACTCGTAGTAGAAGGCATCCTTGGGTGCCCCCGGGAACGGGTCAACGACCAGGTGCGTGCCCTTGGTGCCGCCGTTCATGCGCGGCAGCTTCAGCTCATCATTGTTCTGCCAGACGAGGTCGATCCACGGCCCAGCCGCATTGACCACGAACCGGGTGGGTACGGTGAATTCGGTGCCGTCGATCTCGTCGCGGACGACCACGCCGGTGACCTTGCCGCCCTCGCGGTTGAGCTTCAGCGCACGCACGTGCGTGAGCACCTCGGCCCCCGCGCCCTTGGCGGCCTCGGCGACCTCCCAGGTCATGCGCTCGGCATAGTTGACCTGGCCGTCGGAATACACGGCCCCACCGGTGAGGCCTTCGGGATTGAGCCCGGGCTCGCGGTTGAGGATCTGGGCGCGGTTCATCAGGTTGAACCGCTTCAGCGACTTGTCGAAGCTCAGGATGTCGTAGGCGACCATGCCGAGGGCCAGGATGGCGTCGGAGTGGGCGTTGTTCTTGTAGAACGGGATGATGAAGCGCAATTCCTTGACGAGGTGCGGCGCCGCCTTCAGCAGCCACTCGCGCTCGCGCAGCGACTCGCGGACGAGGCCCACGTCGTACTTCTCGAGGTATTTCAGGCCGCCGTGGATCATCTTGCTCGACCACGACGAGGTTCCCGAACCGATGTCGCCCTTCTCGACGAGCAGCACCCGCAGGCCGCGCAGGGCCGCATCCCAGGCGATGCCACAACCGTTGACGCCACCGCCGACAACCACCACGTCATAACCCGCGCGAGTCGCCTCGAGCCGGTCACGCCGCAGGTCTTGCGGGGTCTCCGCCATGATGTTCCCCCTTGAACTCAGGATCGCCTTGATGCGATGGGAACAACTATGGCACTTCTGAAACAGCGCTGATTGATGCTGGTGTTACGTCTTGCCGCTGGGTAAATCAGCTGACCACAGCCGGGTTGACTGATCGTCGCAACAGTGGCGTGTCACAGGTATCACATTTGCTCGCAGCAGAGTAACACTCAAACTGTTACGGTCTCGATGGCGACTTCAGCCAGCTCGGTCGGGTCGGGGCTGCCCGCGATGACCAGCAGGTCGAAGTCGTTGACCCGGCCCAGTTCGTGGGTGGCCCGGTGCCCGAACTTCGAGGCGTCAGCGAGCAGGAAGGACCGCCGCGACCGCTCGATCATCGTCCGCTTGATCGCGACGTTCTCTTCGATCGGGTGGTAGAGCATGCCGTTGCTGATGGCCGTGGACGACATCACGCAGAAGTCGGCCGTGAGCGTGCGCAGCACGGCGATGGTCGATTCGCCGGCATAGGAGTTGTACGTGGGCCGATAGGCGCCGCCCACCACGAACAGCCGCAGTTCGGGGTGGCGCGCGGCACTTTCGGCGATGGCCTGCGAGTTGGTGATGATCGTGATCGGCGCCTGCTCGGCCAGCATGTCGACAAGGGGGATGACCGTCGAGGAGTCGTCCATGAAGACGGTTGAGCCGGGACGGATGCGCCCCCGCACCGCACCACACATGGCGGTCTTGGCATCGGCATGCAGCGCGATCCGAAAGTTGTGCGCTGTTTCGGTGAAGGACGAGGCACTGGCGACGGCGACCCCATGCCTCAGGAACAGCGCCCCTGAGCCCTCGAGTTCGGTGATGTCGCGGTAGACGGTCATTTTCGTGACCCCGAAATACTCGGCCAGGTCGGCGATGGGGACGGCGCCGCGCTCGAGCACGTGCTGCGCCAGGGCCACGAGGCGTTGCTGCTTGCTGTTGGGCCGTACCGGCCGTCCCGGGTGGTCAACCATGGCTCCCCCTCCCGTGTTCGGTGACTGCGGCTTTGCGTGACATCACGGTATCGCGGGCGTGCGGCGAGCTGTGGTGGTGGCTTGCCAGGGGGATTTCTGGTCGATCCGACACCTCAGACCGTGGGCGGATCGACCAAGGTTGGGGCCTGGCGCCCCGGTGTCCAGAACCCGGCAGGCTTCGAGCCCGGCGACCCTCTGATGCCGCTACCGGGCCAGGCCTGCCGGTTTCTGGTCAACCCGACGGGCGGACGATACGCCCCGCCCTCGAGCCCACCGGCGCAGCGACACGCGCCCCTGTCAAAGCCGCGCAGAAAAATGTCAGACCCCCTCCGTAGCTTGGTTTCAGGGTCGACACACAGGAGGGGCAGTGGACTCACCGCAGTTCAACTTCGATGCCATGCTCGACGAGCAGTGGCACGATTTTCACCTCGAGCTGGCACGCCAGCTCGCCAGGCCCGAAATGGCCAGTTGGCACGTCGGGCTCGGGGATGAACACGACGACACGGAACGTGGCCCGTTCGCGATCCTGAGGGTCTACCCGGACGATGACGAGGTCACCCTCGAAGTCAACCGCAACGCCGAGGTGGCCCCCCGATACCAGCTGAGCCGGGCCCAGATGGCCACGGTGCGCAACGACCTGGGGCTGCACGCCGAGGGCATGGGGCACTACCAGGGCACCTTCGACTGGAGCCGGTGCGCCGACGTTGCCGAAGTCGTGGGCCGCTACTTCCGCGAGGTGATCGGGGTGCCGGCACCCTCGTTCCTGGTGTGGCACTGCCCGGATGATGACGCTGGGGAGGAAGATGCCGAACTGCTCAGCAAGGTTCACCTCGTCGCCTCCCTGGTGCAGGAGGTGCTGGGCGAATCGGCCGTCCGCCATGACCAGGACCTCTTCCACTGGACGATTGATGGCGAGTTCGGCCACTACCAGGCCTCGGTGCTACGCAACTCGGACAGTCTGCGGCTCTCGCGCACGTGGCAGCTCATGACCACCATCAACCCCGACGACCTGCTGCGCGCGATCAACCGGATCAACTACGACGTCGGGCCGCGGCTGGTCTCGATCGGGGATGGCCTGGTGTCGGCGATCAGCGACATCGACTGGCAGGTGCTCTCCGGGCCACGACTCCGCAGCATGGCCGCGGAGTTCGACGAGATGTCAGCCCTGGTCTACGCCGAGTTCCGCCGCTCCGTCCCCCACAGCGATGAGCCGGCAGACCAGCTCTGAGGGCCCACGGCTGCCGGGTCCGCGGGGGTCACCCACCCCGCGGGCCCGTCACACCCGGGCGTACTTCGCCCGGGCGAACGAGTACAACCCGTAGGCGACCAGACCCACGGCCACCAGTGTCACCAGGGCCTGGCCCCACGGCACGCCCATCAGGGTGCGCAGGGCACCGTCCATGCCCGATGCCTTCTCGGGGTCATGGGTCAGCGCGGCCGCCATGAACAATCCGCCGACCACCACCAGCGCCACACCCTTCGCGACGTACCCGACGGTGGCCAACACCTCGACCACGCGGCCGGGGTTCTCGCGCAGGTCGTCGTGGTACTTCTTCGCGACCCCCTTGTACACGTGGTAGCCGCCCACACCGAGCACGACCACCCCGATGACCACGACCACAGCCACCCCCGCCCCGCTCGACAGCAGTCGGGCGGTCAGGTCCCGGCTCTGGCCGGCGCTCGACTCGTCATTGCCGGCGACGACGCTGAGCGCGCCGAACGTCATCGCGGCATAGGTGAGCCCCTTCGCCACATGTTTCACGCGGGTACCTGCACCTTCCCGGGTCAGCGCCGCCTCGATGAGGTTCCACAGGCCCAGCAGCACGAACCCAATCGCCAGCACGACCAGCAGCACCAACCCGGCACCCGATCCGCGCAAGGTCTCGAACGCCCCCGCCTGGTCGGCCTCGCCGCCGTAGCTGCCCCATGCCAGCCGCAACGCCAGCCAACCCAGCAACAGGTGCAGCACCCCGCTCGCGGCATAGCCCACGCGCGCACCGTAGGTGACGACCGGATGGTTGGAGGCCCGCCGGACCTCTTGCTCGACGCTCATACGCCATGGGTACCAGAGATGGCGCTACCTTTTTGGGATGAGTGTTATGCCACGCCCGCAATCCGGTGTTGTGCCCGCCACGGCCCGCACCCACCCCGCACTGGTACCGGTCGGTCTGGTGATGTTGGCCGCCGGGGTGCTGCTGGGCATCCTGGGCCACGACCTCTCCGCCACCGCCACGGGCGAACTGCGCGTGCTGCAGTGGTTCCAGGGCATCCGCACCCCCGCGCTGTCGTTCGTCGCCGAGGCCCTCGAACTGCTCGGCGGCCCCAAGGTGGTGCCGTGGTTCCTGGCCGCGCTGGCCACCGCGCTCGCCCTGACCAGACGTTTCGTCATGGCCCTGCTGGCCGTGCTCATTCCGGGCCTGGGTTGGCTGCCGGGCCACTTCGCCAAGAAGCTGTTGCCCCGCGAACGTCCACCGGCATCACTCGAGCCGGTGGTCGTCTACCACGACATCGCCAGCTTTCCGAGTGGGCACACGGGCTTCGCCACCTCGATCACCATCTTCGTGCTGTTCGCCCTGACCATGTGGGGCCTGCGACGTCGTTGGATGGTCTGGGTCGGCGTGGCAGTGGTGGCCCTGATGGGCTTGTCGCGCATGTACGCCGCAGCTCATTTCCCCATGGACGTCCTCGGTGGCGCATTGCTGGCGGCGGGCACCGCGACCGCGCTGTGGTCGCCCGCGGCCTGGGCCTGGGGACGCGCGCAGGCCAGCGATTCGTGGCTCACCGAACCGCAGCTGCGCACACCCCCACGACCAGAACTCGCGGAGCAACCCGACCACACCGAGCTACCCGACCACACCGAACTGCCCAACCACACCGAGCAACCCGAAATCAGGGCTTGACGGCCACCTTCACACCCTGGCCGCTGCCGGTGAACTCGATCGCCTCGACCACCTGGTCGAGCGAGAACTGGTGCGTCACGATCTTCGATGCATCCAGCACACCCGATTCCAGCAGTCGCATCGCCGCCTCGCCATGATCACGCCGCGAGTTCGACGTGCCGGTCACATCGATCTCGCCGTAATGAATCAGGTTCGGGTCGAACTCCACCGAGCCGCCGGCCTTGAACCCGGCGAACGCGTTCACGCGTCCACCCTTTCGGACGAGGTTCAGGGCGTCGACGAACAACTCGCCGCGGCCGATGCAGATGACGGCCACGTCGGCCCCACGCCCGCCGGTGAGGTCGCGGGCGAGGTCGCCCAGCGGCTGCTGGGTGGGGTCGACCGCATGGGTCGCGCCCAGCCCCAGGGCGATCTCACGCCGCTCCGCCGACAAGTCCGAGACGATGACATTGCTCGCGCCGCCGATGCGGGCCAGTGCGGTGTGCAGCAGGCCGATCGGCCCCGCGCCCATCACCACCACCGTGTCGCCCAACTGCTGCTGGTAGTTCTCGCGGCCGTTGAGCACGCACGACAGCGGCTCCATCAGCGCCATGTGCTCGAACGGCAGGTCGGCGCTGTGCGAGACGATCGCGTTGCCGCGCTCAACGGCCCGGGCGGGCAGCACGCCGTACTCGGCGAGGCCCCCATTGATGCGGTAGCCGAACAGGTCGACCTGCTCGCAGAAATGTTCCTCGCCGTGCTTGCAGAACCAGCATCGTCCACACGTCACCGACGGGATCACCGCGAACCGGTCGCCGACCTTGTAGTTGGTGACACCGGCACCGACCTCGACCACCTCACCGGCGATCTCATGACCCAGGATCACACCGCGGTCGATGCCCTTGGACTTCTCACCACGCAGGATGCGCAGGTCGGTGCCACACACGGTGTTCGCGCCGACCTTGTACAGCACCTCACCGGGGCCAACGGTCGGGTCGGCGACCTCTTCGAGCGCGAGCTCGCCCGGTCCCTTGAAGATGGCAGCCTTCATGATCAAGCCTCCTGGGGTGCGTGGGTGATGGCGGTCAGGGCCTTGGTGGTGGCGACCACGTCGTCAGTGTTCCACACGTTGCGACCGAAGATCAGGCCCTTCGCGCCGGCCTTGATGGCACCGGAGGCAGCGTCGCGCACGGCCTGCTCGTCACCCTTCGCACCACCCAGCGTCAGCACCGGGATGTCGCCCACGGTCTCGATGATGCGCGGCATGGTCTCGGCATCGGTGTACTCGGTCTTGATGGCGTCCGCACCCATCTCGGCGGCGATCCGGTTGACGGTGGCGAGCGACTCGGGGTCCTTGCGGTCCACGTTGCGCAGGCCCCACAGGGTGCCCTCGACGATCAGCGGGATGCCGACGCGGCGCGCCTCCTGGGCGGCCTTGGCCACGGCGTTGACGTTGTCGGCGAACATGCCGCCGTCTGTGGGGCGGTAGATCAGGTACATGCAGATGGCGCCGGCGCCGAGCGCGAGGGCCTCAGCAGGGCTGGTCAGCACGCGGTAGCGCTCGCCCAGTTCGTTCTTGTCCTTCTCGTCCAGGAAGCACCAGTCAGCGCGCAGCACCGGGACGGGGGCGCCACGGCGCGCGAACAGGTGCGCGCCCTGGCGCAGGATGCCGGGGTTGACCAGCACGCCCTCGGGGCCGCCCTCGATGATCTTCTCGAGCAGCGTGATGGGGTGGCCCGAGGTGGCCGGCATCGGCAGCGACTGGCCGTGGTCGAAGGCGGTGATGAACGAGCGGCCGCTCTCGGCGTTGAACAGCTGCTGCAGGCGAATCTGGGTTCCACTCATGTTGTCCTCCATGACGGTGTTGGTGGCGGGGTTTTCTGTGGTGACGCGGTTGGTGGTTGGGGGTGGACGACGCGTGGGGCCCGGATCAGTACTCTTCGTCGACGTCCGGGTCCTTGCCGATGCGCACCTGCTCGAACGTGGCGAGCAGCGCCATGTCGTCATCGGTGAGCATGAAGCTGTCCAGGTCGAGGTTCTGGCGTCGGCGTTCGGGGTTGCCCGACTTGGCGATGACCGGCACGCCCTGCTGCCATGCCCAGCGCATGGCCACCTGCGCGGGGCTCACCCCGTGCTGGGCCGCCACCTGCTGCAGTCGTCCGTCTTCGAGCAGGCCCTTGCCACGCCCGATCGCACCCCACGACTGGACGACCACGCCCCGGTCAGCCATCTGCTGGCGAAGGGCGTCCTGCCGCCAGCCGACGTGGCATTCCACCTGGTTGACCGCGGGTGCTTCACCGGTGGCGGCGATGAGCGCGTCGATGTGCTCGGCGGTGAAGTTCGAGACACCGATCGTCCGGATGAGGCCCTGGTCGCGCAGTTCGTGCAGGGCCTGCCAGGTCTCGACATAGAGGCCCAGCCGTGGCAGCGGCCAGTGGATCAGGTAGAGGTCGACGTAGTCGAGCCCAAGGTTGCGCAAGCTGGCCTTGAACGCACGCTCGGCCTGCTCGGCGCCATGGTCGCCGCCGCGCAGCTTGGTGGTGACCATGAGCTGTTCGCGCGGCACCGACGCGGTGCGCATGCCGGCGCCGACACCGGCCTCATTGTGGTAGCGCTGGCCGGTGTCGAAGGCCCGGTAGCCCTCGGTGGCCGCATCGCGGACGGCCTGCTCGGCGGCAGTGTCGTCGAGCTTCCAGGTGCCGAACGTCACGGGCGGCAATACCTGGCCAGATGAGAGTTTCACTCCGTGCTCCATGGGTTCACTCTAACCGGGGGCCTCAGGACAGAACGGGACGGTCGTGATACTCGTTGAGCTGAATGAATAGCCTAGCCACACCGGCTTTGGCAGGCGTTGGTGACGCCGTGTTGGGACGACAAACGGCCTACTGTGACCGCAAGTATCAGCCTCGCGTGTGACAACTATCAGCCCTGTATCACCATCACGTTGGGCTCGTTGAGCACCGCGGCTTCGCCCGGTGGCACCTGGCCCGAGATGACGACGTGGTCGAACTCCGACAGGTCGGCAACGCGATGGGTGGCCCGGTGGCCGAACTTGGAGCCGTCGACGATCAGGATGCTGCGGTCTGCCTGCCGCATCATCGTCCGCTTGACGGCGACGTTCTCCTCCATGGGGTGGTAGGCGATGCCCTGGCTGATGGCGGTGACCGACATGATGCAGACGTCGGCGCTGACCTGGCGCAAGGCGCTGAGGGTGGCCTCGCCCAGGAAGGACTCGAACGATGCCCGGTAGCGGCCGCCGGTGACGAACAGCCTCAGTTGCGGATGCGCCGCCACCGCATTCGCCGCCGCCTGGGAGTGCGTGATCACAGTCATCGGCGCCAGATCGGCGAGCATCGGCACCAGCAACAGCGCTGTCGAGGAGTCATCGAGCATGACGGTCGACCCCGGACGCAGCAGCCGGCACACGGCCCGGCAGGCGGCGATCTTCGCGTCGCGGTTGAGCGTGCTGCGGAACGCATTCGTGGTCTCGGTGAACGACGACGCGCCGGCCACCGCCTCACCCTGGCGCAAGTACACGACCCCGGCCCGCTCGAGTTCGGCGACATCGCGATAGACCGTCATGCGCGAGATCTCGAACTGCTGGGCGAGCTCACGCATCGGCACGGCACCGGCTTCGAGCACGTACTCGGCCAGGTCGACGAGCCGTTGCTGGCGCGTGAGCGGACGGGTCATACGGCAATCCTATTCAGAGGGTGCTGAGCGGTTGGGGCCGGGGTTGGTGAACGGACGTGGGGCACCCAATCCTCGCCCCAGCCCCGGAACCTGCACACGTGACACCAGCGCCACCAATACCCCCCGAATCAGTCAAACGAGCTGCACACGCGACATGGGCGCCACGTGTGCAAGCCAGGGCGTCCCGGGGACGGTCCCCGCGGCTGCACTCGCGGCGCTGGCGCCAGGAGCGCAGGTGTGTCAGCACGCGGCCGGGCCCATGCCCGTCCACCCGCGCCCAACAACATGCACCAGCGCAACGATTTCGCCTCCACCAGCCCGAACACCCCGAAATCCTTGCCCCGGCGCAACGATTTCGGGCCGACACCGGGCAACGCCGAGCCCCCCAAACCTGCACAAGTGGCACCAGCGCCACCAATACACCCCGAATCAGCAGTACGAGCTGCACACGCGACATGGGCGCCACGTGTGCAAGCCAGGGCCTCCCCGGGACGGTCCCCGCGGCTGCACTCGCGGCGCTGGCGCCAGGAGTGCAGGTGTGTCAGCACCGAGCCCTCACCCCAACCGCCCCAGCGCCTGCGCCAATTGTTCCGGCTCATGCCACACCGGCAGCCGCAGCATGGTCCGCTGGCCCTCGTGCGCTGAGAAGCTCGGCCCGGCCACCAGCTTCACCCCGACCCTCTTCGCCCGCTCGGCCAGCGCCTGCGCGTCGGCGTGGGTGTCGATCCACAGCCCGGTGCCACCGGCCGGGGACGACCATGTCCACCCCGGAAAGAACCTGCGCACCACCTGTTCGGTCGCCGCCAGCTGGCGCCCCAATTGTCCGCGTCGTTCGGCCCTCGCGTCGTCCACATGGCGCAGCATGGCCACCCCATACAGCTGGTCGACGACCGAGGTGGCCAGGTCGGCCGCCTTGCGCAGTTCGACGACCGCGCGCACCCGTGATTCCGCCGCACGCATCCAGCCGACCCGCAACCCGCCCCAGAACAGCTTCGACAGCGTGCCCATGCTGATCAACAACTCCGGGTCGACCAACCCCACAAGTGTCCGCGCCGGTCCCCCACGCCTGGTGAGGTCATAGCTGCAGCAGTCCTCGACCACTGGCGCGCCGATCACGTTCAACACCGCCGCCAGCTCGCGACGTGCGGGCATCGCGGCCGTTGACCCCACGGGGTTGTGCACGCCCGTCTGGCAATAGATCATCGCCGGACGACGTGTTGCCGCACGCCGGAGCAATTCGACGTCCATCACCCCTCGTCGCAGGGGCACCGCCTCGACATGCGCCCCGAACGCACGCAGCGCTTCGATCGCGCCACGAAAGGTCGGGTCTTCGACCAGCGCCAGGTCGCCACTGCTGATCAGGTGGCGCACCGCCAGCGACGTCGCCTGCTGCCCACCCGCGGTCACCAGCACCTGCTGTGGCACCGTCGGCAGGCCGTCGCGGGTCAGCTGCTCGGCGATCGCCTGCCGCAGCACCGGCAACCCGGCCGGGAAGTACCCGTCTGTGCTCAGGTAGTGCGCCAGGTCGGGCGGCGGACCCGACGCCAGCACCCGCCGCGCCACCGCCGAGGCCGGCAACGCCCCCGTCGACAGGTCAATCACCTCCGCCGGGGCATTCGTGAACGAGAAGAACCGCCCCTCACCCACATGCTTCGACGCCACCCGGCCTGACCGCACCCGCGTGCCCGAGCCCTGCTGCGCGATCAGGTACCCGCGTTCGCCCAACGCCACATACGCCGCGGCGACCGTGCCGCGCGAGACGCCCAGCACTGCGGCAAGTTCCCGCTGCGGCGGCAGGGTGATCCCGGGCGGCACGAGTCCATCATCGACCAACCCGATCATCGCCGCCGCCAGCGCTTCGGGCAGCGCCGATGCCTCATCCGTCCACGATTGCAGCAGGCGGCTGAGCACCGCTGAGTCCATGCGGGTGGTGGCCATGACCCCCAGCTTGCCAATCCGTTCATCAGATTGGACCATTCCACCAGAATTGGTCCAGCAGCGCCCTCTCGTCCGGCCTAACGTCGGGCCCACGACGAGGAAGGGAGTACCCCATGGCAACAGTGGCGTTGTTGGGCACACTCGACACGAAGGGTGAGGAATGCCTCTGGCTGCGCGACCGCCTGCGCGAGCTCGGGGCCGACACATTGATCATCGACGTGGGTTCGTTCTCACACCACAAGATCGCCGACGTCACCTCGGACGAGGTGGCGCGCGCGGCCGGCGAGGACCCCGAGGCCCTGCGCGAGCACCACGACCGGGGCGAGATGATGCGCATCATGGGCACCGGCGCGGCAGCCGTGGCCAAGAAGCTGGCGTCCGAGGGTCGTATTCACGGCCTGCTGTCATTCGGCGGCTCGGGCGGCTCGTCGGTGGCCGCGCCGGTGATGCAGGCGCTGCCGGTCGGGTTCCCGAAGCTGCTGGTCTCGACGATGGCCTCGGGCAACGTGAAGCCCTACGTCGGCGAGGTCGACGCGACGCTGATGTATTCGGTCGTCGACGTGGCGGGCATGAACTCGATCTCGTCCAAGGTGTTCGGCAACGCCGCGGCCGGCATCGCGGGTATGGCGACCGACTACGAACGCCGCCAGGCCGCGCCGCACGACGAAGGTCACAAGCCGAACATCGGCATCACCATGTTCGGGCTGACCACACCGGCGGCCGATGAGGCCCGGCACACACTCGAGGCGTTGGGCTATGAACCGCTGGTCTTCCACGCCACCGGCACGGGCGGCCAGGCCATGGAGAAACTCGTGCACGACGGCCTGCTTGCCGGCGTGTGCGACCTGACCACCACCGAGCTGTGCGACGACCTGGCCGGGGGCATCCTGTCGGCAGGGCCCGACCGGCTCGAAGAGGCAGGCAAGGTGGGCCTGCCCCAGGTCGTCAGCCTGGGCGCGCTCGACATGGTCAACTTCGGCCCGCGTGACGAGGTGCCGGCCAAGTACGACGGCCGCAACTTCCTGGTGCACAACCCGACCATCACCCTGATGCGCACGACCCCTGCTGAGATGGCAGAACTTGGACGCCGCATCGCCCGCAAGCTGGCGGCCGCGACGGGGCCGACCGAGCTGTTCATCCCGCTGCGGGGCATCTCGGGCATCGACATCGAGGGTGGGCCGTTCTGGGACCCCGAGGCCAATGCCGACATGATCGCCGAGCTCAAGGCGGGACTTGAGGGTTCCGCGGTGGTCGTGCACGAGCTCGACCAGCACATCAACGATCCGGGGTTCGGCCGCGCCATGGCAGAGGCCCTGCACCGGTTGATCACCAGCGCATGAAGGCGTCCGGTCGTCCACGACTATTTCAAGATCAAGAAGCACTGACAAGGGGAAACACATGAACCGTGCAGATATTCTCGCCAAGTTCCGCCAGCAGGTGGCTGACGGCAAGCCCATTGTCGGCGGCGGCGCCGGCACCGGCATCTCGGCCAAGTCGGCCGAGGCGGGTGGCATCGACCTGCTGATCATCTACAACTCGGGGCGGTTCCGCATGGCCGGGCGCGGGTCGCTCGCCGGGCTGATGTCGTACGGCGACGCCAATGCCATCGTCATGGAGATGGCGATGGAGGTGCTGCCCGTCGTCAAGCACACCCCCGTGATGGCTGGTGTGCACGGCACCGACCCGTTCCGGATCATGCCGCTGTTCCTGAAGCAGGTGAAAGAGGTGGGCTTCGCCGGCGTGCAGAACTTCCCGACGGTGGGGCTGATCGACGGCGTCTTCCGGGCCAATCTCGAAGAGACGGGCATGAGCTATGGGCTCGAGGTCGACATGATCCGCATGGCCCACGAGCTCGACCTGTTGACCTCGCCGTACGTCTTCGACACTGACCAGGCCAAGGCGATGGCGGGGGCGGGCGCCGACATCCTGGTGCCACACATGGGGCTCACGACGTCCGGGACGATCGGCGCGAAGACCTCGATGACGCTCGAGGACGCCGCGAAGAAGGTGCAGGAGCTGGCCGATGCGGCGAAGTCGGTGAACCCGGACATCCTGGTGTTGTGCCATGGCGGCCCCATCGCCAACCCCGAGGACGCCCAGTACGTGCTCGACAACACCGAGGGCGTGGTCGGGTTCTACGGCGCGAGCTCGGTGGAGCGGTTCCCGACCGAGACGGGCATCAAGGAGCAGACCCAGAAGTTCAAGGCGATCACGTTCACGAAGTAGATCGTCGGTTCAGCGGGGGTGGGCGCGGGGTTCGTTGTCGGACGAGCCCCGCGCTTGCATTCGTCGCGCTTGCGCCAGGAGTGCAGCCAAGCCGCGCCAGTGCTCGTCCACGACCATCTCATAGGGGCATCATTGGTCAATCCGGCACCTCAGACTGTACTGAATTGACCAACGATCAGCCCAAAGAACGCTCCGCACCGGCATTCGTCGCACCCACACACGAAATGCAGGTCATCACCCCACCCGGCCTGCAATTCTTGCACTGGCGCAGGATACGCAGCCCCCGCCCTCAGGCAGCCTCAAGCTGGCCCACCTCGTGCGCCGCCAGCCTCGCGAACGCCCCGCCGGCCGCGAGATCCCCAAACCTGCACAAGTGGCACCAGTGCCACCAATACGCCTCGAATCGGCCGGACGGCCTGCACTCGTGGCATGGGTGCCAATTGTGCACGTCGGCCCCCACTAGAGCGACCGCACCGCCAGAAACCCCGGACGACCCCCGCGGATGCACTCGTAGCGCTTGCGCCAGGAGTGCAGCCAAGCCGCGCCAGTGCTCGTCCACGACCATCTCATAGGGGCATCATTGGTCAATCCGGCACCTCAGACGGTACTGAATTGACCAACGATCAGCCCAAAGAACGCTCCGCACCGGCATTCGTCGCGCCCACACACGAAATGCAGGTCATCACCCCACCCGGCCGGCATCTCTTGCACTGGCGAACGGAATCGCCGGACCACAGTCAGGCGGCCTCCAGCTCCACCTCATGGGCTGCCAGCCGCGCGAACGCCCCGCCGGCCGACCGCAACTGCTCGGCCGTGCCCGATTCGACCAGCCGACCGTCCTCGAGCACGACCACCTGGTCGGCGTCCTCGACCGTGGACAGCCGGTGGGCAATGGTGAGCGTGGTGCGTCCCTCGGCCAAGCTGTCCAGGGCCGACTGCACCTCGGCCTCGGTGGTGTTGTCCAGCGCGCTGGTGGCCTCGTCCAGCACCAGCACCTTCGGGTTGCGCAGCAGGGTGCGCGCAATCGCCAGCCGCTGCTGTTCACCGCCCGAGAACCGGTGCCCGCGGGCGCCGACGACGGTGTCGAGGCCGTCGGGCAACCCGGCGACAAGGTCAGCGATCCGCGCCAGCTCGAGGGCCCACCACAGCTGCGAGTCAGCAGCATCCGGCCTTGCCAGCAACAGGTTCTCACGCACGGTGGCGTGCACCAGATAGGTCTCCTGGCTCACCACCCCGACGATCGCCGCCAGGTCTTCGCCAGCCATGTCGCGCACGTCGATGCCGTCGATCAGCACCCGTCCAGCGGTCGGGTCGTACAGCCTCGGCACCAGCGACCCCAGCGTCGATTTGCCCGAACCAGTCGGGCCCACCACCGCCGTCGTCGTCCCCGCCGTGATCACCAGGTCAATGCCACTCAACACCGGCGCACCGTCGGCATAGGCGAACTCGACCCCTTCGAAACGCACCTCGCCACGCACCGCGTCGAGGTCCACCGCGACCGGGTCAACCGGCTCGGCCACATCGGGGGTGAGGTCGAGGTATTCGAAGATGCGGCTGAACAGCGCCATGGCCGTGACCCACTGCACGCCGACATTCATCAGGCCCATCACAGGGCGAAAGATCGTGCCCTGCAGAGCCGTGAACGCCACCAGCGTGCCGATCGTCATGCCGCCGGACGCCGCCGGGAACCCAGCTGCCAGGTAGATCGCCGCCGGGATCGCCGCGAACACGATCGCCATCGTCGCCATGCGCCACTGGCCGGCAAGCTGCGAGCGCAGTTCGAGCCCGACGAGGCGCTCGGACGATTCGGCAAACCGCTCGGCATTGCGTCCGGTGCTGCCGAGGGTCTTCGAGAGCCGGATGCCGGACACCGACAGCCCCTCTTCAACCTGGGTGTGCAGGGCGGCGAGCTCACGCTGGCGCGCGGCAGTGATGTCACGCCTCAGCAACGCCACGCGGCGGCTGAGCCAGATCGACGGTGGCAGCACCAGCAATGAGAGCAGCGTCAACCGGGGCGACAGCGCCACCATGGCCACGATGGTGGCGACCGCGGTGGTCAGGTTCGAGGCCACCGACGTGGCCGACGTGGTGACCACCGATTGCATGCCCGAGATGTCATTGGTCAGCCGCGACTGCACCTCTCCCCCGCGGGTGCGGGTGAAGAATGCCAGCGACTGCTTCTGCAGGTGGTTGAACAGGGACGTGCGCAGGCCATGCATGACGCGCTGCCCCATGCGCGTGGCCAGCCACGTCTGCACCACGCCGATGGCCGAGGTGAGCGCGGCCACGAGCACCATCGCCGCAGTGAGCATGATGAGCAGGCGGGTGTTCTGCTGTGGCAACGCGGTGTCGATGACGCCGCGCACCAGGAACGGCTGGGCCAGCCCGACCAGCGACGACGCCGTGATCAGCACGACCACCAGCGCGATCGTGAACTTGTGCGGGGTGAACAGTGCTGCGATGCGGCGCAGGTCGACGGGGTGCTGCGCCAGCTGTGTCCTGTCGGCAGCGCTGACGCGGCCCGGGCCATGGCCGTGGGACACGATGGCGACATCGGCGGCGGACACGGCCCTCGCGCCGGCACCGGGAGCGGAAGAAGATGGGGCTGCCATGAGGCATCACCTCCAGGAGAGGGAAGGCGCGGAGGGATTCACGCGCAATACTGAGGTTACCTCATTATGAGGTAACAGACAAGTTGGTGTAGCGTGGGGCCGTGCCCATGCCCGCCGAACTCGTGCCGCCCGAGCAGCCCACCGACCTGGGCACCCTGCTGCACGGCGCATTCCGGGGGCTTCGACACCGGTGGAGCGAACAACTCGCCCCCTGGGGCATCACCCCCGCGCAGTGGCGCGCGCTGATCACGCTGATGCACGACGACGAGGGCATGCGCCTGAAAGTCCTTGCCGACCGCCTGCGCATCGCCCCGCGCTCGACGACCGAGGTGATCGACCAGCTGCAGGCCCTCGAGCTGGTCAGCCGTGAACCTGACCCGTCCGACCGCCGCGCGGTGATCGTGACGCCGACGGTTGCCGGACGAGACCTGGCCGCGGCAGTGCTCGCCCAACGACGGCGTGACTCGGATGAATACTTCGCCCCGCTCGACGACGCCCAGCGGCAACAACTCGCCGAGCTGCTGACGGCGTTGGTCGAGGGCCACCGGCAATAGGGCCGCACCCCGTGTTTGCCTGCACCCGCCCCACTGGGGTTGTGCGACTTCCGAGCTCGTTCAACACCAGTCACCGCGTCCACCAGCCCTCATCCAGACAATGGTGCACCTGAACAAGTTCTTCGCCCGGATCAACCCACACCGCCCGAAACACTTGCACCAGCGCAAGTTTGTCTGGTTTCACCAGCTGCGCCGCTGTCGTGGGTCCGGCGCACCGATCACACCCCGGACGAGCATGAGCTCGGGCCTGCACCACCGCCAGCGAGCACCACCGCCGACACCTTGTTCGTCCACGCTGACACCCTTGGGTGCACTTCGACACCCGTCGACAGGTGTCGACGCGTACACAATGGTGTCGGCGCGCACCCAGGGGGCGGATCCGGCTCGCATCAACCCTAAACAAGGGCCCGAGCCCACTCCTCCCAATCCCGCACACACCACCAGTTGCCCTTCTAACGAAGTTTGCCTGCGACATATCGAAGGCAAACTTGGTTATGAAAGGCAAACGCGGACCAAACGCCCACCCCCTCACCCCTCCGGATCGCTCGGCGTCACCTGCACCGCCGGCATCGTCACCGTGCCCCACAGGCTCGACCCATGTTCCTCGGGCAGCTGCGCCTTCACCCGATCAGGGTCCAGCGTCCCCGGCTGCTCCAGCGTCGCCCGCGCCTGTTCAAGCGAGAGCCCCGTCAACAGCAGCAGGTCGACCACCACCGCCCGCAGCAGCGACACCAGCGCCGTGGTGCGCCAGTCCCCCTTCGCGGCCAGCTCGAGCGGCGTCAGGTCGGCCGCCACCTGCATGGCCTCGTTGCGCGCCAGCACCGGCTTGGTGAAGTGGTCGATCGCCGACGACAGGTGTCGCATCGCCGTGGCCACCTCGAGCACCAGTTTGCCCGGCACCGGCACCGCACCCTGTTCGCCCACCATCGAGCGCGCCTGCCTGGTCAGCATCGTCAACGACGTGTGCATGCGCGACGTGATCGTCAACAACCGGTCGATCTCGGCCAGCTCAACCCTGTCGCCCCGAAACCGCGGGTTGATCAGCGCCAGGTCAGCCGCCGACGACTGCGCCGCGCTGCCGTCGGTCACCTGGTGGCGGACGACGGCCAGGTGGCCCACCGCCGAGCGGATTTGGCCCCCGTCGCCCTTGACCAGCCCCTTGCCGATGGCCTCCAGGGCATCGGCCGACCGCTGCACCGCCGTCGCCGCGTACCGCCGCGGACGGGTCGTGATGCTGCGCGGCAACACCAGTGCCGCCACCAGTGCCACGCCCGAGCCAATCAGCGCATCCGTCCACCGGCTGATGCCGCTCTGGCCGGGCACGCCCGCCGCGATCGAGATCATCGAGGCCACCACCATCGCGTTGATCGTCGACTGGAATGTCATCAGGTCTGCCCGGTCGATGAATCTGGCCACCAGCGGCGTCACCATCATGATCAACAGCAATTGCCACCAGCCGAACCCCAGGAACCGCCCGACCATCTCACCGACGAACACACCGAATGTGGCACCCAGGCCGATCTCGAGCACCCGCCGCGGTTGGCGGTTGCGGCTGAACCCCATGGCCAGGTAGCAGGCGATCGCCGCAAAGATCGGGTGCGGCTCGTTTAACCCATACCGGCAGATCAACCATGCGATGGTCGCGAAGATGGCCGCCTGGGTGTTGGGGACGAGCGCACCGCGTGCGCGGGTCCAGCCGCTGCGGGCCCGTGACCTGATGTAGGCCGCGACCGAGCGCCACCCTGCCCGCAGGATCTGTTCCATGCTCTGGTCTTCGGCCACAGGACGAGTCTAGGGCGGGGCCATCATCCATGGCCCCGCCCAGCATCACCCGCTGTCACCCGCTCAGCAGCCCAACTTCAACAGCCCAACCTCAGCTCGGACGCATCCATGACAGCCCCCGCACCCTCGGCCCCCGGACCCGGGGCCCGCACCAGCACATCGTCTGCGGTGATGCGCCAGATGTCGTCGCTGGGGCCCGTGCTCGGCGGCAACGTGGTCCGTCCGCCGGTGCGCAGGTCGACGAGATAATAGGTGCCGGTGCCCTGGTTGTCCATGGCCCGCACCACGGCGAAGTTGCGTCCCACGCCGGGGTCGGTGTTCATCGCGTCGGTGACCTTGAGCGGCTGCGGCATGGCCGGCGACCACACCCAGGCCCCCGCCGAGTTGCTGGCCCCCGAGAACACGTAACTGTCGCCATTGCTGCCGAAGGGCGGGAACATCGTCTTGTCACCGGAACGCATCGCCGGCCCGGTGCCCGCGATTTTCACCGCTCCCGCGTTCGGGGTGAGCAGCACGTAGCGACCGCCGTCCAGCAGGTGTGCCGAGACGAACTCGCCGTTGTGCACGACCGTGCTCGTGCCGGCCGCGAGGTTGAACAGTGTCAGCTCTGCTGTCGCCTTCTCGGACGACGTGGTCGTCTTCGCGATCAGGGCATGGCCGTCGCGCACCTCGAGGGTGCCCGACTGGGGCGTGACGAGCAGTTGCTTCGGGTCACCACTGCCCTGAGAGTCCCATACGTAGTACGTGGCGGCCATGTCGTCACTGTTGGCGGTGTGGGCGACCGCGAGCACCACGAACCGACCGTCGGTCTGGGCACCGAGGTAGCCCATGGTGTCGGGCACGGTGTATTCCAGCTTCACCACATTGTCGATGGTGACCGTCGCAGTGCGGCTGCTGGCGGTGACCAACAGGCGCCCACCGGGGCCGGCAGCCATCAGCCCGGCCACCGAGCGCAGTTGCGGCAGCGCCGTCGTCGACGTGCACAGCCCCAGCACCGCCCCCTGCGACGTCGTGGATCGTGTGGTCTGCTGAGAGGTCGGCAACGTCGCGGGCAGCGAGCTCGCCGGCGCGCTCGGCTGTGCTGTCGTCGGCGACGGCCGCACGGGACTCGGCGAGGTCGTCGTCGGCGCAAAGGTCGGAGTGCCGGCCCAGGTCGGCGTGGTCTCGGTGGTGCGCCCGAGCGCGCCCGCGCCCCAGGCCACCGCGAAGGCCGTCACCGCAGCCGCGGCGGTCATGCCGCCAGCGACGACCCGCCTGCGGGTGCGGGCCTGCTTGGCGAACTGCAGCATCTGGGTGCCATCGAGGCGGTCGTCGCCAGGCCCGTTGCCCTGCATCAGATCGCGCAAATCGTCCGTGTTCATCGCTCGCCCCTTTCGTGTGCGGCGGGGCCGGCGGCCATCGCTGGCGCGGCAACGACCCTGAGTTTGGCGAGCGCCCGCGAGACGGTGCTCTTGACGGTGCCGACAGCAACCCCCATCTGGTTGGCCACTTCAGCCTCTGACATGTCTTCGCAGAACCTCAGCACCACAGCGGTCCGTTCGCGGTCCGTCAGTCGGTCGAGGCCCCGGCGCAGCAGGTCGCGGTTGACCACGAGCGCTTCGGGCGAACGCGATTCGGGGGTGACCCACTGCAGTTCGCCGTCGCTCATTACCTGGGTGCGTTCGGGGTCTCGCTGGCCTGACTTTCGTCCCCAGCGCATGACGCGGCGCAGCCCGTCGTTGTGGGCGTTGACCATGATCGTGCGCACGTAACCGAACTGGCCGCCCGGTTCGAGCTTCGCCCACTTGCAATAGGCGCGCTCGAGCGCGGTCTGCACGAGGTCGTGGGCCTCGTCGCGTTGCCCGGTCAGGTACATCGCCACGCGCAACAGCTCTGCGCTGCGTTCGTCGACGAATTGCACGAAGCTCGCGTCGGTGTCCCGGCTCATGCCTGCCCCCTCTCCCTGTCCGTCACCACGCCCGGCGGTCGGGAAAGGTTGAGCCGTTCACCACAGAATTCTCGACGATAGAATTCTGGACGAGCTCACTCACCCTCTGGTTGGGGCAGCCTGCCCTGCTTGACGGCCGCCAGCATCGCCGCGTGGTCGGCCTCGGTCTGGTCGGCATAGGCCTGCGCAAATCGGACGAAGGCATCCGGCACCGTGTCGGACTTGCCGATGTATCCGGCGATCATCGAGGCGCCGGACGTGCGGGCATGCCCCTTCGCCAGCAGCAGGCCCAACACCTTGGCGTAGTCAGCCAGCGCCGGGGCGTCCAGACCGTCGACGACGACCGCACCCTTGAGGTTTCGGTACTGGCGCACGTAATAGTGCTGTTCGGGGCCGTCATCGCCCGGCAGCATTGTCAGCCGGGTGTTTGCCGGGTCGACCGCGCCGATCGAGCACCAGCCCAGCAGCGGGTCGGACGCGGTCTGCAGCGCCTGCTGGTATTCCACGACGCGGCGGCCCTGGTGGTCGTGCAGCGGGGTGTCGCCGTGCACATAGGGGGCCAGCACTGAACGCCTGGCCTGCTTCAGCTGCAGGAACAGCACGTCGTCCGGGCTCGAGCCCTCGAGCAGCGCAATGAACGCCCGCAAGCCGACCGACCCCACGCCGACGACCTTGTGGGCGACGTCGACCAGGGTGTAGCCCGACACGGTGCGTGCCCACTGGGTGGGCAGCGTGGTCAGGTAGTCATCGAGGGCCTCGCCGATCTGCTCGAAGCGCTCCCGTGGTGAACGCATGGTGATGGGCGGCGCGTCGATGATGCGCCGCTGGCCGCTCCCATCGGGTTCGGTGAGCTTCGGCAGGGCGCGGTCAGAGGTCTTGCGGCGGGCCTTGGCGGTGGCCCGTTCGACCTCGTCGCGCAGCGACTCCTCGCTGACGGTTTCGCTGAGCCGATCGACATCGAGCCGGGCGAATGCCCTGGTCAGCAGCGGCTGCGCCGATTCATGGCGCAGCTCGTCGCGGTAGGCGCGCACGCACTGGGCGACGGCCTCGGCGCACTGGTCCTCGCGCAGGCCGTTCTGGCGACCTGCGACCCAGACGCTGGCGACGAGACGCCGCAGGTCCCATTCCCACGGGCCGGGGTGGGCCTCGTCGAAGTCGTTCAGGTCGATGACCAGTTCGCCCTCGCTGGTGCGGTAGAAGCCGAAGTTGCCCAGGTGGGCGTCACCGCAGATCACCGGCATGATGCCGGAATAGGGCATCACGGACGAGTCACTCGCGGCCACGTTCGCCGCCCCCCGCAAGAAGCCGTAGGGCGAGGCCGTCATGCGCGCCACCCGCAGCGGGATGAGTCGTTCGATGCGTCCGGCATGCGAGGCGATGATCTGTTCGACGGGGTCCTCGGTGCGGGCGGTGGGTGTCCAGAGGCCCAGGTCGGCGCGCGGCACCCGGTCGCGCAGCGACTTGCCATAGGCCATCCGCACGGGACGCGACGCGTTGCGGCGGCGTACCGAGAATTCCTGTTCGACCGACTCGGCGGGGTCACCGATGCGCACCTCGTCGTCGTTGGGCACGAATTGCTCGACCTCGGTACGCATCTGCGTCATCGAGTCGAAGGCGACGGAGCCCGGGGCGATGGGAGCTGGCGCTGGCATGGGCACGATTTTGCCACCAATCCCGCAGCACGCCGCACGTTGTCACCCACCCCTGACGTGATGGTCACGGATCGATATCGTTGGGCCATCGACTCGACTTGATGGAGGCAGTGATGTCAGAACTGATCGACAAGGCCCTTGAGAACGCCACGGATACCAAGGCCATCGTGACCGGCCACGGTGTGCTGGGGCAGGTCGGCGAGGTCTTCACCAAGACCTTCGGTGATGCCAAGGCCGTGCTGGTCGCCGACGAGAACACCTGGGGTGTCGCCGGCGAGCAGGTGAAGAAGTCGCTCGAGGATGCGGGCGTCGCACTCGAGGAGCCCATCATCTTTCCGGGCACCCCGACCCTGTACGCCGGCTACGAGAACGTGACCGCGCTGCGCGATAAGCTCGAGCCGCTCGACGCCGTGGCGGTCTCGATCGCCTCGGGCACCCTGAACGACATCACCAAGCTGGCCTCGGGCGAGCTGGGTCGGCTGTACATGAACGTGTGCACGGCCGCGTCGATGGATGGCTATGCCGCGTTCGGTGCCTCGATCACCCGGGACGGGTTCAAGATCACCCGCAACTGCCCCGCCCCGACCGCGCTGGTCGCCGACTATGACCTGATGGCGGCCGCGCCGAAGCGGCTGACCGCCACCGGTCTGGGCGACCTGATCGAGAAGGTTCCGGGCGGCGCCGACTGGCTGGTCGCCGACGAGCTCGGCATCGAGGCCGTCGACGAGTACGTCTGGGGCCTGGTGCAGGGCCCGCTGCGCGACGCGCTGTCCGACCCGGACGGCCTGGCCGCTGGTGATGCCAACGCCATCGAGGGCCTGGCCGACGAGCTGCTGCTGTCGGGCCTGGCCATGCAGGCGCACCAGTCGTCCCGCCCCGCCTCGGGTGCCGGGCACAACTTCAGCCACCAGTGGGAGATGGAGGGCCACGGCCTCGACTGGGAGCCCCCGCTGAGCCACGGCCAGAAGGTCGGCATCGGCACCATCGCCTCATCGGCCGTCTATGAGGTGCTCGACCAGCTCGACGTCGCCGCTGTCGACCCCGAGAAGCGCGCCGCCGAATGGCTCACCCCCGAGCAGAACGACCAGCGGATCATCGACCTGCAGCCGATCCCGGCCATCCAGGAGGCCGCACTGGGGCAGTCGCGCGCCAAGTACATCCCGCGCGAGCAGGTCGCCGAAAGGGTGCAGCTGATCAAGGACCACTGGCAGGCCATCCTCGACCGGGTCAAGCCGCAGGTGATGACCCCGGCAGAGATCGCCGACATCCTCAAGCGCGTCGGCGGGCCCTACCACGTCGCCCAGATTGACATCTCGATTGACAAGCTGAAGCAGACGTACTACCAGAGCCAGACCATCCGCTCGCGCTACACGATCATGGACGCGCTGTTCGAGCTGGGCCTGCTGGACGAGGTCGTCGAGAAGCTGTTCGGCCCCGAGGGCTACTGGACCAACGCGCCGGTGCCCACCGACGGCATGATCGCGCCGCAGGTGTGAGCTGAGGGCGGCATGACCGTCTGAAGCACGGTTTCTGAGGCATGGTTCGGGGGGCTCTGGGGAGCCCCCCGAACTGCGTTCCGAGCCGAACAGCGCCAACACCAGCAGGATGGGATAGGCAAGCCAACCTGGCTCGGGCGCTACCAGTCCCGGGGCCCCTGCCACGGTCGCTCGCGAGAACGATCCCCATCGCCGGAGCGCACGCCTCGCCACCAGCTGTTCATCACTGCAAAGGTGTAGCAGATTCCGAAAACGCCGATGGCGAGCGCAAATGCCGGTGAATCGAACGAGTCATGGCGGGCAGCCCGGTAACAGCCAACGAGCACGACCAAGACCGGCAACTGCAGCACGAGCGCAAGATTGGCAGGGCGGGTCGCACTCTCACGAGAATGCATCAACAGGCGGGATCCAAGCCATGGCAGCAGCGCGGCCAGGACCAACCACAGGACACCGCCGATACCACTGCCTTGCCAGTACCGCCATTCCAGGTCCGCCATCGGAGCACACGAGAGCATGGCGACAAGCCATGCGCCAGCTATGGCGCGCCAGCGGCCAGATCGATTCATGGGGGCAAGTTACCCTGATCCGAACTATGAGGTCACGCTATTCGCCATCATGGGACGCTACAGAAGGTGCGGTGATCCAGCTTGGACCCTCACTCCTCATCCAGAGGCTCGACGCCGTCCGCTTCCAGCCCGCGCTCTCCGGGCAGGTCGAGGTAGACGACATGCCCCTCGACCCGATCCAAGGGCAGGTCTCGAATCTGCCCGCGCAACGATTCAGCGGCTGGATCGCCTTCCCCCTCCATCTGTTCCAGGCGCAGCTTCCACAGTCTCGAACGATCACGCATCACAATCGCCCGGACCACTTTCAGCTTCCACAGCCATGGTCGTCTCGTCGGCTCCATACCTCGTTTCATCAGAGTGCACACTCCCAGCCGGTGCGTGAACGAGGCCTACCCACGATGCGCCCCGCACACGATGGTCTCGCCATCCCATTGGCAATGGTCGTCGGCCACACGCGATGTGAGACCCTCTTCAACGACTTGCCTCCACGTCGAGGCAATGGGAGTCCCATGACGAGTGCTCCGTCACGTCACCAAACATAGCGTGGGTGGTGCGGCCGTTGAGGGCCTTGGGTCCCCAGAAAGCCTGAATCGGATACCTTGCACCCATGAAGCTCGTCGTGCTCACCGGTGCCGGCATCTCGGCCGAATCGGGGTTGAAGACGTTTCGTGCCAGCGACGGACTGTGGGAGGCACACCGCATCGACGACGTGGCAACCCCCGAGGGATTCGCCCGCGACCCCGACCTGGTGCACGCCTTCTATGACACCCGCCGTGCGCAGGCCCAGGGCGTCGTCCCCAACGCTGCGCACGCCGCGCTGGCCCGACTCGAGGCGCACCTGACCAGCACGGATGACGCCGGCTTCACCCTGGTGACGCAGAACATCGACGACCTGCACGAACGCGCCGGTTCGGTGCGGGTCGTGCATATGCACGGCGAGCTCAACAGCGCACTGTGCAGCCAGTGCGGCGCCCGACTGCCGTGGACAGGCCCGCTCGGCAACCGCCCGCCCTGCCCCCGCTGCGGCGGGCACACGCTGCGCCCCGACGTCGTCTGGTTCGGCGAGATCCCCTACCGCATGAATGAGATCGCCCAGGCAGTCGACGAGTGCGACCTGTTCGTGGTGGTCGGCACGTCAGGCGTCGTGTACCCCGCCGCCGGGTTCTCGTCAATGGCCCGCGCTGCCGGGGCACGCACCGTGCTGCTGAACCTGGAAGAGCAGGACGGCTGGGCCCGCTACGACGAGGTGCACCTGGGGCCGGCGTCCGAGGTGGTGCCGCGGTGGGTGGACGACCTGATCGGCGAAAGCCACACTTGAGATACCCGGCCTGCCTGCGGCCGACTGCCCCACACAAGGACCTCGCCCATGCCCCGTCGCGTCATCACCACCGCCCCCGCTCGGCACCCGTGGCTGCGTGTCGGGCTGGTGACCCTGTTCATGCTGGTGCTGGCCATGCTCGGCGCGTCCCCGGCGCACGCCCACGCGGAACTGGTCGGCACCGACCCCAGCGACGGCGCGGTCCGGCAGACCGCGCCCGAGGTGGTCATCCTGACGTTCAACGAGCCCGTCTCACCCGTCGAGGGTGCCCTGACCCTGTTCGAGCCCGGCGGCAGGTCGGCGCGGGTCACGGCAGTTTCGCGCGATCGGCAGGTGCGCATCATCATGCCCACAAGCATGGGCGAGGGCACCTACCAGCTGGTCTGGCGCGTCGCCTCGGACGACGGGCACCCCATCAACGGTGTGCTGACGTTCCACATCGGGCAACCGGGCACCACCAACCCCGCCGCCGCGACGGTGCGCGACAACACCGCGGTCGGCACCATCGTCACCGCGCTGACGGGGCTGCAATACCTGGGGATGCTGCTCGGGGCAGGCATGGCCACCTTCACCGTGCTCGTGCAGCAGGGCACTGCGCTCGGTGACCGGTTCGATCGGCAGGTGCGCCGCATCGCGACGTGGGCCTGGGTGGTGGCGGTGCTGGCCACGGCGTTGCTGGTGCCGTTCCAGACGGTGCGCGTGCTGGGGCTCGGCCCGGGGACGGTGCTGCGCCCGTCGCAGTGGTGGCCCGATGTGCTCGAGGCCCAGCTGTTCGCCCTGGCGTTCATGGTCGTCGGGGCCGTCGGGGCGGTGCTGCTGCGCCGACTGCGGATCGGGGCGCTCGTCGCCGTCGCTGCCGCCCTGGTCGCGCCCGTGCTCATCGGCCACACCCGCACCGTGCCACCCATCCCAGTCATGGCGTTGGTCGACTGGGTGCACCTGGCGACGGCGGCCGTCTGGCTGGGTGGGTTGGTGTGCCTGGTGGTGGCCGCGCGTGCTCGTCCGGACGACGAGAGCGGCGGCACTCTGGCGACCATGGTGGCGCGGTTCTCGGGGGTGGCGCTGGTCAGCGTGGGGGTGCTCGCCGCGGCGGGGGTGTTGATGGCCTGGCTGGTGACCCGCGACCTGTGGTCGTTGCCGTCGACCAACTACGGACGCACGCTGCTGGTGAAGGTGGCGCTGGTGGCGGTGGCGGTCGCGCTGGCCATCTGGAACAGGTTCGGGTTGCTGCCGTGGCTGAGGCGCCAACCGGGCGACCGGGCCCCGGCGCGGCGGCTGCGGCGGGTGCTCATCGCCGAGGCCGGGGTGCTGGTGCTCGTGGTGGCGGTGACGGGGTCACTGACCCAGTTGACGCCGCACCCATCGGTGGCGGGGCCGTCCGGGGGCACGGCGGCAGAGGTGCGGGTGACCTCGCAGGGGCTCTCGGTCGAGGGCACCATCACGCCACTGCTGGCGGGGGCCAACACGTTCGAGATGACGCTGGCATACCACGGTGCGCCGGTCGCGGGGGGCCAGGTCGAGGTCACGGCGAGCCTGCCCGAGAAGCAACTCGGGCCGCTGCCGGCGGCTGTGAGGCCGGTCGAGAGCACGCCCGGGCGTTATCGGGTCGAGCTCACCCTGCCGACGGCCGGGGTGTGGCAGGTGCACGTGGGCGCGCGGGTGTCGCAGTTCGAACAACCGGTGGCGGTGGTGAAGGTGCCGGTGCGGTGATGTCAGGCACCTGGCCCCGCGGTGATCAGCACCGCGGGGCGCAGGGCATACCTCAGTCGTTCAGCGGGTACTTCTTCGAGAACTCGTACTGCGCCTCGAAGACGTCCTTCATCGCCGGGTAGACCTGCGCCTGGATGGCCCCCAGCTCGTTGTAGCGCTCATGGGTGGCCATGTCGGGTTCGCTGGTCGAACCGAGCGACGCCATCGCTTTGGCGGCCGACTCGATCGAGTCATGCGCCCCGGCGGCAGCCATGGCCATGACCGCGGCGCCCATGGCCGAGACCTCGGACTGGTTGACCTCGGTCAGGCCCACCCCGCACGCATCGGTCATGATCTGGCGCCACAACGGCGACCGCTGCCCGCCACCGACCACACGGATCGTGGTGAGCGGCACCCCCGTCGTCTCTTGCAGTCCTTTCAGGTTGCTGGCCATCTCGATGCTGATGCCCTCGAGCACCGAGCGGTACATCACGCCGCGGGTGTGCGCGCCAGCCAGGCCGACGATCGCGCCCTTGGCAATCGGGTCCCAGTGGGGCGACTGCACGGCATTCCAGTAGGGCAGGGTGACCAGGCCACCGCAACCGGCCGGCACCGCAGCCGCGGCCGCCTCGAGCGCCGGGTCGGGCTTGCCCTCGAGCGTCGGGTCGCCGAGCTCCTGGCGGAACCAGCCAGCCAGGTAGGCGCCGGAGTTCTGCACGATCTCGAGCACGTACTGCCCCGGCAGGCCCGCCGCATCGGTGCGGAACACCCCGGCATGCTCATACGTGGGCGAGTGGACGCCCGCCACCAGCGCGGTGCCCATGTTGAGGTAGGCCTCGTCCGTGCCGATGGCACCGGCACCCAGCGCCGCTGCCTGGCCGTCGCCACAGGACGCGACCAGCGTGACGGCCTGTGTGAGCCCCCAGCCCTTGCTGACCGACGGCAGCACGATGTCGATGCTCGAGGCGGAATCGACGAGCTCGGGCAGCTGCTCGCGGCGCAGGCCCACCAGGTCGAGCAGTTCGTCCGAGAATTCCTGCTTCGACATGTCGAACAGGCCCAGGCTGTCGGCGGTGCCGCGCGAGTCGACCCAGCGCCCGGTCATCGCATAGACCAGGTAGGCGTGCACACCGACGACCTTGGCCGCACGGTCGAGCACCTCGGGTTCGTTGTCACGCAGCCACGCGATCTTGTAGAACGACGGCGTCACATCGGGCTGGAACCCCGACAGCACATGCAGGTCCTCGCTGCCCAGGCGGCGCACCTGTTCGGCGGCGCGTCCGTCCAACCACAAAATGCCCGGACGAAGCGGCTGCCCGGCATGGTCGACCAACGCGAACGACTGGCGCTGGATGGTGGCGCAGACGTGGGTGATGCGGCCACGGTTGGGGCCAGAGAGGTTCGAGACCGCCTCTTTGATGGCGGCGTTGGTGGTGCGCCACCATTCGCGGGGGTCCTGCTCGTAGAAGTCGACGCGCGGGGTGCTCATCGGCACCTCGGCGCGGCCCTCGGCGAGCACGGTGCCTTCGGCATCGACGACGATCGCCTTGGTGCTGGTGGTGGATGAGTCCACCGCGATCACGAGTGCAGAATCAGACATCAGAACCTCCTTGTCCAGCCCAGGACGACCCCCGGACACGCGAATTGTTCCCAGACTAGACCGGCGTGGTTGGGAATTTGTCGCGGGGTCGCAGACAGGGTGCTGGGCCGTGGGTGGCTCGGGTAGCTTGTGCGTCATGACGCAGATCTGGGCCCACCGCGGCTCGTCGTCCGAAGCCCCCGAAAACACTCTCGAAGCGTTCGCGCTGGCGATCGAGCACGGTGCTGATGGCATCGAACTCGATGTCCAACTCTCCTCTGACGGTGTCGTGGTCGTCTGCCACGACGAAACGATCGACCGCACCAGCGACGGCACTGGGTTCGTCGGCCAGCAGACGCTGGAGCAACTGCGGCAGCACAACTTCAACAAGGGCATGCACGGGTTCACCTGTCGCATCCCGACGCTGGCCGAGGTCTTCGACCTGGTCGCCGACACCGACCTGGTGGTCAACATCGAACTCAAGAACTCGGTGCTGCCCTACCCCGGTCTCGAGGGCGCCTGCGAGGTCGCCATCGCCGGGTCGCGGCTGGCGAAGCACGCGGGCGAACGGGTGCTGTACTCGTCGTTCAACCACCGCTCACTGGCGAAGCTGGCCGATTCGGGCACGACGGTGCCGCTGGGCGTGCTGCACGTCGAGCCGCTGGTGCGCTCGTGGGACTACGCGCGCTCGTTCGGCGCGTCGGCGCTGCACCCGTACCACGGCAGCCTGGCCGAGGACGAGATCGCCAGTGCGCACCTGGCCGGGGTGAAGGTGAACCCCTGGACAGTGGACGACCCCGAGGTGATGAAGCGCCTGGTCGACCAGGACGTGGATGCGCTGATCACGAACGTGCCGCTGGTGGCGCGCGAGGTACTGGGGCGCTGAGGGCTGGTGCTGGTGCGCCGCGGAATCAGCGGCTGGTGAGCACGATGTCGACGGCCTCGCTGAAGCTGTCGGCCATGGCGGTCGGGGCCACGACACCCTCGGGGTAGTCACGGCCCCGGCGCAGCCAGATCGAGCGGAGCCCGGCACTGTGGGCGCCCTGCACATCGGCTTCGGCCGAATCACCGATGTGCCATGCCCCGGCGAGGTCGTCCGTGGTGAGGCCGGGCACCTGCTCGACGGCCAGGGTGAAGATGACGGGGTCGGGTTTGGCAACACCGCATTCTTCACTGATGACCCAGCCGTCGACGTGGGCGGCCAGATCGGTCGCGGCGAGCTTGGCCTGCTGCTGGCTGGTGGCGCCGTTGGTGACGATCAGCAGGGTCCAGCCCTGGGTGCGGGCGCGGGCCAGTGCTTCGATCGCATCGGGCACCAGCGTGAGGTGCTCGATGATGCCGGCGCGCAGGTCTTCGATGATGCGGGCGGACTCGTCCGGGGTGAGGTCGAGCAGCCTCGTGAGGTCGTCGCGCACCTCGGGCTTGGGGCGGTGGCCGCCGCCGTCGGCGGTGATGGCGGCATGGACGAGGCCCTCGTTGCCGCCGCGGGCAATGACGAAGGCGCGCAACCAGGCATTGGCAGCGGTGTCGCGGTCGACGAGGGTGCCGTCGAGGTCGAGGCAGAGCAGGGGCATGGTTCGACCTTAATTGGTGGTGGGCGACTCGGGGGCTGGTGACGTGTGGGCGCGGTCGGGCGTCCGGGCGCGGTCGCGGCGCAGGGCGGCGCGATCGCTGCGCAGGGCGCGGCGAGCCTGGACGAAACCGAGCTAGCCGTTCACGACGAACAGCGCGGTGATGGCAATCGCGACAAGGGCGACCACGGTGTCACCGGCGTTGATGGCTTTCACGGCGAACCAGCCGCCGACCACCAGCGCGCCGACGCCGAGCGCAGGGTTGAGCCAGTAGGAGAGCTTGGCATAGGGCTCGGTCTCCTGCAGCTGACCCTGCTCGTCGTACGGGGGGCGCGATGGTGGTTCGGGCGGCTGGTGCGACGGGATCACTGCCGTGGGAACTCCTTGCGGGCGTGACTGCCGATGCGCTGCATCATCCAGGCATCGAGGCCACCGCCGACGACACCGCCGGCGACGGGGACGCCCTTGCCGAGCTTGACGAGCAGCTTGCTCGTCGACGACTTCACGATCTGGAAGCCGACGGCCTTGTTGACCACCATCAGGGCGGCGGCGGGCAGCTTCGAGAGGGCGAGCTTGGTGATCGAGCCACCCATCGCCCCGCCGAGGCCGACCTTGCTGAGCACCTCGTCGGCCTGGTTGCCCGTCAGGGCAAGCAGCACCGCGGCGCGGACGCTGGGCTCGGCGAGGTTGTAACCGCGCAGGTGGGCGACCCCGGCGGTCATGCGGGTGGCGAGCACATAGAACTCGAGCACGTTCGCCGGCAGGGCGACGGGCAGGGTGATGAACCCGCCAAGACCGGTGACGAAACCGCCGGCGGTGGCGGCCTTGACGTGGTCGCTGACAAGGTCTTTCACGGCCTTCTCGACATTGCCGTTGGCCTTGTGCAGGGCCTTGTCCGCGGATTCCTTGGCGGGCTTGACGGGGCCGACACCGTCGATGCCGACCGAGAGCAGTTGTGAGACCAGCTTCGTGACGACGTCGTCGGGCACGTCATTGCTGGTGGAGCCTGACGAGTTGCTGGTGGTCTTGTCGAACAGTCCCATGCGGGTGGTTCCTCTCTGGCGGGCGGCTGGTGGGCGGGCGCCGTCTTCCAGCTTGCCAGTCTGCAGGTGGCAGACGGCGATTGTTCAGGGCAGGTTCAGGGAATGGTCGGGGGTGGTGCCCGGAACCGGGCGGGCTTGGGGATGGCGCCGGGTGCAACAGGGGGATTCGGGGCATGCCTGCCGGATTCTGGACACAGGCCGATGGTGGGGCTTGGTGCGGCGAGCGCATGACATCGACAGTGTGTGAAAAGACGTCCTCGGGGACGTCTTTTCACACACTGTCGCCCGGGTGATGGCCCCAGCCCACCACGGCCCCGCCACCAGACCCCGCCACCAGACCCCCGCGACCAGAATCCGGCAGGCCCGGGCCGAAGGCACCACCAACAGCGCCATCCGGCCCGAGCCCGCCGTGAAATGGACAGGAGCGGGGTGAAGGGGGCGGCGCGGCAGACCCAGCGGGCCGAACCACCCTCAGCCCGTCACGGAATCAGGATCGCCCGGCCCCGCACCCGGCCGTTGTCGAGGTCGTCGATGGCCTTCTGGAAGTCATCGAGCGCGTACTTCTGGGTGTGCAGCGTCACCTTGCCCTGCGCCGCCAGCGCCATCAGGTCCTGCAGGTCTGAATACGAACCCACCAGGTTGCCGATGAAGCTGATCTCGGTCGAGATGATGTCAATCGTCGGCACGTTGATGTTCTCGCCATAACCGATGACGTAGTAGAACCCTGCCCGACGCAGCATCCTCACGTTCTCGGCCGTGGCCCCACCCTCGCCGACGAAGTCGAGTACGGCCTGTGCACCCCGCCCCTCGGTGAGTTGCAGCACCTTGTCGATATGGCTGCCATCAGCCAGGAAGGCATGGTCAGCCCCCAGCTGCTTGGCCAGCTCAAGCGCTTCGGGATTGCGGTCGAGCACCACCAACGTGGCGCTGCTCATCGCCTTCATCACCTGGATGCCGATGTGCCCCAGCCCGCCTGCACCGACGATCAGGCAGAAGTCCCCCGGCCGCAGCAGCTTCGACGCCTTCGCCGCCGCATGCTGGGCCGTCAGGCCTGCATCCGCGAGCGCGGCCACATCGGCCGGCTCGAGTGAATCGTCCAGCTTCACGCAGCATCGCGACGACGTGCGCAGGTAGTCTGCGTAGCCGCCGTTCGTGTCGATGCCCGGAAACTGGCTGTTCTCGCAGTGCACGTCGTCGCCGATGCGACAGGCACGGCACTGGCCACAGGTCAGCAGCGGGTGCAGGATCACCTTGTCGCCGACCTTCACATTGGTGACGGCCTCACCGACCTTGTGCACCCAGCCGGCGTTCTCGTGTCCGATGGTGTAGGGCAGGGGCACGTGGGTCTTGGGCTCCCACTGCTCTTCAAGAACGTGCAGGTCGGTGCGGCAGACGCCTGCTGCACCGATCTTGATGATGACGTCGAGTGGTCCCTGCAATTCCGGTTCAGGGACGTCCTTCATTTCGAGGTTCTGGTGGTAACCAACAACCTGTACCGCGCGCATGTGTCCTCCTTGACATTCGCCCGGGCGGCGCCGAGTGGTGCCGTTCCCGGCATGGCGTTGCAGCTGACGCTACGTGGTCACCCCGGACGAGCGGAAGGTGGGGTTCTCACTGGGTGAGGCAACGCGCGCGGCTCAACCAGTTCACCCAGCCAGCGCGGCCACAGCAAGGCCGGCGACCAGCAGCACCGGCACCGCGAGCAGCACGGCCGCGCCGACCTTTCCGGCGGGGTGGGCCACGTTGACCGTGTAGTTCGTGCCCTGACCGCCGGTGGTGTCGACGAACACCCGTTCATCATCAGCGTCGCGATAGAACGGCCCCCACCACTTGGCGCGCTCAGCGGCGGGCAGCAGGGCCCGGGAGGTCCCGCGTGGCGACCACCACCAGCACTGCCGTCAGCGCAAAGACCGCCACCAGGAACACCAGCAGGTCCCATCGCGACGAGGTGCCGCTGTACCCCCGGGCGACAAGGGCCAACACCAGCGCCGACATCGCAAACAGGTACCAGCCCAGGTGTTTGCGGGTCACGGCCAGACCCTCGCTGCGCCGGCGCTGGCCTTCGAGTGCGGCCCCATCGCCCGGACGAGCACCCCGGTTGACCGCAGCCACCACTTCGATGATGCCGAAGACGACCAGGCAGAAGAACGGCCCGAGGCCGGCGATCGCGATGAATTCGCCGAGGCTCTTCGGCGTGAACCCGTCCGCAACCCCGGCGCCGTTCCAGTGCACGGGCATCGGGTCGGGCACGCCGGGATAGACCCGGACAACCAACACCCACACCCCGATGACGCCCAGCGCCAGCGTCGCGATCAGCCATCCCCAGTACGAGGACGAGGCCCGCACCTCGCCGGGGTGCTCGTCATCGGACCACAGGTGCTGATCGGTCATGGTCACCTCCCAACCCTCAGGCTACTTGCCCGTCGAGCCCCCTCGTGATCACCCCGAGCACCTCGTCATCGGCTCGCGCACCCAGTGCCCGCAGCGCCAGCAACCCCGCCCCCGCTCGGCCATCCCGCGCTCGTAACACCTTGTCAGCACCCAGTTGTTCGACCAGCTGGGCCATCACCAGGTCGCCCACCGGCGAGCCGGGCGAGACCACGCTGCCGCCGAGTACCACAGGCCCGTCGAGCGGACCCGCCTTCGGGGTGGTCACCGACGCATTCAGGTTCACCAGCAGCCGGTCGGCCGCCTCGGTGATGATGCCGCGGGCCACCGGGTCGTCCGGAACCCGCGCGACCAGTTCACCGGCGGCCGCGAGTTCGACCGGGCGGCGGCCGTACGACCAGGCGATGAGGTTGAGCAGCCGCTGGTCCTTCCAGGGCATGCCCAGCTCGGAATCGACGTCGACCATGGCCACCAGTTCGTCGACGAGCGCAGTGTCGGGGCCGCGCCGGTCGAGTGCGCGGCAGACGGCCTGCACGACCTTGCGGCCGATCCAGAACCCGGAGCCCTCGTCGCCGATCAACCAGCCCAGCCCGTCGTGGGTGTCGGCGATGGCCCCACCCGAGACCCTGGCCGAGGTGCAGCCGGTGCCCGCGATCAGCACCGCGCCCTCGTCGGCGGCGGTCGCCGAGAAATACGCGCTCAGCACGTCGCCGTGGAACGAGATGGGTGCGGGGATGCCCGCCTGTGCCAATGCCTCGTCCACCCCGGGCAGCCGCCCGCCCGCAGCCAGCACGCCCGCCATCGTGAAGGCAATGAAGCTGGGTGGGGGCACCTGGCCGTGGCGCTCGCGCGCCGTGTGGACGACAGCAGTGCAGGCGGCCACGATGTTCGCCACCGCCAGGTCATGCCCGGCCGAGGTGGGGTTGCCCGGGCCGGTGCGAGAAGTGGCGAGCACGCATCCGGTGTCATCGAGCAGCACTGCCTTGGTGCTGGTGCCGCCCGCATCGACCCCGATGACGATGCGCCGGGGTGGGTTCGGCGCGGTGATCTGCTCAGTTGGGGTCGTCATTGGCCCTCTCATCGATGGATTTGTCAGAGCGTGCCCCTAGAGTCTTGCGTGTCGCCACTGCTGCAACAATCCGAGAGGACCAACGTGACCACCATCGCCGACCGTTTCCAGGACGAAGTCACCCGTCGCCTGCCGCTGCTGACCCAGAGCTCGAAGGACGGCGACATCGCACGCGCGGCCGACATCATGGCCGACGCGGTGGCCGCTGGCGGCGTGATCACGGCGTTCGGCTCGGGGCATTCTGAGGCCTTCGCGATGGAGATCGCGGGGCGTGCCGGCGGCCTGATCCCCACTTCGCGCATGGCGCTGCGCAATGTCGTGCTCTACGGCAACCGCGAGGTCTCGGCGCTGAACAGCTCCGAGCTCGAGCGCGACCCGAGCGTGTCAAAGGAACTGTTCGAGCTGCACCCGCGCGACCCGCGCGACGTGTTCATCATCATCTCGAACTCGGGCGTCAACGGCTCAATCGTCGGTGTGGCCGAACAGGTGAAGCAGCACGGCCACCAGCTGATCGCCGTCACCAGCCTGGAGCACACCATGGCAGTGCAGCCCAAGCACCCCAGCGGCAAGCGGCTCAAGGACTTCGCCGATGTCACCATCGACAACCTGGCGCCATTCGGCGACTCGACCCTTGAGGTGACCGAGGGCATGACCATGGGCGCGATCAGCTCGATCACCGGCGCCTACGTCGCCCAGCTGCTGCAGCTGGGGGTGGCCGAGCGACTGGTGGCCCGCGGCATCACTCCCCCGGTCTACATCTCGGCGAACGTGCCGGGCGGCGACGAGCACAACAAGGCGTTGACCGACCAGTACGCCGGACGACTGCGCGTCGAGGCCTGAGGTCTGCAGGGCGGCGGCCCGGGAATGCCCACGGCCCCACCGTGGTTCTGCAGGTAGTTGATTCTTCAAGCATCTGATTCGAGGACCGCAGCATGACCGAGCAGCCCACCAGCCCCAGCACCACCGTCGAGATCGGGGTCGAAACCTTCGGCGACGTCACCGCCGACGCCGATGGCACCATGCTCAGCCACGGCCAGGTGCTGCGCGACGTCGTGGCCGAGGGCCAGCTGGCTGACCGGGTCGGGCTCGACTTCTTCGGCATCGGCGAACACCACCGCGTCGACTACGCCGTGAGCGCCCCCGAAGTGGTCATGGGCGCCCTGGCCTCGACCACGCAACGCATCAAGCTCGGCTCTGCCGTGACCGTGCTCAGTTCGGACGACCCAGTGCGGGTCTTCGAACGCTTCTCGACCGTGCAGGCCCTCTCGAACGGCCGTGCCGAGATCATCGCCGGGCGCGGGTCGTTCATCGAGTCGTTCCCCCTGTTCGGGTTCGACCTGCAGGACTACGAACTGCTCTTCGAGGAACGGCTTGACCTGCTCGTCGAACTGCTGCGCAACCAGCCTGTCACCTGGACCGGCCAGACCCGCGCCGGCCTGACCGACCAGCAGGTGTTCCCCACTGCAGAGCAGCCGATCCCGCTGTGGGTCGGTGTCGGCGGCACACCGCAATCGGTGGTGCGCGCCGCCCAGCACGGGCTGGGGCTGATGCTCGCGATCATCGGCGGCGAGCCCATGCGGTTCGCGCCACTGGCCAATCTCTATCGCCGGGCCCTCGACCAGCTTGGTCGTCCGCAGTTGCCGGTGGCGGCCCACCTGCACGGCTTCGTCGCCGACACCGATGACGAGGCGGCTGACCTGCTGTTCCCGCACTACGAGGCCCAGATGCGCAAGATGGGCTCCGAACGCGGCTGGGGCGGCTACAGCCGGACGGCGTTCGGCGCGGCGCTGGCCCCCGAGGGCAACCTGCTCGTCGGCAGCCCCGAGACGGTCGCCCAGAAGATGGCGGCCATCGTCAAGGGCCTGGGCCTGGCGCGCATCGACGTGAAGTACTCCAACGGCACGCTGCCCCATGAAGGCATCATGCGCTCGATCGAGCTGATGGGCACCCGGGTGAAGCCGCGCGTGCACGAACTGCTCGCCGGCCAGTGACCCAGGCCACCCCGACATCGGTTTCCATGCGCGAATGCCCCCAGCGTTGCGACCAGCAGTGCGTCGGCAGTGAGCGATCGCTCACTACCGTTGCAATTACGTCACGGCTTGGTGACGATCCGACGCACAACTGGGCACGCTGACTGTCTGTGGGCGTGACGCGGGGCTAGATTGCTCGCACGCCCTGTGTATGACCGGCGACGTGGCCGGCCAACACCTGAACCGCATACAGGAGCATCATGCCGGAATCCAAGATCGGTCGCCGCGGCATTCTGGGTGGCGCTATCGCCACCGCCGCGATCGCACCCCTCGCTGCGTGCGCTGGCTCGTCCAGCAGCAACGACACGACCGCCGCCCAGACGCAGGCCAAGTCGGACGACAACCCGTTCGGTCTCGCTGGCGGCACCTCGGTCGAGGCCGTCATCTTCAATGGCGGCTACAAGACCGACTACGTCGACTTCGCCGCAGCCGAGATGAAGAAGAAGTTCGCGGACGTCAAGGTTGAGGTCAAGCCCTCGACCCAGATCGCCCAGGAACTGCAGCCCCGCTTTGTCGGTGGCAACCCGCCCGACCTCATCGACAACTCCGGCGCCGGCTTCATTGGCTTCGGCTCGATCGTCGACCAGCTCGAGCCGATGGACGACCTGCTGGAGTCCAAGAACTACGAGGGCACCAAGATCGCCGACACCCTCTATGAAGGCGTCAAGGCCCCCGGCACCTACAACGACAAGTTCGCCGTGCTCAACTACGTGCTGTCCGTCTATGGCATGTGGTACTCGGCTTCGCTGTTCGAGGCAGAGGGCTGGACCCCACCCAAGACCTACGACGAGGCCATCGCGCTCGGCGCCAAGGCCAAGGCCAAGGGCAAGTTCCTGATGCTCTGGGGCAAGGAGGCCGCGACCTATTACCAGACCTCGGCCATGATCTCGGCCATCAAGGAGGGCGGCGACGAGGTTCGCCTGGCGCTCGAGAACCTGCAGCCGAACGCCTGGTCGCACCCCTCGGTGCAGGGCGTGTTCAAGGCGCTCGAGACCATCGTCAAGCAGGGCTACATGAAGCCAGGCGGCGCCGGCACCCAGTTCACCGCGGCCCAGGCCCAGTGGTCGAACGCCCAGGAAGCCCTGATCTACCCGTCGGGTGCCTGGATCGAGAACGAGATGAAGTCGCAGACCAAGGCCGACTTCAAGATGACCGGCATGCCGGAGCTCGTGCTCACCGACGCCCCCAAGCTCGGCTACGAGGCCCTGCGCGCCGAAGCCGGTGAGGGCTTCATCGTGCCGACCAAGGCCAAGAACCGCGCCGGCGGTAAAGAGGTGCTGCGCGCCATGCTGTCGAAGGAGGCCGCCACCAACTTCGCCAAGACGCGCCTGGCCCCGACCATCGTCAAGGACACCATCCCCGAGGATGGCTTCGGCTCGACCGCCCTGCAGTCGCAGAGCAAGATGCTGAAGGACGCCGGCACCAAGACCTTCGCGCTGCGTTTCGTCACCTACTACGGCCTGAACAAGGAACAGCTGGTGCTGTGGAACAGCTTCCTTGCCGGTCAGTCGGACGCTGCCGCCCTGACCTCGGGCTTGCAGAAGATCAGCGACCGTGTGGCCGCTGACTCGTCCGTCAAGAAGATCACGGTCACCTGATCGACTGACCCCAACCCGGTGCAACGCCCCGCCGACACGAGCCGCCGCCCGACCACGGTCGCTGCCTCGCGGCCGGCGGGGCGTTGCCCTGAGTGCTTGACCCCTACCGACCCCACAGCGAAGGGCACCCCATGACCACGCTGACACCGGTCGTCCCCGACACCGGAATGGCCACACCGTCGCGCAAGCGCAACCTGCGCGCCAGCCTCACCTTCGACAAGATTTCACTGTTCCTCGTCTTCCTCGGGTTGCCGCTGGTGTTGTACGCGGTCTTCGTCGTCTCGCCGTTCTTCCAGGCCATCGGCTACTCGTTCACCGACTGGAACGGCTTCACCGACAAGATGAACAATGTCGGCCTGAACAACTACACCAAGCTCTTCCAGGACGAACTGTTCCTGCGCGCCATGCGCAACAACATCCTGCTGGCGATCGTGCTGCCGCTGGTGATCGTCACGCTCTCGCTGGCCCTGGCCACGATGATCACCGTGGCCGGACGCAGCGTCGGCGAGATCAGCGGCTTGAAGGGCGCCAGCTTCTACCGCGTCGTCTCGTTCTTCCCCTACACGATCCCCGCCATCGTCGTCGGCATCATGTGGGGCCAGATCTTCGACCCCAGCGCAGGTCTCGTGAACGGTGTCCTGACCCGGCTCGGGTTCGAGCAGTTCGAGTCGTTCGCCTGGTTGGGCAATGTCAAGACCGCGATGCCCGTGACCATGTTCATCATCATCTGGGGCTTCATCGGCTTCTACATGATCCTGTTCATCGCCGCGGTCAAGGGCATCCCGTCCGAGATCTACGAAGCCGCACGCATCGATGGCGCCGGCCGTTTTCGCACCGCCATCTCGATCACGCTGCCGCTGATCCGTGAGAATGTGCAGACCGCCTACATCTACATCGGCATCATGGCGCTCGACGCCTACGTCTACATGCAGGCGCTGAACCCGTTCGGCGGCCCCGACAACTCGACCCTGACGATGCCGCAATACCTGATGACGACGGCCTTCGAGAAGAGCCAGTTCGGCCTGGCCTGCGCGATGGGCGTGATGATGGGCATTCTGACGGGCATCTTCGCAGCCATCGTGTTCACCGTGAACCGGCTGTCCGGCGGCAAGGACCAGGTGACGATGGCATGAGCACGACGACTGACACCAGCGGGGCGCAGGGCACCGCGCCCGAGGCACCGCGCCGCTCGATCGGCACGCTCGACACCCATGACGTGCAGGCCATCGCCAAGCGCCACCCCAGCGGCACACCCGGTGACAAGGCCTTCGGGGCCGTGGCCCATGTGCTGCTGGTCATCTGGACGATCATCGTCATCGCGCCCATGCTGTGGACGCTGATGACCTCGTTCAAGACGACGAGCGAGATCTTCGCGTCGCCGTTCGACCTGCCCAGCAGCCTGAACTTCACCAACTACGTGACGGCATGGAACACCGCAGGCATCGGCAAGTACTTCGGCAATACCGTGATCGTGGTGGTCAGCGCCGAAATCCTGGTGATGCTGCTCGGTGCCATGTGCGCCTATGTGCTGGCCCGGTTCAAGTTCCCCGGGGCGCGGCTGATCTATTTCGCGCTGCTGGCGGGGTTGATGGTGCCGGTGTTCCTGGCCATCGTGCCGCTGTTCTTCATCCTGCAGGGGTTCGGTCTGCTGAACACGCTGCCGGGTCTGATCCTGACCTACGTCTCGTACGCGCTGCCGTTCACGGTGTTCTTCCTGTATGCCTTCTTCCGATCGCTGCCCTATGAGATCAGTGAAGCGGCGGCCATCGACGGCGCCAGTGAGTGGACGACGTTCTTCCGCATCATGTTGCCCATGGCGCGGCCGGGCCTGGCCTCGGTGAGCATCTTCAACTTCCTCGGCCTGTGGAACCAGTTCCTGCTGCCCGTGGCCCTGAACACCAATGAAGACAACTACGTGCTCTCGCAAGGTCTGGCGCGGTTCGCCTCAGCCGCGGGTTATGACGTCGACTTCGGTGCACTGTTCGCCGCCGTGGTGATCACTGTGCTGCCGGTGCTGTTGATGTACGTCATCTTCCAGCGCCAGCTGCAGGGCTCGGTGTCGCAGGGCACGATGAAGTAGCCGCGCCATTCGGGGGCTCGGCCGTCCGGCGCCGTTGACTCAGCGGCGCCGGCGGGCCGTGCCGAAGATCGAGCGCACAATCTCGCGGGTCACGGTGTTGGTGGCCTGCCTGAACACACTGCTGCCGAACACCTTTTCGGCCATCGACGGCTCCGGCTTCGGCGCCCGTCCACGAGAACCGGACGACCGCTGGGGCGCGCGGTCGGCGGCTTCCTGCTGCTTTGCCGCCTGCTGTGCCCGCTTGGCTTCCTCAGCCTGCTGGGCCTCGATCTCGGCCTGCCGGGCGCCCGCCTCAAGCTTGCGGGTCAGCATTTCGTAGGCCGAGTCCCGATCGATCTCGGCGCCGTACTTCGCCATCATGGGCGAGCCCTGGATACCGGGGCCGAGCACCTGCGGCGACAGCGCCGCCATCAGGGTCTGCGGCGCCAGGATCCGCGTGGGGGCAACCGGCGTGGGCGCACCATCGGGGTCCATCACCGTGATGACCGCCTCGCCCGTGCCCAGCGTCTGCAGCAGCTCGGCCAGGTCGTAGTCGGTCGTCGGGAAGGTCTGCACGGTCGCCTTCAGGGCCTTGGCATCCTTGGGGGTGTGCGCCCGCAGCTGGTGCTGCACCCGTGAACCCAGCTGGGCCAGCACATCGTCCGGCACATCGGTGGGCACCTGGGTGACGAAGAACACGCCGACGCCCTTCGAGCGGATCAGCCGCACCGTCTGGGTGATGGCCTGCATGAACGCCTTCGAGGCGTCGGTGAACAGCAGGTGCGCCTCGTCGAGAAAGAAGACCAGCTTCGGCTTGTCGGGGTCGCCGACCTCGGGCAGCTCGGCGAACAGGTCGGCCAGCAGCCACATCAGGAACGTGCTGAACACCATGGGCCGGTCCTGCAGGTTCGGCAGCTCCAGCAGCGAGATGATGCCCCGGCCGTCACCGGTCACCCGCATGAAGTCAGCGGTGTCGAACTCCGGCTCGCCGAAGAACTCGTCCGCCCCCTGCTCGGCGAAGTTGATCAGGTTGCGCAGGATCACCCCGGCTGTGGCCTTCGACACACCGCCGAGGTTCGCCAGTTCGCCCTTGCCCTCGTCGCTGGTCAGGAACTGGATGACCGCGCGCAGGTCGGCCAGGTCGAGCAGCGGCAGCCCATTGTTGTCGGCGAAGTGGAAAATCAGGCCAAGAGTGGATTCCTGCACCTCGTTGAGTCCGAGCACCTTCGACAGCAGCACCGGCCCGAATGCCGTCACCGTCGCCCGGATCGGCACCCCGACACCCTGCCCACCGAGCGCGAAGAACTCGACGGGGGCCGCATGGGGCTGCCAGTCCTGGCCGATCTGCTGAGTGCGCTCGGCCAGCTTCGGGCTCGATTCACCGGGGGCGGCCAGGCCGGACAGGTCACCCTTGATGTCGGCGGCGAACACGGGCACACCAGCAGCCGAGATCGCCTCGGCCAGCACCTGCAGCGTCTTGGTCTTGCCCGTGCCGGTCGCACCGGTGATCAGCCCGTGGCGGTTCAGCATCGACAACGGGAAGCGGATACGGCTGCCCGGCACCGGCTCGTCATCGTGCAGCAGCACACCCAGGTCGATGGCCGGCTCGTCGAACGTGTAAGCCGTGGTGATCTGCTGGACGGGGTCGGTTGCGGGCTCACTCATGAGTCCTAGATTTGCACATCACGACGCCGGGGTGGGCACATCGGGGGACGGCATGCAGGCGCGACCCGCGTCCGGGTTTCGATCACGGCGCGGCATTCGATCACGGCGTGGCATTCGATCACACCGTCGTTCGATCACACCTTGGCAACGGACGGCTTGGCGGTGCCGCACGGCGCGCACCGTGTTGGGTAAGCTCGCAGGGTGATCTTCAAGCGAGTCGGCGATACGCGTCCCTACCCCGACCACGGGTATGTGCAGAAGCAGTGGGCTGCCATTGCGCCACACCAGGTGCGACTGGACGAGCTGGTGACCACCAAGCGCACGCTCGACCTCGAGGCGCTGCTTGAGGATGATTCCACGTTCTATGGCGACCTGTTCGCCCACGTCGTGGCCTATCGAGGCGAGCTCTACCTCGAGGACGGCCTGCACCGGGCACTGCGCGCCGCGCTGCAGCAGCGCCAGACCATGCACGCCCGCGTGCTCGAATTGAACTGACCGGACGAAAGCAGAAGCACGTGGCAGAGGGTTCGCAGCAACTGGAGTGGAAACGCGTCGCGCGCGCACTGGCGACGCCGGTGACGCTGCTGGTGCTGTTGGCGATCCTCTATTTCGGCGCACGCTGGGGCTACCGCAACCTGACCGCCGCAGTGCCGCCGGCCCCGGTGGCCTCGTGCACGCCCCAGTCGGTCGGCTCGGTGCTGCCCAGCTCGCGGGTGACGGTCAACATCTACAACGGCAGCACCACCCAGGGACTGGCCGCGAACGTGTCGCGCACCATGAAGGCGCGTGGATTCATCGTCGAGATCGTCGACAACACCGAAGAGAAGGTCGAGGGCACCGTCGTCGTCGGCGTCAGCAAGGACGACCCAGCCGTGAAGTTGGTGGCGGCACAGCTGGTGGGCGCGACCATCAAAGAGGACGGCGTCACCGACGGCGTCATCGACATCATGGTCGGCTCGAAGTTCGCGGGCTACACCAAGACGCCGTCGCCGTGGCAGATCGAGGTCAAGGACAACCCCTGCCTGCTGCCGCCGAGCGAGACCCCGACCCCCAGTGCACGGACGACCCCTGGCGCGACGCCGAGCTGAGCTGGTTGGTGGCGCTGCTCGATTTGCGGGGCAGCTTGCGGATTCGATAGCCTAATCGGCGGTGACGTGTCTGAGCGGCCGAAAGAGCTCGCCTCGAAAGCGAGTGTGGTGCAAGCCACCGAGGGTTCAAATCCCTCCGTCACCGCCAGCGGGGCCCCGGGAGACCGGGGCCCTTTGCATGTCTGTTCAGGTGACCAGTTGTGCCTGTCGGGCAGGGGTCAGGGTGACGGGGGATATCAGCGGTGGCCGGCGAAGAAGTCGCGCAACAGCTGGGCCGACTCCTCGGCCCGGATGCCGGCGACGACGTCGACCCGGTGGTTCAGCCTCGGGTCGCGCACGACATCCCACAGCGAACTGACCGCACCGGCCTTGTCATCGAAGGCGCCGAACACGAGCCGCTCGACGCGGCTCAGCACGATGGCGCCAGCGCACATGGTGCAGGGTTCCAGGGTGACCACGAGCGTGCATCCCTCGAGGCGCCAGCTGCCGAGCTTGTCGGCGGCGCGGCGCAGCGCGAGCACTTCGGCGTGCGCGGTGGGGTCACCGGTCAGCTCGCGCTCGTTGCAGGCGCTGGCCAGCGGGGTGCCGGTGGGGTCGAGCACCACACAGCCGATGGGCACGTCACCGTGCTGGGGGGCAATGCGGGCAGCATCCATCGCCGCCTGCATGGGTGCGTGCCAACGGGTGACGGGCTGGCCCTGGGGGTGCGCCGTGAGCGGATGGTCCGCGGTCAGCGGATGCTCCGGTCGGTGGCCAGGGCACGCTTGAATTGCACCCCGAACTTCAGCCGGTCGAAGAGTTCGGCGACCGCCTCGTCGGCGTCAACCTCGTCGGTCTCGTCGGCCAGTGATTCCATGTCCATCTCGCTGATGCCCAGATCGGCGAAGATGTCCAGGTCACCCAGGGCTTCGGAATCGTCATCGTCCTCAGGCGGGTCGACGCCGAGGAAGTCGGCGACGTCACGGGCGATGGGCCAGTCCTGCGCGGCCACGGAGTCGCTGAGCAGCACCCCAACGTTGTGCCCGCGCACCCGCACCAGCACGAAGAAGTCGCCGGCGATTGAGACGGCGCCGATGGCCCCGGTGTCACCGGGCAGGCGACGCAACTGGTTGATCAGCTCGTCCAGATCGTTGGCCAGTTCATGGTTGAGCGACTGCACGATGGGCTCGCCGTCTTCACGGTAGGCCGCGACGACCAGGTCGATGTCCTCTTCGGTGGCGTCCTCGATGAAGTCGTCGTCTTCGTCGTCTTCGTCGTCTTCGGAGTCGTCGTCCGAGTCGTCATCGTCGTCGTCCGAGTCGTCATCATCATCGTCGTCCGAGTCGTCGTCATCCTCTGCGTCATCCGAGTCGACGTCGTCCTCATCAAAGTCGTCGTCAACATCATCGAACGCGACGATGTCCTCATCAATCAGGTGGTCGTGCTCACCCCTGGCCTCGCGGGCATCCAGGTGTTCGACGTCTTCGCCGGTCATCACGTCCTCCTTCAAGGCGGCCAACAGGGTCCATCCTGCCATGCCGGACCGCATGTGCGCCCCCGGGTTAGGGGGTTCGTCGGCTGGGTGATCGCACGTGGTGTCCAAATCCCGGCGAGCTTGGCCGCAATGGCCGCTTGAACCCGCCATCCCACCCGAGTCCGCCGGGTACCGGACACCGGGCCAGACGCGGCTCGGCCCACCGCCCCTCACCACAAGCTCTCGGCGACAGTGAGCGAAAAGACGTCCCGGAACACGTCTTTTCACTCACTGTCCCCCCCACGGCCCCCGGATGTGCGGCGACTCGGCCGCCCCCAGCGCGGAGCCAACCCACGCTGCGTGAGCCGGCACCGGGGCGCCCCTGGTCTCCTGCTGGATCCGGATGAGGCCCGCCAGCCACTCCTCGCCCTCATTTGTCCAGATCCCGGCGGGCTTGGCCGGAATGTCCTCTCGAACCCGCCATCCCGCCCGAGCCGGCCGGGAATTGGTCACCGCCCTCATGTGCACCACCGCCCGCCTGTGGCAGAGTGTGCCCCGTGGAATTGCGCGTCGTCGATCACCCCCTCGTGGCCCAGAAGCTGTCCCTGCTGCGCTGCAAGGACACCCCGAGCACCACGTTCCGCCAGCTCGTCGATGAGCTGATGACACTGCTTGCCTATGAGGGCACCCGCGAGGTGCGCACCGAGCCGTGGCCGCTCGAGACCCCCGTCGCCCCGACCATCGGCACCAGGCTGTCGAAGCCGAAGCCCCTTGTCGTGCCGATCCTGCGCGCGGGACTCGGCATGCTCGAAGGGTTCATGCGGCTGATCCCGACCGCCGAGGTCGGCTTCGTCGGCATGGCCCGCAACGAAGAGACGCTGCAGCCGGTGACCTATGCCGAGCGGCTGCCCCATGACCTCACCGGCCGCCAGTGCTATGTGCTCGACCCCATGCTCGCCACCGGCGGGTCGCTGGGCGGCACGGTGAAGTTCATCGTTGACCGCGGCGCCGACCACATCACCTGCATCTGCCTGCTGGCCGCACCCGAGGGCATCGCCAACTTCCGCAAGCTGGTCGACGACCTCGACGTGCCCACCACCCTGGTCGTGGCCGCGGTTGACGAGCGCCTCAATGAGGTCGGCTACATCGTGCCGGGCCTGGGCGATGCCGGCGACAGGCTCTACGGGCTTGCGGAGTGACTCGCCACGCATCGCTCGACCTCGCCGAGGTCTACCCGCCGTTCGGGGTCCGCATCACCTGTGGTCCGCTGGTGCTGCGCGGCATCACCGACGACGACATCATGCCGCTCGTCGAAGTTGCCCGCCGGGGGCTGCACGACGCCGATGAAGAGCACAGCCCACTCAGCTTCGACTGGACCGCCGCTCCCCCGCAGTACCTCGCCATCAACTACGCCAGGTGGGCCTGGGGCCAGCGCTACCAGTTCACCGCGAAGTCCTGGATCCTTGCCCTGCTGGTCGAGCATGACGGCGAGGTCGTCGGTGTGCAGGAGGGCCGTGGTGAACAGTTCGCACGCGTCCGTTCGGTGTCGACCGGTTCGTGGCTTGGCCGGGCCGCCCAGGGCAAAGGCATTGGCACACTCATGCGCCAGGCCTTCTGCACCTTCCTGGTCGATGAACTCGGCGCGCTCGAGGTGACGTCAGCCGCCTTCACCGACAACCCCGCGAGCTGGCGTGTCAGCGAGAAAACCGGCTACCGCCGCCTCGGCACCCATCGTGCTGCCCGGGGCCGCGAAAGTGTCACTGACCAGGTCATGTACCAGCTCACCCCCGACACGTTGGTGCGGCCGCCGCATCCGCTCCAGGTCGAGGGGGCAGAACCGCTGCGACGCTTTCTGGGGCTGGACAGCTCAGCAGGCGGCACGGCCGAGCAGGGCTGAAGTCGTCCACGGGAATACCCCGGCAGGGTATGGCGTTGTGCGGGCGACAACCGATGCGCCCACTCGAAGGAGGACCCATGGACGCCCCCGACCTGACCGGATTCAACCTCGAGAGCTTCGAGTTCAAGCCCGACTGGAGCGGCAACCCCTACGGCCGCTACCGCTGGGCTGAGCAGTTGTTCTCGCAGAAGAAGTACCGCGAGGCCGCCCGCGAACTGCAGGCGCTGATCGCAGAGGTTGGCGTCGACGGTGATGTGCGACACGGCCTGCTCGACGCCCGGCTGCTGCTGGCCCGCGCGCACTACCACGCCGCGCACCTGAAGCCGGCCGAAGAGACCTGCCGCGCCATCCTGGCCGACCACCCGACCGAGGGTTATGCCGCGCTGCTGCTGGGCCGCACGCTCGAGCGGCAGTCGCGCAAGGACGAGGCCGCGCAGATGTTGGCCCGGGCCGCGGCCATGGGCATGACGGTGTGAAGGCGGCCGCCGCGGACTGATTGCCCTACAACGCAACATTTGCCCTTGTTCCGGAACAAGGGCAAATGTTGCGTTCTGGGGCAATGCGGTGGCTGGGCGGCCCTCAGCAGCAGCCGTCCGCTCAGTAGTAGTACGGAAATGCCGACCAGTCCGGGGCGCGCTTCTCGAGGAACGAGTCGCGCCCCTCGATGGCTTCATCGGTCATGTAGGCCAGCCGCGTGGTCTCGCCGGCGAAGACCTGCTGGCCGACCAGGCCGTCATCGACCGCGTTGAACGCGAACTTCAGCATGCGCTGGGCTGTCGGCGACTTGCCGCAGACCTTGGCCGCCCACTCGAGTCCGACGTCTTCAAGGTCGGCATGCGGCACCACCTTGTTGACCGTGCCCATCTCATAGGCGCGCTGGGCGTCATAGGTCTCGCCCAGGAAGAAGATTTCGCGGGCCACCTTCTGCCCGACCTGACGAGCCAGGTACGCAGACCCGAATCCGGCATCGAACGAGCCGACGTCGGCATCGGTCTGCTTGAACCGGGCCTGCTCGGCCGAGGCCAGCGTCATGTCACAGACCACGTGCAGAGAATGGCCGCCACCAGCTGCCCAGCCATTGACAAGGGCAATCACCACCTTGGGCATGAACCTGATCAGCCGCTGCACCTCAAGGATGTGCAGCCGGCCACCCTCGGCCGCCGCCCGGCGCGCGTCGACGGTCTCGGCGGTGTCACCCTCGGCGTACTGATAGCCCGATTTGCCCCGAATGCGCTGGTCACCGCCCGAACAGAAGGCCCAGCCGCCGTCCTTGGCCGAGGGCCCATTGCCGGTGATGAGCACGCAACCGACGTCGGGGCTCATGCGGGCGTGGTCCAGGGCGCGGTACAGCTCGTCAACCGTGTGCGGACGGAACGCATTGCGCACCTCGGGCCGGTTGATCGCCACGCGAACCGCCGGCACGTGCCTGGCCCGGTGGTAGGTGATGTCAGTGAAGTCGAAGCCGGGCACCTCGTCCCAGAGCTCGGGCTTGAACGGGTTCGTGTCGGCGTTGCTCATGGCCCTGAGCCTAGTGGGGTGTCCAGAAACCGGCGGGCTGGGGCCGAGGGGCGCCTCAACCCGCCCATCTGAAGAATGCCTGCCGGGTTTCGGTCACCACTCCGGCAGCAGGGCGACCAAGGCGGCAGACTGGGCACTGCAACCGCCGATGGACGCCCATGCCGGCGTCTGCGGCTTCGACACCAAGGAGCATCGATGGCCAACCTCGCAGGCATGGGAGCGATCCTCGACGGCAACGGCACTGCATTCCGCGTCTGGGCGCCGAACGCCGACAGCGTCGCCGTGAACGGCACCTTCAACGACTGGGATGAGACCAGTCACCCACTCGAGAACGAGGGCAACGGGTTCTGGTACACCTACGTCGCGGGCGCGAAGGCCGGTGACGAGTACCGCTTCATCATCACCAACGGTGAGCAGAAGCTCTCGAAGATCGACCCCTACGCCCAGCGGGTGACCAACTCTGTCGGCAACGGCGTCATCTTCGACCATGACGCCTTCGACTGGCAGGGCGACACCTTCGAGACCCCGCACCACAACAACCTCGTCATCTACGAGATGCACGTCGGCACCTTCGCTGCCGAAGATGGTGTGGGCACCCTCGAATCGGTGGCCAAGGGCCTCGACCACCTCACCAAGCTCGGCGTGAACTGCATCGAGCTCATGCCCGTCATGGAGTTCGCCGGCGACTACTCCTGGGGCTACAACCCCGCCCACATCTTCGCGGTCGAGTCGGCCTACGGTGGCCCCGACGCGCTGAAACTGCTTGTCCGCGAGGCCCACAAGCGTGGCATCTCGGTCATCGTCGACGTGGTCTACAACCACTTCGGTCCCAGCGACCTCGACCTGTGGCAGTTCGACGGCTGGTCCGAGAACGGCAAGGGCGGCATCTACTTCTACAACGACTGGCGTTCCTCGACCCCCTGGGGTGACACCCGTCCCGACTATGGACGAGGCGAGGTGCGGCAATTCATTCGCGACAACGCCCTCATGTGGATGGACAAGTACCACGTGCAGGGCCTGCGCTATGACATGACGCCGTACATGCGTTCGGTCAACGGTTCGGGCTTCGAGATCCCCGAAGGCTGGACCCTGAGCCGATGGGTCAACGACGAGGTGCACAAGGCCCATCCCAATGCGATCCTGATCGCCGAAGACCTGCACGGCGTGCACGAGGTGACCTCGGACGGGGCCGGCGGGGCCGGCTTCAGTTCACAATGGGATACCCATTTCGTGCACCCCGTCAGGGCCGCCATCACCGAGATCGACGACGCGAACCGCAAGGTCCCGTCCGTCGTTGACGCCGTGATGTACGACTACGGCGATGCGTTCGCGCGGGTGATCTACACCGAATCGCACGACGAGGTCGCCAACGGCAAGGCACGTGTGGTCGAAGAGATCGACCCGAACGACAACGGCAACTGGTTCGCGCAGAAGCGGTCGACGCTGGGTGCCGCACTGGTGCTGACCGCACCCGGCATCCCGATGCTGTTCCAGGGGCAGGAGTTCCTGGAGGGCGACTGGTTCCGTGATGACGTACCCCTCGACTGGGACCTCAACGAGGAATACCACGGCATCGTGCGCTACTACCGCGACCTGATCCGGCTGCGCCTGAACACGACCGGGGTCAGCAAGGGCCTGATGGGCCAGAACACCCAGGTGCTGCACGCCCACCCCGACAACAAGGTCTTTGCGTTCCACCGCTGGATGGATGGTGGCCCCAATGACGACACCGTCGTGGTGGTCAACCTGGCCAACAAGCTGTGGACGGGCTACCGCATCGGCATGCCCGCCGAGGGCGCGTGGACGCTGCAGTTCAACTCTGACTCGAAGATCTATTCCGACATCTTCAACGGCACGCCGAGCTTTGATGTGACCTCGGACGGTCATGACCAGGACGGCATGCCCGCCAGCGCCGCGGTCGACATCGCCCCGTACGGGGTGCTGGTCTACACCCGCAAGTGAGGGGCTGCGGCCCCCGTGATGCGCCCCTGAACGACACGTTTGCCCCTGTTTCGAAACAGGGGCAAACGCGTCGTCCAGGGGCAGGGCGTGGCGGGTGGTGCCGCAGGTTCAGCGCTGCAGCAGCGCGTCCATGCCCACGCCGACGGCCGCCGCGAACCTGAAGTCGATGCGCTGGTCACGGACGTCCACCGTGTACTTGTCGCGCACGCTGCCCTGGCGGTCGATGCTGAACAGCGGTGCGCCGCTCGAGTCGTTGTAGTCGAAGTGGATGGGCAGGAACGGGATGTCGCCGAAGCGCATCAGCAGCGCGACGAGCTGGCTGCGTTCCTGGCCTGTGCCCGCGAACCCGGGGCCCTCGACGTGGAAGGTCGAGCGGAAGAGGCTGGCTCCGAAGTCCTTCTTGAAGTAGCCGATGGGCGCGCCGGCCTCGTCGAACACGTCGTAGCCGGAGTTGAAATCCATCACCTTGCGGGCCTTGAAGCTGAACACCGGGCGGGTGCGCTGCGGGTCGGCGAAGAAGGTGACCTGCTCTTTGAACGCGAAGCGCTTCTGCTCGGCGGCGCAGATCAGTTCGCCCATCGAACCATCGGGGTTCGCCGCGATGATGTCGTAGCGGTTCACCGTCAGGGCGATCTTCTGCTTGATGAAGAAGCGGGGGATGTACATGGGGTCCTTCCGGGTGCTGGTGCGTGCAGCAACAAGTGTCCGGCGTGCGGGGGTCACCTGGAAGAGCGTGCGCAGGTGCACCTGATGCGTCTGGCCCGTTGAGCACCGGGGCACCCATCGGGCCCTCGTCCGGCCGCTCACAGCGGGGCGGCGTCCGTTTTCCGGCAGGCTCGGCCGCAGGGCCCACTCTACTGGCGGCCTCGCGGCAGGCCTGCCGCGTTCTGGACACCGCGCCACCAACCCCCTCGCCTGAACACCGCCGGCCTCGTCATCGATAACGTTGACCGCATGACGAGTGAGCCCTCGAACGGCGGCGACAACCGGCACCTGCGCATCGGAATCACCGAGCGCGAGCACGCCCTGGACGTGCTGCGCAATGCCGCCGCCGATGACCGCATCACCTTCGACGAACTCGAGGCCCGGGTGCCGGTGGCCCTGAACGCCCGCACCCGTGGCGACCTCGCCCAGGTGCTGCACGACCTCGTACCCGTCGAAGACCTCGATGGCGTGCTGGGCGACGCGTCGTCCGCTGGCGAGGGGCCGGGTTACACGTGGGACGACCCCGTGCGGCTGCAGGGCGGCAGCAACTTCGACGAGGTGACGATTGAGGGACCGTGGCACGTGCCGCCGTTCCTCGAAGTCGCCTCGAGTTGGGGCGGTGCGCGCCTCGATTTCACCCAGGCCACCACCCGCACGAAGGTCATTGACCTGGTGCTGATGGCGAGCGCTGGTACCGCCACGATCATCGTTCCCGAGGGCTGGGGTGTGGATTCGACCGCTTTCCAGGCCGAGCGCACCACCATGGAGCAGCGCAACGTCTGGTCCCGCCCTGACAAGGGCATGCCCCGCATTGTGCTGCGCGGCCATTCGAGCGGGGCCGTCAAAGTGCGCCGCACCAGCGAGCGTGACCGCAAGCGCGTGGCGAAGAAGCTGGCGAAGGGCACACTGACGAGACCACTGGCGATCGAGCCCTGATCAGGGGCGCTATGTTCTGACTCATGCGCCCCGATCAAGTTGACCTGCTCACGACCCTGTCCGCGCCCTCGCTGTCACCCGATGGCAACTGGGCCGTGGTCTCGGCCACTCGTCCCGACTTCAACTCTGACGAGTATGTCGGCCAGTTGTGGCGGGTACCCACCGACGGCAGCCCGCGGCGGCGCATCACCCGCGGCCACCGCGACACCGCCCCGCGGGTCTCGCCCGACGGCTCGGTGATTGCGTTCCTGCGCGCCACCCCCGGCAACCCGCCCCAGTTGGCCGTCGTCGAGGCCGCCGGCGGCGAACCCCAGGTGGTCACCGATGCCAAGCTGGGCGTGCCATCGTTCGCCTTCAGCCCCGATTCGGCCACGCTCGCCTATGTCACCCGTGTGCCTGACAAGGGGCGATACGGCGATGACGACGACATTCCCCCGGCCAAGGAGGACCCGCGCGACTTCACCGGCAACCGGCTGCAGGCCAACGGCACCGGCTGGTTCCGCGACCGCCCGGCCCAGGTCTTCACCGTCGCCGTGCCCGACCTGCAGGCCGAGCCTGCCACCAAGCCCGTGGGACGCGCGAAGGCCGCTGCCAAGCTGGCCGCCGACGACGCCGTCAGCCCGACCGAAGGCGCGCCGCAGAACCCGCTCGTGCCCACACCGCACCGGGTCACCGATGACCACACCGACTGGTCGGGCATCACCTTCACCCCCGACGGCACCGCCCTGCTGGCCATTGCCGCCCGCCACGACGGCCGCGAGGATGACCTGGCCAACGACATCTGGCGCCTGCCCCTCGACGGTGGCGAGCCGCAGCGACTGACCGGCGAGGGCGAGCTCGCCCTGGCCATCTCGGGCTTCGAGGTGGTTGGCGAGCAGGTCTTCTTCACCGCCGGCGACCTTGGCGAATCGCGGCGTGACTTCGTCGGCAACCACGCCGGGGTCTGGGTGGTCGACCTGGGCGGGGCGACCCAGCCACAGCGGCTGAGCGACTTGACCGTCACCAGCACCCTGGTCGCCCGTGACGGCGGGGTGCTGTTCGCCGACACCTGGCGCGGCACGGCACGCCTGCAGCATGTCGACGCCGAGGGCACGCTGACCCAGCTGAGCGATGGTGAGTTGGTGGTCGGCCAGCCCGACAGTGCGGGTGGTGTGGTGGTGGCCACGGTCACCAGCCCCCGCTCGATGGGCGAGGTGGCCGTGTTGCGCGACGGGGCCCTTCAGGTGCTCACCGATTTCTCGGCGGGGCTGGCGTCCGAAACGACCATCGTCGAGCCCGTCGAGGTCACCGCCACGTCGGCCGACGGCTACCCGGTGCATGGCTGGGTGATCACCCCGGCGGGCGAGGGGCCGCACCCGGTGCTGCTGAACATCCACGGCGGACCGTATGCCGCCTATGACAAGGCCTTTTTCGACGAGGCGCAGGTCTACGTCGAGGCCGGTTACGCCGTCGTGATGTGCAACCCGCGCGGGTCGTGGGGCTATGGCACCGAGCATGGACGAGCCATTCGTGGCGACATGGGCAATCTTGACGCCATCGATGTGCTGGCCTTCCTGGATCATGCGCTCGCGACCCTGCCGGGACTGGACGGGGAGCGCGTCGGCATCATGGGCGGCTCGTACGGCGGTTACCTGACCGCCTGGATCACGGCCAGCGACCATCGCTGGGCGGGGGCGATCGTCGAGCGTGGGTTCCTCGACTCGTGGACGTTCATCGGGTCCAGCGACATCGGCTGGTTCTTCCCGCGGGAGTACACGAGCTACGACCGGGCCGAGGCCGACCGGCAATCCCCCATGTCCTACGTGCACCAGGTGCGCACGCCGACCCTGGTGCTGCATTCCGAACTTGACCTGCGCTGCCCCATCCACCAGGCGCTGCAGTACTACACGCTGCTGCGGGCCGAGGGGGTCGAGAGCGAGCTGTTGGTGTTCCCGGGCGAGAACCATGAGCTGTCGCGCTCGGGCACCCCGTGGCATCGCCGCCAGCGGTTCGAGGCGATCCTCGACTGGTGGCAGCGGCACCTGCCGGTCGAACCGGCCTGATGGCCTGAACGGGCGAGCGGGGGTGAGCGGGTCTGCAGCACTGCAGCCCGACGCCCCCACCGGCGCTGACCATTTCCCGGCAGTCTCGGGCCGAGATCGCTTGTTGACGGTGATCCCGGCCCGGGACTGCCGGTTTCTGGTCATGGCGGCTGGCAGGGGTGGCACCTGGGCCCCAGTACCGCAGAGCCTCAGTGCCGCAGGAACCCCGCCACCGCCCGGCGCAGGTTCACCGGTCCCGCCGACAGTGCCTCAGCAAAGGGCTGCCCCGCCGGGGTGATGCCGGTCACCCCTGTGATCCCCGCCTTTCGCAGGGCATCACCGTCAGCCAGGTCAACCCGTCCAGCGAACACCTGGCACTCGACCCCAGCCGCACGGCACAACCCGGCCACACCCTGAACCACCTTGCCGCGCAGGGATTGCTCGTCGAACGAGCCCTCGCCCGTGATCACCAGGTCGGCCCCCGACACCAGTTCGCCCAGGCCCGTCAGCCCCGCCACCAACTCGAAGCCCGGCCCCAGGTCGGCCCCCACCAGCATCAGCGCCCAGCCCAGGCCGCCGGCAGCCCCGGCACCGGGGCGCCCAGCAACATCAGCACCCGCCACACCCGCAGCCCGAGCCAACCCGGCCAACAGCCCATCCAGCTCGGCCACCTGCTGCGGCGTCGCGCCCTTCTGCGGGCCGAATGTCGCTGACGCCCCGAGCGCACCCACCAGCGGTGCCGTCACATCGCTCGCCACCACCACCCGTGCCTGCGCCAGCCGCGCATCAAGCCCCGCCAGGTCCATCCCGACGGCTCCCCCGGCCAGCAACGCCGCCGGGGTCGTGCCCAGCGCCGCCCCGGCCTCGTCCACGAACCTCGCCCCCAGCGCCGCGAGCATGCCGGCGCCGCCGTCGTTCGTCGCTGTGCCACCCAGTCCCAGCACGATCTCGCAGCAGCCCGCATCGAGCGCGGCCAGCACCAGTTCCCCGACACCCGTCGTGTCCGACGCCATGATGTCGCGTCGCCCCATGGGAATGTCTGCCAGCCCCACCGCCTGCGCCACCTCGATCACGGCCCGCCGACCCTCGAGCAACCACCGCGCCACCACCGGTTCGCCCAGCGCATTCGGCACGGTCATGGTCTGCACGTCGAAGTCGCCGACGCCCACCAGCACATCGAGCAACCCCTCGCCCCCGTCCGAGAGCGGCACCAGCACCACCTGGCTGGCACCCAGCCCCGCGTCGAGCGCCCCGTCACGGATGGCTTCGGCGGCCACGCGGGCAGTCATGGATTCCTTGAAACTGTCGGGCGCGGCCACGATGCGCATCGCCGAAAAGGTCATGCCCCAGTCAATCACCCGGCTCGGACCGGCCCGGGTCACTGTGAGACTTCCCACAAACCGGTGTGCTTTTCAGTGTGATCCTGACAACACCCGACGCACTGCCCCCACCGGGGCTCGGACGAGTACAGGACACCTCACCCGATGCATAAGAGGCCGTCAGCGGCACCGCCGGGGAGGGGGAACAGAAAACCCTTCCAGCCACTCCCACCGGCCCGAATCCCGGCCAGCAGGGGCTGAAAGGTGGCGCGCTCGGAGGGACTCGAACCCCCAACCTTCTGATCCGTAGTCAGATGCTCTATCCATTGAGCCACGAGCGCAGGTCGGCTGATGCCAAGAGAAGAGAATAGTACGACTCTGCCCCGGACACCAAATCCAGCCCGCGAGCGTGCAGGTGCAGCGTCCCGCCCCCGCGGATTCCCGGCTTATGGTGGAACCAAGAAGTCTCGACGTGAAGAGACTTTGGTGCTCAGCCAACCAACCACCCCACACACAACCACCCCAACCACAACGAAGTGCTCTGGAGTTCCCGAGATGACCACCCTCGCCGCCCGCCCGTCCACCCACGAAGCCCCGATCTTCGGCAACGTCCCCGCCCTGCCCCGCCTCGTCGAGTGGGTCAATGAGGTCGCCGCGCTCACCAAGCCGGCCGCCATCCGCTACTGCGACGGTTCGGCTGAAGAGGCCGCCCAGCTGGTCGACGAGCTGGTCGCCGCCGGCACCGTCGTCCGCCTCAACGACGAGCTCATGCCCAACTCGATCTACGCACGCACCGACCCCGACGATGTCGCCCGCGTCGAGGACCAGACCTTCATCTGCTCGGTCAACGAGGCCGACGCCGGCCCCACCAACAACTGGATGGCACCGGCCGAGATGAAGCAGATCATGACGAAGCTGTACGACGGGTCGATGCAGGGGCGCACCATGTACGTCATGCCGTTCTGCATGGGCCCGCTCGATGCCCCCGAGGCCAAGTTCGGCGTCGAGATTTCGGACTCGGCCTACGTCGTGCTGTCGATGAAGGTCATGACCCGCATGGGTGACGCGGCCCTGGCCGAGATGATCAGGCGTGATGCCGAGTTCGTCCCCTGCCTGCACTCGGTCGGCTTCCCGCTGACCGAAGGCGTCAAGGATGTGCCGTGGCCGTGCAGCGACGAGAAGTACATCACCCATTTTCCCGAGGAGCGGATGATCTGGAGCTACGGCTCGGGCTACGGCGGCAACTCGCTGCTGGGCAAGAAGTGCTACTCGCTGCGCATCGCCTCGGTGATGGGACGCGACGAGGGCTGGATGGCCGAGCACATGCTGATCATCAAGGTCACCTCACCCGAGGGCAAGGCCTACCACCTCAGCGCGGCGTTCCCGAGCGCCTGCGGCAAGACCAACCTGGCCATGCTGCAGCCGACGATCCCGGGCTGGAAGGTCGAGACCATCGGCGACGACATCGCCTGGCTGCGATTCGGTGAGGACGGACGCCTGTACGCCACCAACCCCGAGAACGGGTTCTTCGGCGTGGCGCCCGGCACGGGTTACGAGACCAACCCGAACGCCATGGACACCATCAACGCCGGCAACAACATCTTCACCAATGTGGCGCTGACCGATGAGGGCACCGTCTGGTGGGAGGGCATGACCAAGCAGAAGCCCGCCCACCTGACCGACTGGAAGGGCCGCTCCTGGACCCCCGAAGCCGGCCCCGAAGGCGGCCGCAAGGGCGAGAAGGCGGCGCACCCGAACAGCCGCTTCTGCACCCCGATCGACCAGAGCCCCACCGTCTCGCCCGACTTCAACAACCCTCAGGGTGTGCCGCTCGACGCGATCATCTTCGGTGGCCGCCGCGAGAACACCATCCCGTTGGTGATGCAGGCGCGTGACTGGCAGCACGGTGTGTTCATGGGCGCCACATGCTCGTCCGAGACGACCGCGGCGGCGACCGGCGCGGTCGGCGTGCTGCGGCGCGACCCGATGGCGATGCTGCCGTTCATCGGCTACCACGTGGGTGACTACATGAACCACTGGCTGAACATGGAAAAGGTCGAGGGCGCGCAGCTGCCGCAGATCTTCTACGTGAACTGGTTCCGCCGGGACGGCGAGGGCAACTTCATGTGGCCCGGGTTCGGCGAGAACAGCCGCGTGGTCAAGTGGATCATCGACCGCATCGAGGGCAACGTCGGCGCTGAGGCAACCCCGATCGGGCTGCTGCCGGCCGAGGGTGACCTCGACACCGAGGGCCTGGACCTCGACCCGCAGGTGCTGCGCGAGGTGACCGCGTTCGCCCCGCAGGAATGGAAGGACGAGCTGCCCCGCCTCAAGCAGTGGCTCGACAGCCTGGGCGAGAAGACGCCGCACGCCCTGTACGACGAGTTGCTCGAGCTCGCCATCAGCCTCGGCTGAGCCAGGCGGGACAGCCGGGCAGGGCCCGGGAACAGCAGAACGCCCGAACCGAAAAACGGTTCGGGCGTTCTTCACGCGGAGGCGGCGGGATTTGAACCCGCGTGTGGCTTGTGACCACTCCCGCTTAGCAGGCGGGCGCCATGGACCGTACTAGGCGACGCCTCCCCATAGCTGATGGCGCCTGCGGCCACGGGGCCCATGACACCAACAGCCAGTCATGTTACCGGTACGGCGACAGCACCTGCAAAAGCTGCCCGTGGCGAGACCCTCATGCTGCGGTTGACGGATGAACAGGTGCCCTCGCCGAGGTTGGCGCGGGTTCGTATGATGGGGAAAGCTGCGATCGCGTGGCGACTACCGACATGCCGATCAGGAGGGCGCATGGGTGACGAGCCACAGGGCCCACTTGAGGACGGGTATGACGCCTTCTTCCGCCCGGGTTCGGCCCCGCGCCGCGCCGCAGAGCCCCGCCGGGGGTTCGTGCCGGACGACGGGGGCGAGGACTTGCCTGACGGCGAACACGACGCCTTCAACGACGACAGCCAAGGCCGGTTCGAGTCTGAACCGACGGTCGTGAACCCGATCGCCGCCCCGACGACACGTGCAGGGACGCCGCAGCGGCGCCACCCGTTCACCATCTCGCTCGGCTGGACGGCGCTGAGTGCAGTGGTGCCCGGCCTCGGCCTGTTGCCGACCCGTCGACGGGCGTGGGGGCTCGGGTTGGCTTCGGCATACGTGCTGGGGCTGCTGGGGCTCGCCATCTATGTGCTGCGCGATCCGTTCGAGGCGGCCAAGATCGCCACGCGGCCGACGGCCCTGCTGACGCTGTGCGTCGCGCTCGTGGTGCTGGCGCTGCTGTGGTCGACGGTCATCGTGGGTACCCACCTGTTGACCCGTCCGCGCCGGTTGACAGGCACCCAGCGGGTCGCCGGTGCAGTGGCCGTGGCCGTGTTGACGTTCGTGGTCTCGACGCCGCTGGCCGTGGCCGCGCGGTATTCATGGGACCAGGCCAGGCTCGTCCAGAATGTGTTCGGGCAGAACGACAACAGGAAATCGGGCACGCGGCCGACGATCAACACCAACACCTCATCGGACGAGGTGTGGAAGAACAAGCCGCGGCTGAACCTGCTGCTCGTCGGCACCGACCAGTCGTCGGTGCGCAACTACAGCGCCACGGACGTGTCGACCGACACGATGATGGTGGCCTCGATCGACACCCAGACCGGCAACATGGTGCTGATCCAGGTGCCGCGCAACATGGCGAACACGCCGTTCCCGCCCGACTCGGAGCTTGCGAAGGTCTACCCGAATGGGTTCAGCAGCGGCAGGGGCGACGACGCGCAGTACTTCGCGAATGCGATCTGGGGGCACGTGCCGGCCGAACACCCGGACCTGTTTGCCAACACCGACTACCCGGGGGCTGATGCGCTCAAGCTCGGCATGCAGGGTGCGCTCGGGCTGAAGATCGACTACTTCGTCGCGCTGAACATCGACGGCCTGGTGGGGCTCATCGATGCGATGGGCGGGGTGAAGCTGAACGTGAACGAACGCATCCCGGTGGCGGGCAACAGCGAGGGCAAACGGCCGACCGGCTACATCGAACCCGGCCCTGACCAGCATCTTTCGGGCTATTACGCCATGTGGTACGCCCGCAGCCGGTCGGCCTCGACCGACTTCTCGCGCATGAGCCGGCAGTCGTGCGTGATCAAGGCCGTGATCGACCAGGCCGACCCGCAGACGATGCTGACCCGGTACGAGGCCATCGCGAAGGCGGGGTCGAATGCGGTGAGCACCGACATTCCCTCGGACATGTTGCCGCACCTTGTCGACCTGGCCTCGCGGGTGAAGGACGGCAAACTGTCGCGGGTGCTGTTCGTGCACGGGTCGAACGGGTACGTGACCTATGACCCGGACTTCGAAATGATGCAGCGCCGGGTCTCGCAGGCCATCGCCGACCTGGGGGCCACTCCCCCGTCGATGCCCTTGGTGACACCCACGCCGACGCCTTCGGTGACTGCTACTCCGACGCCGACGCCCACACCGACGGTGACGCGGCCGGGGGCGACGCCGTCGAGCACGGGTACCCCGACACCGAAACCGGTCGAAGACCTGAACGATGCCTGCGCCTACAACCCAGTGAAGTAGGCGGCGCTCCCCGGCACCTGGCCATCTGGGGCTGTGCCTGGACCAGCACCCAGTGCGGCGTTCGGCCGTATTTGGCGGCCGGGAGTACGGCCCTCGCGGCACCCCCTTCGGCATGACTGGGCCTGCGTTGTCCAGATCCCGGCAGGCTTGCCCCGGATGGCGCTGGTGGAGCCACATACACTCGGCGCCTGCCGGAATCCAGTCAGCGGCCATGGTTGTGGACAACCCCTGCCGGGCAGATTCCCGCTGTGGAAAAGCGACACATCGGCTGATTCGGCCACATAACCGTGGTGTGAAGACTGCTGATGTGATGGATCACCTGCACCGTGCCGGGGTCGTGCGGGCCCGCGACCTGCCCGGGAGCGCCCGCACACTGTCGCGGCTGGCTGCCCGGGGGTTGGTGGTGCGGATGCTGCCGGGCATCTATGCACTGGCCGGGCTGGCCGACAACTTCCGCGCGAAATGCATGGCCATCATGTTGTGGGACCCCGACGCCGTCATCGCCGGGCGGGCCGCGGCCAAGCTCGACTACTGGCCTGACGCCCGGGTTGAGGTCGTGGAGTTCCACTCGACGCGCAAGAAGACGGCGCCGCGGGGCTTCCGGCTGCACCGGTCTCGCGTGCCGGACGCCGACATCGTCGAACGCGTTGGCCTGCGCATCACCCGCACCGCACGCACGACACTCGACCTGGCCCGCCACGACAATGGCGAGGCGATTGACGAGGCGTTCCGCCAGACCAGGCTGCAGCCCGGCGACCTCGTCAAGGCCCTGGGGCGCAGCGCGCGGCGGTGGGGCAACAAAGTGCGACGGTTCGTCGTGCGCAACAGCCGGGCCCGCCCGTGGTCGCAGGGTGAACGCCGCCTGCACAAGACCTTCTGGGACCACGGCTTGACCGGCTGGGTCACCAACTACAAGACCTATGCGTCAGGACGTCGGCGCTACCTCGACCTGGTGTTCCTGTCCGAACGGCTGGTGGTCGAGTTCGACGGCTTCAAGTTTCATGACCGCGAGCAGTTCGAGGGTGACCGCGAACGCAGGAATGCCCTTGTCAGGGACGGCTGGACCGTACTGCAGGTCACGTGGCAGATGCTGGCGGACCCCGCAGCCGTGGTCGCGCTGGTCAGGGAGGTGCTCACCCGGCTCAGGCGTCGGCGGCCCCGCCGGCGCCAGGTACCTCAGACGATGTTGCGGTAGCCGCGGCTCTTGTCGAGCCTGGTCACCACATCGTCGACAAGCGCCTTGAAGTCGGGGTCGGCAGCGCCCAGGGGCGACCACAGGTGGGTGCGCTGCACCTCGCCATGGCTGAACACCAACCGGGCGCCGTCGTCAGCCAGGGCCGCGCGGGTGACGTCTGACCATTGACCGTGCTTGTCAACACCGGGTCCGTGGATGTGGTAGCCGTCGTCGTCGACATCAACCAGCGTGCGCATCGTGCGCAGGGACAGCAATGCCCCTGCCGCCAGCAGCACCCCGAGGCCGAGCAGCACCAGCCCGATGATCGACACGGCGACGTGCCAACCCTGGGCGCTGCCCATGACCGCCACCAGCGCCCCGACGAGCGACAGCGCAGCGGCCACCACGAAGGCCCGCAGCGGCAGGCGTGGCCTGAGCGTGTAGGTCTTCACGCGGCGAGGGTGGGATTCGAACCCACGGAGGTTGCCCTCGGCCGCTTTCAAGGCGGCTGCACTAGTCCACTATGCGACCTCGCCATCCGGGCTGGGCCCGGCCGGACCATGCTACTCGATCGGCTCCGACTCCTCGATCCCGACGTGCGGGGTGTTCGACCTGCTTCGCCCATGCGCGGCCGCGCGCTATCCAGAACCCGGCTGGCTTGGCCCGGATGGCGCCTTGACCCGTGCTCTCACCCCGCGACGGCCCGGATCTGGACACCGCCTGCCGCGGTGCCCGCCCCGCCACCCTCCCACCCAACGCACGGAACCCCAGCACACGGAACCCCAGCACACCGAACCCCACCACACCGAACCCCACCACACGGAACCCCGCCGCATCCCACCCCACCATCCCCTGACCGCGGCACACATGGCAGGCTGGGCACATGCGCGCCATCACCGTCCGCCAGCCAGAACCCGGCCAGACCGACGAGTTGGGGCGCCCGCTGCGCCCCGGCCCCGAGGCCCTGGTCGTCGACCAGCAGCCCACGCCGATCCCAGGCCCCGGCGAGGTGCTGGTCAAGACCGTCGCAGCCGGCATCAACCGCGCCGACCTGCTGCAACGGCAGGGTCTGTACCCGCCGCCGCCCGACACCACCGATGTGATCGGCCTCGAAGCCGCCGGAATCGTCGAGCAGGTGGGCCCTGGCGTCACCGAATGGCAACCGAGTGACGAGGTGGTGGCCCTGCTGTCCGGGGGTGGCTACGCCGAATACTTCGTCGCGCCCGCGGGCCAGCTGGTCGCCCCGCCCGAGGGAACCGACCTCGTCACCGCCGCCACCCTGCTCGAGGTCGCCGCCACCGTGGTCTCGAACATGGACCTCGTGCAGCTCTCCCCCGGCGAAACCTTCCTGGTGCACGGCGGCGCCGGCGGCATCGGCACCTTCGCGATCCAGTACGCCAAAGCCCTGGGTTGCCGCGTCGCCACCACTGCGGGCACCGACGACAAGCGCGCCTTCTGCCGTGACCTCGGCGCCGACATCGCCCTCGACTACCACGGCGACTGGGTGGCCGGGCTTCGCCATGCCACCGATGACCACGGCGCTGACGTGATCCTCGACATCATGGGCGCCAAATACCTCGGCCCCAACATCGACGTGCTCGCCGCCGATGGCCGACTGGTCATCATCGGCATGCAGGGTGGGGTGAAGGGCGAGCTGAACATCGGCAGGCTGCTGAACAAGCGCGGCCTGGTCACCGCCACCAGCCTGCGTTTCCGCGACAGCGCCCAGAAGTCCGCGATCGCCGCCCGCGTTGCCGAATCGGTATGGCCGCTCGTCGAGAACGGCACCATCACACCCGCCCCGATCGAGCGCTTCGCCTTCGAGGACGCCGCAGCCGCCCATGCCCGACTCGCATCCGGCGAGGTCACCGGCAAGCTGGTGCTGACCTTCTGACCAGATTCCGGCAGGCTCGGCCCGGGTGCCACACCAATGATGTGATCCCAGTCAAGCCTGCCGGGTTCTGGTCACCGGCGCACCGCACCTCAGCCACACCGCCGCACCACCACCAGCGGCAGCCGCACCACAGCCACGCCGCCGCACCACTACCCCTCCGCCAGCGGCAGCCGCACCTCAGCCACGCCGCCGCACCACTACCCCTCCGCCAGCGGCAGCCGCACCTCAGCCACACCGCCGCGCGCCGCCCCAGCCCCAGCACCGTCCCCAGCCCCAACACCCAGCAACCGCACCGCACCCCCGTGCGCCTCGAACACCACCCGCGCCACCGCCAGCCCCAGGCCTGACCCGGCCCCCGGGTCCATCAACTCGTCCGGTGCCGTGCTGCTGCGCGCGAACCGCTCGAAGACCAGCTCACCCTCACCCTGCGGCACGCCCGCACCCGTATCGGTCACCCTGACCACAAGCTCCTGATCTTCGACCACGCTCGACACCACCACGCGGCCGCCGCCCCGCACCGCCTCGACGGCATTCGAGACCAGCTCATCGAACCCCCGTTCCACCAGCCCCACGTCGACCTGCAGCGGCACCGCCGCCGCCTGCCCCAGCACCACCTTTTCGGTCGCCCCCGCACCCAGGGCATGGGCCCAGCGCACCACCAGGTCGCGCAACACCTCGTCGCCGGCCACCACCTGAGGCACCACGAAATCCGCCCGACCGGCCCGGTTCAGCAACACCAGCGACGACGTGGCCCGTTCCAGCCGCACCACCTCGTCGAGCACTGCCGCCACCCCGTCAGCACCGCCCGCCACCAGGTCCTCGAGGCGTCCGTGGGCAATCGCCAACGGGGTCCGCAACGCATGGGCCAGGTCGTCCGAGAACTGCTGCTGGTCGGCCACCGCAGCATCGGCCCGCTCCAGCATCTGGTTGCCCGCCCGCGCCAGCCGCACGTATTCATCGCTGCCCTGCTCGACCAGCCGAAGCCGCTCACCACCCTCACCCACCCGGGCCGCCTCGCGTTCGAACTCCGCCACCGGACGAAGCACCCGCCCCGCCACAAACCATGCCCCGGCCCCGGTCGCGAGCAGTGCCGCCACCGCCAGCGCACTCAGCACCACCAGCTGCCGCTGCACATCGGCCTCGAGCGGGTCATGAAACCTCACCAGCACGATCAGCCCCGTCGTGTTGCCGACCCGCACCTCATGGTTGTCCCACGTCACCCTGCCCACCGGCCCGGACGCCATCGCCTCGCCGAACCGCCGCGTGCCCATCGACCCGGGCTCACTCAGCGTGTCGCGCACCCCCGGCGGCAGGTCACCCCACCGCGCGGCGTCCTGACCCACCGACTGCACCTCGTAGCCACGCTGCCCCAACCCGACGATCAGCTCGGCCCGCGCGGCCTGCTGCCGGTCCAGGTACACCTGCAAGAACCGGTCGACGCTCGTGAACGGCTTGCCCGTGTCGGGGTCGATGCCGTCCGTGGCGAACCGCGAGATCTCGCCGACCTCCTGTTCCATCGCCTCGTTGATGGACGAGTCCACGCCCGCGCGCAACACGAATGCGACGGCCACGATCAGCAGGGCCAGGCTGACTGCGGTCGAGATGAGCATCCAGCCCATCACCCGCAGCCGACCTGCTCCGGTCCGGCCATTGCGACCGCCCACACCCATGCTCATCCGTCCAGCTCCAGTTCCTCATCCACGTCGGCAGTCCCGCTGCCGACGGCCGCCACGGCCATCCGTTCGGGCGTCGCGCCGAACACCGGCGCACCGCTGCCACTCACATGGGTGCTGGCCCGCGGCAGTTGTGCTGCCACCACGGCCGGCCGGGCGACCACCCGCCCGGACAGGTCGTCCAGGTTCCACACGTCATAGGTCTCGCACAGTTCTTCGGGGTCGTTGGTGCGCATGACCACCGCCCCCGGGTAGTCCCGCAGCACCTGGCGCAGCATCCACCGACCCGCGGGGGCGAGCAGGTCGTCCAGGTGGTCGATGACCAGCAGCGGCGGGTTGCCGGCGATCGCCCGGGCCAGTTGCAGCCGGGCCCGGCCGTCGGGGTCGAGCGGCTCACCGCCGCGCCGAAGGGTGGTGCGTTCACCCTCGGGCAGGGCCGCCACGACCTCGTCCAGGCCCACCCTGGCCAAGTGTTCCATGGCAGGTGCCGACGAATCAGGCACCCGGTAGCGCACCAGCCGCGCGATCGTGCCGCGTCCCAGCAGCCCGGCCCGCGAGGCGACCCCCACCAGCGCCCGGCGTTCCGCATCGGGTAGGTCGCCGATGTGCCGGCCGGCGACCTCGACCCATGCCAGGGAGTCCTGCCGGTCGCCAACCAGGTGGTCGACCACCTGTTCGACGCGCTCGGTCAGGTCGCTGACCAGCAGCACCCGCGACCCCGGCGCCGCCACCAATCCCGGGATCGTGCCGTGCCCGTCGCGCAGCCCGGTCACGTGCACGGCCCCGCGCGCCAGCCCGGGGTGGTTGCCCCGGTGCGCCTGTCGGACGCGTGCACGCGCGCGGCGCCGACGGTCATCGACGGCCCGACGGGCCCGCACCAGTTCGGGCGCGAGCACCTTGGCGGCAGCCCGTTCGTTCTGCCGGTACTCGCTCACCCGCGCCAGGTCGTTGACGGGCGTGGCCAGCATGCCCGCCACCAGGATCGCTGCGGTGACCGCCTGCGGTGACGACCCGCCGGCGACGCCCACCACCACCACGAGCACGCCGATGACTGCGGCGAACGACGCAGCCGACCCTCTGATCACCCCTGAAACGGCCGCGCGCTCGAGCGCCGCCGACGAGACCTTCTCGCTGAGTTCGTCCACGTGCCGCAGTTCGCGGCGCACGCCGCCCGCCACCCGGATCGAGCGGCCCGCGCTGACGGTGTCGGCGATGTGGGCGGCCATGGTGCCGCGCACCTTGCGCAACCGGCGCGCACGCTTCAGGGCCGGCCCGGCCAGCACGACGAGCAGCAGCCCGAACACCAGCAGCACCGCGAGCACGGCCAGTCCCATGAGGGGGACGAGCACGAGCAGGGCCAGCACCACACCGCCAATCAGGGGGATGCCGACGGCCAGGGGGCCCACCCCGAGTGAGACCCAGTTCTTGAGCGCGGTCAGGTCGTTGGTGGTGCGGGCGACGGTGATGCCGAGGTTGGGGCCTCGTCCGGGGGTGAGCGCCGAGGCGATCAGCAGGCCGCGCACCTCGCGCACATAGTCCTGGCCCAGGCGTTCGGCGAGCATCCGCTCGGCCACCCTGGCCAGACCGATCAACAGCGCCGCCACCACGAGCCCGGCCAGCAGGCCCACCGGCACACCGGCCAGGTCGCCGTAGGTCATCAGCCGCGGCGTCAGCAGTGCCGTGGCCACGGTGAGCACCGCCTGCGCGGCGCCCACCCCGACCAGCAGCGCCAGCGTACGGCGGCGGCTGCCCGAGAAGACCGGGGGCAGCGCGCCGTCGTCCGCCTCGCGGGGGCTCACAGCCCGATCACGCTCCGGGCCACCTCGGGAACACACAGGTCGAAGGTGCCGATCACCGGGGCGGTGGTCACGGCCTGCGCTTCGCGGGTGATCAGGGGCGAGCTGGTGAGCCTGCCCGTGATCGCCCGCAGCGGCAGGTTCGCCTGCTCGAGCAGCGCCGAGCCGGCGGCCGCGCTCAGGGCCTCACCACACGCGAACACCACGGCGTCGACCAGTTCACGAAAGTCGTCGTCCTGGACCAGGTGGGCTGTCTCGCCCTGGTAGATGCCGTCGGCGATCTCGACCACGACCACCTCGGCACCGGTCTGCGCGAGTTCGGCGAAGACCGAGAAGACGGTGTCCTTGACCTCGGGCAGCGTCAGCTGGAACGTCGAGGCCAACCCGAAGTCGGTGAAGTCGAGCACCGTCGAGGCCCCCGCGTCGCGGAACAGGCCCGCGTCGTTGCCCGCACCGGTACCGGTGGCCTTGCCTGCGGCGACATCGAGCCCGGCATTTCCCAGCCCGTTGACGAGGCATCCGGCCGAGGTGGTCTTGCCCGAGTTCATGGACGACCCGAAGACCACCACCATGCGTGGCCGCTGCGGCAGCGCCTGGATCTCTTCGAGCGCCTGCTGCCAGCTGCGGACGGCGGCGGGGCTGTGGCGGCGCAGGTTGACCACGCCCTCGGCGTCAGCGATCAGCCCGATGGGCTCGATCTGGGTGGCAATATCGGTGTCGGCATGCTGTTCGATGACCCGGCCGGCCAGGCCGCCGGCGGCGACCAGGTTGGTGACGTCCAGGTTCGGGGGCACCTCGGCCAGGAACTGGTCCGGGGCGTAGCGGTGCCCGTACGCCACCACGATCTCGTCACCCACGAACAGGTGGCGGCGGCGCGAGTTGTGTGCCTCGAGCCGCTTGTGGTGACCGATTTCGACGATGCGGGCGAGCACCAGGTCGCCGGGGTTCGGCGCCACCGCGGCGCCGCGCACCAGGTGGTAACCCTCGGTACCCTCTTCACGGGTCACCTTGGCAAACGCACGCACCGTGTAGGCCTTCTTGGCCCGACGCAGGCGGCGCGGGTCGAGCGCGACCTCTTCATGGACGACCGCGACGGCCTCCCCGCGTCCGGCGGCGGCCGCTGCGAGGATGTCGGCCTCGGCCAGGTGGCTGAGTTCAGGGTTACGGGTGAGGGTCATCAAGGGTGCCTTCCGGGCTTCTCGAGTGGTGCGGCTGGTTCCGCCGCAATCATGAAGGTACGGGGCCAGCATGACTGGCCGGTGAACGCTGGATGAGAGAAACCTCACACGTTCTGGGAAATCCTGCGCCGCGCGCCCCCGCGGTGCCTGCTGTGCTGCGGCCACCCCCTCGCGCGGAATAGTTATTCGCCCCCAGGAATAGTTATGCCTTCACGGGGTGGTTGCGCTAGGCTCTGGCTGTGTCCAAAGTCCTGACCTCCATCCCCGCCGGCGAACGCGTCGGCATCGCCTTCTCCGGCGGCCTCGACACCTCGGTGGCGGTCGCCTGGATGCGTGAACACGGCGCGATCCCGTGCACCTACACCGGCCAGCTCGGCCAGTACGACGAGCCCGACATCGACTCAGTGCCCGGCCGCGCCATGGCCTATGGCGCCGAGATCTCACGCCTGGTCGACTGCCGCGAGGCGCTGGTCGAAGAGGGCTTCTCGGCCCTGGCCTGCGGCGCGTTCCACATCCGTTCGGGTGGCCGTGCCTACTTCAACACCACGCCGCTGGGTCGTGCTGTGACCGGCACCATGCTCGTCCGGGCCATGGCCGAGGACGACGTCAACGTCTGGGGCGACGGCTCGACCTACAAGGGCAACGACATCGAGCGGTTCTACCGCTACGGGCTGCTGGCAAACCCCAGCCTGCGCATCTACAAGCCCTGGCTCGACGAGGCCTTCGTGACCGAACTCGGCGGGCGCCACGAGATGAGCGCCTGGCTCACCGAGCGCAACCTGCCCTACCGCGACTCGCAAGAGAAGGCCTATTCGACCGACGCCAACATCTGGGGTGCCACGCACGAGGCCAAGACGCTGGAGCACCTCGACGCGTCCCTCGAAGACGTCGAGCCAATCATGGGCGTCAAGTTCTGGGACCCGAACGTGCGCATCGACACCGAAGAGGTCACGGTCACCTTCACCCAGGGACGCCCCGTTGCCCTGAACGGCAAGACGTTCGCGTCGTCCGTCGACCTGGTGCTCGAGGCCAACGCCATCGGTGGACGCCACGGCCTGGGCATGAGCGACCAGATCGAGAACCGCATCATCGAGGCGAAGAGCCGCGGCATCTACGAGGCACCCGGTATGGCGCTGCTGTTCATCGCCTACGAGCGGCTGCTCAACGCGGTGCACAACGAGGACACCCTGTCGAACTACCACTCCCAGGGGCTGCGCCTGGGTCGGCTGCTGTACGAGGGCCGCTGGCTCGACCCGCAGTCGCTGATGCTGCGCGAGTCGATCACCCGGTGGGTGGCCAGCGCCGTCACCGGCACGGTGACCCTGCGCCTGCGCCGCGGCGAGGACTACAGCATCATCAACACCGAGGGCCCGAACCTCAGCTACCACCCGGACCGCCTCTCAATGGAGCGTGTCGAGGATGCCGCCTTCGGCCCCACCGACCGCATCGGCCAGCTGACCATGCGCAACCTCGACATCGCCGACACCCGCGAGAAGCTCGAGATCTATGCCGAACAGGGTCAGCTCGGGGGTGCGCATGCGCACCTTGTCGGCGAGCTCGACCAGGGTCGGGCCGGCGCCATCCCGAGCATCGGCATGGGCCCCGACGAGGCCGACGAGCCGCTGGACCGCGCCGCCTTCGAATACGGCACCGACTGAGGTCGGGCCCGGCCTGCACGGCCCGGTCATCACCAGCGCCGCGTCCCTCTGGGGGCGCGGCGCTTTTTCCTGCGTTGTCCAGAACCCGGCAGTCCCGGCCACACCAGCACCACCATCGCGCCTTCCCGACCGGGCCTGCCGGATCCTGGTCACCGGTCAACCGCGTCGCCCGACCGATGCGTGCCGTGACCCACGTCACACCCCGGCCTGACCATCACTCAGGGGTTCTCAGGGTTGACGCCAGCATCATCCGGGGGTTCGTGGGGGTCGAGCCCCACAGACATGACCCCGCCCCGGCGACAAGGATCAAGACGTGAACATCCCCACGCCGCTCGAAGGATCCCCCACCATGTCCCCCACCCCCGCCGTCACCGCAGAGAACCTGATCAAGACCTATGGCTCCGGCTCTGCCAAGGTCACTGCCCTCGACAACGTCTCGGTGACGATCGCCCCCGGTCAGCTCACCGCCGTCATGGGCCCCTCGGGCTCGGGCAAGTCGACCCTCATGCACTGCATGGCCGGCCTCGACCGCCCCACCTCGGGCCGCGCGCTCGTCGGCCAGACCGACATCGGCTCGATGCGCGACCGCGACCTGACCAGGCTGCGCCGCGACCGCATCGGCTTCATCTTCCAGCAGTTCAACCTGGTCGCCACCCTCACCGCCAGGGAGAACATCCTGCTGCCGCTCAACATCGCCGGCCGCAAGCCCGACCCGACCTGGTACGACGAGGTCATCGCCGCGGTGAACCTGGCCGACCGCCTCGACCACAAGCCCTCCGAGCTCTCAGGTGGCCAGCAGCAGCGCGTCGCCTGCGCCCGCGCCCTGATCGGCGCCCCCGAGGTGATCTTCGCCGACGAACCCACCGGCAACCTCGATTCCACCAGCGCCGCCGAGGTGCTCGACTTCCTGCGCCGCAGCGTCGATGAGCTCGGCCGCACCGTGGTCATGGTCACCCACGACCCCTACTCCGCCTCGTACGCCGACCGCGCCCTCTTCCTCGCCGACGGGCGCATCGTCGACGACCTCGACAACCCCACCCATGCGCACGTCCTCGAGACCATGGGTCGCCTCGACCCCCGCCGCAGCCGCACCGGCGTGCGTGCGCTGCGCACCAGCCCTGCCACCCCGTCAACCGTCGACACCTCGGGCGACCTCAGCACCGACGACCTCGCAGGCGAAAAGGTCGGTGCCTGAACCATGTTCCGCGCCAACCTCACCTCGCTGTGGAGCCGCAAGCTGCGGCTCATCATGTCGCTGGTTGCCATCGTGCTCGGCGTCGCCTTCGTGTCCGGCTCGTTCGTCTTCGGCGACATGATGTCGGGGGCGTTCACGTCGATCACCCGCTCGACCATCTCTGATGTGGACGTCGCCAAGGACCCCGCGGCCACCACCACCGACGGCACCGCCGGCACCAGCAAGATCGACCAGGCCCTGGTTGACAAGGTCAAGCAGGTGCCCGGGGTCACGAACGCCGCCGGCTACATCAGCGTGCAGGGCGTCACCGTCATCGCCAGCAACGGTAAGGCCATCACGAGTTTCGGCCCGCCCCAGCTCGGCATGAACTACATCGACCTGCCTGCCTTCGACGGCGGCCAGGGCCTGCATGTGGTCACGGGTCGCGCCCCGCAGACCACCAACGAGATCGCGATCGATCCCGACACGCTGCGCAAGTCGGGCTACCAGATCGGCGACACGATCAAGGTGCTCACCCCCGAACAGGGCGCCATCTCGATGACCGTTGTCGGCACCGCCACCTATGGCTCGGGCGGCACCGCGGGTGCCACCTATGCCCTGATGACCACCGAGCGCATGCAGCAGCTGGCGATGGGCAGCAAGGCCACCTTCATGGGAATCTGGGTCGTCACCAGCCCGGATGCCGACCGCGCCCAGGTTGCCAAGGACATCCAGGCCATCATTCCCGACGGCTACCTTGCACGCGATGGTGAGGTGCTCGCCAAAGAGCTGGACGACAGCATTGGCCAGGCACTCGGCTTCGTGAACACCTTCCTGCTGGTCTTTGCCGGCATCGCGCTGCTGGTCGCCAGCTTCTTGATCATGAACACCTTCACCATGCTGGTCGCCCAGCGCTCGAAGGAGCTCGCACTGTTCCGGGCGATGGGCGCCAGCCGCGGCCAGGTGCTCGGCACCGTGCTCGGCGAGGCCTCCGTGCTGGGCCTGGTCGGTGCCGTCATCGGCGTGCCCGCAGGCATCGGCCTGGCGTTCGCCATCAAGGCGGCCATGGCGCTCGGTGGCTGGGACCTCGGCCCTGTGCCCGTCGGTCTCGACCCGATCGGTGTGGCGGCCGCGCTCATCACCGGCGTCGGCGTCACCGTGCTGGCGAGCCTCGGCCCAGCCCGGCGCGCCACCCGCATCGCCCCGGTCGAGGCAATGACCGCCGCCAAGACCGAGCAGGAAAAGGGCCTCGGTGCCCGCGCGGTCATCGGCACCGTGCTGGCCGCGGTCGGTGCAGCCGCGATCGTGGCCGCCCTCACCATGGACCTCGGCCAGGAACTCGCCGTGGCCGGCATCGGCATGGCGCTGGCACTCATCGGTGTGGCGATCGCCTCGCCGCTGCTGGGACGACCTGTGGTCTGGGTCGTTGGACGCGCCTACCGGGCCCTCTTCGGCGAGGTCGGACGGCTCGCCACGCTGAACTCGATGCGCCAGCCGCGCCGGACGGCCGCGACGGCGTCCGCGCTCATGATCGGGCTGACGCTCGTCACCACGGTGTCGATCTTCAGTGCGTCGGCGGCGGCGTCGGTGCGCAGCCAGGTGACCGACACGCTGCGCGGCGACTATGTCGTGGGGCAGCGCGGGTTCCTGGAGTTCCCCGCGGATGCGGGCGACAAGATCGAGAAGGTCGACGGCGTCGACAAGGTGTACCGCATGAGGTCGGGCATGTTCCTGGCGCTCGAGCCGGGCCAGGACAAGCCCACCGAGCAGCAGCTCAACGATGTCACCGGCCAGTACATGGTCGGCCTGGGTGCCATGCAGGCCGACAGCCTCGACAAGATCCTGCCGCAGTCGATCACCCAGGGCCGCATGTTCGCCGGGCCCCGCGAGATGATCGTCGAGAAGGAGACCGCCGAAAAGAAGGGGCTGGGAGTCGGTTCCACCGAGCGCTATTTCTCGCCCGAGGCCCAGCGCATCGTCGAGGTGACGGTCGTCGGCATCTACACCCGCGGCGACGGCCAGGCCATCTTCGACCGATGGGTCTCGACGCAGACGCTGACCGACCTGGGCCTGGCCAAGCAGGACACCTTCCTGGCCATCTACCTGACACCCGGCGCCGATGCGGCCGCGACGAGGACCGCGATCGATGCCGCCCTGGCCGACATGCCACTGGTCTCGGCCATGGACGTCAACGAGTACAGCGACCTGCTGATCGGCAATGTCGAGCAGGTGACCACGCTGCTGTATGCCCTGCTGGCCATGAGCATCGTCATCGCCGTGCTCGGCATCGTGAACACCCTCGGCCTGAGCATCGTCGAACGCACCCGGGAGCTCGGCCTGCTGCGGGCCATCGCCCTGACCCGCACGCAGGTGCGGCGCATGATCACCCTGGAGTCGGTGGTGATCTCACTGCTGGGCGCCGTGGTCGGTGTCGGCCTGGGCTGGGTGTTCGGCGTGGTGTTGCAGAAGGTGATGCCGGCTGATCAGGGCATCACCGTGCTCGAGGTGCCCTATCTGCAACTGGCGGCCTTCGTGGTGGCAGCCGGGCTGGTGGGCGTGCTGGCCGCCGCCTGGCCGGCGCAGCGGGCAGCCCGCACCAATGTGCTCGAGGCGATCGCCGCGGAGTGATGCCTGCCCGCACCCGGCCGCGCACTGTCTGCCCCTGAACGCAGCATTTGCCCTTGCTTCGAAGCAAGGGCAAATGCTGCGTTCGGGGGCACTTGTGGGGTGGCTCAGCTCGCTGGTGGGTCAGCTGGTCCAGGCCCGCCACAGCGCCGCATACTCCCCGTCGCGGGTCATCAACTCGTCATGGCTGCCCAGTTCGGCGATCCGCCCGTCGATGACCACCGCGATCCGGTCGGCGTCGTGGGCCGTGTGCAACCGGTGCGCGATCGCCACCACCGTGCGTCCGGTGAGCAGCGATGACATCGAGCCCTCGAGGTGCCGGGCCGTGCGCGGGTCGATCAGGCTGGTCGCCTCGTCGAGGACGAGCGTGTGCGGGTCGGCGATCACGAGCCTGGCCAGCGCCACCTGCTGGGCCTGCGCCGGCGTGAGCTTCTGGTTGCCCGAGCCCACCAGCGTGTCGAGCCCCATCGGCAGCCGACGCACCCAGTTCGCGGCGTCAACGGCCTCGAGGGCCTGCCACACTTCGTCGTTGGTCGCGGTGTCCTCACGGGCCAGGATGATGTTGTCGCGCACCGACCCCACGAACACGTGGTGTTCCTGGGTGACCAGCGCCACCTGCGTGCGCAGTTCGTCGACCGGCAGGCCCATGACATTGACCTCACCGATGGTGACCTCGCCCGTCCGGGGACCGTTGATGCCGGCCAGCAGGCGGCCCAGCGTCGACTTGCCCGAGCCGGAGGGTCCGACGATCGCCAGCCGTTCGCCCACCACCAGGTCGAGTTCGACCCCGTGCAGCACATCGTGCCCCTCGCGATAGGCGAACCGCAGGTCGGTGCCGACCATCTTCGTGCTGGCCGGGCGGGCCGGCAGCGCCGCCCGGTCGGGTTCGACCGAGTTGATGCCGAGCAGCCTCGCCGTCGACGCCACACCCGACTGCAGCCGGTCGACGCTCTGCAGCAGCACGTCCATGGGGCCGATCAGCTGCTGGCAGTACAGTGCCGCCGTCGCCACCTGCCCCAGGCTCACCCAGCCGCGCGAATACCCCACCGCACCGAGCACCACCAGCACCACCAGTGGCAGCTTCAGCGCGATGTCGGTGCCGGTGAACAAGATGTTGCGCAGGCTCATGGTGTAACGCTCGGCCTGCGATGACACTTCGGTGTCGCCGTCGGTGATGCGGGCGCGGCGGCGCTGCAGGTTGAGCGATTCCACGGTGCGCGCTGCCTCGACGGTCTCGGTCAGCGGCGTGTTCAGCGCCGAGTACGAACCGCCCTCGGTGATGTAGCCCGGCAGTGCCCGCCGCAGGTACCATCGCGCCACCGCGAAGAACAGGATCAACGCCACCAGGTTCGGCAGGGCCAGCAAGGGTGAGGCCACCAGCAGGGCCCCCAACGTGATCACGACCGTCGAGCTGCTGATCAAGAACTGCGGCAGCGCCCACTGCGCCGACTCGGCCATCACCGACACGTCGCGGGTCACACGAGTGACCAGGTCGCCGGTGCTGGCTGATTCCACCCGCGACAAGGGCAGGCGCAGCACCGAACGCACCACCTGCTCGCGGGCCCGCGCCAACAGGTCGTTGCCGAACAGGGTGGTCACGGTGCGCGCGAGAAATGCCAGCAGGGTCTGGACGAGCACAATGCCCACGCCCAGCAACACCAGCAGGCCAAGGTCACGCCCCAGCTCGGGGTCACCCGACTGGGCCCGGTCGATGATCCAGCCCAGCAGCGCCGGCAGCAGCACGCCGAACACCGCCGCCCCCGCATTGGTGCCCAGCAGCGCCCCCAGCATGCCCGGGCGCCGTCCGATCAGCTGGCGCATGAACGTGCCGACCTCGCTGTTCGAGGCCACGGGCAGCCCGCGCTCGGGCGTCCTCGAGGTACGGAAGAACTCAGTCGCACGGCGCTGGCGCAGCCGGTAGCGGGCCGCGAGGTCGCGCAGTCGCCGCAGCGGCCCGCCCTCGTGGGTCGGGAACAGCTCGTCGGGCAGGTCGGTGCGGCGCAGCGGGTCGTTGCTCCACGCCGCCTCCGAGCCGGCGAAGACCCGTTCAGGGGTCGGTGTCGTTGTCACACCAGCACCTCTTCGGCGTCGTCGTCGAACCCGCGGGCCACGATGCCGCGGTAGTCGGGGTGGCGCAGCAGGTCGTCGTGGCGGCCCTCGGCCACGCAGCGGCCGTCGACCATCAGCACGACCCGGTCGGCCTGGTGCAGCCACAGCGGTGAGGCGGTGGTGATCACGGTGGTGCGGCCGCGCCGGTGGGCGGGCAGCCGTTCGGCGATGCGCGCCTCGGTGTGCGCGTCGACGGCGGACGTCGGCTCGACCAGCACCAGCACCTCAGGATCGAGCAGCAATGACCGCGCCAGCACCAGCCGTTGGCGCTGGCCACCCGACAACCCGCGGCCACGCTCGTCGATGCGTCCCGACCAGCCGCCGGGCACCGCGTCATAGACGTCTTCTGCGTTGGCGACCACCAGCGCGGCCTCGGCCTGGGTGCGGGTGGCGAGCGCGTGGGGATCGACCAGTTGCTGCAGCGTGCCGGCAAAGACCGACGCCTGTGCATCGCTCACGACGATCCGTTCACGCACCTGGACCATCGGCACCTCGGACAGGTCGACCCCGCCCACCGTGACGCCCCAGCGCCCGCCGGCCCGTTCCCGGTCGCGTGCGGCCTGCGCGGCGCGCTCGGCGCGCAGCCGGCGGCGTTCGACCCCGGCGGCCTTGCGCGCCAGGTCGGTGTCGGCGGCCACCTGCACCTCGTCCTCGTCGGACAGGTAGCGACCCAGCCGGTCGGCCAGCGCGGCCGTGTCGTCGGGCACCGACGACACCACGACCGTCAGTTCACCCGGACGAGCGGTGAACCCGCTGCGCTCGTCGGCGATGACGGCATCGCGCGGCAGGTCGACCGGGTGGGTCGGGGGCGTCCAGGGCACCTCCTGACGCAGCACATGCAGCGCCTTCTCGGCCGACACGAGGCCCTGGTTCCAACGGTTGATGAAGACGAACAGCGTCTGGATGGGACCCACCAGGAACACGGCGTAACCGAAGAACGAGACCAGCTCACCGGCCGTCAGCTGCCCTGCCAGCACCTCGCGGGTGCCGAGCCAGGTGATCGCGACCATCAGGCCACCGCTCATCAACCCGGCCAACGCATCGACGCCGGCCTGCCACGGTGCGGCCCGGTCGCCGGACTGGCGCACCAGCTGCGACTGCCGGGCGTAGTTGTCGCCGAACGTGCGCTCACCGCCGATGCCACGCAGGATGCGCAGGCCGGCGACGATGTCGGTGGCCATGCCGGTGAGCACGGACGACCTCGACCTCATCTGCACGCGGATGCGCCCGAGTGGGCCCAACAGCGGCCACGACGCGATCACCATCAGCGGCGTGGCGACCAGGACAACCACGCCGAGCCGGGGTGAGGCCTGCAGCACCACGATCGAGACGACCACGATGGCGAGCACCGCGGCCAGCACGCGGGTCATGACTTCACCGACGGCGCCGAAGATGTCGGAATCGCCCATGGCGACCGAGAGCACCTCTCCCGTGGGGGTGCGCCGGGGCAGGTGGTGGCCGAGTTCGAGGCCCTTGCGGTTGACCAGCAGGGTGCTGCGGAACATCACCTGCAACCACTGGGACACCACCGTGGTATGCATCAGCGTGCCGCAGATCGAGGCGAAGGCGATGTTCAGGCCCAGCAGCAGCGCCCACCCTGCGGTGGTCGCGACACTGCCCGAGGCCACCCCGGCGTCGATCGTCCGCCCCAGGAACCACGGCGTCAGGCCGTTGGGCACGTACCAGAAGATCGCCAGCAGGTTGGTGGCCAGGAACAGACCCCGGGCCTTCCAGACCAACCACCACATGAACCGGGCGGGCGAGCGCAGGTCGGGGTTCTCGGGATTGGCCGACAGCGTCACCGGCAGGGGGCCCTCTGCGGTGGCGGGCAGTCCGAAGGCATGGACGCGGGGCGGGAAGGTGTGCATGGCACCCGCCAGCCTACGCGGCTGGACGCGCCCGCCGCATCGGACTTTTGGCCGTGCCGGGGCAGCCGGGCAGACGCCTCACACCGGCCATTCTGCTACATCGCGTAGTAAGAGCTCGGCGGGGGATCGAGGGCCGCGCAGCGCACATTGTTCACCCACTGTTCACTTCTGGGGATCTTTTCAGTTGAAGTTTGTATCAACTGCGTGCTGACTGAGTACTTCTACTCAGAACCACCCACGCCCCTACTCAACTTCGCGGCGTGCCAACACCCAGAAAAGTCAAGTAGTACGCCTGCCACTAGGCACTTCATCGCCGCGTCAGCTGCTGGAACCCTAGATGAGGGCAGGGTCAGGTCAATTTCAGTGGGAACCCGGAACGACCCTGACGACGTCACAGATCACGTAACTCAGCAGTTCGAGAAGGATGGAAATTCGCGCCATGAGCAAGACCATGAATGAGACTGTGACGATTCCCGTGTGTGTCGAATATGCCGACCTCTTCCAGCACCCGATGCTCGAGGACCAGGTGACCCCCAAGAACGTGGGCGAGCGCCGCGAGCACACCATGTTGGTGCGCAAGGCCGAGAACCTGTGCCTTGACTGCCCGCTGATGACCAGGTGCCTCTACACCGCCGTCGTCGAGCACGACGTGGCCGGGTACGTGGCCGGCACCACTGCTCGCCAGCGCGCCGAGATGCGCAACCTGCTGGGAGTGCGCCCCCAGCCCGAAGACCTGGACACCCTTGCCGGTGTGAGCTCGCCGAACCGCCAGGTCGACCACAACGAGGTGTTGCGCCTGCGCAATGCCAACCCCTACGACTCGCTCGAGTCGATCGCCCAGCGACTGGGTTGCTCGCTGTCGACCGTCAAGCGCCACCTGCGCAAGGCCCGCACGCTCGGCGAGCAGGCCGTGGCCGCTCCGTCGGTCGTGCCCCCCAGCCCTGAACAGGTGATGACCGCCTACGCCGTCGTCACCCGCCGTCGCTCCGCTGCCGAGGAGCGTGCCGCCTGAACCTCCCCGCCAAGGTTCTCACCGCCCGCCCGGTCATGCACCGGCGGGCGGTGCTGCGTTTCCACCCCGGACGAGCGCATGCTCGTCCACGAACCGACCCCACAACGCGTGCTGCCACCGAATCGCCACCCACGCGACACCCCCCGTTCAACTCGCAACTGGCATATTGGGGCGCATGACTCTCTCTGACTGGCGACCGAAGCTGGTGGCCCTTGACATCGACGGCACGCTGGTCGACGAGACGGGCTACATGCCCTCACACGTCAAGGATTCGGTGGCGCGTGCGCTCAAGGGTGGCGCGAAGGTGGTGCTGTCGACCGGGCGCGGCTGGTACGCGACCAAGCCGATCTTCGACACCCTCAGCCTGCCGCCCGGCCCTGCCGTGTGTTCCAACGGCGCAGTGCTGTGCACCTACCCGCCCTTCGAGATCACCAGGGTCGCGACCTTCAACCCCGAGAAGGTCATTCGCCATGTCGTCAGCCGGGCCCCCAATGCCCGGATCGCGGTCGAGGTGATCGGCAAGGGGTTCCGGCTCAACAAGATGTTCCCCGACGGTGACCTCGACGGTGAGATGACCATCGAGAGCATCGAGCAGCTGTGCGCCGAGCCGGCAAACCGCATCATCATCCGCGACCCCGACGTGCCCTCGGAAGAATTTCTGGGCCTTGCCGAAGAGATGGGCATGCATGGCGTCAGCTATGCCGTGGGCTGGTCGAACTGGCTCGACATCGCCCCCGAGGGTGTCAACAAGGCCAGTGGCCTCGAGGTGATCTGTGCCGACCTGGGCATCGACCGCGCCGATGTGCTGGCGATCGGCGACGGGTTCAACGACGTCGAGATGCTGGCATGGGCCGGCCGGGGGGTCGCGATGGGCAACGCGGCCGACGGGGTCAAGGCATACGCCGATGCCGTCACCGACCACTTCACCCAGGACGGCATGAGCGCCGAACTGCGGCGCTGGTTCTGACTGCGCTGGTTCTGAGGCGGTCGCGGTCCCCGGGCCCGATCAGGCGATCGGCTCGAGGGTCTGGCGACCGCCGATGAACGGCTGCAGGGCCGCCGGGATGCGCACCGACCCATCGGCCTGCTGGTGGTTCTCGAGCAGCATGATGATCATGCGGGTCATCGCGCACAGCGTGCCGTTGAGCGTCGCCACTTGGCGGGTGCCGTCGGCGAACCGGCTGCGGATGCCCAGCCGGCGGGCCTGGAAATCGGTGCAGTTCGAGGTCGACGTGATCTCGCGGTAGCGGTCCTGGGTGGGCAGCCAGCCGTAGCAGTCGAACTTGCGGGCGGCCGACAGGCCCAGGTCACCCGAGGCCACGTCGAGCACCTGGAACGGGATCTCGAGCGCAGTGATGAACTCCTTTTCCCAGGCCAGCAGTTTCGCGTGCTCGGCCTCGGCGTCAACCGGGTCGCAATAGACGAACAGTTCCCACTTGTCGAACCAGTGCACGCGGAAGATGCCGCGCGTGTCCTTGCCGTACGAGCCCGCCTCGCGCCGGAACGCCGGCGAGAACCCGGCATAGCGCAGCGGCAGCGAGCCCGCCGCGAGGATCTCGTCGGAATGGTAGGCGGCCAGCGGCACCTCAGCGGTGCCGACCAGGTACAGGTCGTCCTCGGCCAGGTGGTACACGTCCTGGGCAGCCTGCCCCAGGAAGCCTGTGCCCTCCATCGCGGACGGCTTCACCAGCGACGGCGGGATCATGGGCGTGAAGCCCCACTCGAGCGCCTTGCTCAGGGCGAACTGGCTCAGTGCGAATTCGAGCAAGGCACCCTGGCCGGTGAGGTAATAGAACCGCGACCCCGACACCTTCGCGCCGCGCGCCATGTCGATGGCCCCGAGCATCTCGCCCAGTTCGAGGTGGTCACGCGGGGTGAACCCTTCGGCGGCGAAGTCGCGGGGGGTGCCGACGGTCTCGAGCACGACACCGTCGTCCTCGCCACCCGTGGGCACCGCGTCGATCACCAGGTTGCCGAGCTGCTTGAACAGTTCGGTGTAGACAGCCTCGGTCTCATCGACGGCGGCCTGGGCCTGCTTCACATCAGCGGCGAGGCTCTTGGTGCGGGCCAACAGGGCAGCCTTGTCGTCACCGGTCGCCTTCGCGACGTCCTTGCCAATGCTCTTCTGCTCGGCACGCAGGGTCTCGAAGCGGCTGATGCTTGCGCGGCGTGCCTCGTCGGCGACCAGCACCTGGTCGACGAGTTCGACCGATTCGCCGCGTCGCTGCTGGGACTGGCGGACGCGGTCGGGATCGTGGCGGAGCACGGCGGGATCGATCATGGTGACACTCTATCGAGCTACTAGGCTTCGACGTGACCGCAATGTGTGCGGGCCCGGACGGGAGGAACGGCGCCATGCGCGTGTCGAAGTTCGCGCTGACCAGCCTCGCGCTGACCACCGCCCTCGTCGTCGTGTGGACCTGGCTGGCCATGGACAGCGCCACCCTGCGCGACTTCGACACCGCCATGAGACCGCCCCGTCTGGGTGGGGCAGCCCAAGAGATCGTCCGCGCCCTGCAGGTGGTCACCATGCCCCAGGTGCTCGTCGTCGCCAGCTTCGCGCTGGGGGCGCTGGCCTGGCAGCGACGGCTGCGCAACCTGGCGTTCGCGCTGGCGCTCGCCCCCACGCTGGTGTGGGCCCTGAGCGGCACGATCCGGCGCCTCGTGGGCCGGGACCGGCCCCCGCAGTGGTACGAGCATTCCTTCGCAGAACTGCCGCTGAGCTACCCCGACTCGCACGTCGCCGTGGCCACGACGTTCGCCACCATGCTGGTCGTCAGCGCCACCGTGGTGCGCTCGCCGTGGCGGGTGCTCAGGGCACGTCGGGCCTGGTCGGTGACGGCGGTGGTCGCCGTGGCGCTGGTGCGCTGGCTTGCCGGTGCCGTATGGGCGAGCGACATCATCGGGGCCGTGCTGGTCGGGTTGGCCGCGTCCTCGGCGGCCGGCGCCGTCTCGGGCGTCGTGCGCCAGCCCGTCTGGTTCAGCCTGAGCCGCGGCAGCGCTCGTCCGGCCGAAGAGGCCACCGGGGTCTGTGCCGTGGTCTACAACCCCGCCAAGGTCGGCGACGAACAGGGGTTCCGGCGGCGGATCGCGCACGAATGCGCCGAGCGCGGCTGGTCCGAACCGAGGTTCCTGACGACCACCCCCGACGACCCCGGGTATGCGATGACCCGGGATGCCATCGCGGCCCATCCCGACCTGGTGCTGGTGGCCGGGGGTGACGGCACGGTGCGGGTCGTCTGCTCCGAGCTGGCGCACACGGGCATCAACCTCGGCATCGTCCCGGCCGGTACGGCGAACCTGCTGGCCCGCAACCTGGGCGTGCCGCTGGACGAGGTCGAAGCGCTCACCGCGGCCTTTGACGGGCAGCCCACGCCGACCGACCTCGTCAAGGTCACCATCGACGGCGACCGGCGCAATGCCGAGCATTTCGCGGTCATGGGCGGCCTCGGCATCGACGGCAAGGTGATGGCTGACACCAACGCGCAGCTGAAGAAGGCGGTCAAGTCGGTCGCCTATTTCGTGGCCGTCGCCCAGAACCTCAACACTGCCCCCGTGCAGGCCAGCGTGACCCTCGACGGCAAGCTCGTCAACGACAACCCTGCGACGCTGATGCTGGTGGGCAATGTGGCAGAGATCCAGGCCGGGCTCGCGATGTTCCCGCACGGCAGTGCCCACGACGGTGAACTCGACCTGATCGTCACGGGCCCCAGCGGGCTCGGGCAGTGGGTGAAGTGGGGGCTGCGGCTGCTGCGCAAGCAGAGTTCACACCAGGTCACCGAGATGCAGGGCAAGCACGTCGAGATCCGGGTGGCCGAGCCGATGCCCTACCAGTTCGACGGCGACACCCTGGGCAGGGCCAGCACCTTCGAGGCCGAGGTGGTGCCCGCGGCCATCAGCGTGATGCTGCCGCACCGCTGATCGTGGGGGCGTGCGGGGCGTTCGGGGCGTGCGAGGCACCGCCGGCCGCCGCGTGTGCCTCGTCCTCGCGACGCTGGGCCGCCCGTCGCCACCACCAGACGACCTCGACCAGTGCCGCCCCGACCAGGCCCACGACCACGCCGAGCAGCAGCTGGGCAGGGTTGCCGGTGTCGATGTGGATGAAGGGGTGCAGCCAGGTGAGGTTGAACAGCAGCACGTAGAAGCCCATCGAGCCGGCGACCAGCAGCACCTTCCACCAGGCAAAAGGCCTTGCGACGACGGCAAGCACCCACGAGGCGGCCGTCAGCTGGGTGACCAGTGCCGCGGTGCTGGCCTGCGCCCACGCCTGGTCGGTCGCGGCGCCGGGGTTGCCTGGTTGCACGAGCAGCCAGGTGGTGAAGGTGGCCAGGCCGACGATGATGCCCGCCGGGATGGCGAGCCGCATCACCCGCGTCACGAAACCGGGACGGGCCCGCTCATTGTTCGGGGCCATTGCCAGGAAGAACGCGGGGATGCCGATGGTGAACCAGCCGGTGATGGTGACGTGGATCGGCACGAACGGGAACCGGTCGGTGATGCCGATCAGCCCTGCGATGCCGGACAACAGTGCGAGCAGCACCGAATAGACCGTCTTGGTCAGGAAGAGGTTCGCGACCCGCTCGATGTTGCCGATCACGCGGCGTCCCTCACCGACCACGTGGGGCAGGGTGGCGAACTTGTTGTCGAGCAGCACGATCTGGGCGACACCGCGGGCAGCGGCCGAGCCCGAACCCATCGCGACGCCGATCTGGGCATCCTTGAGGGCGAGCACGTCGTTGACGCCATCACCGGTCATGGCGACGGTGTGGCCCTCGTGCTGCAGGGCGTGCACCATCTGGCGCTTCTGTTCGGGGCTGACGCGCCCGAACACGTCGGCCTCGTTGACCACCGCGTCGAACTGGTCGCCGGGTTCAGGCAGGGTGCGGGCGTCGACCGGGTCGCGGGGTGCCTGCCCGGCCCCGAGCTGGTGTGCGCCGATGCCCACCGACCGGGCGACCGCGCCGACCGAGACGGCATTGTCGCCAGAGATCACCTTGACCCGCACGCCCTGCTGGTCGAAGTAGTCGATGGTGGGCGAGGCATCGGGACGGACGCGTTGCTCGAGCACGACCAGCGCGACAGCATCGACCGGCGGCGTGTGGTTGCTGGTGGGCGCCTCGGTGGCGCGGCCCACGAGCAGCACCCGCAGGCCCTCTGACCCGATGGCCTCTGCCCTGGTGGCGACCGGCGACCCGGGGGCAGCCAGCACGTCGGGGGCTCCGATGAGCCACCAGGTCTCGCCCGACCGGATGCCCGAGAACTTGCGGGCGCTGGTGAACGCGAAGACGTCGTCGGTGGCCAGCCCGGTGGGATTGCCCGGCTGCCGCTGCCCCAGGTATTCGGTGATGGCGGCCATCGACGCGTTCTCGGACGGGTCGGCGCTCGCAAGGGCGGCGAGCGCCCTGTGCAGCTCTGCCCGGTCGGCGGCTGCGTCGTCCAGTGTGATGACGTCGGCGACGCGCATACCGTTCTCGGTGAGCGTGCCGGTCTTGTCGGCGCAGACGACGTCGACGCGCGCCAGGCCCTCGATGGCGGGCAACTCCTGCACCAGGCATTGGCGTCGTCCCAGCCGGATCACACCCGCGAAGAACGCCATCGAGGTCATCAGCACCAGGCCCTCGGGCACCATCGGCACCAGCGCGCCCGCGAGCCCGAGCAGTGCGGTGCGCCAGTCGCGTTCGGCCTGCTGCAGCGAGGCGACGATGCTCAGGATGGCGACGGGCACCAGCAGGAAGGTGATGACGCGCAGGATCTTGTTGATGCCCTGCATCAGCACCGACTCGGTGAGGGAGAACTTGTTGGCCTCGGCCGTGAGCTTGTTGGCATGGCTCCGGGCCCCGACGCGGGTGGCCCGGTAGACCGCGGACCCCGCGACCACGTGGCTGCCCGAGAGCACCTCGTCACCGACGGCCTTGGCGACCGGCTCGTTCTCGCCCGTCAGCAACGACTCGTCCACCTCGAGCGAGGTCGCGCTGACCAGTTCGCCGTCGACGAGCACCTGGTCGCCGCGGCCCACCTCGACCAGGTCGTCGACGACGATTTCGTCGGGGTCGTAGGCCCGCGTCGGCTCACCGGCGCGGCGGATGCGCGGTTTGGACTCCCCCAGCACGGCGAGGCGGTTGAGGGTGCGACGGGCGCGCAGTTCCTGGACGATGCCGATGCCGGAGTTGACGACGATGAGCAGGCCAAAGGCGCCATTCGTCCAGGAGCCGGTGATGATCACCAGCGTGAACAGCACCGCCAGGATCGCATTGATGCGCGTGAACAGGTTCGCGCGCACGATCTGGGCGACGCTGCGGCCCGAGGACGGCGGGCGGGTGTTGACCAGCCCGGCGGCGTGGCGCTGCTCGACCTCGGCGCGGGTGAGGCCGTCAGGCCCCGCGGGGGTGACGACAGGGGTGGCAGGTTCGTCCACACTCACCGCAGGCCCGCCAGCCACGCGTGGGCGCGACGGTAGTCATGGTCGCTGGCCCCTCGCGGCAGGTGTGCCTCGACCTCGTCGGCCCGGGGGTAGGAGCCCAGGAAGACGACCTCGCGGCAGGTGCGGTGCAGGCCGAGCAGTGTTTCGGCCATGCGCTCGTCCTCGATGTGGCCTTCGGCATCGATCGAGAAGCAGTACTGGCCCAGCGTCGTCTTGGTGGGACGCGACTCGAGTCGGGTGAGGTTGATGCCGCGGGCCGCGAACTGCTCGAGGATGTCGAGCAGGCCGCCGGGGCGATCGGTGTAGGGGTAGAGCACCATGGTCGTCTTGTCGGCCCCGGTGCGGGTCGGGCGGGCGGCATCGGGTCGGGCCACGAGGACGAAGCGGGTGACGGCGGATTCATTGTCGGCGATGCCACCGGCGAGCTCTTCGAGGCCATACATCTCACCGGCGATGCGGGCACAGACGGCGGCATCGTGGGTGGCGTCGGGTGCCGCGACATGTTCGGCGGCGCCCGCGGTCGAACCACCCTCGGTGATCACGGCATCGGGAAGGTGGTCGGCCAGCCAGTGGCGCACCTGGGCGGCGGCGGTGGGGTGGGTCAGCACCTTCTTGACATCTTCGAGGCGGGTGCCGTGCTTGGCATAGAGGCCGAACTGCACCGGCAGCAGCACCTCACGGACGATGCGCAGCGCGGGCTCGGAACCGAGGTTGTCGAGCGTGGCCGAAACACCGCCCTCAACGGAGTTCTCGATGGGCACCAGCGCAGCCTCGACCTCGCCGCTGCGCACCGCGTTGAGCGTGGCGACGACCGAGGCATAGGCCACATGGTCGTGGTCGCCGAGGGTCAGGAGCGCCTGGTGGGTGAAGGTTCCGACGGGGCCGAAGAATCCGAGCTGCACCAGACCACTTTATCGACCGCCCAAACGCTCAGCGTTCGAAGCGCATCGAGGCGAGCGAGGTGGTGATCGCGTCCTTGGACTGCGCCGGGGAGTCGTCGAAGGTCACCTGCACCCAGAGCATCCAGGTGGGGGTGGCGCCGACCTGCACCGTGACGGCCGTGACCTCACCCTTGCGGGTGGTGCCGTCGGCGGTGAAGGTCACGGGGATCGTCGAGGACCAGGCCCGGCGGCCGTCGAGGGTGACCTGCTTGCTGGTGGGTGCACCGAGCGTCGGCTTGAACTCGCCGAGGATGGCGCGGGCGACCTCGGCGGCGGCGACCTCGGAGTTGAGCTGTTCAGACCCGGTGATGAACAGGCCCTCGGCGGCCGTGCCGACGCGCACCTGGGTGGCGGGGATGGTGGCGTCGTCGACGGTGACGTTGATCTGGTCGTCGAAGAGGGGGTTGCGCTCGGCGTAGGCGTTCTCGGCGTTCTGCGAGGGCAGCTTCACCGAGAAGTAGCCGCTGACATTGAGCACACCGTCGCTGATCCGGGCGCGCGGGTTCTCGGGGGTGGTCGTGACGAGCGGCCCCGTGGGCGTGGTGGCGACCGCGGCGGGCATGTCGCGCCGGTTGAGGTACATGCCGATGCCGGCCAGCACTGCGAAGCCGAGCAGCAGCACCAGGGCCAGGATGCCGAGCTGGCGCAGGATGCGGTCAGCGGCAGAAGGCTGTGGGGTGATGCGGCGACCGGGTCGGGCCGGCGGCGCGGCGTGACGGTCGGTGCCGACCCAGCTGGTCCAGCCGGTGCCGTCCCACCAGCGGTAGCGATCGGCGGTCGACGGGTCGTCATACCAGCCGGGGTCCTTCGCCATGGGATCACCTGCCTCGGGGTGTGGGGTCGCTGGAGTGTGGGGTCGCGTCGGCCCAGACTAACCCCCGTCCGGGTCTGTCCGGATTCCGGCAGGCCCGGTCCGACGGGGCGTGTTGGGGTGGTTTGCGCCCCATGCCTGCCGGAATCCGGTCAGCTTGGGTTGAGACGCGGGCTCGGTACAGTGCGGGTGTGCCCTCGCCCGACCGCCATCACCCCCGCCAGCAGCACCCTGTCCGCCGCCGTGGCGCGTCGTGGGCCGTGCGTGCCACCGCCGCGGTGACGCTGGTGGGCATGGCGGCGGTCGGGGCCACGGCACCACAGGCCCACGCCGCCGACCCCCTCGAGGTGTCGCTGTGCCGGGCTTTCCAGCCACTGGGCAACCAGGGCAACACGGCATGGCAGATGGACCGGCTGCACCTGCGCGAGGCCTGGACCATTGCCACCGGCAAGGGCGTCAGCATCGCCGTCATCGACACGGGCACCAGCAATGTCAACAGCGCCTATTTCAATGCCAACGATGTCAAGAGCTTCAACATGGTGCCCATCGACGACCAGGACCGCAAGGACGGGCTCGACTGCGGCCACGGCACCCAGGTCACCAGCCTGATCGCGAGCACCCACGGCATCGATGCCCGCACCAACTTCGGCGGGGTGGCCCCCGATGCGACCGTGCTGGCCTACCGCGCGCTGGCGGTGCCGATCGACCAGAACGGCAACCAGCAGTCCGAATCGCCGGCAGCGACGGTGGCCGCCATCAACGAGGCCATCAAGGCCAAGGTGCGCATCATCAACATCAGCCAGGCGATGGGTGTGCGTGACGCGGCGTACGAGGCCGCCATCGCCCGGGCCATCGCCGCGGGCATCGTCGTGGTGGCCGCGGCGGGCAACACCGACATGGGCCTGACCGGCCCGGCCTACCCCGCCGCCTATCCCGGGGTGATCGCCGTCGGTGCCACCCGCCCCGATGACACCCCCTCAGAGGTCACGCATTCGGCCACGGGCATGCAGGTCACGGTCGCCGCGCCGGGTGAACTGGTGACGGCACTGAACCCGTCCATGAAGCCTGCCAAGACCGACCAGGCGTCGATGGTGGCCAACCAGGCCTATGTGAACGTGACCGGCACGTCGTTCGCGGCGCCGCTGGTGACCGGCGTGGTGGCGCTGCTGCTCGAGAAGGAGCCGAACCTGACCCCGGCGCAGGTCAAGCAGCGGCTGATCGAGACCGCCGACCGCCCGGTGGCCACCCCACCCGACCCGAAGCTCGGCTGGGGGGTGGTGAACCCGGTGCGCGCACTGGTCGGCACCGCCGTGCCCACGTCGAGCCACCCAAGCCCGACGGTGCCCGAGACACCGACGCCGCCGCCCGCCGAGGCGCCGGTCGACCCACGCCCGCAGCGGTTCACCCTGGCCGCTGCGGCCGGCGCCCTGGGCCTGGCGGGGCTTGCGCTCACGTTGAAGCTGGTGATCCCTGCCGCCGCGAAACGTGACTTCGCCCCGGCCGAAGAGCCGCGCGACGAGGACGAGGGCGAGGGCTGACCCCCGCCGGTGCACGTTGACACCCTCGGTGCACGTTGACACCGGTCAACGGGGTGCCCGGGGCGGTGCTACTTCTGCTGTTCGCCCGTCACATCCGCCACCTGCACCAGCACCTTGCCCGCCCTCGTGACCAGCGTGCCGCGCCCCGGTGGCAGCGGCGACGGCTTCACATCGGCCCACAGCGCGCCCTCGTCCTTGGTGCCGCTCATGATCAGCGCCGGGTTCACGGCGTCCTTCATGCGGGCCACGATCTGGTCGCTGAACACGGTCCGGCCGGCACCACCCATGCCCCGGGCCAGGATGATGTGCAGACCGATGTCCTGGGCCTGGCTGACCAGGTCGGCGAACGGCATCATCGGGTTGCCCAGGCTGGTCGCCACCAGTTCGTAGTCATCGACCACCACGAACATGTCGGCGCCCGACCACCACGACCGGTCACGCAGCTGCTGCTGGCTCACATCCGGTCCGGGCAGTCGCGTGCGCACCGCGTCCGCGGCATTCTTGAGCAGTTCGGTGCCGGCCTGTGATGAGGCCGCATAGCCGATGAGGTGCTCAGTCTCGATCTCGCCCAGCAGGTCACGGCGGTAGTCGACCAGGATGATCTTGGCTTCCTTGGGGGTGTAGCGCGCCGTGATGCCGCGCAGCAGCACCCGCAGCAGGTTCGTCTTGCCCGATTCGGGAGCACCGAAGATCACCATGTGCGGGTCCGACAAGGGGTCGAGCACGGCCGGGGCCAGTTCGAGCTCGTCGATACCGAACGGGATGAACCTGTGCTGGCCGTCGTGGATGGGCTGCGGCAGGGTCTTGATGTCCAGGCTGTCCGGCAGCATGCGCACCGGTGCCGCCCCCGGCGCCTGCCAGGCCCGGTTCATGGCCTCGATCATGGCCCGCTGCCCCACGGCGACGTCGTCAGCCGATTCGACCGAGTCGACCCGCGGCAGCCCGATCAGCGAGTGCAGGCCCTCGTGGGTGATGCCTCGTCCCGGACGACCGGCCGGCACCAGCGCCTGGGTCTTGCGGTTGATCTCGGACTCGAACGGGTCGCCCAGCTTGAGTTCGAGGCGCGACTGCATCATGTCGCGGATGTTCGCGCGCATCTCGGACCACTTGCTCGCCGCGATCCAGACATGGATGCCGAAGCCCAGGCCGGTTGCCGCCAGGTTGGTGATCACCTGCTCCTGGGCCTCGAACTCCTGGCGCAGGGTGTTCCAGCCGTCAATGACCAGGAACACGTCGGTCGGGAACCGGTCGGGCGGGATGGTGCCCTCACGGCGTCCACGCCGGTAGGTGTTCATCGAGTCAATGCCGTGCTCGGCGAAGAACACCTCACGTGCGGTGCGCAGCGTGTTCATCTCGGCGATGGTGCGCCGCACCCGGTCAACGTCGAGTCGGCCACACACCGAGCCCATGTGTGGCATGTCACGCATCGAGGTCAGGCCACCGCCGCCGAAGTCGAGTGCATAGAAGCCGACCTCGTGCGGGGTGTGCGTCAGCGCCAACCCGGCCACCGCCGCGCGCAGCCCCATCGACTTGCCGGCCTGCGGGCCGCCGACCACCGCGAGGTTGCCACCCGACCCGGAATAGTCGATCCACATCGGGTCGCGACGCTGCTGGCGCGGGCGGTCGATCAGTGCGACCGGGCCGCGCAGTTGGCCATGGACGCGCGGGTCGGCGGTGGTCAGGCCGCGCCCGGGCACCTCGGCGAGGTTGCCGCCCAGCAGCTGGTCCATCGCCGGCGGGTCGTCCAGCGGCGGCAGCCACACCTTGTGCGCCGGCCAACCGTGCCCCTTGAGCCGGTTCACCACGAGGGTCAGCAGGGTCTCTTCCTCTTCCTCGTCGTCGTCGGACGAGTTCTTGGCCGCGGGCAGTTCAGCACGCGTCGGCGCCGCCTCGATGACCGGCTGCTCGACCACGGGGCGTTCGACCAGCGGCACATGCGCGGCCGAGAACTCCAGCACCGGTGGGCGCCATTCGTCGACCTCGCGGATGCCCCCGCCCAGGTCGTCCCGCTCGACCACGCCACCGGCAGACGGTGACCCGTGCCACGGGCCCGAGACGTAGGCGGCCTTGAACCGCACCATCGAGACGGTGTCGAACTTGAGGTAGCCGTTGCCGGGGCCGGGCGGCAGTTCGTACGCGTCGGGCACACCGATGACGGTGCGCGATTCGGCCGGTGAGAACGTACGCAGGGCGATGCGGTACGACAGGAACGTGTCGAGGCCCTTGAGCTTGCCCTCTTCGAGTCGCTGCGAGGCGAGCAACTGGTGCACGGCGATCGATCGTCCGACGCGACCGATCTGCAGGAACAGGTCGATGAACTCGGGACGGGCTGTCAGCAGCTCAGAGAACTCGTCGACCACGATGAACAGGTGCGGCATCGGCGGGATGTCGGCGCCGGCCTGGCGGGCCTTCTCGTAGTCCTCGCGGTTCTTGAAGTTGCCCGCGGCGCGCAGCACCTCCATGCGGCGGTCGAGTTCACCGCCGATGGCGTCCTGCATGCGGTCGACCAGGCTCATCTCGCCCTCGAGGTTGGTGATGACCGCCGAGACGTGCGGCAGGTCGTCCAAGCCCAGGAACGTCGCGCCGCCCTTGAAGTCGACCAGCACCAGGTTGAGCTGTTCGGTCGAATGGGTCATGGCCAGCCCGAGCACGAGCGTGCGCAGGAACTCGGACTTGCCCGAACCGGTGGCGCCGATGCAGATGCCGTGGGGGCCCATGCCGCCCTGGGCCGCCTCTTTGATGTCGAGTTCGACGGGGCGGCCGTCCTCGGCGGTGCCGAACGGGATGCGCAGGTGCTGGCGAAGCGGACGCAGCTTCCAGGCCTGGCGCACGTCGAGGGTCAGCGGGTCACCGACACCGACCATCGCCGGGTAGTCCTTCGGCGGCTCGAAGACGACTTCCTGCGCGTCCTCCTCGTCGGAGACTGCGGTCAGCGGCAGGCGATAGGGCGACAGCTGGCGGGCGAGCATCTCGACGTAGACCTGCGGGGTCAGGTCGGGACGACCCAGCGAGGTGCGGGCGATGACGCCCTTCGGGGTGCGGCGGTGCAGGGTGAGCCCATCGTCCTTGATCTCGAGGAAGGCGACGCGTTCCTGCATACGGCGCGGCACCTGGGTCTCACCGGTGATGTGGATGCCGATGGCATGTGCCGAGGGGGTGGCGTACTGGCTGGCGATGACGTCGTCGACCGAGTCGACCACGACCATCACCTGCGAGGGGTCGGCGTCGGGGCTGACCTGGTTCATCGACAGCGTCTGCAGGTCGTCGGCCGAGGTGGCGAACAGGCGCACGTTGCCCGCGCCGTCCTTCTCGTTGGGATGCTGCAGGTGGGGCAGCCACTTGACCCACGACCAGCGGTCCTGGACGTCGGGGGCCGCGCACACCATCAGGCGGATGTCGTTGGGCGCATGCCAGGTGACGGTCTGGGCCACCATCGAATAGGCCAGCCTGCGGCAGGCCTCGACGTCGCCGATCAACCGGATCTCGCGGAAACCATCGAGGTTCATCGCCAGCGGCACCGACTGCACGAGCCGGTGGGTGCGGATGAAGCGGCGCAGCGCGCCGGTGGTGAGCGGCTCGAGGTCTTCGAGCGGCTGCGACTCGGGCGGGGTCAGGCGCTTGGCGAACTGCTGGGGGCCGACCGCGACCCGGATCGAGGCGAAGTCGTCGTCATCGCGGCGGCGTTCCCACATGCGCTTGTTGCCGATGATGGTCCACAGGGTTTCCGGCGGTGGGTGCCGGAAGGCGACGGCTGCGCGCTGCTGGTCGGCCCCCTGGCGCACCTGCCGACGGGTCTGGCCGAGATAGCGGAAGTAGTCACGCCTACCGGCATCGAGCTGCTGGGACTGGTCGTCATTGCCTCGCCCGGTCTGGCTCATCATCATGCCGAGCATCGAGATGGCGTACATGCCGCCGACGATGCCGCCCAACGGGCCGCGCCCACCCATACCACCGCCCATCATCATGATGCCCATGGCCAGTGCACCAGCGATCATCGGCAGCATGCGCAACATGTTGCCGAAGGGCTTGCTCGGTGTCGGCGGCGGGATCTCGGGGGGCGGTTCGAGCAGCAGGTCACCGCGGGGCATCGGGGGCGGCGCGGCGCGCTTGGCCCGGTTGAACGTGATGACACCCATGCGTGCGGTTTCCTTGGTGGTTTCGATCTGTGGCGGCAGCGTCGCTCGTCCGACGCGATGTGCCCAAACTAGCCGCTGGTCAGTCCACGGAAGCGGGCGTACATGTTCAAGGCGGCCAGCAGCAGCGGGACGATGGACATGATCGACAGCCATTCGAAGATGTCGGCGACGCGGCCCCAGACCGGGCTCGCGATCTTGTCGTACAGGTTGGTGGCATAGAAGCTGAGGGCCAGCACCCCGACGAGGACGATGACCATGGCGATCGCGATCTGGTACATCGGCGAGAAGTTGCTGATGCCCACTGCCACGGCTGCGAGCAACATGGCCGTGCCACAGAACAGCAGGGCGAAGCGCTGCTGCAGTCCGATGAAGCCGTTGGCGCGCAGCAGCACGGCCAGGCCGACGGCCCCGACGAGCAGCAGTTCCCAGAGCCCGCGGGTGAGCACGACCGGTAGACTGGTGAACAGGGCGGTCAGGCTCGTGGCCAGGAGGAACGCCGCCAGCATGCGGTCGGCGAGCAGCGCGCGCGAGACGATGTCGCTCTGCACGGGGGTCTCGTCAGCCATCATCGTCTCGGCATCGGACGGCAGCGCGGGCAGGGCGATCTGGGCGAGACGGTAGGACCAGGTGGGCAGGGCCGCGGTGATGGCGACCATCAGGCACATCGACACCATCGCGATCGTCAGCAGGTGCTCGGGGAAAATGGTCATGACCGAGCCGACCAGCAGCATCAGCACCGAGGTCATGGCGGCGGTGAACAAGGGCATCACGCTGACCTGGGCGGCGATCGCCAGCGTGGCCGAAGCCACGAGCACGCAGGCAGCGCCCACGGTCAGCCGCAGCGGCACTGAAGCGCTCGAGGGCAGGATGCAGTAGCCCGCCAGGAATGCGAGGGCGACCGAGGCCCAGGCCAGGGCCGAGGCGACCCGGTATTCACCGGCGGCCCGCGACACCGAGATCGAGGCGATGGTGGTGGCGAAGGCGAGCACACCACAGACGATGGCGCCCACGAACACGTGCTGGCCGACCGGGGCGAGCAGGGGGCCGAGCAGGTCCATGGTGGCTGGTTCGAACGGCTGGGTGATCAGCATGATCGGCAAACCGATCAGCAGCACCAGCAGTACCCCGAGCGCGAACCGCTGCGAATGGCGTGGGACCCACGACGGCCGCTGGTTGGTGGTGGTGGCGACGGCATCAATCACATCGTCGAACGCGGCATCGGGGATGGCGTTCTCACGCTGGCGCAGGTGCAGGGTCTCGCCGTCGCTGATGGCGAGCTTCGAGACTTTCGCCTGTGGGTCGAGCGGGTCTTCACCGAAGCGTTGCAGCACCCAGGTGTGCACCGCGTCGGTGGCATTGCTGGCCTCGAACCCGGCGAACTTCACGATGCTGGGCATCAATTCGCCCAGCGTCACCGCGCCGGGCAGGGCAAGGTCCACCCTCCGGTTCGGGGAAATGATCGTGACCCGCGCCAGGTCTTCGTCCATCACACTGCTCACGCAGGTCACCCTACTTGCGATGGGGTCGGGTGGCCTCGGGCTGTTCGTGCGGCAGTGGTGACCAGAAACGGGCAGGCCGGCCGGGATGGCGCCTTCACTGCGCAGATCGGGCCAAGCCCGCCGGGAAATGGACAGCCCGTCAGCAGGCCAGTGGAAGCACCCCATGCAGGGGACGATCGGGCGAGCCGCGCACCCGCCCCGCTCAGCCGTTGAACAACAGCCGGTATTCAGTCGCCGACGGCGGCATCGACACCCGCGTCATGCGTCGCGGCATCGCCAGCACCACATCGCTCTGGCCCAGGTTCGAGGCCTGCCGCAACTGTGCCTGGCTCAGCACATAGGCGCGGCGCACGTTGTCGAGCCCGCGCTGGTCAACCGGTCCGAGCAGCGCCAGGTCGCAGTTGCGCAGCGAATGCACTGCCGAACCGGCCGAAATGTCGGCGAGCACGGCAATCGTCTGCCACGCCCCCACCGCGACCTGCGAGGCGTCAAACCCCGCCGAGTCGTCCACGACGAGACTCGGCCGGTAGGGACGGCCCTGCCCCGGGATCCGGTCCTGTCGCCCCAGCAGGTCAATCGTGCCGCCACAACGCTGGATGGTCTGGGCCAGTGAACGCCAATTGCGGTGGTCGTCGGCGATCACGGTGATGTGGGCGCCCAGGCAGAACGCCCGGAACACCAGCAGCCACACCGCATAGTCCGGTGCCGCCATGAAAACCCTCGACCCCTGCGGGCGGAACAGCCGCAGCGCCACCTCGGCACGGTTCGTCCGCCCCAGCACCAGCCCCGACGGGCCGGTACGCACCACCGCAGCCTTGCCGGTCGCCTCGACCTCGGGCAGTTGCCAGTCGTTGGTCATCGTGGTCACAGCCATCAGTCCACCTGCTTGCCGAGCGGGACGGTCGCCAGCATGGTCGGCACCTGCGCGCCACCGGCGAATGACAGCTTGACCGACCCGGGCAACGCGTCGGTCAACTGCTCGGACGCGGCCTTCGCCATGCCGGCGTTCGGCGCCACGAGGCGGACCGCTCCGGTGGCGTTCGACGCCGCATCCAGCGTGAACGAGGTCACGGCGAACAGCACATTGGCGCTGGTCAGCGCCCCCAGCAACGACTGGTAGCCGAGCGAACGGTTCGACCCCCATGACCGCACATGGCGACCCGTATGGGTCAGGCCGTCGCATTCCCACGTCGTCCAGCCCTCTTTCGACCGGGGCTCGGTGTGGTCGGGGGTCGACCCGGTGGTCAACGTGAGCACGTCATAGATCTCGAGGGGCGTCAGCGCCCGGGTGACGATGCCCTGGCGCTTCAGCGCCGCCTGCACCCGGTGCATGCCGAACCGCAGGGTGGCATAAATACCGTCCGAGGACGCCCCCCGTCGGGCGACGGCCTCGAGGCAGAGTCGGGGGTCGAGGCGCACACACAGCCAGGTCATCCGCACGGCCGGCGGACCGTCGGCCCCGGCAACCTCACGATAGGCAGCCGCTGCGGGCGAGCCCTCGGGCAGCAGAGCCGTGACGGGTGCCGGCACCGTATAGGTGACCACCTGCAACCCGGCGAACACAATGTCGTCCTGCCGGGTCAGGCCCGAGAGGGCATCCAGGTCGATCTTCTGACCCGAGTCGGCGACCAGCACATCGTCGGAGTTGAGCGCCAGCACACCGGTCCAACTGCGTCCGTCGGTGACCACCCCCACCTCTGCCCCTTGTGCCGAGCGGGTCTGGTGCACTGTGAGTCCGGGTGCCCACTGGGCCAGCGGCACCAGGTCGACGGGAATGTCAGTCGGCTCGTCAGCGGGGCGGCGTTGGCGGCGCAGGTAGCCGACGAGCTTGGCGGCCCAGCCGAGCGCCGAGCGTCCCCGCACGGGCAGGCCGAGCAGCAAAGCCACGAACATGACGACCCCTGCGGCGATGTAGCCGCGCATCTCGCCCGTGAGCACGAGCAGCACGGCGGCCAGGATCGCGACCTCCCAGCCGAGGCACCGCAGCCAGAACTCGACAGAGAAGCGGCTCGGCGTCCTGACCGCCAGTTGCGCGGCGCGTGCCATGCTGTCCTCCTCTGGGGTTCAGGCTTCTGCAGGCCGGGTTCGCCCGGGGCGTGCTGCCCCACACTCTATGGGTCAGGGGTGCATGCCCGTCGTCCGGTGGCCGTGGCTCGTGCGACAAGGAGTGCACCAGGACCGTCGAGTGGGCTGACCCCTGACAGGGCAGAATGGCCCCGTCTGAGTATCCGCACCCACACCCGACGGGAGGCACGTCATGGCCAGCCGCAAAGACCTGCTCAAGGCGCACGGCTTCACGACGTCGCGGCTCGTCTCGGCACTCGTGACGCGCAACCCTGACGACCAGGCACCTCCGCTGCGCCGGGTCGGCACCGCAACGTTCGTCTCGATCCTGATCGGGGTGGTGCTGCTGGCGGGCTCGGCGCTGTTCGGCCTGATCCGCAAGCAGGTCACCGTCGACCAGTGGCAGAAGGCCGGCGTGGTCATCCACGACAGCGATTCGGGGCAGTTGTTCATCTGGGACGAGCCCACCAAGGCCCTTGTCCCCATGAACGACGTCACGTCGGCCAGGCTCGCGGCTGCTTCGGGGGGTGCCCCCGAGCAGGTGACGGTGAAGAGCAAGGACCTCGTCGGCATCAGCCAGCGCCCGCGCCGCGGTATTCCCGGTGCCCCGTACCAGTTGCCGCTCGAGGCCAACATCGACCCTTTCCCGCTGCGCGTCTGCGCGACCGAGCCGAACCCGACCGGTGAGCGATTCCTGACCGCCCAGATCGGCAGCCAGGCACCGCAGCCGACCTCGTCGGTCGACGTCGCGGTCGAGACCCCGGACGGCCAGCAGTACGTGATCATGAACGGCACCAGCCACAAGCTGGTCACCCAGGGCGGCGTTTCGCCGCTGATCGAGAACCTGCCCCTGTTCCGGGTCAGCGCGGCGTGGCTCGCGTCACTGCCGTTCGGCCAGCCGATCGAACGCCACGAGATCCCGGGCGCCGGTGGGCGCCCCGCCAAGGGCACGTGGACGATCGGGACCCTGACCCGCATCGGCGCCGAGAACGACGCCAACACGCGCTACTACGTGCAGCTCAACGATGGACTTGTACGCATTTCCTACCTGGACATGCGTCTGCTGGTCGTAAGTGGCACCCCCGAGGCAACACCCATTTCTGAGTCGGACTACTCACAGTACGCAGACAACACCGCTAGCTTCGGCACCCAGGGGTTGCCATTCGGGCGCCCGAATGGCCCCAGCAACATCGGCAATGTCGATTCGCTCTCACTGTGCGCCACCTATCCCGGTGGTGACCAGACCTGGCCGAGCATCGCGATCGGTGCCCCCACACCGACGCGGCCGTCCACGATGATCCACCCTGTCGGCAACCGTGCAGACCTGATCGTGATGGACTCCCTGTCCGGGGCGATCCTGCAGAACTCCACGCTCAAGGCCGGTGCCGGCAACCAGTTCGAGACCGCGACCTTCCTGGTCACGAACGGCAAGATCTACGGCATCCCCGACAAGGAGTCGCGCCTGGCGCTCGGCTACGGCGACAAGACCCCGATCGGACGAGTGCCCGAGGGCGTGCTGAACCTGTTCCCCTCGGGGCTGCCCGCTGGTGTGAGCCTCTCGAAGGGGTCGATCGCCGCGACCTGATGGCGATTTTTCGCGCCCTGACCAGCGCAAACACCGGGCATTGGGCGATTCCGTCGCCGAAGTGACCCCAGCCGGTCCTAGTGTTTTTCTCAGATCGAATGAGTTCCTCCGCCACGACTCGGGGGGAGCAACCCACGAGGTCGGGAAACCCTCTCGGCCACCCCTTCAGGAAAGGTAGTACCCCTATGTCGGGACAGAGCCAGGTCAACCGCGCCGCCATGAACACCGCCGCTGGGCAGATCGAGGAAGCCCACGGCCAGATCCACGGCATTCAGACCAACCTCTCGGGCCAGGTCAACAGCCTGCGTTCGGGCTGGATCGGGCAGGCCTCTGACGCCTTCTACGGCGCCTACACCCAGTTCGACAACGAGTTCGAGAAGACCAAGAAGGGTCTGGACGACATCCACCAGAAGCTGGTCGGCTCGCAGGTGTCGTACACCCAGACCGAAGACGAGCAGAAGGCTGCCTCGAACCCGATCCTGGGCATGCTCTGAGCAGCCTGCTGACAAACCACTAGAACTTAGGAGAACATCATGGGCGACTTCACTCTTGTCAACTCTTCGGCTATGCAGCAGGGCATCGGCGACCTTCGCAACGCGCACACCCAGCTGAACAGCACCCTGGACACCCTCAAGGGCCAGCTGAACCAGAACCTGTCCGAGTGGGACGGCGCTGCTCGCGAGGCCTACACCGTCGTGCAGCAGCAGTGGGACGCTTCGGCCGCCAAGATGGCCGACATCATCAACAAGATGACCTCGGTCATGACCTCGATCTCTGAGGGCTACGACAGCAACGAGAAGTCGGTGCAGTCGCGCTGGAGCTGACGCTTCGCGCACCCAAGCAGAAATCAGGAGCCCCGGCCAGCACGGCCGGGGCTCCTGCCCTATTTCAGCAGCTTGCTCATGCGCCGGTCGGCCAGCGGCTTGCCCCCGGTCTGGCACCCGGGGCAGTACTGCAACGACGAATCCGCGAAGCTGACCTCGGCGATAGTGGTGCCGCAGACGGGGCACGGCTTCCCTGTACGTCCATGCACCCGCAGCCCCGCCCGCTTGGAGTCCTTGAGCGATTCCGCCCCGAGGCCTTCGGTGGCGTCGACCGCCTCGGCCAGCACAGTCCGGATGGTGTCGAGCAGGTCGTCACGCTGCGGACGGGAAAGCGAGCTGACCGGCAGGAACGGGCTGAGCTTCGCCACATGCAGGATCTCGTCGGAATAGGCATTGCCGATGCCGGCGAGCACCCGCTGGTCCTTCAGCACGCCCTTGACCTGGGCACGCCCTGACCTTGTCAGCAAGGCATCGAAGTCATCGGCGGTGAACAATTCGTCGGTGGGGTCCGGTCCCAGCGTGGCCACCATGTCGATCTGGTCGGGGTCAGTCACCACGTGCACCGCCAGATGCTTCTGGGTGCCGGCTTCGGTCAGGTCGAACCCCGAGCCGTCCGACAGCCGCACCCGCAGTGCCATCGGTCCCTTGCCCAGCTTCAGCGGCTTGTCGGGCATCTCATCGCGCCACACCAGCCAGCCGGCCCTGGCCAGGTGAAAGACCATGTGGACGCCCTGGGCATCGATGTCCAGGAACTTCCCATGGCGTGACACCCCCGAGATGGGCATGCCGTGCAGCGCATCGAGTGGCGGCAGCACCGTCTTGAGCGCGCTGAAGGCCACCAACTGGGTCGAGATGATCGCCTTGTCGACCAACTTGTCGGCGAGGAACCTGCGCAGCGCCTCGACCTCGGGCATCTCAGGCATCTGCGTCCCCCTGCATCGTGTCGTGGTCGTCGTCGGCAACCCCCACCGTAGGCACCAGACCCGGACGACGGAAGGCCTCGCCGCGGTCGAATTCGGGCGGGTCGAGGGTCAGCACCCGGTTGAGCTGGCGCAGGTATTCGCGTCGCGGCACCTCGATGGCGCCGAGGCTCGCCAGGTGCGGGGTCAACCACTGCACGTCGAGCAACCGGTCACGGCGCCGCTCGGTCCAGGACAGGCCGCGCCCCAGCTCGTCCACCAGTCGCACCAGCGCCACCTTCGACGCGTCGCGGCCGTGCTCGGCGTCATGGAACATGGATTCGCCGGCGAACAAACCCCCGACGCTGACGCCGTAGAGCCCACCGACGAGCCGGCGGTCGGCGTCCCAAACCTCGACCGAGTGGGCCTGGCCGCGGGCGTGGAACTGCTGGTAGACCTCGATGATCCCCGGGGTGATCCAGCCGCCGGAACGGCCCGGGGCCGCGCAGCGGCGCACCACCTCGACGAAGGCGACATCGACGGTGGTGGTGAAGCGCTTCGCGCTCTTGCGCAGGCTGCGGCTGGCCACGAATCGGTCGAGCGGCAGCACACCCCTGTGCACCGGCGACCACCAGCCCATGTCGTCGGGGTGGTCACCCTCGAGCAACGGCATGGGGAAGACGCCGCTGCAGTAGGCCAGGTAGGCCAGCTGGGCGTCAAACTCCTCCGAGAAGGCAATGAGGTCCTGGTCGGGCCACTCGCTCTCGGGACCGAACAGATGCAGCACCGCTCCAGTGTGGCAGCAGTTCCGGGACGAATCCGGGTGCGACCCGATGGGCACGTGAAACCGGTGCGCCTAGTCTGGGGGCAGTAAGGCAACCCAGGAGGCATCCCATGGCCAACGCCAAGGATTTCGGCAAGGCACTCATCGCGACAGGGCAGAAGATCACCCCCACGGCTGGGGGCGCGATGCGGCGTGTGCTCGACCTGGCCATCGACGGGGCCGCCGGTCTTCCGGGCGCACGGTCGTCCGCAGCCGGCCACCTGGACAAGAAGAACGACCGCGAAGAGGCCATCGACTCACTCGTCACCCAGCATGTGGCCCTCGCCGGTGCGCAGGGCTTCGCCACCAACATTGGTGGGCTCATCACCATGGCAGCCACGGTGCCCGCCAACCTCGTGGGTGTGACGGTGATCCAGTGCCGCATGGTGGCGGCGATCGCCCACCTGCGCGGCTACGACCTGAACGACAACCGGGTGCGCAGCGCCATCCTGATGTGCCTGCTCGGCGAGAACCACGCCACTGAGCTCATCCGCGACCAGGTGTTGCCCTCGAGCCCCATGGCCATCGCGACCGCCCCCGCCTTCGATGCGAAGCTCGACCAGGAGATCTCGAGCCAGGTGATCGCGCAGCTGCTGCAGATCGTCGGCGGCAAGAAGATCGGCCTGCTGCTCGGACGACGCATTCCCGTGATCGGTGGCGGTGTGGGGGCCGTGACCGACGGCTGGCAGACGTTCTCGGTGGCCAGCTATGCCCGGGCCGAGTTCATCGACCGGCGCCACCGCAGCTGAGCGCACCCGGGGGTCGTGCGGCATGATGTGGACATGTCCACCCGCCCGCCATCGCCAGTGATCGCCACGATTGACCTGCAGGCGATCACTGACAATGTGACCGCCCTGCGCACGCGGCTGCCCGCCGGTGCCGGGCTGCTGGTGGCGGTCAAGGCGAATGCCTATGGGCATGGCGCGGTGGCTGTGGCGCAGCACCTGGAGCGCCATGACCTGGCCGACCTGCTGGGCGTGGCGACGGTGCCCGAGGCGGACGAACTGCGGGCCGCGGGGGTGGGCCTGCCGATCCTGAAGCTGTCGCACTGCCTGCCCGATGAGTTGCCCGCAGCGCTCGAGGCGGGCTGCGAGCTGACGATCGTGGACGAGGCCACGGCGCGTGCGGCCTCGGCAGCCGTGGCGGCCGGCGCTGGGGGGACGACCACCAGTGCGGCGCGGGTGCACCTGAAACTCGACTCGGGCATGGGGCGCATCGGGGCACCGCTCGGCGACGGTGTCGAACTGGCGCGGCTCGTGCGATCTCTGCCGGGCCTCGACCTCGTCGGCGTCTTCACCCACCTGCCCATCGCCGACCTGGGCGACGACGGCGGGTTCACCGACGACGAACTTGCGGCATTCCTGTCTGTGGTCGCCGGCATCGAGGCTGACTCGGGGCCGCTGCAGTGGGTGCATGCCGCCAACTCGGGCGCGCTGCTGGCCCACGACCTGACGGGGTTCACCCTTGCCAGGCCGGGAATCGCCGTCTATGGGTGCTATCCCGATGCCACCACCCCCAGGACTGTGCCGCTGCGGCAGGTGATGCGGGTGGCGACACGGTTGTTCTTCCGCAAATGGGTCGAGCCGGGCACGTCGATCGGCTACGGCCGCACGTGGACGGCGTCGTCCGGCACCTGGATCGGGACTGTGCCGATCGGCTATGGCGACGGGTTCAGTCGGCTGAACTCGAACCGCGGGCAGGTGCTCGTCAACGGGCGCCGGGTGCCGGTGGTGGGCCGGGTGTGCATGGACCAGACGATGGTCGACCTGGGGCCGGACTCGTCCGATGCGGTGGGCGACGAGGTGGTGGTGCTCGGCGGCCAGGGCGATGAGTTCATCAGTACTGATGAACTGGCGGGGTTGATGGGCACGATCAGCTATGAGGTGACGTGCCTGTTCACCGACCGGGTCGAGCGGCGCCACAGCTGAGCTGACGCGTGGGCTGACAAGAGGGCTGACACGGGGACTGACAAGGCCATCCGTGGTCGATCCGGCACCACAGACGGTGCCGGATCGACCTATGTTGCCGTGATCTGCGCTTCGCGCACCCGCACCCAGTGGGCGACACCTACCAGGGCGCTGCGGGCGGGGTCGTCGGCCAGGGCAACTGGGATCGGTCCACCATCGGGACCGGCTCCGTCGAGACGGCAGGTGAAGAACCGGGCCAGCAGGTCGGACGATTTCGAAATCGACCCGCCTACGACGAGCGCCTCGGCCCCGAATCGCTGCAGCACGGGCACGAGCGCGCGGGCCAGTGACGCATAGGCCTGGTCGAGCACGTCGACGGCGACAGGGTCGCCCTGTCGGGCCAGGTCGGCGATGTCCTTGACCTCGAGCCACTCCCCCGTGCGGTCGCGGTGGGCCTCGCGGATCGCCACCCGCGAGAAGAGTTGCTCGACGGGCACGCCATCCAGCTTCGCGGTGTGGATCTCGCCGAGGCGCGGTACCTCGTCCCCCGAGGTGATGGGCATGCCATCGGCGACGAAGGCCGAGCCGATGCCGGTGCCGAGGGTGATGCCGACGCCGCGGCGTCGTCCCTGCAGGCCACCGGCCATCGCCTCACCCACACCGAACGCGTCGGCGTCGTTGATGAAGTGCACGCGGGCGGCGGCCAGGCCGGCACGCAGCACCGCGCCCAAGTCGAAGCCGCGCAGCGACCAGAACTTCTCGACGCCGGTGTAGTCGCCGATGCCGCCCTCATAGTCGAACGGGCCGGGCACGGCGGCGCCCCAGACGGTGCCGGCGGGGGCATCGAGGGTGCGTCCCGAGGCCACGAGCACGGCGACGATGTCATCGGCGGGTGCGGCGTTGTCGAGCGGACGGGTGTCGACGACCTCGACATGGCCGTCATCGCCGGCCCAGGCTGCGGTGACATGGGTGCCGCCGACCTCGAGCACGGGGACGAGGTGGGGCTGGGTGTCGTCGGCGACATGGTTCACACGGGTCAGTACACCATGACGGCCGCGGGCGGGGATCACAGGGAGGCTGGGATCACGGGGAGGCGGGCCCTGCACCCCGCTCGCCCGCTGCACCACCCCGGGCCACTGCACCGCCCGGGCACTGCACCGCCCCGGGCACTGCCCCACCACCCGGGCACCACTTGGCTTGCGTTACTCGACTCAGCTTGTGCTGTCAGTGCAAGCCAAGTCGAGTTGCGCAAGCCGAGTGGACGATGGCTGGGGTCGGGCTCGGGATTCCACCAGCTGACGGCTGCTGAACTCGTCCGGGATGGGCCCGAAGTTGTAGACGCGGCGCTGGTGCAGGTTGTATCGGCGTTCAGGCGTGCAGACGTGGCGCTGGTGCCAGTTGTGCAGGTGGTGTCGGCATCCCGGCCTGCAGAGGTGCCGCTGGCGCCACTTGTGCACGTGGGTGTGCTCCCAGCGGTGTTGAACCGTTGGTAGTCGAACGGTTCGGCACCGCTGTGCCGGCCCTGAACGCCGCGGCGCCCTGAACCCCTCCGCCCGGGTCATCCCGCCCCGCCGTGAACGCACCTGGCTTGCGTTACTCGACTCAGCTTGTGCTGTCAGTGCAAGCCAAGTCGAGTTTCGCAAGCCAAGTGGAAGAGGCGGGGTGGTCAGTACAGCCGTGCGGTCAGTACAGGGGTGGTCACTACAGCCATGTGGTCACTACAGCCATGTGCTCAGTACTGGGATGGTCAGTACAACATCGCCAGCTCGGGGTCCGACAGCAGTGACGCCACTTCGCGCAGGAACCGCGACCCCTGCTCGCCGTCGATCAGGCGATGGTCGAAGCTGATCGAGACCGTCGTAACCCAGCGCGGCTCGACCCGTTCGTCCGCGCCCTCACCGACGACCCACGGACGCCGCTCGATCGAGCCCATGCACAGGATCGCCGACTCGTTGCCGTTGATGATCGGGGTGCCCGAATCGATGCCGAAAACGCCCACATTGGTGATGGTGAACGTGCCGCCGGCGTAGTCAGCGGGCTGGAGCCTGCCCTCTTTGGCCACCTGCACCATCGAGTTGATGGCTCGGCACAGGTCGAGCATGCTCATGCGCTGCGCACTCTTGATGTTGGGCACCATCAGCCCCCGCGGTGTCGCGGCGGCGATGCCCAGGTTCAGCTCGCCGTGCTGCACGATCTCCATGTTGCGGTCGTCCCACGACGCGTTGATGTCGGGGTTGTTCGCCATCGCCAGGCACACGGCCTTGGCATAGACCAGCAGCGGGCTGACCCGCAGGTTGGCGAACTCGCGGCGGGCGCGCAACCGCTCGACCATCTGCATGGTGGCCGTGACGTCGACGGTCACCCATTCGGTGACATGCACGTGGGTGTTGACCGAGTTGACCATGGCCTCGGCGGTCACCTTGCGCACGCCGCGAATGGGGATGCGCCGCTCGCCGTTGGTCTGGTAGCGCCCGTGGGGCGGTTCGTTGACGAAGCTCGAGCCCTGTCGCGGGTCGGCGAACGGGTCGCCGACGTAGTCGGTGCCGAACCCGCCGGCACCAAACCCGGACGAGTCCTGGCCACCGCCCATGAAACCACCACCGCCATAGTTCGGCTCGGTTCCCGGTCCGGTCACGGTGGCGCGGCTGGCCAGGCTGGCCATGGCGGCGGCAGCCTCGACGTCGGCCCGGCTGATGGTGCCGTTCGGCCCGCTGCCGCGCACGTCGTTCAGGTCAACGCCCAGCATCTTGGCCAGCTTGCGCACCGGCGGCTTGGCGCGGGCGATGTGCTCGGCGCCGCCCACCAGCACCAGCTCGGAGCCGCGCACCGGCTCGCCGGGCGTGGGCAGCGGGTCGCCAACGGCCTCGGCCACCACCCGGTGCGGCGCCGAGACGGCGTCGGGGCGGCGCGAGGGCTCGGTCTGCTGCCAGGCGTCGGCGAGGGCCTGCGAGGCGGTCACCTCGGCGTCTGACTCGTCGGGCTCGACGGTGCCACCACGACGGCGACGTCGGCGGGCCGCCGGGCCGGAGTCCTTGGGCCCGTAGCCGACCAGCATGGGCTCGCGCTCCTCGGTGGGGCCGGCTGCGGGGGCAGCGGCGTCAGGGGCGGCAGCGCCCCCGGGCGCCGCGGCAGCCGGCTCGTCCGGGGTGCCGTCGTCGATGACGATGACAGGTGTGCCGATCGGGACGACTTCGCCCTCGGCCACCAGGATCTGGTGCACGCGCCCGGCCCACGGGATGGGCAGTTCGACCAGTGACTTGCTCGTCTCGATCTCGACGACGATGTCGTTGACCTTGACCTCGTCACCCTCGGCGACACGCCACGAGACGATCTCGGCCTCGACCAGCCCCTCGCCCGGGTCGGGCAGGTTGAAACGCTTCATCGTTCCCCCACGTTCATCGTTCCCCCAGGTTCATCAGTACCCCATTGACTCGTCGACGGCATCAAGGATTCGGTCCACACCCGGCAGCCAGTCCTCTTCAACCCGGCTGATCGGGTAGGGGGTGTCGTAGCCGGTCACCCGCAGCACGGGTGCCTCCATCACATAGAACAGTTCTTCGGTCAGGCGGGCCGACAGCTCTGCGCCCATGCCCAGATTGCGGTGCGCCTCGTGCACCACGATGGCGCGCCGGGTGCGCTTGACCGAGTCGACCACGGTGACCATGTCGATGGGCGACAGGGTGCGCAGGTCGACCACCTCGAGTGAACGGCCCTCTTCGGCAGCGATGACGGCGGCCTCGAGGCAGGTCTTGACCTGCGGGCCATAACTCAGCAGCGTCAGGTCGGTGCCGCGCCGGGCGACGCTGGCCTGGTGCAGCGGCAGCGGTGTCCGGGTGGCCTCGTCGACCTCACCCTTCTCGTGGTAGCGCCGCTTGGGTTCCAGGAAGATGATCGGGTCGTCCGAGGCGATCGCCTGCTGGATCATCCAGTAGGCGTCGTTGGGGTTGGACGGCGAGACCACCTTCAGGCCGGGCGTGTGGGCGAAATAGGCCTCTGGCGACTCGGAATGGTGCTCAATGGCCCCGATGCCCCCGCCATAGGGGATGCGGATCACGATCGGCATCGAAATGCGCCCGGACGAGCGGAAATGCATGCGCGAGAGCTGGCTGACGATCTGGTTGTAGGCCGGGTAGACGAAGCCGTCGAACTGGATCTCGACGACGGTGCGGTAGCCGCGCATCGCCAGCCCGATCGAGGTGCCGACGATGCCCGACTCGGCCAGCGGCGAGTCGATGACCCGGTCTTCGCCGAAGTCCTTCTGCAGGCCCTCGGTGATACGGAAGACGCCGCCGAGCCGGCCGATGTCCTCACCGGCGAGCAGCACCTTCGGATCGGCCTCGAGCGCGCGGCGCAGGCCGGCGTTGATGGCCTTGCCGAGCGTCATCGTCTTCGTGCCCGGCGTCGCGGGCGCCTGGGACGTGCGAATGGCGGTCATCGGTCCTCCTCTGAACCGTCGGCTGCCCAGGCAAGGTATTCCTCGCGCTGCTCACGCAGTTCGGCGGTGGTTTCTGCATGGACGAGGTCGAAGATGGCTTCCATCGGCGGCACGACCAGTTCGTGGCACGCCTTGCGCACATCGGCGCCGAAGTCGTCGCACTGCTGGTCGAGGTCAGCCAGCCAGGCGTCGTCCAGTTCGCCCTGGCTGGTCAGGTAGGTCTTGACCCGCTCGATGGGGTCGCGGCCCAGCCAGTGCTCGTCCTCTTCGGCGAGGCGGTACTTGGTGGGGTCATCAGACGTGGTGTGGGCGCCGCGGCGATAGGTGAAGGCCTCGATGAAGGCCGGGCCCTGGCCAGACCTGGCGCGTTCCATGGCCCACTGGGTGACGGCATGCACAGCGAGCACGTCATTGCCGTCGACGCGAATGCCGGGGAAACCGAAGCCGCGGGCCCGCTGGTAGAGGGGGATGGGCGTCTGCCGGTCGGTCGGTTCGCTGATGGCCCACTGGTTGTTCTGGCAGAAGAAGACGACCGGTGCGTTGTAGGACGCTGCGAAGACATAGGACTCGTTGACATCACCCTGGCTCGAGGCGCCGTCGCCGTGGAAGGCAAGCACGGCGGCGTTGTCGCCCGGGTCGGGGTTGCCGACCATGCCGTCGAGCTGCAGACCCATGGCGTAACCGGTGGCGTGCAGCGCCTGCGACCCGATCACGAGCGTGTACAGGTTGAAGCGGAAGGTTGCCGGGTCCCAGTCGCCCTGGCCGGTGCCGCGCCACAGCTTCAGCATGTCGGCCACCGGCACGCCCATGGCCAGCGCCACGGCATGTTCGCGATAGCTCGGAAAGACGAAGTCGTGGCCGGCGAGTGCGGCGGCGGCGCCGACCTGGGCAGCCTCCTGACCGAGCAGCGGCGGCCACAGGCCAAGCTCACCGTGGCGCTGCAGCGCGGTGCCCTCGGCATCGAACCGTCGGGCGATGACCATGTTGCGCAACAGGCCGCGCAGCTGGTCAGGGTTGCCCTGCCACGAGAAGTCCGGGTGCTCGACCCGCTCACCGTCCGGGGTCAGCAACTGCACCATGTCCTGCGGGTCACGCTGGCGTGCGCGGGTCTGTGGATCTGTCACTCCGACGAGTGCGCTCATGAGTCCTCCAAGGGGAATGTCTTCCGCCTTTCCTACGGTAGCGTAGGTTTCTCGCCGCGCTGGTTGTGGGAATCCCACTGACCCACTGGGCAGGCGTTGGGGAATACGGCCAGCGGTTGGGCTGCGAGGGGCTGCGCATCCGATCAGCCGGGGGGCGGGGCAGATTTTGTCGGGGGCGCCCGCTAGCGTCAGCGACAACCCCGCAATCCGGGACGATGCCTACTTGCCACACAGGAGTGACATGACCATCCGCCCCCTGCGCGCCCTGGCCGGCCTGGCCCTGGCGTTCGCCCTGGCCGCGACGTTGAGCCCGTCCGCGCTGGCCGACGACACCGAGTCCGCACCCGCGCGTCCCGGCACGCGCTCTGCAACCAGTTGGACGAACGCAGCCCCACAGGCCACGACCCCGGCACCGACGCTGGCACCACAGGCCTCGGTCGAAGAAAGCAATGCCGTCGCCCGGCTGAACGCCTACCGCGCGCGGGCGGGGCTGCGGCCACTCGCCCTGGTCGGGGCACCAGGGGCAGTCGTCAACCACGCCAAGTACCTGGACCAGAACATCGGCGTCGCGGGGCTGAACCCGTTCATGGAGGACCCGTCGCTGCCGGGCTACACGGCTGCGGGTGACGCGATCGCGGTCGAGACCTGGCCGGGGTTCAGCGAGACGGGAACCTATTCGCAGGTCGTCGATGACTGGCTGGCCAACCCCGAGGCGCAGTACTGGGAACTGCTCGACCCGACCACCGCCCAGATCGCGTTCACGCGTCAGGGAGCCGTCATCGTGGCCTGGTTCGGCCACAGTGCCGCGACGGCCCCCGAGCCGGTGGTCTTTCCCCAGGGCCCGAACTTCGGCCTGCGCACGATGCCCGCGGACTACTCGGCGCTCTTCACGCTGGGCTGCTCGGCCCGCGCCACCTGGGGCTTCCCCATCACCTTCCAGTGGGACCCCGGCCTGTACGAGCAGATGTTGGTGAACAACGTGTCGGTGCGAGTCGACGGCAGCGCCGTGGGCGTGTGCATCGTCAACAACACCTCGCAGCTGGCCGCCCCCGGTCAGGTCGTGGTCATCCCCGAGCAGCCGCTGGCACCCGGCACGCAGGTGAGCGCGTCGGTCTCGGTCACGGGATTCCTCGCCGACGGCAGTGGTTCTGCCCAGCTCGCGGCCACCTCGGAATTCTCGGTGCAGGCACCGGCCAGTGGTGTGCTGGGCGACCAGACCGGTGACGCCACGGCAGACGTGCTGGCCGTGACCGCGTCGGGTGACCTGTGGCTCTACAAGGGACGTCGCCCGGGCACGATCGGGCACGGCTACCAGATCGGTCGCGGCTGGAACGAGTTCACCTGGTTCAGCCACACACCCGATGTCAACGGCGACCGTCGCGACGACCTGATCGGGCGACGCAGTGACGGCCACCTGTACCTGTACTTCGGCCAGGGCAACGGCTCCTACACCGCGGGCCGCAAGGTCGGCCAGAACTGGGGCGGGTTGCGCAACCTGACCGTGGTCGGCGACATGAATGCCGACGGCACTCCTGAGGTGGTGGGTATCGGCGAGAACGGCAACCTGTACCGCTACACGCTCACCCAGAACGGGTTCGTCGGGGCATCGCTCATCGGCAAGAACTGGCAGGGCATCGCCATGACGGCCTCTGTCGGCTCGTTCAATGCCAACACCGACAGGTACGCCGACCTGATCGCCGTCGGCACCAATGGCCGGCTCTACGTGTACTATTCCGGGGCCAACGGGTTGTTCATCCAGGCCGCGGTGATCGGCCAGGGCTGGTCGGGCTTCACGGCGCTGTTCTCGCCCGGTGACCTGTCGGGCGACGGACGTCCTGACCTGATCGGGCGCAACGCGGCGGGCACACTGTACTCGTACGAGAACCGGGCCGGTTCGTGGGGCGCGGCCCGGCAGGCGGGCACGGGCTGGGGCGGCATCCGGCTGTTCGGCTGAGCCGTCGCGCCACTCACCATGGCGTGGGGGATGACCGTGAGCGGTCATCCCCCGCGCATGGCGTGCGACATCGTCGGCGTTTACACTGGCCAAGCCACAACCCCACCCTTTGGAGGTTCGCCACCATGCGCGACCAGAAGTTGCTCGTCAGGCTGGTGGGCGTGCTTGCCGCCGCCGCCACCGCCTTCACCTTGTCGATTTCTTCGCTGGCAGGGACGGCGGCCGCCGACCCCACCACCGATCCCACCGAACAGGGGGTGACGACCCGGCCCGAGGGACGAATCCACACGCCGAAGTCGCCCATGGACGAGTCGAAGCCCGGCGGCCTCGCCCCCCAGGGACCGATTGACTCAGCCGTCGCGCTGCTCAATGGCTACCGATCCAAGGTGGGCGCCCGGTCGGTCGTCTACGACTCCAGCCTGGCCTCGGCCGTCCAGGCCCATGCGAACTACCTGGAATTGAACAAGTCCGACCCCAACCTCAACCCGGCCGTCGAGGTGTCCGGCAAGCCCGGCTACACCGCTGCCGGTGCGGCCATCGCCCCCTGGACGCTCGTCTCGACCGGGGTCTCAGCCAACGGCACCGCCATCGACCTGTGGATGATGGACCCCTGGGAGCGCAGCGCCCGCCTGCTGCACCCGCTGACCAATGGCATCGCGTTCGGCAAGACCGCCACGTTCCTGGTGGCCGGGGTGAACTTCAACAACAGCGCGCCGCAGGTGTGGCCACAGGTGTTCCCGAACCAGTCCAACCAGCGCAGCCTGGCATTCAACTCGACCGCGGCCTCGTACTACGCGAGCAACTGCACGCAGAAGCCCGCCGTGTGGGGCTTCCCGATCACGGTGCAGTGGGACCACCAGAACCTGGGCGCGATCAGCGGTGTGACCGCCTCGCTGTACCGCGACGGTGTGCCGGTGCCGTTCTGCCTGATCAGCAACCCTGACGCCCTGGACATCAACGCCCAGGTCGTGATCATGCCGACGGCACCGTTGGTGCCGGGCTCGTACTATTCCGGTTCGGTCAGCGGCACCGCCGCCAAGACGGCCGGCGGCACCCAGGCCGTCAACGCCACGATCTCGTTCACCACCTATGCCGACAACCGTGTCTGGGGCGACCAGACCGGTGACCACATCGGCGACCTGCTGGGCATCGATGCGGCCGGCAACCTGCGCATCTACAAGGGCATCAAGCCGGGCCGATTCGGCACGTCGTGGATCGTCGGTACCGGCTGGGGCCAGTTCACCTGGTTCAGCCACACCCCCGACATCAACGGTGACAAACGCGACGACCTGATCGGGCGCCGCGCCGACGGCAACCTGTACCTGTACTACGGGCAGGGCATGGGGTCGTACTCGTCGGGCAAGCGGGTCGGCACGTCGTGGAACGGCCTCGACAACATCACCGTGGTCGGCGACATGACCGGCGACGGCACGCCCGAGGTGGTCGGCATCGGCAACGCCGGGGCCAATGACGGCAAGCTGTTCCGCTACACCCTGACCAATGACGGGTTCATCGGCGCTTCGCAGATCGGCAAGAACTGGCAGGGCATCAAGCAGATGACCAGCGTCGGTTCGTTCAACGGTGACGCTGCCGCCGACATCATCGCCATCGGTGACAACGGCAATCTGTACGTCTATTACACGAGCCGCGGCAACATCATCCAGGCCGCGCAGGTGGGCCGTGGCTGGAACGGGTTCACCGCGCTGTTCAGCCCCGGCGACCTCACCGGCGACGCCCGTCCCGACATCGTCGGACGCAACGCGGCCGGCACGCTGTACAGCTACGCCAACCAGCAAGGCTCGTTCGGCTCGGCCCGCCAGGCCGGCACCAACTGGAACGGCTTCCGCCTGTTCGGCTGACCTGAGGACGTGAACCCCGGCGCCTTCGGGCACGGGTGATTCCGGCGCACAAAACGCCCGGTCGTGACCGCTGCACCCAGCGACGCGGCCGGGCGTTGTGCTGCCGCCATGCCAATTCTTGGTGAACAGCTCACAAAATCTGCAACATCTGCTTGCCCTTGTCAGAGGGGTGCAGCAAAGTGAGGCTCAAAGACCCACCCGTGCGTTTCGGGGGGTCTGTTGAGCATGGGCGGTGCCGTCCACTGCTCACGCCAGCACCACCCCACACCAAGGAGAATCATGGCTCTCAACCCCTTTGCCGGGGTGCGCCGCACGGTCGCCACTGTGGGTCTCAGCGCTGCGATGATCGCCGGCGGCCTGGTGGCCCCGGCGTTCGCTGAGGTCACCGCGCCGACCAAGTTGCTGCCCACCGCCGCCTGCACCAGCGGGGCAACCCAGCTCGAGATCTACACCTTCAACGACTTCCACGGCCGCATCCAGGAAGCCGCCAAGCTGTTCACCCCGGTCGAGCAGGCCCGCGCTGCGGGCAAGAACGTGCTGCTGCTGTCGAACGGTGACAACATCGGTGGTTCGACCTTCGAGTCGGCCTCGCAGAACGACGACCCGACCATCAAGATCCTGAACGCGGCCAAGGTGGATGCGTCCTCGGCCGGCAACCACGAGTTCGACAAGGGCCTGCAGGACCTGGTCGACCGTTACGCCGACGCCGCCCGCACGCCGGACTTCCCGATCCTGGCCGCGAACGTCGTCAAGTCGGACGGCACCGTGCCGGCCCCGCTGAAGGCGTACGAGATCAAGGAGGTCGCGGGCGTCAAGGTGGGCATCGTCGGTGCCGTCACCAGCGACCTGCCCGCCCTGGTCAGCCCCGTTGGCATCGCCGGCCTCACGGTCGGTGACCCGGTGCAGGCGGTCAACAAGGTCGCCACCGAGCTGAAGGACGGCAACGACGCCAACGGCGAGGCCGACATCGTCATCGCCCTGATCCACGAGGGTGCTGCCGTCGGCGGCACCACCGCCGACCCGACCGCGGGCGACCCGGCGGCCAATGCCGCCACCAGCCCCGCCTTCAAGTCGATCTACGAGAGCGTTGATCCCAAGGTGAACGTGGTCATCAACGGCCACACCCACCAGCTCTACAGCTGGCAGACCACCTCGGGCCAGCCGCTGCTGCAGGCGCAGTCGTACGGCGCCTGGTACGGCAAGGTCGTCATCAACGTCGAGGCCGGTGCAGAGTGCGGCACCACCACCGCCACCGCATTGCCGGTGCCCGCCGCCGACCTGGCCGATCCCGAGATCAAGGCCATCGCTGACCTCAGCGCTGCCGCCGTGGCCGAGTCCGATGTCATCGGCGCCAAGGTCGTGGCCCAGGCCGACGGCACCATCTCGCTGCCCGCCGGTCTGATGAAGCCCGACGTCCGCGACAAGGAATCGCCGGCCACCAACCTGGTCGCGAAGTTCTTCGGCGAGGTGCTCGACGGGAATGCCAACTACGACGGCAAGAAGGTGATCGGCATCCAGAACCCGGGCGGCACCCGCGCGGGCTTCGACAACGGTGACATCACCTACAAGGAAGCCGCGTTGATGCTTCCGTTCGCCAACACCATCAAGACCACCGAGATCACCGGGGCCCAGTTCAAGAAGGTGCTCGAGCAGCAGTGGCAGCGCACCGCGTCGGGCACCGTGCCCAGCCGCGCCTACCTGCGCCTCGGCCTGTCGCCGAACGTCACCTACACCTACGACGAGAACCTGCCCGAGGGCTCGCGGATCACCAACATCTACTACGACGGTGCACCGATGAGCATGACTGACACCTTCACCGCGGTGTCGGGCAACTTCCTGATCGAGGGCGGCGACAACTTCCACGAGCTCGCCAAGGGCGCCAACACCCGCGACACCGGTCTGGTCGACCTGACCGCGTTCACCGAGTGGGTCAGTGCCCAGGGCACCATCCAGGCCGACTACCGCCAGGGCGGCGTCTCGCTCAAGGGCAACCCGTCGGTCGCCGTTGAGGGCTCGAAGTACACGCTGGCCGTGGGCGTCCCGCTCACCGGCGGCGTGGCCACCGACACCCTGAACAGCACCGGCGCCGAGGCCACCCCGAACACCACCCTCAACGCCTTCGTCGTCCAGGGCACCACCAAGGTGAAGGTCGGGACTGCCCCCATCGTTGATGGCAAGGTCGGCGAGATCGCGTTCCGCATTCCCGTCGGCTCGGGCCTGGCCAAGGGTGCTGCCACCCTGCAGCTCGAGGCCGAACCCACCAAGACCCTCGCCCAGGTGCCGCTGACCCTCGTAGTCGCCGGCAAGAACTTCGCCTGGGGCGACCAGACCGGTGACCGGATCGGCGACATCATCGCCGTCGACGGTCACGGCGTGCTCAACCTCTACCAGGGCAAGGTGGGCGGCCTGACGGGCCTGTCGACCAAGGCCGGCGGCGGCTGGGACGCGTTCACCTGGATCTCGCACACCCCCGACGTGAACGGTGACGGCAAGGACGACCTGCTCGGCCTTCGCAACGACGGCGCGATGTTCCTGTACCTGGGCCTCGGCATGGGTCAGTACACCTCGGCCCGTCTCGTCGGCACCGGCTTCGACGGCATGAAGAAGCTCGTCGTCGTGGGTGACATGAACAACGACAAGCTGCCCGAGCTCGTCGCCATCGGCGCCGACAACGGCCTGTACCGCTACTCGATCGCCAACGGCGGCACCCTGCGCGATGCCCGCCAGATCGGCAAGAACTGGGGCGCGATCACCAACCTGGCCTCGGTCGGTGACTTCAACAATGACGGCAGCGCCGACATCCTCGCCACCAATGCCACCGGTGACCTGTTCGTGTACTACTCCAGCCCGACCGGCACCATCATCCAGGCCGCCCACATCGGGCGCGGCTGGACCGGTTTCACCGCGATGTTCGGCCCCGGCGACCTGACCGGTGACGGCCGGGTCGACCTCGTCGGCCGCAACGCCGACGGCAAGCTGTTCCTCTATGCCAACAACAATGGCAAGTGGGGCGTTGCCAAGCAGATCGGCAACGGCTGGGGAAGCTTCACCCTGTTCGGCTGATGCTGGCCAGGTGATCAACACCTGAAACTGCCGAATCACGATGGCCCGCCGGGAGCAATCCCGGCGGGCCATCGTCGTGCAAGGAAGCAGCGTCACGCCCCCAGCGTCGCGACCATCACTGCCTTGATCGTGTGCATGCGGTTCTCGGCCTGGTCGAAGATCACCTCGCGCTGGGCCTGGAAGACCTCGTCGGTGATCTCGAGCGCATCCATGCCCGTCAGCTGGAACACCTTCTCGCCCACCGTCGTGTTGCGGTCGTGGTAGGCGGGCAGGCAGTGCAGGGCGATCGCGTCCGGGTTGCCGGTGGCCGTCATCAGCGCCGCATTGACCTGGTAGGGACGCAGCAGCGCGATGCGTTCGGCCCAGACCTCTTCGGGCTCACCCATCGAGACCCACACGTCGGTGTAGATGACATCGGCACCGGCGACGCCCTCGGCCACATTGTCGGTCAGGGTAATCCGGGCGCCGGTCTGCTCGGCGACCCCGCGGGCCTGTGCGACAACCTCGTCGGTGTTGTGCAGCGCCTTGGGAGCCACCATGCGCACGTCCATGCCCATCAGCGCACCACCGGCAAGCACCGAGTTGCCCACGTTGTTGCGGGCATCGCCCAGATAGGCGATCGAGACCTGGTTGAGCGGCTTGCCCACCCGCTCGAGGATGGTCAGCTGGTCGGCCAGCGTCTGGGTCGGGTGCCACTCGTCGGTCAGGCCGTTCCAGACGGGCACGCCGGAGTACTTCGCGAGGTCCTCGACGGTGTCCTGGCCGAAGCCGCGGTACTCGATCGCGTCGAACATGCGCCCGAACAGCAGCGCGGTGTCGACGATCGATTCCTTGCCGCGGATGTGACTGCCCGACGGGTCGAAGTACGTGGTGTGCGCGCCCTGGTGAAACGCCGCCACCTCGAAGGACGAGCGCGTGCGCGAGCTCGACTTCTCAAAAATCAGGGCGATCGTGCGGCCCACCAGGCGCTGCTGTTCGACCCCGCGACGGCGCTCATCCTTCAGCTGGGCGGCCAGGTCGAGCAGGCTGCGCCATTCAGCAGGGGTGAAGTCGAATTCCTTGAGGAAGCTGCGTCCGGTGAGCGATGTCATGGGCCTACGTTAGCGGTCGTGCTGGTGGACTGCGTGTCGCGTCCCGGTTGACCGGGCCGCAGCGCCGCGACGCTCCTCCGCACCATCACGACGACCGCCACGACCACCACCACGACCACCCGCCCGCTCCCCCGCGCCGACCACTTGGCTTGCGCAACTCGACTTGGCTTGCACTGTAAGCACAAGCCAAGTCGAGTAACGCAAGCCAAGTCGAGGATTTCGGCCCGTGAACCCATGTAGCTGGCGTTGTTCGACCCAGCTGGTCTCCAGAGCGCCAGCTGGGTCGATTACCGCCAGCCAGGTGAAGAGTTTGGGCAGCCCGGTGCAGGGTTTGGGCAGCCGGGTGAAGAGTTTTGGGCAGCCAGGTGCAGGTGTGGGCAGCCAGATGCAGGGTTTGGCTCGGGTGGGCGAACCGGCCGTCACACGGACGTATCCGCACCGACCTGCTGCCGCTGCCGTCGTCCTCGCTGGGCCAACCACCCCCGGGATGCTGATGATCCCCAGCAGTGTGCATCGACCGCAGCAGAACCGGCCCAAACCCGCACCTTTGGCCCAGTCGATGCACGCTGCTGGGTCAAGCGGGTCCCACGAGCCGCCGACCTCCATGGTCGAACGACCCGGACGAGGCAGGATGGGCCCATGATTGATCCCGGCGCCCATGACACCCAGCGAATCCCGCACGTCCTGTTCCTCTGCTGGGGCAACATCTGCCGCAGCCCCATGGGTGCGGTGGTGGCCGCCGAGGCGGCTGAGCGGTCAGGGGTGCCCGGCCGGTTCAGCAGCGCCGGCGTCAGCGACGAAGAACATGGCAACCCCATGGACTCCCGCGCCATGACCGTGCTCGCCGACCATTCCTATCGCCCGGGTGACCACACCGCGCGGCAGGTCACGCCGGGCATGCTCGCCGATGTCGACCTGGTCATCGCCGCCGAGCAGCACCACCTCGATCGGCTGCAGCACCTGGGCGTCGACCTGCCCGAACTGGCGCTGGTCAGCGATTTCGATCCCGAGGCCAACCCCGGCGACCCGTTGCCCGACCCCTGGTACGGCGGCCGTGAAGACTTCGAGCAGACACTGGCAGCGCTCGTCCGCTCGATGCCGGGACTGCTCGACCGGCTGCGCGAGCTCAACTGAGAAACCCCATTAGGCTGGCGCCATGACCTTGTTCCTCGTGGGCGGCGGACCCACTGACCAGCTCTCTGATGTGCATGACGTGTTCGCGGCCAGCATCGGGGCACGCGTGCGCGGCATCGCGGGCCGTGCGCCGCGGGTGGCGTACCTCAGCGCCGGGGTGCCCGACGAGGTGGCCCAGTTCAAGGACGCCTACCTGGCCCCGCTGCTCGAACGCCTGCCCGAGGTCGAGGTCACCGAGGTCTACCTGCTGCCCCATGCGGCTGACGAACCCGACCCCACCGTCTGGCCCGACGACTTCGACGACATGGACGCCATCATCGTCGCCGGTGGCCACACCCCCAGCTACCTCGCCGGGCTGGCGCCCCACCGAGACCAGCTGGCCCGCATGGTGCGCGGCGACGTGCACTACCTCGGCTATTCGGCCGGCGCCAGCATCACCTCACGGCATGCGCTGATCGGCGGCTGGCAGCTCAACGGCCGTCCCGTGGCCAGCCAGCAGTGGTCCGAGGGGCTGGACGAGGCCACCGTGATCGACGGGCTGGCCATGATCACCCCCACCATCGCCACCCATGCCGACGTCGCACTGAACGACGGGCTGGTCATCGGTGTGCTCGAGGCCGACCTGACCAGACAATGCGTCGGCATCGACGAGCACACCTGCCTGGTGGTCGACCCGATCACGGGTCGCACCGCCCACTATGGCCGCGGGCGTCTGCGCTGGTTCAGCCGTGAGTCGTCCAGCGTGGTGGTGACAACCCAGCACGTCGACGCGTGAGCCGCGTGGCGCCCCGGCTGCGACAGGCACGGGGTGGCAAGCCAGTTCAGGCAAGGCATGGCAAGCTATGACCATGCAGATCTTGGTGGTGGACGACGACCAGGCAGTGCGCGATTCGCTGAAGCGGTCGTTGACGTACAACGGCTATGAGGTGGCGACCGCCGCGGACGGGCTCGAAGCGCTGGCGCAGTTGTCGGCGATCCGTCCCGATGCCGTGGTGATGGACGTGATGATGCCCCGCCTCGACGGGCTCGAGGCGACCAGGATGCTGCGGGCCACCGGCAACGACGTGCCCATCCTGATCCTGACCGCACGCGATGCCGTCAACGACCGCGTCGATGGGCTCGACGTGGGGGCGGACGACTACATGGTCAAGCCCTATGCGCTCGATGAACTGCTCGCCCGGCTGCGGGCGCTGACGCGGCGCGCACGCCCCGAGCCGGAACAGAACCACGACGTCAAGCAGTTCGAAGACCTGGTGCTCGATCCGCAGACCCGCGAGGTCTCGCGCAATGGGCGACGCATCAGCCTGACACGCACCGAGTTCGCCCTGCTGAACGTGTTCATGGACCACCCCCGGCGGGTGCTCGAGCGCGGCTGGCTGCTCAACGAGGTGTGGGGCTTCGACTTTCCCACCACGGCGAACTCGCTCGAGGTCTACATCGGCTACCTGCGACGCAAGACCGAGGGCGAGGGCGAGTCGCGGCTGTTGCACACCGTGCGTGGCGTGGGCTACGTGCTGCGCGAGACCCCGCCGTGATCGTGGGGCCCATCGATAGTCCGGGGGTCGTCGAGCAGGGTGGGCACAGTCGTGGACGGCCGCGACAGTGACCCTGTGGAGCAACATCTGGGGCATGCTGCGGCGCTGGATGCCTCGGCTGCGCAGCCAGATTCCGCTGGGTCGACGCCTGGTGACCATGACCCTGCTGAGCCTCACCCTGGTGGTGCTGGCGGTGGGGATCACGGCGTACTTCGCCACCCGGGCTTCGCTGTACCAGCAACTCGACCGTGACCTGACGGCCGTCGGCACGTCACTCGTGCAGACGGTGCAGCAGGATCCAGCCACGGTGGGCGGCCTGACTGCCGAAGCGACCACGACTGCGAACGTGACCGTGCTGGTGGTGCGCGCAGACGGTGTGGTGACCGGTGTGCCCGGGGTCTCGACGATCATCACCCCTGGCCCGCAGGAGATTGCTGCCGCACGCACCCAGCTGCCGTCCGCGAATCGCACGCTGACGACCGGGTCGGGTGTGCAGTTCCGGGTCGCGACGGTGCCGTTCACTGTGGACGGGCAGAGCTATGCCCTGGTGGTGGCCCGGCCGCTGGACTCGACGCACGCGACGCTGCGCAACCTGTGGTGGGTGCTGCTGGCGGTGGGCCTGGTCGGCATGGTGAGCGTCTCGGCGGGCGCGTGGTGGGTGAGCCGGCAGACACTGGCCCCGATCAGGCAGTTGTCGAATGCGGTGGCACGCATCACCGAGACCGATGAACTGACGCCGATCCAGTCGGTGAGCACTGACGATCTGGGCAACCTCACCGAGTCGTTCAACACCATGCTGAACTCGCTGTCGAGCTCGCGCGAACGCCAGAAGCGCCTGATCGCCGACGCCGGCCACGAACTGCGCACCCCGCTCACGTCGATGCGCACGAACGTCGAGCTGCTGGTGGCTGACGAGAACCGGCACATGCTGCCCGACGGGGCCCGCGCCGAGATCCTGCACGACATCGCCGCGCAGCTGGGTGAGTTCACCTCGTTGGTGGGTGACCTGGTGCAGTTGTCGCGCGAGGACAAGGCCACTGCTGCGCCCGAGGCGCTGGACTTCGCGGAGGTGGTCAAGGCTGCGATCGTCCGCGCCCGGCGCCGGGGCCCGAACCTGCGTTTCGACGTGGAACTCGACCCACTGTTCATCATGGGCGAGTCGGACACATTGGAGCGCGCCGTGACCAACCTGCTCGACAATGCCGTGAAATTCTCGCCCCCCGGGGGCACGATCAGGGTGCATCTCGAGGGCGATGTGTTGCGCATCTCGGACGAGGGGCCGGGCATCCCGGACGACGACCTGCCGCATGTGTTTGACCGGTTCTTCCGTTCTGACAAGGCGCGCAGCACCCCCGGCACCGGACTTGGACTGTCCATCGTGGCGCACACGGTCGAGGCGCACGGCGGCTGGGTGACGGCGGGCCATGCCGCCGAGGGTGGCGCCGAGTTCACGGTGCACCTGCCGGGCACGAGCCACCCGCCCGAGCCGGGTGAGCCGGGTTCGCCTGGCAGCAGTTGATCGGGCCTGTGGATAACCCTGCTGGGATGTCAGTGGTGGCGTCTAGCGTGGTTCGCAGGTTCATCGAGGAAGGGTGTGATCGTGTCGGACAAAGCCATGGCCGTCATCGGCAAGTTGCTGCGCAAGGCAGAACAGACGTCATCGTCGGACGAGGCCGACGCCCTGATGGCGAAAGCCCAGGAGTGGGCGACCAAGTATTCAATTGACCTGGCCAGGGCTCGGTATGCGGATTCGCAGTCACAGGCCCGCGAGCTGGTCGAGGAACGCACGTTCACGATCGGGCGGCCCCGCCAGCGGCATGTGGTCGCGTTGCGCAAGCTGTACACGGTGGTGGCGCAGGTCAACGACATCGAGGTGCTGATGCGTGGCGGCGAGTCCGAGGTCTATCCCATCGGCATGCCGAGCGACCTGGAGGCAACTGAGGCGCTGTACCGCTCGCTGGTGGTGCAGATGGTGGCAGCGGCAGACCGCTGGGTCGAGTCGGGTGAGCACCGTTCGATGGAACGGATTGTGCGGCGTGGGCGCGCGGTGGTGCGCGAGCCGTTGCATTCGTCGACGGCACGGGGGGTGTTCTACGACGGGTACATACACCGCATCCAGGTGCGGCTGCAGCAGGCGCGCGACGAGGTGTTTGCCCGCGAGCTGGCTGAGGAATCGGTCGGTGGGTGGGAGCACGCTGCCGCGGGGCGGGAGTTGTCGTCGACGGCGCTGGCGCTGCGGGCGAAGTCGGAAGAGGTCAGCGACTTCATCGCGCAGAAGTACCCACGGGTCGGTGTGCGGCGCCAGCAGGCCAAGCACGCGGGGCAGTTCACTGAGCAGATCAGGGCCGCTGGGCGGGCGGCGGCTGACCGGGCGAGCCTGGGCGGGCAGCAGGCGCTGCCGGGCTGATCCGGGTGATCGGCAGGTTGGCCCGGTCGAACAGGCGGGCAAGTTCGTCGGCCTGGCGGGGCAGGTCGGTGTGCCGCAGCAGGGCGAGCAGGTGGGCACGGAACAGCGGGCCGTGGTCTGCGCCTGCTGAGTGGTGGTCGGCGTGGCCGGTGGCATGGTGGGCCGAGTGGTGGGCCAACTCGTGCAGCACGACCAGACGGGCGTTGCCCCAGGATGCCAGGGCGATCTCGCCGCGGGCCGGGTCGTAGTGTGACATCCGCTCACCCTGTCGCAGCCGCACGCTGACCGGAGGCAGCCCGAGTTCGAGGCAGGTGAGCGTGCAGAACAGCCGCGCCGAGGCCAGGTCGGTGAAGTCGTGCTCGGGCTCGACGACCACCATGCGGCCATCGACGACCACGGCACGACCGGCCCTGGCCCAGCGCGAGAGCCGGTCCTCGCACAGGTAGACCGCCTGGGCGTCGGGGTCAGCCATGGTGACGCCTGCGAGTGCCCTGAGGTGACCCGCTCCCCCACCTGCCCTGACCGCGGCCACCAGCCGTCCAGCCGCCGCGCACGGGCAGGTGGCTCGGCAGCGTCCGTCGTGGGCCATGGCGTTCGGGCAGGCCGAGCCCCATCAGCGCGATCTCGACGCGCCAGCGATGCGGGCGGAAGGGCTCGAGCGCTTCGCCGGGGTCGCCGCCGTCGGCGAGGTGGGCGCTGACCATTCCGGGCACGTGGTAGTCGTCGATGCTCCAGGCGTCGGGGTCACCCAGCACGTTCTGCCGCACCTTCGCCGCCGTCCACGGCCCGATGCCGGGCAGGGTGCGCAGCGCACGCTCGAGTGCCTCGCCGCGGGGGGTGACCGGCTCGTCGGCGGCCCGGGCAAGCACCCGCTCGAACGCCCCGACCTTGGCCATGGCCCGCGCGATGGTGCCGGCGCGGCGCTCGTCGACGCCGGCCTGCAGGTATTCCCAGCTGGGGATGGCCGCCCACTGGCCCGCAGCCGGCGCCGCGACCATGCCCGCTGCCGGGTGGGCGGCGTCGTCCGGGTCGATGCCGGGTGGTTGCTCACCGAAACGCCTGACCAGTCGACGGATCGACGTGAACGCCTCAGCGCCGGTCACCTTCTGCTCGATGATCGTCTGCGCGAGCGATTCGGCCAGCAGCCCGGTGCCGCCGATGCGGGTGCTGCGCCGGCGCAGCAGGACCGCCAACAGGTCATGGTCAGGGGTGAAATCGTCGGGGCGGTCATCGACGCCGAGCAGCAGCGGCGCCCGGTCGAGCGCCCATGCGGCGCCGTCACCGAGGGCTTCGGCGGTGACATCCTCGTCGGTGCGGGTGAGCCGCAGCAGCACCGGCCCATCGGGTGTGATGGCCGCCCGCCACCATGACCCCGCCGCCAGTCTCGTCGTGGGGTCGCCATGACCGCGCTGCAGGCGTCCGAGGATGCCGTCGAGCCCGGCGCCGACACCGCGGATCACGATCGAGCTGGACATGGGTTCAAGAGTAGGTGCTGAGGGGTGTGACCGTTTTCCGGCGGGACCGGCGCTGAATCCACCTGTGCAGGCGCCCCGGCGCCGGGCCTGCCGGGATTCGGTCACGGTCTTCTGGATCGGGCCGGTATCTTTCGCGTCATGGCCCACTCGCACTCCCATGACGAGCCCGCTCCGCTGACCCCGACCCAGCAGCGCCAGCAGCGCCACGCCAGCCGCATCCTGGTGATCGTGCTCGTGCCGCTGGCGATCGCCACGTTCGCCGCGCTGCTGTTGATGTGGCCCAAGAACACCCAGGACCACATCCGGCAGGACACCGGCATCGTGCGGCTGCCCGGCACGACCTACCAGACGGGCACGATCACCGGCGTCCAGGAGAAGAGCTGTGAGGGGCAGGTCGGCACCTACCCCGGCGACACGTCCGTGTGTGCGACGCTGACGGTGACCGTCGACGACGGGCCCGAGGCGGGCAGCACCCAAAGCTTCGACATCACCGCGCCGGTCTACCGGTCCGGGGCGACCCCCGGGCAGCAGGTGCGCATGTACCGCGTGCCTCTCGAGGGCGGCGGTTCGCTCTATTCGTTCGTCGACTTCGAGCGCACCACGCCGTTGGTGTTCTTCGTGGCCCTGTTCGCGGTGCTGGTGGTGGCGGTGGCCCGTCTGCGCGGCCTGTTGGCGCTGGTGGGGCTGGGGTTCGCGTTCTTCATCCTGATCGAGTTCATGATGCCGAACCTCATCCAGGGCAAAGACCCGGTGCTGGTGGGTGTGGTGGGCAGCGCGGCGATCATGTTCGTGGTGCTCTACACCTCACACGGGTTCACGACCAGAACGACAACTGCGCTTGTCGGCACGTTGTTCGGGTTGTTGGTGGCGGCCATACTGGGCGCGATCTCGACCAGGTGGGCACACCTGACGGGCGTGATCGAAGAGGACGACTTCATCCTGGCGGCATCGGCGCCAGACCTGAACATGACCTCGGTCGTGATCTGTTCGATGATCGTCGCTGCCCTCGGTGCGCTCAACGACGTGACGATCACACAGGCCTCGTCGGTGTGGGAGCTGGCCCGCACGGTGCGCAAGCCGTGGGACCTGTACCGCAGCGCCATGCGCATCGGCCGCGACCACATCGCCTCGACGGTCTACACCATCGCGTTCGCGTCGGCGGGTGCCGCGTTGAGTGTGCTGCTGCTGATCCAGATCATGGACGCCCGCCTGGCCGACATGGTCGTCGAGGAACTGTTCGCCGGTGAGATCCTGCGCACGATCATCGGGTCGATCGGGTTGGTGCTGGCGGTGCCGCTGACCACCGGCATCGGCGTGTTGGCGGTCACGGCGGGCCGTGCGGTTGATGCGCGCAGCGGCGGCCCGGACGAGGACCAGCGCGCGGCCCTGCAGCATGCCGGGCATGACCATGGCGAGGTCGTCCACGAGGTCGCCGAGCAGGAGTTCGCCCGCGGCGATGTGATGACCGATGCGCCGCGCCGGGGGAAGGCGGCCGGTTCAGGCGAGGGATCGGGGTCACCCGGAGACGACAGCGCATTCAAGCGCCCAGGCAGCTAGCTGGGCGGGTCGTCCCCCCAGTCATCCCCACTTAGCTTGCGTAACTCGACTTGGCTTGCACTGTAAGCACAAGCCAAGTCGAGTTGTGCAAGCCAAGTGGCGAGGGATGGGGTGGGTGGCGCTGACCGGCCGTCCCGTGGGGTCGGCCGCCCCCTTCGCAGGGCCCACACCAGAGAAAGTCGCCCTGAAACAACTTTTTGGGCCGGTTCAGCCCCGATCGGCCCGACAAACTCGCCCAGGTGCGACTTTTTCTGGTGCGGCGTGGACGAGGCTGACGCTGAGCTGGTGTCTGCCCCCAAGCAACTGGTCGGGGTAGCGGCGGTTCGCGGGCGTCACGCCGCTCACGGCCGCGTCATCCCCACTCAGCTTGCGAAACTCGACTTGGCTTGCACTGTAAGCACAAGCCAAGTCGAGTTGTGCAAGCCAAGTGGCGAGGGATGAGGTGGCGTGGAGGCCGAGGTGGTGTGGAGGCCGAGGTGGTGTGGAGCCCGAGGTGGTGCCATGCCGCGCGGGCGCACTGGCCGGCTGGTCCGTGGCCCGCAACCGGCTCCGCCCGGGCCCGGCTGACGTCACACCCGTCTGCTCAGTCGCGCCCCAGCCGCAGCCGGATCTCGACCGTATCGCCAAGTTCGATCCCCTCGGCACGCTGCACCGCCAGCTTCAGCGGCACCAGGTAGCCACCGTCCTTGGGGAACAGCGCCGTGTACCAGGTCGTTGCGCCGATCGTCAGGGTGCCGGGGATCATGCCCCAGCCGTACGTCACCCGGGACGCCTCTTCATGAATCTCGTCCGCCACCTCATCGGGTACCCGCACGTAGATGAACGGCGCCGGTCCGCGCCATTCAAAGACGACCCCCGTGAAGGTGAACTCGACGGGGTCGAAGCTCACCTCACCGAGGTCAGCGTCGTCACTGCGCCCGCGCGATGGCATCGATCGCCGCCGCGAATTCGTCGGGCTTGCTGTACATCGGCCAGTGCCCGCTGTCGATGTCGACGAAGTCGAGGGTCTTCGCCGCGCTGAACTCGACCAGGTCACCCGACGCAATCCACTCCTTGGCGTCAGCAATGCTGAACTCCGGGCAGACCAGCGTGATCGGCACGTCATGGCGCCGTGCGTCGCGCAGGTGCACGGTCGCGTGGGTGACGGTGGTGGGCACGAGCACGAGGTGGCTGTCCATGAGCCTGCGGGCGTCGTCGTCGAGGTCGTCGGAATCGGGCCCCGCGAACGCGTCCCAGCCCGGGAACCTGACCATGCCGTCGACCGGTTCGATGGGATCGAAGTAGACCTGGCCGTCGGCCACCGGGAACCCGCCGACCATCACGACCCGGGTGACCTTGTCAGGACGCGCATCAGCCGCCTGCCACGCCAAGGAGCAGGCGGCCGAGTGCCCGACGACGACCACGGGGCCGGTGGCCGCGTCAACGGCCGCCACCACGGCGGCAGCCTGGTCGTCCAGGGTGGCATCGGCGGGTTCTGCGCCCTGGCCGGGAAGATCGAGGGCCACGACGTCATGGCCGGACGCGACGAGGTGAGGGGTGACCTGCTGCCAGGCACGGGAGTCGAGCCACATGCCGGCGATGAGGATGATCGTCATGGCGCCACACTATGCACCTGCTCTGACATTTTTATCCGGTGTGACATTTGTCAGTGGCCCGTGTCACAGTCAGTTGCGCCACCCAGCACCCGCAGCAGCCACCCCACCCAGCACCAGGAGCCAGCATGCACCAGGCCGACAGCCACGACGTGATCACGGTGCGCGGTGCGCGCGTCAACAACCTGCGCGACATCGACCTTGACCTGCCCAAACGCCGCATGACCGTCTTCACGGGCCTGTCGGGGTCGGGCAAGTCCAGCCTGGTCTTCGGCACCATCGCCGCCGAGTCACAACGCCTCATCAACGAGACCTATTCGACCTTCGTGCAGTCGTTCATGCCCAGCCAGGCTCGTCCCGACGTGGACGAATTGGCGAACCTGTCGGCCGCGATCATCGTCGACCAGGAACGACTGGGCGCGAACCCACGCTCGACCGTCGGCACCGCCACCGACGCCGCCGCCCTGCTGCGACTGGTCTTCAGCCGCTTGTCACAGCCACATGTCGGCCCCTCGACCGCGTTCTCGTTCAACATCGCCACCGCCTCGGGCGCGGGCGCGGTCACGGTGCAGAAGGGTGCGGCCATCCGCAAGAAGGCCGAGTTCACCACCCTGGGCGGCATGTGCCCGCACTGCGAGGGACTGGGCCGCACCAGCGAGATCGACATGACCCAGGTCATCGACGAAGACCGTTCGCTCAACGACGGTGCCATCCTGGCCCCGAACTTCGGGACGGGCACCTGGTACTGGGTGTACTACGGCGAATCGCCGAAGCTCGACCCCGACAAGCCCATCAAGAAGTTCACGAAGAAGGAACGCGACTACTTCCTCCATGGCGAGCCCGAGAAGATCACGCTGCGCACCGGCATCAACACCACCTATGAGGGGCTGATCCCCAAGATCCGCCGCGTGTTCCTCGAGAAGGACACCGAGATCAAGCAGGCCCACATCAAGGCGTGGGTCGAGCGGGCGGCGACGTTCCAGCCCTGCCCCGAGTGCGGGGGCACCCGGTTGAACAAGGCCGCACGTGAGGCGACGGTTGCCGGACGGACGTTGCCCGAGGTGTGCGACCTGCAGGTCAACGAGTTGCGCGACTGGGTGGCCACGCTGCACGAGCCGACCGTGGCACCGGTGCTGGCCAACCTCATGGGCATCCTCGACGCGATGGTCAACGTGGGGCTCGGCTACCTGTCGCTGTCGCGTGAGGCCGGTACCCTGTCAGGCGGTGAGGCCCAGCGGGTGAAGATGATCCGCCACCTGGGCTCGTCCCTGACCGACATCACGTACGTGTTCGACGAACCGACCATCGGGCTGCACCCGCACGACATCGCGCGCATGAACGACCTGCTGCTGGCGCTGCGCGACAAGGGCAACACGGTGCTGGTGGTCGAGCACAAGCCCGAGGTGATGGCCGTGGCCGACCACCTCGTCGACCTGGGGCCGGGGGCCGGCTCGGACGGCGGCACCATCACCTTCGAGGGTGACCTGGCGGGCCTGCGGGCCTCGGGCACGCTCACGGGCAGGTACCTGGACGCGCGCATGCCGCTGCGCAGCGGGGTGCGCACCCCCACCGGCGCCCACGAGATCCGCGGCGCGAACCTGAACAACCTGCGCCATGTCGATGTCGACGTGCCCACGGGGGTGCTGACGGTCGTCACGGGAGTGGCCGGATCGGGCAAGTCGTCACTCATCCACGGCTCACTGGCCGACCGGGACGGGGTGCTGGTGGTGGACCAGACCGCGATCAAGGGCTCGCGCCGGTCGAACCCAGCCACCTATTCGGGGCTGCTCGACCCGATCCGCTCGGAATTCGCCAAGGCCAACGGGGTCAAGCCGGCGCTGTTCAGCCCGAACTCCGAGGGCGCGTGCCCCAACTGCAGCGGCCAGGGCGTGATCTATACCGACCTGGCGATGATGGCCGGGGTGATCACCCCCTGTGAGCAGTGCGGCGGCAAGCGCTTCCGCGACGACGTGCTGCAATACACCCTGCACGGGCTGAGCATCGCCGACTTCTTCGGGCTGTCGGTGGCGCAGGCCCACGAGGTGTTCACCGGTCCGAAGCCGAAGAAGATCCTTGACCGCCTGATGGACGTCGGCCTGGGCTATGTCAAGGTCGGCCAGCCGCTGACCACCCTGTCAGGCGGCGAGCGGCAGCGGCTCAAGCTCGCGGCCTCGATGGGCGAGGCCAGCACCTACATCCTCGACGAGCCCACCAGCGGCCTGCACCTGGCCGACACCGAACGACTCGTCGCGATGCTGCACCGGCTGGTCGACCAGGGCCTGACGACCATCGTGATCGAGCACAACCTGGCCGTGATCGCCCAGGCCGACTGGATCATCGACATCGGCCCCGGGGCAGGCCACGAGGGCGGGGCGGTGGTCTTCGAGGGCACGCCACAGCAGATGGTCGAGGGCTCGGACACCCTCACGGCCGAGCACCTGCGGCGCTGGGTGTCGTCCGACTGAGGGGTTGGGCGCCCGACCCCCCGCACTATTTGCATGCAGTGCAATAAGTGCATAGAGTGCAACTTGTGACCAGCACCACCAACGGCGACACCACCCCGAGCCGTCGCGACCGCAACAAGGCCGCGACCCGCCAGGCCCTCACCCGGGCCGCGGTCGACCTGTCGTATGAAGTCGGTTTCGACGCGGTCACCGCCGATGCCGTCGCCGAGCGCGCAGGGGTCTCACGGCGCACGTTCTTCAACTACTTCCCGAGTCTCGAGGAATGCATCACCGACCCGATCCAGCAGGTGCTCGACGACGCCCTGGCGATCGTCGACGCCGCCCCGGTCGAAGCACCGATCATGCCGCTGGCCACCACAGCGTTCAGTGAGGTGTTCAGCCCCGCGACCACGCCGCACCTGGTGCGCGTGATGCTGCTGGTGCGTGAGCACCCGCGACTGGCCCGCAGCCACCTGGCCCAGTGGCGCCTGATCGCCGGACCGGTATCCGACGCGGTCATGCGCCGCACGCCCGACGCCGACCCCCTGTGGGCCATGACCCTGGCCAGTTCGGTGCTCGGGGTAGCCGAGGCCGCCATCGAGAACTGGCTCACGTCACTGCCCGTCGCCGACATCACCCCGGACGACGCGGCCCTCGCGGCGGCGTCCGAATCGCTGCGCGAGACCGTCGCGCGGTCGTTCGGCTACCTGGCCGACGGCTTCGCCACTCCCCCGCCGACGCCGTAACCCGGAACCCACACCCACCACCCCACCCCGCACCCGCACGAGAGCGACCACGACCCGTGGATCGCCACGACGAGTGCGCCCAAAACCACCCGATCAATCACCACAGGAGCCCCACCATGGCACGCCTACTCCAGAAGCTCGGCGCCGGCAGCGCGCACCGGCCCTGGCTCGTCATCCTCATCTGGCTGCTGGTGCTCGGCGGCGCGACCTCGGCAGCCATCGCGCTGCAGAAGCCCACCACCACCGAGTTCAACATCCCGGGAGCACAGTTCCAGCAGGTGCTCGATGACCTCAAGCAGAACTTCCCCGAGGCCGCCGGCGGCACCGCCCCGGTGGTCTTCCAGACGAGCGACGGCAAGCCCTTCACCGACGCCCAGAAGGCCGCGATCTCGTCCACGATCGAGCAGTTCAAGGGCGTCAACGGCGTGACCGATGCCGTGAACCCGTTCGCCGCGCAGGCACAGCTCGACGGCATCGGCCCGGACGGCAAACCCGTCATGCCGACCACCCCACAGCAGGCCGAGGCGATGAAGCGCCAGGCCGCCGTGATCAACGGGCTGCGCTTCGTCTCACAGGACGGCACCACCGCCATCACGCAGGTGCGCTGGGACCAGTCGATCCAGAACGTGCCCCTCGCCGAGCGCGACCAGCTGCAGCAGGTCGGCAACCAGCTGACCCACCAGGGCATCACCGTCAACTACGCCAAAGAGATCACCCAGAACATCGCCAGCATCATCGGCCCCGGTGAGATCATTGGCGTCGCCGTCGCGGGTGTCGTGCTGCTGGTGATGCTGGGCAGCCTCGTCGCCGCAGGACTGCCCATCCTGAGTGCGCTGATCGGCGTCGGCGTCGGCATGGCCGCGACCTTCGCGGCCAGCCACTGGATCGAGATGCAGTCGATCACGCCCGCCCTGGGCCTGATGATCGGGCTGGCCGTCGGCATTGACTATTCGTTGTTCATCCTGAACCGGCATCGCATCCAACTGCTGCAGGGCATGCCTGTGCGCTCCTCGATCGGGCGCGCCACCGGCACCGCAGGCAACGCCGTGCTGTTCGCCGGGCTCACGGTGATCATCGCGCTGGCCGCGCTGACCCTGACCGGCATCCCGTTCCTGGCTGTCATGGGTCTGGCCGCCGCCGGCACCGTGCTCGCCGCCGTGCTGGTCGCGCTGACGTTCACCCCTGCGGTGCTCTCGCTGCTCGGCCACCGGGTGATCGGACGAAAGACCTGGGCCAAGCACGGCTTCACGGCCACGGGCGAGCCCACCGACACCGCCAAGCACCTCGCAGACCACGACGAGGTCGTCGAACCCCGAGGGTGGATCCGCACCGTCACCGAGCACCCCATCATCACGTCGCTGGTGGCGCTGCTGGTGCTGGGGGCCATGTCGATCCCGGTGGCGGGCATGCGGCTGGGCCTGCCCGACGGCGCGTCGGAGCCCGCCAATTCGACCGGCTACCGCACCTACCAGATCACCGCCGACAAGTTCGGCGCCGGCATGAACGGCCCGATCGTCGCCGTGGGCGAGCTGCCGCAGGGTGCCAACCAGCAGCAGGTCGCAGCGCTGCAGCTGCAGACGTCAGAAAGGCTCAAGACCATCGACGGCGTGCAGCACGTCGTGCCGATGGGCGTCTCGTCCGATGGACGCACCGCCGCCTGGCAGGTCGTGCCCACCGATGGGCCGAACGCTGAATCAACGGTCACGCTGGTGCACACGATCCGCGATGATGCGTCCTCGATCAAGGACGCGACCGGTGTCGACGTGCGAATCACGGGCCAGACCGTCGCCAACATCGACATCTCACAGACCCTGTCGGACGCCCTGCCGGTGTACCTCATCGTGGTGGTGGGGCTGTCGCTGGTGCTGCTGTTGCTGGTCTTCCGCTCGATCCTGGTACCGCTGATCGCGACCGGCGGGTTCCTGCTGTCGATCGGCGCGTCGCTCGGCGCGGTCGTGCTCGTCTACCAGCACGGCTGGCTCGGGTCGGTGTTCGGTGTCACCCAGCCCGCGGCGCTGTTGAGCTTCCTGCCGACCATCCTGATCGGTGTGCTGTTCGGCCTGGCCATGGACTACCAGATGTTCCTGGTCTCGGGCATGCGTGAGGCGCACGCCCACGGTCAGGACGCCCGCGCCGCGGTGGTCACCGGCTTCCGCCATGGACGCCGGGTGGTGACAGCCGCGGCACTCATCATGGCTGCCGTGTTCGCGGGATTCATTCACGCCGAGCTCACCATGATCCGGCCCATCGGCTTCGGCCTGGCGGTCGGTGTGCTGGTCGACGCCTTCATCGTGCGGATGACACTGACCCCCGCGCTGATGCACCTGCTGGGCGAAAAGGCCTGGTGGCTGCCGAAGTGGCTCGACAGGATTCTGCCGGATGTCGATGTCGAGGGCGCCAAGCTCGACAGGACCCACCTGACCTCCTGATCCATGCAGACATCGAGGGCACCCGGTTCACCCGGGTGCCCTCGATATGTCGGCACGAACCTGGTCTGGTCAGCCCAGCTTGGCCAGCTCACTTTCGAGCAGCGCAGTCTCAGCCGTCTGCCCCGCGTGCATCTTGGTCGCCAGCGTCTTCACGTAGTCAGTGTCCGCCAGCTCAGACCCCGCCTTCGCCATTTCGATTCCCGCCTTGTGGTGGGTGATCATCAGCTGCAGGAACAACTTCTCCGCCGCCACACCCGTGGCCCCACGCAACTGCTGCAGCTGCTCGGCGCTGGCCATGCCGGCCATCATGCCATTGGGCTGCACGTGCCCACCAGAGGAATGCGTGTGCCCGCCCTGGGCGTCCTCACCGCTCATCCACGCCATCGGCGCACCCGTCCGGGTCATCGGGTAGCCCCACACCTTGAGGATGCCCTCCATCTGCCCCATCTGGTTGCCCTGGCTGGTGGCGATGTCGTAGGCGATGGCCCGCAGCGTGGTGTTCTGCGTCTTTTCGCGGAAGATCAGGGACATCTCCACCGCCTGGCCGTGGTGTTCGTACATGTCACGGACGAAGCCGACATCGGCCGAGGATTCAGCAGGCGGCGCCACACTGTTTCGTCCGATGAAGAACCCACCGAGCCCCGCGACCAGCGCGGCCAACACGGTGACGACCGCGAGCGGTGCGACGAACCGCGAACGCGAGGTCTCACTCATCACGCCACCTCGCTGGTGCCACCGGTGCAGGCGGCGCCCGGCTCGGGGGTCTGCGGGCCCTGGCGGTAGTCACGGATGAAGGCGGTGATCTTGGTGTCGTCCACGGTGTCGAGCTTCAGCTGGTGGCCCCACGCGCTCAGCGCCACCTTGCTGCCCAGGTTCGGGTACGGCGAGAGCAGCATGAACGTCTGGCCCGCATAGCCCTTGAGCTTGTTCACCTGGTCGGCCGGCAGGGACGGGTCGTAGGTGATCCAGACCGCGCCGTGTTCGAGCGAGTGCACCCCGTGGATGCTCTTGATGGGCGTGTCATAGATGCCGCAGTTCTGCCAGACCGGGTGGTGGTCGCCACCGACGGGCGGGGTCTGCTCATAGGTCACGTCAGTCTCGACGTGGTTCGCGCTCATGTTCGGAAAAGTCGCCACATCGCCCAGCGCGGCGTCCATCTGGCGGCTGCGGGCCACGCCGGCGTAGATGACGCCGCCGATCAGGGCAATCGCCAGCACGCCGGCCACCACCCAGAGTGCGGCGGCGCCGCGGCGGTCCTTGCGACGGGCCTGGCGCTGCATCTCGGCCAGCTTCGCAGCACGGGCCTTCGAGGCCTCCGACGCCGCCGCCGTGCCGGTGCTGCGTTTCTTGTTGCTCATCGGTTCCTCCTGGGGCTCGGCCGCCCTCGTTGTCTGCTCCAGTGTCTCTCAACCAGTCCACTGGTTCTCAACGAGTGGCAACCGCGAAAGATCGCGGCCGTTCCCGTCGTCCAGCGTCACTGAATTGTAGAACATTCAACAAACATCGGACGAGCCGGACGAGCACCCCAGCAGGTACGACGCCTCAGGCCCGGGGGTCCACGCCGAGGTCGAAGTCCCAGTCACCCTCGCGACGCCCCGCCTCGAGTTCGGCGAGCACATGCTTCACGTCGACGCTCGCGTCGAAGTCGACCGTGACCAGCCCGTAGGGCGTGTCGGCGGCGGTGCCACCCATCGAGGCCATGATCTCGAGGATCCGCTCGTGCTCATAGCCGTTCAGGCCGACGATCCGCGAGCACCAGTGGTCACCCTGCTCGACCACCTCGGTGGCCCACTCGGTGCCATCGGCCAGGGTCTGCGTGCGCAATACGTCGTCCACGGCGATGCCGACCGCGAAGGCCGGGGTGGCCTCGAGCCGGTGCAGGTTCTCGCCGACGGGCGTGGTGTGCAACTGCTCCTCGGCGAACGGCGGGTAGCCGTCCTCGTCCTGGGGCAGCGAGATCCAGATGTGCGACATGCGTTGAACCCTACTTGTTGGATTTGGCCAGGTTGCAGGCACGACACAGACACTGGCCGTTCGACGGGTCGTCGGGACCTCGCTGGCTCTGCGCATCCCCCGATGCGGGCTCCGGTGCACCGTCACTGCTCGTTCCAGGCGCCATACCGATGTCCGTAACCCGGCAGTCCCGGCGCGGCTCCACCATCAGATCAAGCTCTGCGGCCGAGCCTGCCGGAAAATGGTCAAGGTGAGGCGGCCAGGCCCGGCATCTCCTCAGCCTGGGCCCCTGGATGACGGACCCCTCGCGTGCGCGCCGACACCAGTTGGGACGATGCCGGCCGGGCCTCAGCCGATGATCAGCGCGCCGCCCAGTGCCACCACGTTCACGGCCACCGTGGCCAGCACCCCGAACAACAGGGCTCGTCCACTGGCCTTGGCCAGCACCTTGCGGTTGACACCAAGACCCAGCGCGAACATCGCCATGGCGAGCAGCACGGTCTGCAGCAGGCCCGCGGCGTCGAGGGCCACGCCCGGCAGGGGCACGAACGTGCGCACCAGCACGGCAATGATGAAACCGACCACGAAGCCCTGCACCAGCGGGGGGCGCCTGCCTGCCTCACCCACGCGGCGGCGCTGCCAGATGGCCACGCCCACCATCACCGGGGCGAGCAGCATGACCCGGGCCAGCTTCACGATGACCGCGGTGGCCAGCACGGCTCCGCCGCCCATGATGCCGCCGATGGCCACCACCTGGGCGACCTCGTGGGTGCCGCCGCCGGCCCACAGGGCGGCCTGCTGGTCACCCAGCCCGGCCAGTCGGGCCACGACCGGCACGAACGCGATCATGGTGGTGCCGAACAGCACCACCAGGGCGATGGCTTGGGCGACGGCCTCTTTGCGGGGACGGATCACCCCGTCGACGGCGGCGACTGCGGCGGCTCCACAGATGGAAAAACCCGCCGCGACCAGCATCGAGAGGTCCTCATCGAGGCCCAGGGCTCGTCCGATGGAATAACTGGCGACCATGCCGATGGCGACGATGGCACAGACCAGCGCGATGACCGGCCAGCCGAGGCCGGCGATGTCACCCAGGCTGATCTTGAGACCGAGCAGCACGATGCCGGCGCGCAGCAACTGTTTGGCGGCGATGCCGATGCCGGGGTGCAGTTGCGCGACCTGGGGACGGACGTTGCCCACGACCACTCCGAGCAGGATCGCGACGAGCAGGGCACTGAGCACGGGCACGAAGTGCGAGACCAGCAGCCCGACCAGTGCGGCGGCCAGGCAGATGGCCAGACCGGGGACCGGGGAGGGGCGCTGGGCAGGGGGCTCGGGCTTGGTCGTGGTCACCACCACAGTGAACCACCATCCCAGTTGATCTTGGTCACCAGAAAGGGTGGGCGCACTCACGGGAAGCCCCACACGCACCCATGTCGCGATGCGATGATCGTCGCGTACGGACCATTCCCATGGAGGCATGATCATGACCACGCCGGACACGTCCACCGCCGAGCAGCCCGTCGCCGACACCGATTCCACCCCCGAGACTGATTCCACCCCCCGCCACGCACGCCCGCCGCAGGTGCTGTTCGTCTGTGTGAAGAACGGCGGCAAGTCGCAGATGGCCGCTGCACTGATGCGCCAACTGGTCGGCAACCGGGTCACTGTCACGTCGGCGGGCACTGCCGCAGGCAGCAAGCTGAACGACCTGTCCGAACAGTCACTGCAAGAACTCGGCGCCACGATGCAGGGCCAGACCCCGACCCAGCTGACCGACGAGATGCTGCGTGCCGCCGACCGGGTGATCGTGCTCGGCGACGACGCCAAGGTCGAGCCGGTCGAGGGCATGGGCGCCGAAGTCGAGACCTGGCCGATTGATGAACCGTCGCTGCGCGGCATCGAGGGCGTCGAGCGCATGCGGCTGGTGCGCGACGACATCAACCGGCGCGTGCTCGACCTGTCAATGGAGCTCACGGGTCAGTCGTCGACCAACGCCGCGAAGTACCTGAACATCAGCGACGACCTGTCCCAGCATTTCGAGGGCATCTTCACCCGGGACGAGGTGCGCGAGACGGTGCGGCGGGCCCACGCGGACCTGTTGGCGAACAGCAAGATCACCAGCTTCTTGCCGATCATGGTCGAGCGTCATGCCCGTGCCGAGTTGAACGACCGGGCCACCGCCGCGGGCCATGCCGTGACCCACCTGCCCGAGCTTGTGTTCGTGTCGCAGCGAAACATCGGACGCACCCCGCTGGCCGCGAACCTGGCCAGGCACCTGGGCGAGGGCAAGGTGGTCGTGCGGGCCGTCGGACATGTGACTGACGAAGTGTTGCCCCTTGTCAGGCAGGTGTTGCAGGAACGGGGTGCACCCGTGCAGGACATCGCTGAGCCGCTGCACGAGTCGGTGCTGCAGTCGGCCGACGTGGTGGTCACGGTGGGCGGTGACGAGCACGAGGACCTGCCGGGCAAGCGGCACGTGCACTGGGACGCGCCGGCGATCGAGGGCCTCAGCCTCGAGCAGGTGCGCGCAGTCGCCGATGATGTCGAGGCCAGGGTGCGCGCCTTGTTGGCCGAGGTGCTGCAGGCCCGCTGACGACCCGACCGTAGGCTGTGCCGCATGTACCGGCACGTGTTCTGGGACCTCGGCGGCACGCTCGTCGACACCTACCCGCAGTTGGACGAGGCATTCGTCGGGGTGGTGCGTGCCCATGGCGGCGAGGTGTCGCTGGACCAGGTGGCGAAGCTGACGCGGCGGTCGACGGGTGCGGCGGTGGCGGAATTGTCGCGCGGGTTCGGGATCGACGGGGCCGAGTTCGAGCGCGCCAATCGGGAGTTGAAGGCGTTGTGGCGGCAGAATCCGGCACCGGTGATGCCGGGGGCGCGCGAGTTGCTCGCCGACATTGCCGCCGCCGGCGGGTTGAACCTGGTGGTCACCCACCGCGACCGCGCCAGTGCGCTGTCGCTGGTCGAGGGGCTGGGGCTGGGGGTCGATGACCTGGTCAGTACGAGCGACGGCCACCCCCGCAAGCCCGACCCGGCAATGTACCGGGTGCTGCTCGAGCGGCACGGGCTCGCTGCGGCGGACTGCCTGGCGGTGGGTGATCGGCCAATCGATGCCGAGGCGGCGCATGCGGCGGGCATTGAGGCGGCGATGCTGGAGTCAGCCGCGGCGCCGGTGGATGATGACGCGGAGCACTCAGTGGACACGCTGGACGGGTTGAGGGTGCTGCTGGGCCTGGGGTGAGCGGGGGCGGGTGAGGGGTGTGCCGATGCCCCTCTGGGCCCACGCCGACACCCTTGTGTGCACACCGACACCGTTGTACAGGTGTCGACGCGCACGTAAAGGTGTCCGCGCGCACCCCACGGGTGCGGCGCCGGAGTGGGCCCGAGAGCCAAGGAACACGCCGCCGGGCCCGACCGCCGACGCATGACCATTTCCCGGCAGGCTCGGGCGCAGAGCTCGATCTGATGGCGGATCCACACCGGGACTGCCGGGTTATGGACACCGGCACGATGCACCCCGGGGCGGTGTGCGCGTCAGGGGATGCCACATCGAGCCGCTCCCAGGGGCGCGAGGACGCCGTCAGCCCTGACAAGCCGCAGTAGGTGATGCGCCGACACCTTCTCCAGTCGTCCTGACACCCCCGAACGCACGTCGGCACCTGTCAACGGGCGCCCCATCAGCTGGACCGCGCTCGGGCGGCGTCAACCCCAGCCGATGTGATCTTCGTCACGCTGTTCCCAAACTCTGGAAGCGCGACGCGCCGGTAACGGTGAACATCGGGCGAACACCACCTGAAGACGCTTTCTCAGCACATCGCCACTGCCCTAGCTTGATCGCGGCGGCAATTCCGCAGCCCAGTTTCCCCTCCCGTGGAGGCCCATCCATGAAGAAGCTCCTGCTCTCGACCCTGCTCGCACTCACCATCGCCATTGCATCCACCATTCTCTCGAGCAAACCGGTCCAGGCCGGACCCGGCTGCACCACCTACGGATACTGCGCCACGCTTGACATTCGTGGCGGCATGCTTGCATATACGCTGCTGTGGAAGGACGGATGGGACTGGGAAAAGTCCCCCGGCGAGTCGCTGCGGCCGAACATCGACGGTTACGCCCAGGGCGTCGTCGGCGGCAGGATGGACCTCGACGGCTACCGCACGAACGCCACTGGCTGCAGGACCTACCGCGGCATCAAATCAGAGCGAGGCACGCTCATCGGCTGGACTTTGCTGCCCGCGAACACTTGGTACAAGGTTACCGATGGCAGCTACACCTATCTGAAGGTCGCCTGCTGAACCACCTATAACCCGGACACCTAGCCCAGTTTTCTGCCAGCGGGTGGCCCACTGTGGCCACCCGCTCCGGCCACCACTTCCAACACCTATCCAACACTTATTGGTCGACCACCCAAAGGAATCCCATGACCGCGCTGTCCCGTCGGCATTTCAATGCCGTCGCCATGACCTTCGCCGCCGCCTCCCTGGCCCCGCTGTCCGCCTATGCCGTGCCTCGCGACCAGCAGACGACCTCGTCCGCGATCGACCTGCTCACCGACCCCTTCTTGCAGCTGCCGGGCATGGACTCCGTGCGCGTGGCATGGTTCACCGAGATCAGCGGCGGTCGCCATCTCGTGCTCGTGGGTGACTCGGTCGAGTCGTTGACGCTTGCCCAGGTCGTCGCCGGCACGTTCGGGGCCGCCCGGGTGTTCAACGCCAATGACGTCACCATGACCCAGACGGCCGAAGACTTCCAGTCTCAACTGCCGGCGGACCGCAAGCCCACACCCGAGCAGGGCATCGTCGCCCGCCCGATCCATCGCCATGAAGCAGCAGTCACCGGACTTTCGACCGCCGGCCGCACCAAGTACCGCGTCGCCAGCATCAAGGGCACCGAGGCCGCCCTTTCGGCCGTGTACACCCTGGCCCCGGCCGTCCCCGCTGGCGCGGGCGCAAAGCTGATGCTGACCAGCGACCACCAGGCCATGCAGAACACCGCCACGAACCTGGAGCTCGCAGCCAAGACCATGGGACAGCTCGACGCGGTGTTGGTCGCGGGCGACCTCGTCAACATTCCCGACCGCGCTTCCGAGTGGTTCGACGACACCCGTGGCAGCGCATTCTTCCCCTGCCTTCAGGGTTCGGCTGGTCGCGCCGACCGCGGCGGTCACATCGGACGAGGTGCCGCCATTGTGCAGAACACGCCGATGTTCCCCGCGATCGGCAATCACGAGGTGCAGGGACGACGCAGCGGACCGGCCATCACCGGGCTGAACGCCTCATTCGGGATGCCGGTGCCGACTGACATCGCCGCCGGCGTCTATGACACCGTGGCCGGCACCGTGAATCCGTCCGGGAACGCCGCGACGAAGGCCCGCTGGATCGAGAACCACTCCTTCTCGACGCGTACCTACGAAGAGGTCTTCACCCTTCCCACCAACGACCAGGGCCACAGCCGGTGGTACGCCACGACCATCGGCAATGTGCGGGTGATCACGCTGTACCAGACCCGGATCTGGCGCGGCACCGACGCCAATGCGGATTCCGCCACGCGTACCGCCAGCAGTCGGTACCAGGAATCAGCGGTGGCCCTGGCCGACCCGTTGCTGCAGGGTTACGGCGAATTCATCTTCGAATCGATCGCGCCAGGCACGCCGCAGTTCGACTGGCTGGCCGCCGAGCTCAAATCGCCCGAGCGCAAGGCGTGTGAGTACACGATCATCCAGCTGCACGAGGCCCCTCACGGGTTGGGCGACAACATCACGCCGCCGTTCAGCGATCCTGAGCGCATCGAAGAGAAGGATCCCGCCGGAAATGTCGTGGGCGTGCGCTACGAGTACCACGTCGACCGCAACCCGTTCTTCACGCAGGCCATCCCGATGATCGAGGCCGCGGGTGTGCAGCTCGTGCTCAACGGGCATTCCCACCTGTGGAACCGCTTCGTCGCCCGCAACGGCATCACCCACTACATGGAGGGTTCGAACACCGGCAACACCTACGGGGCCTTCACCACCCGCAACCAGCGGGCGCGTCACGTGCCGCCTGCGCCGTGGCTCTCGCAGAACTACCCGAAGTTCGACGACCCCTACGGCCTGCAGCCGCAAGTGCCCAACATTGAGCCGTACCGCTTCGGCGAGGGCGACCCGATGCCCTACGTGTCAGACAATTTCGTGATGGCATTCCAGTTGTTCGACTCACACACTGGCGAGCTCAGCACCTGGAGCGCCCCGGTCGGCGCCACCCTGCAGCAGCCGGTGCTGATCGACCGCATCAAGCTGCAGCCCAGCACAGTGGTGCCGCTTCCCGAACCGACGCCGAGCACCCCGCCGCCCAGCACCGGTTCGCCGTCAACCCCGCCCGCCGGCGGGGGCTCACCCTCGACCACCGGCACCCCGTCGACCTCGAACCCCAGTAGCGCACCCGGCTCGACCCAGCCGGTGCCGCGACCCTTGCCGAACACCGGCAACTGAGTCGCAGCGGGTCCATCCCCCGCGATGCCTTGCACAGACCTGTTCTCGACGTATCGAGGGCAGGTCTGTGCATTCACGGATTGGCCCCGGGTTCTAGCTGTGAGGCTGCGGCCGCTGAGCAAGAGTCCGTCAGCGCCACCGGCCGGACCAGGCCAATCGCATCCTGGTGCCTACCCCGGAAGCGCCCGACATCCCGCCTTGGAGCTCTGTGCCCGGAGGTGTCCAGATCCCGGCAGGCTCGGGCGAGCGACTGGCTCCGACGGCGGATCCACGCCCGGGACTGCCGGGATATGGACATCGGCACGATGCGGCCACCTCACACCGGTTCTTGACCGTCGAGCCCAACATCCTGGTGCCGCCCCCGGATAGGTGCCGCCCCCGGATACTCGTAGCCCGGCTGGGTGCACGCCGCCCATCTGTGTCTCCTGCTTGGGCACGCCGCTCCCCCACAAGTTCACGACGCTCCTCTTGGTGCCACGCCGCACCCCTTGGAGCCGCGCCCAAAGGGAGCGCGGCGACCCGCAAAGGAGCGCCATGCACCTCAGGGGGTGCGCCATGCACCTCAGGGGGTGCGGCGCGAACCGCACGGGTCCGTGGCCGAAGTGGGCCCCAGCGCCGACGAACACGCCGCCGGGCCCTGGCCGTCGACGCATGACCATTTCCCGGCAGGCTCGGCCGCACAGCTCGATCTGATGGCGGATCCACGCCGGGACTGCCGGGTTATGGACACCACCTCCCCCAGCCCCCTCACCGCCCAATCCATCACTCTTGACCTATATAAGTCCACGCGCAATAATCGACCCATGCATGCGCTCGATGTGCTCGGCGACCCGGTCCGCCGCCGGATCCTCGAACTGCTCACCGGCGGTGAAACCAGCGCCGGTGAGATCGCCGCGCAGATCCACGACGAGTTCGGCATCAGCCAACCGGCCGTCAGCCAGCACCTGCGGGTGCTGCGCGAGCAGGGCTTCGCCAGCGTGCGCCCCGAGGGCACCAGGCGCCTCTATGCCCTCGCACCAGAAGGGCCGACCGCCGCCCGCGAATGGCTCAGCGCGTTTGACCAGTTCTGGCTGCCCAAGCTCGCCGCCCTCGACACCGAACTCGCCCGGGGACGACGCCAGCGCCGGCTGGGCACCGCAGATTCCACCACCACCACCAACCAGGAGCAACACCATGACTGATGTGCAGCAGCAACTCGATGCCGTGACCCGCGCGTGGCGCCAGCAGGCCCACGACGGCGTCACCGAGAACGTCCAGACGCTGGCCCAGACCTATGCCAGCCCCATCGACGACGTCTGGGACGCCGTCACCAGCACCGAACGCATCCCGCGGTGGTTCATGCCCGTGACCGGCGACCTGCAACTCGGCGGCCGCTACCAGCTCGAGGGCAACGCTGGCGGTGAGGTGCTCGAGTGCGCTCCCCCGGCCGACGGCCGCGCCCACTACCGCATCACCTGGGAGTTCGGCGGCGGCACCTCCTGGGTGACCCTGCGGCTCTCCGAGCAGGACAACGCCACGCGCGTCGAGCTGGAGCACATCGCCCACGCCGATGACATCCCCGCCGAGATGGCCGCCATGTTCGGCCCGGGAGCGACCGGGGTCGGCTGGGACGGCGGCCTGCTCGGCCTGGCCCTGCACCTGTCCGGCACCGGCGGCGCCATGTCGCCGGCCGACCTCGCCGAGTGGGTCACCTCTGACGAGGGCAAGGCCTTCTACCGCGGCGCGTCCGACGCCTGGGGACGAGCAAGCGTGGCCGCCGGGGTCGACCAGGCCACGGCCCAGCAGCAGGCTGACGCCACCTACGGCTTCTACACCGGCACCGGACAGGCCTGAATTACATCCATGTGGTTATCCACCTGTGGATAACTCCTGTGGACAACCGGTGGAAGGTAAGCATCACCGGGCGTGTCCGGTGGCAGGTTGGCTCATGCCGCGGTCATGCTCGTCCCCGATTGACCCCCAGAATCGCCACCTCGCTGCGGGAGCCATGACTCGGCGCCCGCTAGCGTTGGTGGGGTCAATCGCTGCGAAAGGAGCATCCATGAGCGACGACCTGTACCCCGGTCTCGGCAAGGTGCTGGTGATCATCCCCACCTACAACGAGGTCGAGAACATCGAGCCCATCGTGAAGCGGCTGCGCAGCGCAGTCCCGCAGGCCCATGTGCTGATTGCGGACGACAACTCCCCCGACGGCACCGGTCAGCTGGCCGACCAGCTGGCGTCCGACGACGACCACGTGCATGTCAACCACCGCAAGGGCAAAGAGGGCCTGGGCGCCGCCTACCTCGACTCGTTCAACTGGGGCCTCGAGCACGGCTACGACGTGCTCGTCGAACATGACGCAGACGGCTCCCACCAGCCAGAACAGCTGCCGCGCCTGCTCAACGCGCTCGCCGGCGGCGCCGACATGGTGAAGGGGTCACGCTGGGTCAAGGGCGGCTCGATCGTCAACTGGCCCAAGTCGCGCGAGTTCCTGTCGCGGGGTGGTTCGGTCTACATCCAGCTGATGCTGGGCATGCCGATCAAGGACGTCACCGGCGGCCTCAACGCCTTCAAGGCCGACGTGCTGCACGACATCATCGCCGATGGCCGGATCGACCGGCACGGCTACGGCATCCAGCGCGACCTGACCTGGAATGCCTACCAGAAGGGCTACTCGATCGTCGAGGTGCCGATCGACTTCATCGAACGCGAGCGCGGCGACTCCAAGATGGGTTCCCATGTCGTCGTCGAGGCGATCAAGTCGACGACGAAGATGGGCGTGCAGCACCGCCTCGGCCAGCTCAAGGGGCTCCTCGACAAGCTGCGTGGACGAAAGACCCTGGGCACTCACAGCTGAGGGGACTTGGGGCTGAGGGGACTTGGACGAGGACCACAAAACCTGCACACGTGACACTGGTGCCACGGAATGCGCCTCATCCCGGGCGAATGAGCTGCGGACGAGGCACTGGTGCCACTTGTGCAACATCTGGAGCCCATGCACCCCTGGCAAGGACTTGTCCACAGGCTCGTCCACAGCTGGGGAGAACTACATGGCTGTGATTAACCTCAGCCAGCCACCGCCGTGTGGAACGCCTTCGCCACCGCCAGCACCTGGTCGCGCGTCGCCTTCTGCGCCCCACCACGCGAGTTCACCGTCAGGAAGGACTGCTGCTCGTACTTGCGCAGCGCGTGGGTGAGCCCGCCGACGTCCCCGACCGTCCAGCCATCGACCTCGGTCGCGCCCTGAAGTTGTTCCAGCGCACGCTTCCAGTCGCTGTCGCGCTGGTTGCGCTTGGTCGAGGTGAACGACACCGACACGACCGCCGCGCCGTTGCGATAGCTGAACATGAACGTGTCGTTCGCGTCGCGCATGGTGCGGTCGGCCGGGGCGACTGTGTAGTTCGGGTCGTCGGCCCAGCCGCCGGGCAGCGTCGTCGGCGCCTTCTTGCCCACCAGGCCCGCCTGCCCTGCACCGACCGACTGCTGGTGCTTCGTCCAGTTCTGGGCGTCCAGGAACACGATCACGCCCGAGGCGTCGACCTCGTCGGCACCGAGCAGCAGCGCGGCCCCGTCGGTGATGCCGACCGAGGTGTTCGAAACGAGTTCGATGCGCACCGCCCCCATCGCATCCCACGCCTGCTTCTCGCGGGCGAGTTCTGATTCGACCCGGCCCAGCAGCGTCGCGGCGTCCAGGTCGGCCGGCACCGTGGCGTCGTCCGCGGTGAGTTCGCCGGCCTCGATGCTGACCAGCCCGGTCTCACCGACCGCCGCGAGCCGCTTCACATGGAACGCCTGCTCGCCGGCCAGCCCATAGCTGATGGCCTTCGCGTCGCCCTTGAAGCCCGACAGCTTGCCGCCGGTCACGGCCAGCATTTCGGTCCAGACCGCGCTGAGGCCGTCTTTCGAGATCAGGTTGTCGGACGCCTTCGCCTCGACACCACCGAGCGTCGTCGAGGTCTTGCCGCTGAAGATGTGCTTGTCGCCGGCGAGCATCACCGCCTGGCCGCCCCAGTCACCGGTCGTACCCGCGGCAGCAGACAGCTTGTCGAAGGGGAACGTGCTCACCTCGGTGGCGGCGAAACTCTTGGCCCCGGCGAACGAGGTCGTGCCCCCGGCCGGGGTGTGCAGGTCGTCATTCACGAGCACCGAGACACCGGCCGCGCCCGCCTTCACCCAGGCCGTCGTGGTGGCGCCCTTGTCGGTGAGCACCTTCTCGGTGGCCGCCTTGATCGACTCGGCTGACGGGTCGACGCTCGTGCTGCCGCCGCCCCCAGTGGTGGTGTTGCAGCCCGCCAGCACACCCACTGCCAGCGCGGCCAGACCACCGGTCACGAACGCTCGCCTGTCCATTGCATCCCCTTGCCTCATGACAGCCACAGCTCGCGCCGCAGCCCATACGAGACTAGCGACCACCGGGGGCAGCGGCTCGGCCACTGGCACGTTATCCACAGGACGATCCACAGCTGGGGAGAACTACAGCGATGTGATTTCGGTGGCCAGCGCGTCCTGTGGCCCTGCGGCGCTGCCGGGGGTCCGCACATGGGAGCATTTCCACATGGACGTACTGACAAGGCAGGACATCCGCCGCGCGGGACCGCCGCTGCGGCTGATCCAGTCTGTGGTCAGCGTCCTGATGGTGGTGTTGTTCCTCATCGAGGCGGTGGCGGACCCGCTCGTCGCCCCCGACCAGTTCCTGCGGGAGCCGCTGAACTCGCTGCCCTATCTCGTCTCGGGACTGCAGGTGACGGTCATCGGCCTGGCCGTGACCGTCTGGGTGGCACCACGCACCAGCCTGGCCCTGCTGGCCCCGGCCGGCGCGCTGCTGCCGCTCGCCGGCACCAGCATCGGCCCCGCGTGGCCCCTGGTCGGTCTGGCCGCGCTCGCCACCCTCGGATGGCTGCTGTGGCCGCTGCGACGTCCCGACCCTGCACCCGTCGGACCCACCGGGGTGCCGGCCGACCTGTGGTCGATGAGCGCGACGCGCAGCGGCGTCCTGAAGCGGGTTGCCGGGGTGACGATGGCGCTCGCCGCAGTCGTGGTGCTCGTCGGTGCCCTGGTCGTCCATGCACGCGATGTCGCCGACACCCGCGCGTTCGAGCACCGGGCGCTGCGGCTCACGGCCACCGCGGTGGAACCGGCCGCCGACGACACCTGGGTCTATGACATCGGCGGGCGCCGTCTCACCCGCCCCGGACTGGTGATAATCCCCATGGCGCCGGGCCAACGGTACGCGGTGCTGGTCGACCCCCTCGACCCGGACCGGGTCGCGTTCGCCGTCGAGCCCGAAGACCCGTCGTGGCTGATCGGCCTGGCAGCACTTGCGCCGACACTGCTGGCCTGGGGTGTCGGCGCCCTCATGACCCGACCACGCCAGGATGCGCTCGTCCTGCGCGGTGGCCCGACGCGGCGTGCAATGCTGCAGAGCGGGCGCAAGGCCTATCTGGAACCGGTCGGCGACCCGGACGGACCCGCGCTGAGTTTCACCAGTCTGCAGGCAACCTATGTACCCCCGGACTGGGAGCGTGGCCGGCACTACGGGCCGCTGCGCTGGGATGAGCAAGTGCTGCGGGACCTGATGCGTGAGGACGAACCCGGAGATCCGCAGGCCGAGGACGACCACCAACCTGGCGACATGGTGCCGGTCGATGCCCACGAACTCGCCGCGTGGGCCGACGGGGCGCGGGACGAACTGGCCTCACGACTCAGCCTGAAGGCGCCCGCGGGACCACTGCTGCACCGCGACGTGGAGGCCACGATCGTGGGCAGGGTCGTCCAGGGCGCACCGGTGGTGGTGCGCCTGGACGACGGTCGCGTCTACCTTGGCGAGCTGCGGACCTCGTGGCAGACGGCGAGCCCACGGCACTGGTGGGTCCTGGCGGCTTCGCTGCTGCAATGGCACGGACGGCTGCTGCGGTGGCTGGTCGTGCCCCTGGCGGTCGGCCTCGCGGTGCTGGGCATCTGGCTGGTCGAACCCGGCGACCACGGGTTCTTGCACTGGTTGCGGCTGCTGCTCATCCACGGCGTGCTGGTGGCGGCCCCTGTGCAACTGTCACACTGGCTCGGCGCCGATGCCGTCTGCCCCGACTCGCAGGGCCTGCGCACGCTGGGCATGTTCACGGACGAGGTCATCTGTTCGGCGAACGTGCTGAAGGTGACGGCGGGCCACCACTCAGTGGCGCTGCGGCTCACTGACCCTGCTGATGCCAAGAGCCTCGACCCGCTGCGATTCCGCAGTCACGACGTGGACAGCCCCGAGGAAGCCGCCAAGCTGGCGCGTTCCTGGCTGGCGCAGGCAGGGCCGGAAGGCCGCAGCAGGCGCGTGCCGACACCCGGGCTGATCGGTGCCGTGCTGATGGTGGTCATCTGGGCCGTGGCGTCCGGGGTGTGGCTGCTCGGGTGAGCTCCCTGAAGCACGCCAGCTATGCCTCCGGCAATAGGTGGCCGCGACCGTGCCGACCGACTCCCAGCGGCCTCATTCCCAGTGTCGCAACTCCGCCCGTACCGCCTGCACATCGGCCATCAGGTCTTCGGCCGACCGCGGCTGCGTCACCGGGTGCTTCGTCAGTTGCTCCAGCCCCTGCGAGGCCCGTGTCGCCGCGGCCCCGGCCCGGTGGCCCTCGGGGTGCCAGCAGGCCCCCAGCACGGTGTAGCCGAGCTCGGCGACCGCGGTGAACATCGGCTTGTAGGGCTCGACACGCACCGGGTCATCGGTCATCGACTGGTTCACGAAATGTTCGAGTTCGAGCAGTTCGTAGTAGAGATGGCGGCGCTGTTCGGCCGAGCCCGGCGTGGCCATCCGGTCGTCCGAGATCGCTGCCAGCACGGGGGCCAGCCCCTCGATCACCGCGCGGGCCTGCGCGCGGGCAAGCAGCAGCGGCGTGCGGCGGCCCACCAGCCACAGCACACTCAGCGCGACGGCGATGGCGAGCATCGTGTCGAGGCCGCGCTCGAGCACCACGGCACGGGGATCACCTGCCGGCGCCGAAGCATGCGCGATGGTCAGGGCCAGCGGCGTGATGAACGCCACTGCGAGCGCGTAGTTGCGCACCACCAGCAGCTCAATGCAGAACTGCAGCCCCGCGATCATCAACACGAGCCACAGGCCCTGGGGGTTCCACCACAGCACCAGCACATAGAAGCCAAGCCCGAGCACGGTGCCGAGCAGGCGCTGCACGCCGCGCACGGTCTGCGCGGCCCTGGTGCCGCCCTGGTGCAGCACGAGGACGGCGAAGGAGACCGCCCAGTAGGGATGGTTCACGGTGAACGCGAGTGCGATGCCACCGGCAACAAGGGCCGCGATCGCCACCCGGGCACCGATCAGCATCCGTTCGGACGGCCAGCTGAGCGCGCGGCGCATCAGGTAGCTGCCATGGGGTCGCCCCAGCGAGGATTCGCGCAGCTGCTCGGTGCTGATGTCGGCTTGGAAAACGGCGAACCGTGAGTCGTCGGTGCCCTCTTCGCCCTCGGACGAGCCCCACGGGTGCACCTCGAAACCTGCCACCGCGCCGCTGATCATGGCTGAGCGGCGTTCGTATCGTGCCTGCAGGTCGACCATGCGGGCCTGCAGGTCGCGGGCCGTGGCCGACGGGTCCCCGATGGTCCCGTCCGTGACGGTCGTCCAGGCATGGTGCAGTGACTGGGACGCCAACGCCCTGGCCTGATTGAGCCCAGGCCGGTCGGACTGCTCGAACCCGGTGACGGCTTTCTCGGCCCCCGCAAGGGCTTTCACTTCCGCCCCGCGCGGGGCCCACAGCAGGTCGAGCAGGCTCACCACCACGGCGACCGCGCCGCCGGTGGCGGTCATCAGCACTGTGAGCCACGGCGACTGGCCATGCGTGGTCGCAAACGAGGCGATGCCCGCCACCAGCACCATGAAATAGGCACCGGGTGGGCCGACCTTCAGCGCCCCCATGGTGATGGCGGCCACCACGCCGATCACGGCGAGCACCAACAAGTTCAGCACGGGCGAGGCATGGGTGAGCACACCGAGCGCGGTGGCCGCGGTCAACCCGGCCGCCACCGATGCCACCAGCCGCGCCCTGAATCGTCCGGCGGTATAGGGGCCGTACAACACGGCGAACGCACCCAACCCGGTCATCAACCCGTAGCGGGGCTCGCCAAGCAGGGTCGCCACGAGCAGCGGCCCGGCCACGGCGATCGATGCCTTGACGGCGACGGGCCACCGGCCGCTGGCCTTGTTGATGGCGAGAACGGGGTGCACGTGGCGAGTTTGCCACTCCGGTGCGCGCGGCGGAGCCGGGTGGTGTTATGTGTGGGTGGTCGGCAGGTCGCCGGACGCAGATGTGCAGGAGGTCAGCATGAGGGTCGGAGTGCCGCGCGAGGTCAAGGACCAGGAACTGCGGGTGGCCCTGACCCCCGTGGGTGCGCGGGTGCTGGTGGCCCATGGCCACAGCGTGGTCGTCGAGTCGGGAGCGGGGGCGGGCTCGCGGTTCAGCGACGAGGAGTACGCTGCCGCCGGCGCGCAGGTCGTCGCGGGCGCCGGGCAGGTGTGGGACGAGGCCGAGCTGGTGCTCAAGGTCAAGGAGCCCGTCGAGTCGGAATACGGGCTGGTGCGCCCGGGCCTGACACTGTTCACGTACCTGCATCTGGCCGCCAATCCTGGGTTGACAAGGGCATTGCTTGATTCCGGGGTGACGTCGCTGGCGTATGAGACCGTGCAACTTCCCGACCGGTCGCTGCCCCTGCTGGCGCCGATGAGCGAGATCGCCGGGCGGTTGGCGCCGACGATCGGTAGCTACCACCTGTTGAGTCCGCAGGGTGGACGAGGTGTGCTGCTCGGGGGTGTGCCCGGTGTGGCCCCGGCAGACGTGGTGATCCTGGGCGGCGGGGTGGCAGGGCGTCGGGCGGCCGAGATGGCGCTGGGCCTGCGGGCGAATGTGACCGTGCTCGACATCAACCTGGCGACGTTGCGGGCCATCGACCAGCAGTTCCACGGGCAGGTGAAGACCGTGGCCTCGAACCTGGTGGCGGTGACCGAGGCGGTGGTCAAGGCTGACCTGGTGATCGGGGCGGTGCTGGTGCCGGGAGCGGCGACGCCGAAGCTGGTGACCAACGACGACGTGGCCCAGATGCGCGAGGGCTCGGTGCTGGTCGACATCGCCGTCGACCAGGGCGGATGTTTCACCGATTCACACCCGACGACGCATTCTGACCCGACGTTCAGGGTGCACAATTCGCTGTTCTATTGCGTGACGAACATGCCTGGTGCGGTGCCGCGCACGTCGACGGCGGCACTGACGAATGCGACGCTGCCGTATGCGTTGGCGCTGGCTGACAAGGGGTGGCGGATGGCCTGCGCGGGTGATCCGGCGCTGGCAGCAGGCCTGTCGACGCATGCGGGAGTGTTGACGAACGAGGCGGTGGCTGCCGCGCAGGGGCTCGAGTCGCGTGCGGCCGATGAGGTGCTGCGGGCGGGGTGAGGGTGGCCGGCTCAGGCATGCCAGACGTGCCCTCACCCCAGCAACGTGCATCGACCGACGGATTTCCGGGTCATGACGACCAGTTCGACCCGGTCGATGCACGCTGCTGGGCGCACCAGATCAAGAACACCCCGCCTCAGGGCAGGCCCAGCATCCGCCCGATCGCCACGGATGCCGCCCCCAGCACCACCACAACGATGAACGGTGCCTTCAACCGCAGCGCCACCAGCGCCACCACCACCGCGATCAGGCGCGAGTCGAGCACCAGAGCATGCCCGCGGGTGACGGCATTGGTCGCGATCAGCGCCCCCAGCAGGCCAATCGTCATGGCTGACATCACCGCCATCACGCGCCGGTTCTCGAGCACCGACTCCGGCAACAGGTAGCCGACGAGCTTCGTGGCGAACGCGATGGCGCAGGCCGTGAGGATCCACCAGATCATCGCGCCCACCGCCACCCCAACAACCCCGCCACCAGCGCCGCGACCAGGATCGGCGTGCCCAGCGGCGCGACCGGGGTGGTCACCACCGCAGCCAGGGCAGCCACGGCCGCAATCGACCACGCCTCGCGGTTCTTCAGCCTGGGCCAGAGCAGTCCGACGAAGGCCGCCACCGCTGCCCCGTCCAAGCCCCAGACCGACGGGTCGACGCGCGATGTGAGCAGCGACCCGGCCAGTGTCATCACGTTCCAGCCGATGAACACACCCCAGCCGGTCATCGCGAACCCCTTGGCGCGTTCTTGCCCGGCGGGCTGGGCCATCGCGACCGCCACCGATTCATCGATGGTCACGTGCGCCGCCAACAACCGACGAAACCCCTTGGGACGAAGTTCGGCATTCATCTGCGCACCATAGACGGCATTGCGCAGCCCCATCAGGGACGCGGCCGACACCGCGGCCCAGCCACCCCCACCGCCGCTAATCGCCGCGACGAAGGCGAACTGCGACCCGCCCGTGAACATCAACAGGCTCAACAACTGCGTCTGGACGACCGACAAGCCGGCAGCCACCGCCAGCGCCCCGAACGAGATGCCGTACAACGAGGTCGCCACGGACACTGACAACGCAGTACGGGCGAGGGAACTCACCCCGGGAGTCTATGACCCCCAGACGGCCGACGCCCCCGCGTGACCAGTGAGCCCCACCATGACCAGGCTGGCAATCGCGGCGACCACGGTGATGGCCGCAAAGACGCCGACGAGTGTCTTGTTTCGCTTGTCAGGGGGCCTTCCTGCCGACCAGACGAGTCCGGCCACGGCGATGGCCAGCACACCAGCAGGCAGGGGCGTCCACGTGCCCAGTGCCATGTGCCGGGCGATCAGGCTCGAGGTGGTCAGGTGCAGGTCGGCGGCGAGCGCCGTGCCCGACACCCGGGCAACGACCGCCGAGATGGCGCCCACGACCGCGAACGCCACCGTCAGCCAGCCATATGCGGCGCGCAGTCTGGGCACGGCCACGAGCAGCAGCGCGCCCAATGCCGCCAGCGGGACGATGACGACAACCGCATGCACGACCAGGGGGTGCAGCGGCAGCCCGAAGATGTCCATGGTCGGCTACTTGACCGGGTCGCCATCACGGTCGAGCACGAACCACACACCCTGGACGTTCTGCCCCGACACATCACCGGGCTTCTTGTCATTCATCCAGTAATAGACGGGCCAGCCGTTGTAGGTGGCCTGCACACGGCCGTCCTTGCGGGTGAACGAGCCGAGCTTGGAATCGTCCACGCCCGCACCTTCGGTGGGCATGCCGATCAGCGGCGGCCAGGCGGTCAGGCACGGCCCTTCACAGTTGCTGGTGTTCTTGGTGTCGTTGGTGAACATGTACAGCGTCATGCCCTTGCCGTCGACGAGGATCTGCCCGAGGGACGAATCGGCCATCTTCAGATTGAGCGCGGCCCCTTCAGCGGCGGGGGCCGAGGTGGTGCCGGCAGCGGTGGTGGTTGCGGCGGTGGTGGTTGCGGCAGTGCCCGCGGCGGTCGTCGAGGGGGCCGTGGTGGCGGTCGTCGCGGGGGCCGTGGTGGTGGTCGGGTAGTACGGCGACCCGGCGCCCCCGGAACACCCGGCCAGGGCGAGGGCGGTGAGTGCAACCCCCACCGCGATCCGGGTGCGAAGAGCTGACGAAAGCATGGTTCCTCCTGTGTGCAGGGCGGCGCACTCGCGTCGTCAACCCCTGAAAGGGGGTCGGCAGTGATACGAATCAGCGGTGGTGGATGGATTGCACCCCGGCGCAATCCTTTTCGTCGGCCGATCCGTATGACATGGTGTGACGATGTTCTCGCTGGCCGATCGTGCCCCGGACGCCACGCTGGTGGCGGGCATGGCCGTGAACGATGAGCAGGCCACCGTCGCGTTCGTCCGGCGCTTCGAGGGGCCCGTGTTCGGCCTGGCTGTGTCGATCACGCGTGACCGCGGGCTCGCCGAAGATGTGAGCCAGGAGGCGTTTCTGCGGGCATGGCGCGCGGCGGTCAATTTCGACCCCCGCCGCGGCTCGGTGCTGGCGTGGATGCTGACGATCACCCGCAACCTGGCCATCGACGCGCTGCGCGCCCGCCGCTCGACACCGATGGACGCCGACCTGCTCGAACAGCTGGTCTCGACCACCCTGCGCGGGCAGCAGAACGGCGACATCGGGGTGCACCTCGAAACAGTCGAGGCTGAGCGCAAGGTCGCCGCGTTGCCCCCCGAGCAGGCCCGGGCCGTGGTGCTCGCGGTGATCGGCGGCAACACGGCCCAGCAGGTGGCCGACCACGAAGGCATCCCGCTCGGCACGGCCAAGACGAGGATCCGTACGGCACTGCGACGACTCCGGCGCTCCATGGAGGTGGGCGACCATGACTGACGAGCACCCCCCTGTCGACGACCTGGTGGCCCTGGCCCTGCGTGAACTGGACGCGGAGCAATCAGCGGGGCTCAACCAGCACCTGATCGGCTGTGGCCAATGCCGGGACACCTATGCCACGATTGACCTGGACGTGCAGCAGGTGCTGGTCGCGGCGCCGTCGATCGCCCCTCCTGCGGGGTTCTCTGGACGAGTGCTGGAGCGGATGGGCCTCTCGGACGAGGCGTCGGCTATCGCACCGGGCCCCGGGGTGACACCGGCCGTCGCGCCGCAGGTCGTCCCGATTCATCGGGGGTTGGCACGCAGGACAGCGGCCCTGCTCGTGGCAGCGGCTCTGCTGGTCGGCGCGCTGGTCGGGGTGGGTGCGACACTCGCCGTGCGGGCGCCGGACCCGGGTGCTCCGGCGCAGGTGGCAACGGTGCCGCTGCGCACGAGCGACGGTGCGACTGTCGGCAGCGTCGGGTTGGTGTTCATGGACGGGCGCCAGCAAGTCGTGGTGAATGTCACCGCGGGCCGTGCGGGATGGGCCTACGACTGCGTGCTGGTGGACCGGGCCGGCCAGCGTCACCAGGCAGCGACGTACACCCTGCACGACGTCGCAGATGCATGGATGGTGCCGGTGCCGGCGTCCGGGTTGGCCCGGGTGGAACTGATCAGTCCGTCGGGCAAGGTCTGGTCGAGCGCGACGCTGTAGTCGGTGATGGCAACACAAACGGTCCCCGCCTGCCAATGCAGACGGGGACCGTTGTTGGTTACTACCGCGGACGACCTCAGGCGGCGACCACGGTCAGCGCCACGTGGGCGGTGACGGCGTCGTGCAGCTTGATGCCGACGGTATGGGTGCCGACGGTCTTGATCGGCTTGGCGATCTGCACCGTGCGCTTGTCGATGGCGGGGCCACCCGCCTTCTTGACGGCCAGCGCGATGTCGGCCGGGGTCACCGAACCGAACAGCTTGCCGGTGTCGCCGGCGTGCACCGGCAGCTCGACCTTGAGGTCCTCGATCTGGGCGCGCACCTGCTGGGCGTGCTCCACACCGCGGATCTCGCGGGCGTCGCGGGCACGCTGGATGCCCTCGATCTGCTTCTCGGCGCCGCGGGTCCACGCGATGGCATGGCCCTGGGGCAGCAGGTAGTTGCGGCCGTAGCCGTCCTTGACCTCGACGACGTCACCGGGGACGCCGAGCTTGTCAACCGCAGTGGTGAGAATGAGCTTCATCCATCTGTCCTTTCTCAGCGAGCGGTCGAGGCGTAGGGAAGCAGGGCCAGTTCGCGCGCGTTCTTGATCGCGATGGCGACCTTGCGCTGCTCCTGGACCGACAGACCAGTGACACGGCGGGCACGGATCTTGCCGCGCTCCGAGATGAACTTGCGCAGGGTCTGCGTGTCCTTGTAGTCGATGTTGCCGATCTTGATCGACTTCATCGGAACGATCTTCTTCTTGTTCACAGGCTTGCGCTGTGGACCGGCCATTGTGGTGCTCTCCTTCTGAAAGCCCGGCTCGCGCCGGAATGTGCCTTGTCCCGTTCCGCCGGGTCAGGGCGGAGGGGTATGGAAATCGGGTGGATCAGAACGGGGGCTCTTCGCTCTGGGCCTGGGCCCAGGGGTCGTTGCCACCGCCACGGTTGCCACCCTGGCCACCGGACGACGACCAGTTGTCGCCGCCGCCGCCCTGGTTGCCACCGCCCCAGTTGCCGCCGCCGCCCTGGCCACCACCGCCACCACCACCGGTGGTGCGGGTGACCTTGGCGGTCGCGTAACGGAGTGAAGGACCGACCTCGTCGACATCAACCTCGAACACGGTGCGCTTCTCGCCCTCGCGGGTTTCGTAGCTGCGCGCCTTGAGGCGTCCGGTCACGACGACACGCATCCCCTTGCTCAGGGATTCTGCGACGTTCTCGGCTGCCTGGCGCCACACCGAGCAGTTGAGGAACATGGCGTCGCCGTCCTTCCACTCGTTCGTCTGCCGGTCGAACGTGCGAGGGGTCGAGGCCACGGTGAAGTTGGCCACGGCCGCACCCGACGGGGTGAACCGCAGATCGGGATCGGCGGTGAGGTTGCCGATCAACGTGATGGGGGTTTCGCCTGCCATGTCTGTCTCCAAGTCGGACGTGGATGAACTGTCGGGATCAGCCTGCCACCTGCTGGTGACAAAAACTCGTCCGGGGTTCGTCCTGTGGATGACCTGAACGCCGCACACCAGTCACCCGGTGCGGGGCCATCGGTCGTCCGGTCAGTGGTTGTCGGGTCGCATCACCTTGGTGCGCATGATCGACTCGTCAATCGTCATCAGACGATCCATCTCCTGGACGACGGCCGGCTCAGCGGTCAGGTTCAGCACGACGTAGGTGCCTTCGGGCTTCTTGTTGATCTCGTAGGCGAGGCGACGGCGGCCCCACACATCAACATTGTCGACGGTCCCCTGGCCATCAGTGATGGTCTTCAGGTGCTTCTCCACGAGCGGAGTGACCTGGCGGTCGTCAACGTCGGGGTCAATGATGACCATGACTTCGTACTTGCGCATCGCGAACTCCACCTCCTCTGGTCTCAACGGCCACGGGTCGATCCCGTGGCAGGAGGGCGATATGCCTCGGCCCCCGCCCGGTGGCGGTGACCAAGTGCACACCTTACCGTTCGGGTGCCCGGTGCTCCAAAAGGGGGACGAGCCTGGGCGCGGGGGTGGTGGCGGCCGGTCGTGGGGCGTCTGGCAGCGAGGGCTCAGGTCGTCCGAGCCGCTGGCAGACGTGAGTGGCAGCCAGGGTGGGGCCAGCGGCGCCGAACACGCGTCGCCAGCCCTTCTGGCATCGACAGTGCGTGAAAAGACGTCCGCGGAGACGTCTTTTCACACACTGTCGCCTCTGGATGGGCCCGCCGTGGCCGCCAGGCCGACCCCCATCCGCCGGCTCGTTGCTGGGCCCAGGTCGTTCCAGACCACAACACACACCGTGCCCGCCCCGGATCCCCGGGACGGGCACGGCATCTTCACACCCGCACTCAGTAGTACTTGCGCTGGTCGTTCAAGAAGTTGATCTCGGCACGCACCGTCAGTGGGCCGCGGTCCCCGTCGATCACGCCACCATAGAAACCACGGTCACGCAGCAGTCGCTGCAGGGCCTTGACACTGACCGGGCCGAACACGCCGTCCACGGCACCGGTGTAGTACCCCTTGGCCTTGAGCCAGTTCTGCAGGTTCACCGACAGCGACGAGTGGCGGTAGCCGATGTCGTACATCAGCTTCACCCACGCCGCATGCGAGGCGGCCGTGTGGTAGTCGGTGACCGGCAGGGCCACTTCGGGCCAGGTTCCGGTGACACCGGGAACCACCGGCCGGGTCGTGCCCGGCACGATGCCCTTGCTCGCGAACCAGGCCGCGGGGTCACGGTAGGCCGACCCGTAGCGGGAGTACACCGGCTTGGGGTCGTTGACGAAGATGCCCATGTGCAGGTGCACGGCGAAGTCGTTGGCGCCGGTCGCACCCGAGCCGCCCATGGTGCCCACGCGGGTGCCCGGCTGCACCTTCGTGCCCGCCGTCACCAGGATCTGCTTCAGGTGGCCGTAGTAGCTGTACAGCCGGTTGCCGTCGACGGTGCCGTGGTCGATGATCACGGCGAGCCCCGAGTGGTACGGCAGGGTGACCGACGTCGAGCCGCCATTGCCACGACCCGTGCGCAACACGGTGCCACCGGCGATCGCGGTGATGGGTCCGCCGCTGACACCCGCGGTCGGCGGGGCGTAGTCAGTGCCGGCATGCAGCCGCACGGCATTGCCGAAGCGTTGCGTCTCGAGCCACGGCGGACGAGCGCCGACCTCGACGGGTGAACTGAAGACCTGGGCGGCCGCGGCCTCGCCGACGACCTGGGATGCCAACCCGATACCGGCGATGCCAGCCAGGGCGGCGGGGGCGAACTTCAACACTGAGCGGCGACCCACGTGGTCGGCGAAGTGCTCTGTTGCGGACATGAAAGTCCCTTTCTGCCGGTCGCTGAGGGGGTGCTACCGGCAGGGACGAGACAATCACCCGACTGGGGCGGGCGTCTTCTCACGCGGCAAACGCTCACACTCGCTGAGCGTTTACACCCACGCCCTCGACCCGCGTCCCGTCGCCTGTTGTCAGTCGCGCGCGTCAATCGCCCGCTCGAGGCTGGCCGCGAACCGCGCCAACTGGCTGCCGAACACGGCCAGGTCCTCGTCTGACCAGTCGGCGACTGCTGCATCGAGCAGGCTCGTCGCCTCAGCCAGGTGCATCGCCAGCGTGGCTCGTCCCCGCTCGGTCAGCCCAACGGCCACCGCACGCCGGTCGCCGGGGACGTGCGTGCGCTCGACCAGTCCGCGCTTGACCAGGCGCGCAATCTGCACGGTCATGGTCGAGCGGTCCACGTCCTGCCAGGCGGCTAGGTCGGACATGCGCGCCGCTCCCTGCGTCGACAGCCTGTCGAGCAGCCAGACGTCGGTCGAGCTCAGCCCCGAGGCGGCGCGGTGGCGTCCGCGGGTCGACCAGCGCAACACAGTGTCGACCGCGGTGCGCAGTGATTCGGCGACGACGCGGCGGTCGTCAGGTCGTGGGGTCATCAATCCTCCCGGGGTTGCTGAACAGAAGAGATGGTTGCATCTCTCAAACTAGTTGGTATACTAAAACTATCAGATCGCTCAAATCTTCTAGAGAGGCTACCCACATGACCGCCATCAACAACCCTGCTGCCCCCGCCGGCCTGACCATCGCCACCTTCGACAACTACGCGCAGGCCCAGGATGCCGTCGACCTGCTGGCCGACAAGGGCTTTGAGGTGGGTTCGGTGCGCATCATCGGGCACGACATCAAGACCGTCGAACAGGTCGTCGACAACCTCACCTACGGCAAGTCCGCCTGGCAGGGCGCGCTCGCCGGCGCCTGGTTCGGCCTCATGATCGGTCTGCTCATGGCCATCTTCGCCCCCGTGGCGATCGGCTGGACGATCCTCAGCTCGGTGCTGTTCGGCGCCGTGTGGGGCATCATCTTCGGCCTGATCTGGTACGCCATCAATGGCAAGGAGCGCAGCTTCCACTCGGCGAGGGCCTTGGCAGCCACGACCTACACCCTCGAGGTCGCCCCCACGCAGGCTGATGAGGCGCTGCGCCTGCTGGCCCAGGGTCGCTGACCCAACAACTAAACAGCCAGCGGCACGCGCCCTCGAATTCCCCGGGGCGCGTGCCGCTGGCTACTTGTTTCTGAACACCCCAGCACCCTCACACCCGCGCCGCGATGTACTCCTTCAACGCACCCGCATCATTGGCGATCTCATCCACCTTGCGCGGTGCCTGCAACAACCCTGCGAACCGCTCCGGCACCTGCGGCTCAACCCCGGTGGCCTCGACGATCGTCTCGGCGAACTTCACCGGCAGCGCCGTCTCGAGCACGATCATCGGCTCGGCCCCCGCATGGTCACGCGCCACCCGCAACGCGTCGGCCGTATGCGGGTCGACCAGCACCCCCTCTTCGGCCATCGCACCGATCGTCATCACCCGGTCGGCATGGCTCGACGAACCCGACACGAACCCGAACCGCTGCTCGATCGTGGCGAACTCGGCCGTCGCCGACAGGTCGAACTCACCATCGCTGCCCAACTGGTCGACGAACCGCTTGCGCAACCGTGCCGGGTCACGCCCGAGCAGGTCGAAGACGAACCGTTCAAAGTTGCTCGCCTTCGAGATGTCCATCGACGGGCTCGAGGTGGCCGCCGTCTCTGCCGCCGACCGCACCCGGTACCGCCCCGTCCGGAAGAACTCGTCCAGCACATCGTTCTCGTTCGTGGCCAACACCAGGTGCTTGATCGGCAACCCCATCTGGCGCGCGATGTGCCCGGCGCAGATGTTGCCGAAGTTGCCCGTCGGCACCGCAAAGCTCACCTGCTCGTCGTCCGACTCGGTCACCCGCAACCACGCCACCACGTAATAGACCAGCTGCGCCAACACCCGCGCCCAGTTGATCGAGTTCACCGCGCCCAGGCGGTGGCGCTGCTTGAACTCCGCATCACCCATGACCGCCTTGACCAGGTCCTGACAGTCATCGAAAACCCCGTCAACCGCCAGGTTGTGAATGTGCGGGTCATCGATACTGAACATCTGCGCCTGCTGGAACGGCGTCATCCGCCCCGCCGGCGTCAACATGAACACGTCGATGCCCTGGCGCCCCAGCATGGCGTACTCCGCCGCCGAACCAGTATCACCGCTGGTCGCACCAAGAATCGTGATGGTCGTGCCGCGCCGGGCCAACTCGTACTCGAACAACTGGCCCAACAGCTGCATCGCCATGTCCTTGAACGCCGCCGTCGGCCCATCCGACAGGTGCGCCAACCAGATGCCCCCGGGCGCATCATCACCCGATTCAGGCAACCGTGTCACCGGGACGACGTCATCGCTGGCGAACACCTGCCCGTTCCACGCCCGACGGCAAATACCGAGCAGGTCGTCACTGGGAATGTCATCGATGTACAGGCCCAGCACCCGGTGCCCGACCGCCGCGTAACCCTCGTCGGCCAGCAGCTGGCGCCACTCCGCCAGCGTGGCACGGTCAAGCTGCGGGTAGTCCACAGGCAGGTAGAGACCACCGTCGGGGGCAAGCCCCGCCAGCAGGATGTCACTGAACCCGACCTGGCGAGATTCGAGGTCACGCGTGGAGATGTAACGCATGTGACAAGCCTAGACGAGCACCATGTACGCGCCGCGGCCTGCCCGCGCTCAGGGCGTCCGACCCTCGCAGGTGCACAGGCACACCTTGTTGCCCTCGGTATCGGCCAGCACCCAGAACCGCGGCGCGTGCGAATCGTCGACCAGCGTGCCACCGGCCGCGATGGCTGCGGCCATGCGCGGCTCGACCTGGTCGCGGGCGACCTCGATGTCGAGGTGGAACCGCTGGCGGTCGGGAGCGTCGGAATCGGTGTCCTGGAACCAGAGTTCGGGCAGCAGTTGGTCGCGGTGCTGGACAGCATCGTCGGACGCCTTCCAGCCGGTGATGGCCTGCCAGAAGGCGATCGTCCCGGGAGCGTCCCGGGTGTCGAGGGCCACGGTGAACTCGCTCACCGACAGGGGGTCGGCCCGGATGCCCAGGTCGGCGGCCACCTGGGTGATGGCCCTTGCCAGGTCGAGGTCGCGCGAGGTCAGGCCGCCGACGTCGTGGCTGCTGGTGGTCACGGCGACCAGCCCCCACTTGAGCGTGATGTCGGGGTGGTGGTTGGCGGCCTCGGCGGCCTCGCCGATGCGGTTGACGAAGGCCAGTCCTGCGGCGAAATCGGCTGGACGATAGGTGGCTTTCAGGGTGCGGCGGATGTGGACCCAGTCGGCCAGACCGGCTGCGGCGACGTCATCGAACCCGAGGCGGGTGGTGGAGTCTGTCATGTATCCAGCACAACACGTCGGGGCCGGTGACGCCAGAGGTGGGGCCCGCCCCACCATCCCCCTCCCCACTCCAAATCCCCCACCCAGACCTTGGTCACGCCGCACAACTGCTTGACCGCCCCAGAAGTGAGAGAGTCGAAGCCGTGACTTCTCTGACTCGCATCGCCATCGTGAACCGCGGCGAGGCCGCCTTGCGCCTGATCCATGCCGTGCGCGACCTGAACTCCCGCCGCGAATGGACCGGCGAGCCACCGCTGACCACGATTGCGCTGTACACCGACGTCGACGCCACCGCCACCTTCGTCCGCGAGGCCGACGAGGCCTACGAGCTCGGCGCCGCCGCTGATCGCCCCTACCTTGATCTCGCCCGCCTCGAGCAGGCCTTGGTCGAGACCCGCGCCGACGGCGCCTGGGTCGGTTGGGGGTTCGTCGCCGAAGACCCGAACTTCGCCGACCTGTGCACCCGGCTCGGCGTCACCTTCATCGGCCCCAGCGCCGACGCGATGCGCCAGCTCGGCGACAAGATCGGCTCAAAGCTGCTGGCCGAGCAGGCCGGTGTGCCCGTCGCGCCGTGGTCCGGCGGCCCCGTCAACACCGTGGACGAGGCACTCGCGGCGGCTGAACGCATCGGCTACCCGCTGATGTTGAAGGCCTCAGCCGGTGGCGGCGGTCGCGGCATCCGCCGCATCGACCGCGCCGATGACCTCGTCGATGCCTACCAGCGCACGCGCGACGAGGCCCTGCGCTCGTTCGGCAACGACACCGTCTTTCTCGAGAAGCTGGTCACCGGCGCCCGCCACGTCGAGGTGCAGCTGATCGCCGACGGCCAGGGCAGTGCCTGGGCCGTGGGGGTGCGTGACTGCTCGGTGCAGCGGCGCAACCAGAAGGTCATCGAAGAATCCGCGAGCCCGCTGCTCGACGACGCTGCCGTCGCCGACCTCAAGGCCGCCGCGGAGCGTCTCGCGCTGCTCGTCGACTACTGCGGCGCCGGCACGGCCGAGTTCCTCTACAGCCCCGCCGACAAGGCCTTTGCCTTCCTTGAGGTCAACACCCGGCTGCAGGTCGAACACCCCGTCACCGAGCTGGTCACCGGTCTCGACCTGGTCGCGCTGCAGGTGCAGGTCGCCGAGGGCATCCCCCTGGCCGGTGATCGCCCGCTCGAACGCGGCCACGCCGTCGAGGCCCGGCTCAATGCCGAAGACCCCGACCACGGCTTCGCCCCCGCCCCCGGACGCATCGCCCGCCTCGAACTGCCTGCCGGTCCCGGCGTCCGCGTCGACACCGGCGTGGCCGAGGGCGACACCATCCCGGCCGACTTCGACTCGATGATCGCCAAGGTCATCGCCTACGGCGCCGACCGCACCGAGGCCCTGGCCCGCCTGCGCCGCGCCCTGCTCGAGACCACCGTGGTGATCGAGGGCGGGGCCACCAACAAGAGCTTCATCCTCGAACTGCTCGACGCCCCCGAGGTGCTCGCGGGTGACCCGGCGTGGGCCGACACCGCCTGGATCGACCGCACCATGGCCGAGGGTCGGCTGGTCGCCGACGACTTCGCCGGCGTCGCGCTGGTCACCGCGGCCATCGAGATCCATGCCGAAGAAGAGCGCGCCGAGATCTCGCAGCTGCTGACCACCGCCCGCGGCGGCCGCCCCCAGGTGCAGCACGAGGCCCTGCGCAAGGTCGAACTGAAGCTGCGCGGGGTCGTCCACACCCTCACGGTCGCCACGATCGGTGCGCACGCCTACCAGGTCAGCCTTGAGACCGCCGCCGGCCCCGCCACCGTGGTGGCCGACCTCGACCGCGTCGACGACGTGCACGCGCGGCTGCGCATCGGTGCCGAGACCTACCGCATCGTCACCGCTGCGCACGGCCCCACCCAGCTGGTCGAGGTCAACGGGGTCACCCACCGCATCAGCCGCGACGAGGGCGGCGTGCTGCGTTCGCCCGCGCCCGCGCTCGTGGTGGGGACGCCCGTGGCGGTCGGCGACGTCGTCGCTGCCGGGGCGCCGGTGATCGTGCTCGAGTCGATGAAGATGGAAATGGCGCTGCGGGCCCCCGTCGACGGCCGCATCAAGGAGTTGCTGGTGCGCACCGGCACCCAGGTCGGCACCGGCGAGGCGCTGGCCAAGCTCGAGCCGCTACCCGATGCGGACGACGCGGCCGCCGGCACGGCGTCGTCCAGTGGGGCGACCGCGTCGTCCGATGACCCCGCAGACCTCGCCCTGCCCGCCGACCCGACCAAGGCGCTGGACCCCGCCGGACGCGCCGCGTACAGCCTGTCGGTGCTGCGTGACCTGCTGCTCGGCTACGACGCCGGGCCGGGTGGGGCCAAGCAGGTGCTGGCCGACCTGGGCGCCGGGCGCGACGCGCTGGCCGAGACCGGTGTCAACGTGCTCGACCACGAGACTGCCCTTGTCAGCCTGTTCACCGACCTGGCCGAACTGACCCGCAACCGGCCCGCCGACGAAGAACTGCATGACCTGCGGGTGCACAGCGCCAAGGAGCATTTCCACACGTTCCTGAACTCACTCGATGCCGACCGCGGCGGGTTGCCCAGCCACTTCAGGGCCAAGCTCAGCACGGTGCTCGCGCACTACGGCGTCGACAGCCTCGACCGCACCCCTGAACTCGAACAAGCGATCTTCCGGATCTTCCTGTCGCAGCGGTCGAGCACCGATGTCGAGATCGTCACCGCGCTGCTGCAGCGCTGGCTGACCATCGACGCCCCCACCGGCGACTGCGCACGCGACGCACGCGCGCTGCTCGAACGGGTCGTGCGCACCACCCAGCGCCGCCACCCGCTGGTCGGCGAACTGGCCCGCTCGGTGCGGTTCGTCTGGTTCGACCAGCCCGCAGTCGACGCCGAGCGTGACCGGGTGCTCGCCGGGGTCGCGGACGAGGCGGAGGCCCTGGCCGACCCGCACGCCGAGAACCGCCAGCAGCGGCTCATTGACCTGGCGGCGATTCCCGAGCAGTTGATCACGTTCTTCCGTGACCGGATCGTGCGTGGGCCGGTGCCGGTCGAGCCGATGCTCGAGGTGCTGGTGCGGCGCCACTACCAGGACTACGCGTTGGCCGACCTGGCTGTTGAGGACGGGTCGGCTGGGCGCTGGCCCCTGCTCACCGCCACCTTCGAGTCGCCCGGCCACGGACCGACCTGCATCGTCGGCACCATCGCGACCCATGCCGACCTGGTCGAGGGCCGCGCCCTGGACGAACGCATCCAGGCGGCGATGGCCACCGGGCATGACTCGGTCGTCGAGCTGTACCTGTCGTGGGCAGACGCGACGTCCGACCTCGACGAGGCTGCCCAGCAGTTGCGTGACCTGCTGGCCCCGCTCGGGTTCGCGGGCCGCGCCCGCCGGGTCGCGGTCACTGTGTGCCCGCCGGCGCCTGCCGCGATCGAGTTGTTCACGTTCCGTCCGGGTGAGGGCGGGGCTGGGTCGGATGCGGTCGGGTTGGCCGAGGATCGGTTGGTGCGCGGCGTGCACCCGATGGTGGCCCGCCGCCTGAACCTGTGGCGCCTGCGCGATTTCGAGGTGACAAGGCTCGATGCCCCTGGTGATGTGCTGCTGTACGAGTGCGTGGCACCGTCCAACCCGGACGACCGGCGCCTGGTGGCGATCGCCCAGGTGCGGCAGATGGCCGTGGTGCGTGACGGTGACAAGGTGACCTCGTTGCCGCACGCCGAGCGGGCGGTGCTGCACTGCCTCGAGGCGATCCGGCGGGTGCGCACCACGCGCGGGCGGGCCGGGTCGAAGCTCGAGATGAACCACGTCTGGATCACCGTGTGGCCCACCCTCAAGGCCAATGTCGAGCAGTTGTCGGTGCTGCAGAACCGCATTCGGCCGCTGACCGATGGCACCGGCATCGAAGAGGTGCTGGCCCAGGGTCGGGTGTTCGACCGGGCCGGCAATGAGCGTCCGGTGGCGATCCGTTTCCGGGCACGTGCTGACGGTGGCACCGCGGCTGACATCATCACTCCCCCGACCGAGCCGCTGGCCCCGGTCGATGACTACGCGACCAAGGTCACCAGGGCGCGTCGCCGCGGGCTGGTCTATCCCTATGAGCTGGCCGAGACACTGACCCGTGGCGGCACGCTGGTCGAGCATGACCTCGATGCCTCGGGTGAGCTGGTGCCGGTCGACCGGCCGTACGGGCGCAACACGGCGGGCATCATCGTCGCGGTGGTGACCACCCCCACGCCGCTGTACCCCGAGGGCATCACCCGGGTGGTGCTGTGCGGCGACCCGACGAAGGCATTGGGTGCCTTGTCTGAGCCGGAATGCCGACGGGTGATCGCGGCGCTCGACCTGGCCGAGCAGATGGGGGTGCCGCTGGAATGGTATGCGGTCTCGTCCGGGGCCAGGGTGTCGATGCAATCGGGCACCGAGAACATGGACTGGGTCGCGGCCGCGCTCAAGCGCGTCGTCGAGTTCACCCAGGATGGTGGCGAGATCAACATTGTGGTGGCGGGCATCAACGTGGGCGCGCAGCCCTATTGGAATGCCGAGGCGACGATGCTGATGCACACCAAGGGCATTCTGGTGATGACGCCTGATTCGGCGATGGTGCTGACCGGCAAGACGTCGCTCGACTTTTCGGGTGGCGTGTCGGCTGAGGACAACTTCGGCATTGGCGGTTATGACCGCGTCATGGGCCCCAACGGCCAGGCGCAGTACTGGGCCCCCGACCTGGCCGGTGCACTCGAGGTGGTGCTGTCGCACTACGAGCACAGCTACGTGTTGCCGGGTGAGTCGGGCCCGCGGGTGGCGAGGACGAGCGACCCCAGCGACCGCGACATCTCGTCGGCGCCGCACCCCGGTGAGGAGTTCGCGACTGTGGGTGAGGTGTTCTCGTCCGACAAGAACCCCGACCGCAAGAAGCCGTTCGACATTCGTGCGGTGATGCGTTCCGTTGCCGACGCTGATTTCGAGCTGGTGGAACGCTGGGCCGGCATGGCCGAGGCCGAGACGGCCGTGGTGGTCGATACCCGCATGGGCGGTCACGCGGTGACCATGATCGGCATTGAGTCGCAGCAGGTGACCAGGGCCGGGTTCCCGCCCACCGACGGGCCGGACACGTTCACGGCTGGAACGCTGTTCCCGAAGTCGTCGAAGAAGGTCGCGCGGGCATTGAATGCGGCATCGGGCAATCGCCCGGTGGTGGTGCTGGCGAACCTGTCGGGCTTTGACGGGTCACCGGAATCAATGCGCAACCTTCAGCTGGAATACGGCGCAGAAATCGGTCGGGCCATCGTGAACTTTGACGGGCCGATCGTGTTCTGTGTGATTTCGCGGTACCACGGCGGGGCGTTCGTGGTGTTCTCGAAGCAGCTGAACGAGAACATGACCGTGCTGGCGCTCGAGGGGTCGTACGCCTCGGTGCTGGGCGGCGCGCCGGCGGCTGCGGTGGTGTTCGCGGCCGAGGTGGCGAAGCGGACGAGCGCTGATGCCCGGGTGGTCGAACTGGAGCAGCGGCTGGCGTCAGGACCATCGGACCAGCGGGGTGTGCTGGCGCTGGAGCTGACCGACCTGCGGGCGGAATTGCGGGCCGAGAAGATCAACGAGGTCGCCGCGGAATTCGATGCGGTCCACAGCATTCACCGGGCCGTCGAGGTGGGTTCGGTCGACCGGGTGGTGAGCGTGGCCGAGCTGCGTCCCGCGATCATCGCGACGATTGAGGGCAAGCTGGGCTGAGGGTGCACGCCGACACTTTTGGGTGCGCGTTGACACCATCCTGAAAGGTGTCGGGGTGCGCGCAAGGTGTGTCATCGTGGACGAAGCAGTGTCCGAGGTGATACGGCTGGGGCCCACCGCTGGTGTTGCGGTGGGCCCCAGCACTCGGGTCAGGCCAGTTTGATCAGGCGCAGTGCGTCGATCGTGAAGCTGGTGTCAGCGGAGGCGGTGTTCTTGCCTGCGCGGTGATGGTGAGCCTGTGGGTGGTGCCGGCTTGGAGTTTTACTGGCACGCCGAGCTCGTGGGCTGCCAGGAATAGTGGACTGGTGTTCACGTACAGGTCGGTGGTGATGGGCTCGATGATGACCTGGCCCCAGTCGTTCGGGTCGGGTGTGCTGGTTGCGAGATCAACACCGTTGATCTGGTAGGTGACCTTTCCGTAGAAGTTGGTCTTGACCATGACCGGCCATGAGCGCCCTGCCGCAACTCGCCGTCGGGTTCCTGAGGGCCCGGTGTTGCGGGTCATGAGGTTGTAGTCACGGTGGGATGAGGGAACGGACCCCTGTCGGTCAGGATGGAGGTGCTGAAGCCGTCATCCGTGAGAAGGAGCCCGTTCATGACCCACCGTAATGCCCCGTTGACCCCACACGGTAGACAACGCCTGATCGACAGGGTCGAGGCAGGTCGCCCGATCGCCCATGTCGCTGCCGAGGCCGGCATCTCCAGGGCGTGCCTGTCGAAGTGGGTCCACCGGTACCGGGTCGATGGCCCCGACGGGCTGACCGACCGCTCCAGCGCCCCGGCCCATCGCCTGACCCGGCTGCCGATCGCGGTGATCACGTTGATCGACCAGTGGCGACGCGACCACAAATGGTCGGCCCGCCGGATCACAGCAGAACTGGCCGACCGGGGCCACAGGTGCAGCGTGCGGATCGTGTCACGCTGGCTGGAACGACTCGGGATCAACCGCCGCCGCGACCTGGACCCCACCGGTGAGGACAATCGTGAACCCGGCCAGATCATTGCCCGGTTCCCCGGCCACATGCTCGGCCTGGACGTGAAGAAGGTCGGCCGGATCCCAGACGGCGGCGGCTGGCGGGTCCACGGCCGCGGCACCCAGAAGGCACTGGCCAGCAAACGGGCCCACAAGCAGAAGGTCGGCTACACCTACCTCGGCTCCGCCATCGACGGGTTCTCCCGGTTGGCCTACACCGAAGCCCTCGAAGACGAGACCGCCGCGACCACGATCGCGTTCTTCTGCCGCGCGCGGCGCTTCTTCGCCAACCACGGCATCACCCGCCTCGTGCGGGTCGTCACCGACAACGGCGCGAACTACCGCGCCAAGACCTTCGTGCGCACCATGAGGGCGTTCGCGTCACGACACCAACGGACCAGGCCCTACACCCCCCAACACGACGGGAAAGTGGAGCGCTACCAGCGCATCCTCACCGAGGAATGCCTCTACGCCAGGGCCTACCCCTCAGAACAGGCCAGACGCGACGCCATCGGGTTCTGGGTCCAGCACTACAACTATCATCGACCACACAGCGCCTGCCGGGACCAACCACCCGCCACCCGCGTCCACACACGCGTCACCAACGTCATGCCCTCCTACAGCTAGCAGCGCTCAGCTCCCGGATGCCCTGGTCCGGGAGCTGAGCAGGCCTGAGATGTAGACCAGACAGCCGGCCCAGACGACGACCAGGCCGATCCAGTACCCGAGACTGACCTGGTGGCCGAAGACGAGCACCCCAATCAGGAACTGCATGGTGGGCACGATGTACTGCATCAGCCCGATGGTGCTCAGCGGCAGACCCCAGACCGAATAGGCAACAGCCACAGCGGGATCACGGCGACAAGGCCACCGACGACGAGACGAGGCGGCGCGGATTACGCCCCGGGGCCGATCTGACCAGCGACGACGGGGACCCCTGAAGAGTTACTGAACAGCGCCAGAGAGGCCCTGAACCGACCTATAATAACCTTGAATGACAGCGGGTTGAAAAGGAGCCAGCATGACCCAGTTCACGATCCGATTTCGCTGGATGTTGGCCGTCGCGTTGACGCTCGCGATGGCGCTCGCCCCGTCCTCGCTGGCCCACGCGGAGGAGAGTCAGTTCGGGTTCTACACGATTCCGAGAGCAGAGTTTGACGCCATGGCGCTCCGGGGACCGGTGCCGACGAACTGGGCCCTGGCCTACCAACTCGCCGAGTATCGGCCAGACGACTACGGCTACCCGCTGGTCGTTGACGGGGTTGTGGTGGTCAGGGCACGTGGAGCCGCGGCCCAGCAGGTGGCGCTCGACATGGCCTCCGGCGTTTCCGTCGAGTTTGAACACGGCCACGGCAAGACATCCCACATGACCTTCGCTGTCACTGACGGACCAATCAGGGTGGAGCCGAGCCAGCGCGTCGCTTCACACGAGCAGGAACTTGCCGCGAAAATCGCATCCTTGGGACTCGCTCCGGAGTATCGTGGAACCGGACTCGAGGGCGTGTCGGTGAGCCCGTGGGACGGGCGCTACGTGGTGACAGTTCACAAATTCTCTGAGGCCTTCGCCACAGCGTTGCGCGCATTGGTGGCACCCGAGCTGGTGTTGATCGCCATCGATGACGATCCAACCACCACCTCGATTGCCTCCCGCGGCGATGACTATTCACCTCACCGAGGTGGTTCCAGAATCTGGATGAACGCCACTGGCTCGAGCGGAACCTGCACCGCAGGATTTCCATGGACGGTTTCGGGGGTAGACCACGTGCTCTTTGCCGGTCACTGCAGTCCCAATGGTTTATGGAGGCATTGGCCCAACGGAGACACCATTTATGTATACAATCAAAGTCGGGAGAACTGGGATTCTGGAACCGGCACCGTACCATTTTTCGGCAGATCTGATCACCAAGGTGATCTCGCCCTGGGCCAACTCAAGAGTGGATGGATGTCATCGTCCATCTATATCGGCGGCACGGCCAGCAACACATCGGTTGGAATCGAAGGGCGCTGGTCCCGTTACTCCCTGATAGGCGACCAGCTCTGCACTGGCGGGCAAACCACAGGTGAACTCTGCGGCTGGACCGTGTCCGAAATTCGCCTACAATACCCAACCAACGATGGCATCGCAAGGAATGTGGTCTTGGCAACCAACACCGGGCCATGCATCAAGACTGGGGATTCCGGTGGCCCGGTCTACACCAAGGATGCGAACGGGCTAGTCTGGGCAAAAGGCATCATCAACACTACCGATGGCGGTGGCGATGACGGCTACGGTGGCACCTTTGACAAGTGTGTCCTTGGATTCACAGATATTCACAGGGCATGGCAGGTTCTGCCTGGTGACGTGAAGCAGGTGTGACCGATGCTGAGCCGCCGCGCCCTGGCCTTGGTGGCCATCGTGGGATCCTTGTCTGCCTGCAGCAGTGACCGGGTCAGTCTGGAGGTGGAGTCGGTGCGACGCATGGGCGAAGGGGATCGCAACTTCGAGGCGATGGCCTGGGTTCCTCACCATGCTCTGGAGCCGATCAGGGTCGAGGTCGATGAGAACGACCAGACGATCGAGATCACAGTGACGTACCGGAAGGACGAGCGGCCAGTGCACCCGGTAGGGCCGCCACTCACCGCGGTGGCCTTCTCGCTCAGCCAAGCCTTGGGGACCCGGTCGTTCGTCCGACCTGACGGCAGCGTGGTGGCGCTCACCTGACACTTGTGAGGCCCTCTGACCGGGCGGCCCCCGGTCGCGTCCCGGGACCGGTCAGCCGCCCCGAGATATACACCAGGCACCCGGCCCAGACGATCACCAGCCCCACCCAGAAGACCGGGGCCACCGGCTGCCGGAACACCAGCACCCCGACCAGGAACTGCAGGGTGGGCGCGATGTACTGCATCAGCCCGATGGTGCTCAACGGCAGGCCCCTGGCCGAATGCGCGAACAGCCACAGCGGAATCATGGTGACCAGGCCACCGACGATGAACAGCCACCACAGGTGTGGCGTGGTCCAGTGCCCCCGACCGCTGCCCTCGAGCCAGAGCACATAGGCCAGGCAGGGCACCAGCATGATGCCCGATTCCACCAGCAGGCCGGGCTCGCCGGCAGCGTGATCGACTTCTTCAGCACCCCGTAGATGCCGAAACTGACGGCCAACAGCAACGAGATCCACAGCGTGCGCCAGCTGTCGAAGGCGATCACTCGGCATCACCTCACCCGAGCAGCTGCGCAAGTGGCGTCGCCAGGCCGAGATCGACGGCGAGGTCCGGCCCGGCAACACCACCGACGACATCGCTGGGATCAAGAAGCTCAAGAGGGAGAACGCCGAGCTTCGCCGGGCGAACGATACTTTGAAGGCGGCATCGGCTTTCTTCGCGGCGGAGCTCGACCGCCCCAACAAGTTCTGATCGACTTCATCGCCGACCACAAGGCACTGTCGGACTTGACCCCGCTGGCCGCCGAGGAACTCCACCACGCTGCAAAGAACAAGCTCCAGCCGACCGGCCGAGCCACCAAATTCAGCCTCCGGACTCGCCGGGGCGGCTCAGCGACGATTGCGCGGCGGCCCCGGGATCAAGTACTGCCCATCCTCACGCCAGCCGCGCAGCCCATTCGCCACGAACTCGGCGTTGTATCCGCGGTCCCGGGAAATCTTGGCCGCCATCGACGACCGCAGCCCCGTGTCGCAGATGAACACCATCACGCCATCCGGTTCAGCCAGCGGGTCATCGCTGTGCACCGCAGTCCACGGGTCGTCGGCAACCAGCTTCGGGTCGACCAGTCTGGCCCCCGGCGCATGGCCGGCCTCGTATTCCCTCAGCGTGCGCACGTCCACGAGCACGCCGCCCTTGGCCAGCAGCTGCAGCGCCGTCGCCACATCGATGCCACCCTGCACGCTCTTGTTGAACCAGCCCATCAGCTGACCTCCGCCTCTGAACCGGTCTCGGCCTGCTGCACCGCCGAGAACACCGCATCCAGCGGCAGCTTCTCGGTGTCGATCACCGCGGTCGCCTCACGATTGTCCATGTCGATGCCCATCACCATGTGCAGTGCGCGCAGGTATTCATCCGTCTGGCCCGCCTGGGCATGCCGGTGCGCGTTCACCGTCGGCGTGTGCAACACCTTGCGATAGACCCGGCGCACCGACCGTTCGACCTCGGCCACCGTCTCTTCGGGCAGCCGGGTGCGCAGCGAGGCCATCTCTTCGTCGACGATGCCGCGCAGGTACTGGCGCATCCGCACGATCACGGGGTCGGCGCGACGTTCGCGGCGGCGGTTCTCGAACCGGTCGACACCGTCACCGACCACGACTTCGGCCTCGGCCAGCGCCTCGTCGCCCACCCCGGACAACCCCACGGCCAGCGAGTTCAACCCCAGCACCTGCACCCCGGCCAGCTCGGCCACGCCGTCGGCGACATCCGACTGCAATGCCGCATCCATGACCACCAGCGGCCGCACAGCACCCTCGCGCCCCGCCAGCGACTCCACCGTCACCGTCGCCACGCCCTGTCCCGAGCAGGTGACGATGACATCGGCCGCGCGCATCCACTCGTCCACCGTCTCGGCGGTCACATGCTCATAGCCGTACGCATCGATCGACGCCGACCGGCGCCCCGACGGCGAGAACACCCCGACCTCGTTGACCCGGCGCAGCGCCAACTCGGCGCAGACCACCCGGCTGTACGCACCAGACCCGATGACCAGCACCCGGCGCCCGGCCAAGGTCGATGCCCCAGAACCACCACCCAACGCCGCCGCAGCCGTGTCCAGCACCACCTCGGCGCTCGACCGGCCGGCACGCCCCAGCGATGTCGCCGAGCTCACCCGCTTCGCCGTCCGCAGCGAATGCTGGAACAACTCGTTCAGCATCGGCGTCGTCGACCCCTCGTGCAGCGCATCGTTGAATGCCGCCCGCACCTGGCCTGTGATCTCGGCCTCGCCGAGCACGATCGACTCGAGCCCCGACGCCACCCGGAACAAGTGCTCAGCCGCCGGCCGCCCCGCCCGCACCTGAAAGCTCGTCGTCAATTCCGGACGACGCCAGCCCGTGGCCTGCTCGAGCGCTTCGACGACCACATCGAGACCATCGTGAAAGAGCGTCGCATCGACATGGATCTCGACCCGGTTGCACGTGCTCAGCACCACCCAGCCGTCGAGCGGCACCCCATCGTGGGCAGCGTTCGCCTCTGCCAGCGCCGCCCCGAAGTCAGCGGTGGCGGCAGAAAGGTCGGCCAACCGGCCGAGCGGCAACTCGGCGTGGCTCGCGGCAAGGCTCAACAGCACCCGGCCATGATAATGCCCAGTGCCGACAACCCGGAATTTGGTCACCGCCCACAGACTTCGGGCCCGCTCATTGGTCGACCCCGGTTGGCCCGCACCCGCCGGCTGGGCGAGAATGGAATGCAAATGAGCGACCTTGACGTGACCCATCCCTGGCACCAGCACCACACTTCGACCTCACCGCTGCTGGCGGCCGCGACGGGGCACCGCCCCTCACCCGACATCCCGGGAGCGACACACCGGCCCGTGTGGTTCATGCGCCAGGCCGGGCGCTCCCTGCCGGAATACCGCGAGGTGCGCCAAGGCACAGACATGCTCGACGCCTGCCTGAATCCCGAGCTGACGGCCGAGATCACCTGCCAGCCGGTGCGCCGCCACCACGTCGACGCGGGCATCTTCTTCAGCGACATCGTGGTGCCCATGAAGCTGGCCGGCATCGACGTCGAGATCGTGCCCGGCACCGGCCCCGTGGTCGCCCACCCGATTCGCACCGAGGCCGACATCGCCGCGCTCGAGGCCACCAGCGCCGATGACTTCGAAGCAGCGCTCGACCCCATCCGCGAGGCCGTCCGGCTGACCACCGCCGAGCTCACCACGACCCCCCTCATCGGCTTCTGCGGTGCCCCGTTCACAGTCGCGTCGTACCTGGTCGAGGGCGGCCCGAGCCGGGAATACCTGCACACCAAGGCCCTGATGTTCAGCCGCCCCGCCCTGTGGCACCGGCTCGCCGCGTGGGTGGCCGACCGGTCCGGACGATTCCTGCGTGCGCAGGTGCTGGCCGGGGCCAGCGCCGTGCAGCTGTTCGACTCGTGGGCCGGCGGGCTCAGCCTCGAGGATTACACCACCTACGTCCAGCAGCATTCCGCCGAAGTGTTCGACCACGTCACAGACCTGCCGGTGCCGCGCATCCACTTCGGGGTGAACACGGCCGAACTGCTCGTGGCCATGCGCGCCGCCGGGGCGACCGTGATGGGCGTCGACCACCGGCTGCCACTGGACGAGGCCAACGCCCGCCTGGGTGGCACCACCCCCCTGCAGGGCAACATCGACCCGGCCATGCTGTTCGCCACACCCCAGGCCCGCGAGACGGCAGTCAGGCGCGTCCTCGACCGCGGCACGGCCGCGCCGGGGCACATCGTGAACCTGGGCCACGGGGTGCCGCAGCACACCGACCCGGGTGTGCTCACCGACCTGGTGGCCATGGTGCACGACCTGACCCGGGTGGGCGCCCGATGAGCCGCTGCATCGTCATCGGCGGCGGCATCGCCGGACTGGTCGCCGCGTGGCAGCTGACCCGTGACGGCATCGAGGTCGACGTGTTCGAGTCGGCGCCGCTGATGGGCGGTGCGCTGCTGGCGCACACCGTCGCCGGGCTCGAGCTGAACTCCGGCGCCGAGGGCTTCGCCACCGCCGCTCCGCACATGTTCGAGCTGGTCGACGAGCTCGGGCTCAGCGACCGGGTCGTCTACCCGTCCACTCGCACCTCGTGGATCATCAACATCCGCGGTTCATTCCCCAGCCCGGTCAACAGCTACCTGGGCATCCCCGCCGATCCTCTGGCCGACGATGTCGTCGCAGTGATCGGCCACGACGCCGCCCAGCACGCTGCCCTCGACGCCCAACTGCCTGCTGACTACGGCTATCGCCCGGGAGTCTCGCTCGGTGAATATGTTGAGGCCCGCATGGGCCGGGCGGTGCGGGCGCTGCTGGTCGAACCCATCGTCGGCGGGGTGCACTCGACCCACCCCGACCTGCTCGAGCTCGACTCGATCGCGCCGAGGCTGCACCCGCTGGTGCGCCAGCAGGGTTCGCTGCAGGCTGCCGTGGCCGCCCTGCGCAAGAACGCGCCGTCGTCCGGTGCGGCGGTCGCGTCCCTCGACCCGGTCATCGACCTGCTGCCCCGAACGCTCGCGGCGCAGGCCGAGGCGAACGGGGCGCGGTTCTACAACTCCATGAACGTGCGCAGCGTGCGCCGGGGCCGCGGCGACGGCTGGAACATCGTGCTCGACGACCACATCGCCCACGCCGACCAGGTGGTCATTTCGACGCCCGCGGTGGTCACGCGCGACATGCTCAGCCACCTGCCCGATGTCGCGGCCGCGATCCCCGAGGTGAAGGCGTCGCCGGTGGCGCTGGTCACCCTGGTCGTGGACGACGAACGCCTGGACGATGCCCCCCGCTCGAACGGCGCGCTGGTGGCGGCACACACGCCCGGCATCACCGCGAAGGCGCTGACCCATGCCACCGCCAAGTGGGACCACATTCGTCGCGCCGCCGAGGAATCCGCGCCCGGCAGGCACCGGCATGTGGTGCGGCTCAGCTATGGGCGCTCGGGTGACCAGCTGCCGCCCCGTCACGAACTGCCGCAGCTAGCGCTTCGTGATGCCGGCAAGATCCTGGGCGTGCCGCTGACCGAAGACCAGGTCGTGGCCGTCGACGTCACCCGCTGGGGGGCCACGATGACCCAGGCCCGGCCGGGGCACCAGACGGCGCTGAAAGAGGTCGCCGGGCACCTGTCACACCACCCGGGGCTGGCGCTGACCGGGGCCTGGATCGCCGGCACCGGCATCGCGGCGATCAGCGCGCATGCGCGGGCGGTGGCTGACCACGTGGCGGGGCTCATCCCGAACCACCCGACGCCGGCTGCGGCCGTCCCCGAGGACACGGCCTCGCAGGTGGCGATCGGGGCAGAGACCGCGACCACGACCGAGATCGCGGGCGTGTGAGCGGGGGCGTGTGACCGCGGGCGGCATCGGCCGCCACCCCCTGGACCACGGACCGGTTCGGGACTTGTCAGACGGTGGGGGTAGCGTTCATGGGACTGGCCACACACCTGAAGCAGGAGCCCACCCGATGACCGAGGTTGCCGAGCAGATCGCCTACACCGAGTACGCCGTCTATTCGAAGGTGGCCGGCTGCGGCCTCTCGGAACAATCCGTCGAGGCCGAGCTCACGGGCTGGAAGGAACGGCTGGCCGAACTGGGAGTCACCCTGCGCGGCGTGTATGACATGACCGAGTTCAAGCCTGATTCGGACGTCATGATCTGGACCCACGCCGAGAAGCCCGAGGCGCTGCAGGCCGCTGGGCAGTACTTCCGCAGCCTTGGCCTGGCCCAGGGCCTGTCGCGCGCCTGGACCGCGGTCGGCGTGCACGTGCAGGCCGAGTTCAGCAAGGCCCACGCCCCGGCGTTCATGTACGGCCGCGAACCCAAGAGGTGGGTCACCGTCTACCCCTTCGTCCGCAGCCACGAGTGGTACCTGCTGCCCGAGGACGAGCGTTCCGAGATGCTGCGCGAGCACGGGTTGGCGGGCCGCAAGTTCCCGAACGTGCTGGCCAACACGGTGGGCGCGTTCGCGCTGGGTGACTATGAATGGCTGCTGTCGTTCGAGTCGGACGAGCTGATCGAACTCGTCGACATGATGCGCGACCTGCGCTACACCCAGGCCCGCCTGCACGTGCGCGAGGAGCTGCCGTTCTATACCGGGCGGCGCATCAACGCCGAAGAACTGACCTGGCTGCTGGGCTGAGCACAGCTCGCCCGCTGACCTGCCCGACCCGCCCCTGACAAGGAATGACATGACCGAACCACAGCTCGCCCCCTCGGCCATCGACGCGTCCGTGCGCCATGACGTGCCGATGACCACGCAGACCGGAGTGGCGCATGTGACCGCGCCCTACGATGCGCTGCTGCTGGCCAGTTTTGGTGGGCCCGAGGGGCAGGACGACGTGATCCCGTTCCTGCGCAATGTCACCCGCGGGCGCGGCATTCCTGACGAACGGCTCGAAGAGGTCTCGACGCATTACCGGGCGCTGGGTGGGGTTTCGCCCATCAATGAACAGAACAGGGCATTGAAGGCGGCGCTCGAGGCCGAGCTGGCCAACCGGGGCATCGAGCTGCCGGTGTTGTGGGGCAACCGCAATTGGGCGCCTTACACCAGCGACGTGATCGCCGGGGCGCACACCACCGGCCACCGGGTGCTGCTGGGGCTGGCCACGAGTGCCTACTCGTCCTATTCGGGTTGTCGGCAGTACCGCGAGGATTTCGGCATGGCGCTGGCCGGGCTCGACGCGGGCGTGGCCGATGACCTGCGCATCGACAAGCTGCGGCACTACTTCAACCTGCCCGGGTTCCTCGAGCCCGTGGCCGATGGTGTGGTGGCCGGGGTGCGGGCGATGCTGGCCGAGGCGCATGGCGCCGAGGGCATTGTGGTGATGTATTCGACCCATTCGGTGCCCGACACGATGGCGGACGCCTCAGGTCCTGAAGACACCCGTCGTCCGGGGTCTGGCGGCTGGTACATCGCCCAGCACCAGGCCGCGATCGACTGGGTGCACGCGCGGGTCGAGGCAGAACTCGGTGTGGCGTTGGCATCGCAGTTCGTGTTCCAGTCGCGGTCGGGCAATCCCCGCCAGCCGTGGACCGAACCCGACATCAACGACGCCATCGAACAGGCCGCCGCGCAGGGCCGGTCGGCGGTCGTGTGCGTGCCGATCGGGTTCGTCAGCGACCACGTCGAGGTGGTGTGGGACCTCGACCACGAGGCCGCCGACACCGCCGCCGGGCTGGGGCTCGGCTTCGTCCGCACGCCCACCGCGGGCACCGACCCCCGGTTCGTGGCCGCACTGGTCGACCTGGTCGAAGAGCGACTCGGACGACGTGGGCCCGTCGAGACCGTCACCCGGTTCCCCGCCACCCCGGATGTGTGTGGCGTCGGCTGCTGTTCGGGGGCACGGTTGCGCCCCACCGTGGCCGGGGCCGATTCAGCGGCCGACTGCGCTGGCGCCGCAAACGCCGCGAAGGCGGGCACGCAGTGATCCGGATCGGCACCCGGGCCTCACTGCTCGCCCGCACCCAGTCGCAGATGGTGGCCGATGCCCTGGCGGTGGCGGCCGGTGGTACGGAGCGCGCTGAGCTGGAGTTCATCAGTACCGAGGGTGACGTGAACCTGGCCCCGTTGGAGCGGATCGGTGGCACCGGGGTCTTCGTCTCGGCCGTGCGCGACGCCCTGCTTGATGGACGGGTCGACCTGGTCGTCCACTCGATGAAAGACTTGCCCACCGCCCCGGCCGACGGCATCACCCTGGTGGCGGTGCCCCAGCGGGAGGACCCGCGCGACGTGCTGGTGGCCCGTGACGGGTTGACGCTGGCGACGCTGCCGCAGGGTGCGAGGGTCGGCACGGGTTCGGCGCGGCGGGCTGCGCAGTTGTTGGCGGTGCGGCCCGACCTGCAGGTGAGCGGCCTGCGGGGCAACATCGACACGCGGCTGGGCAAGGTGGGTGAGCTGGATGCGGTGGTGCTGGCCGCAGCAGGGCTGGCCCGTGCCGGGCGTGGCGAGCATGTGACTGAGTTCCTCGACCCCACGGTGATGCTGCCGGCCGCGGCCCAGGGGGCGTTGGCGATCGAATGCCGCGCCGACGACCTTGACTCGGTGGCCGCGAGGCTGGCTGCGGGGTTGGACGATGCCGCGACGCGTGCGCGTACGGTGGCGGAGCGGGCATTCCTGGCCAGGCTCGAGGCCGGCTGCACGGCCCCGGTGGGGGCCTTGGCTGAGGTTCACGGGGATGAGCTGGTGCTGCAGGGACTGGCGATCAGCCGCGACGGTGCGGTGCGGTTCGCGGGTCAGCTCACTGGTGGGGTGGATGACGCAGCCGGGGTGGGGGTGCGGCTGGCGGAGCGACTGCTCGACGACGGCGCGGGCGTGGTGTTGGCGGGCTGAGGGTGCGGGTCGGTCAGCGCACCGTCTCGGCTCGTGCCGATCGGGAAAGCGCGCGATCGCTCAGTGCCCGCAGGCGTGGATAGACCAGCCACCTGAGCACCAGCGGTCGGGTCCGGGTCACGGAGGCGACTGATCCCGAGTTGTTCTGACCTGTTTGACACGGTCCGCACGCTGCACCCGTAACCCAGATCGACCAGTTCTGCTGTGATCCAGCGGGCAAACCATGCTGGTCACGTCGCCACTGGTGGATCAACGTGATCACCTCGATCGGCAGCCGGCTCGGGGTCGATGGCCCCCGTTCTCGCCGTCCGGGTGCAGGCCTCACCGCGATGGCATTGTGGCATGTGGTGGCTCGCGCTGGGGGCTCCGGGGCAGGTGGTGTTCCCCACATTGGCGCTGTGCGGCGGCGTTGTGGGTGCGGCGGCCATGGTCGGACGCTTCCTGCCGCGCGGGGTGCTGGTGCCGGCGATCCTGGTGCTCGCCCTGACGCTCATGCCCGGCGTGCTGCCCACCGCCGTCCACCCCTTGACGCCCACGCAACACCCGATGGTCGTGAGCCTTGTGCTGGGAGCGCTCTGGCCGGTCGGAGCGCTGGTGCACGTGTTGCCCCAGGGAACTCGGGTGATCTTAGGTCACTTTGGCACCGTGTGAGGTGCTGGATTGACCTACGTTGACCCTGCATTGACAGGAGGCGTCCCATCTCCCAAGTCCGGCACCTGTAGTTCGATGTGCAGCGGCTCGAACTCTATGTCGAAATCATCCTCGACATCGTCGTCCATGTCGAGGATCTGGCTGCGCAGCGCGTCGGCAAGCGGCGGTAAATGCGTCACCACGACCTCGCCGACAACCTCCACGTCGACCCCGAAGTACCGATGGACAAGGATATTCCGGAATCCCCTGATCTGCGGCCACCCGATCAGTGGATGCGCAGCCGTGACCTCCTCGGGAAGGTTGTTCACCGCTTCTCCGATAATCTGCAGGTTGCGCTCGATCGCGTCCTCTGCCATTTCCACAAGATCTGTGTCGCCACCAAGAGCTACGACGTAGCGCTGGCATCGCTCGATGGCGGCGAGGATGTCCGCGATTCGCTCGGCCGGATCGCGGCTCATAGCGCCACCATGTCAATGAGAGCCGTGGCAGAGACCGGGTGCTTGAGCAGTTGAACCGGAAACACGTCCACGTCGTCGCGTCCGAACAGCGCGCGCGTTTCCTCCATCAGCCCGGATGCCCGCATGAGGAGGTTCCCGGCAGCAGGATCCATCTCGACGAGGATGTCAATGTCGGAGCCCGCCTGGGCAGTGCCGCGGGCGACGGAGCCGAACAGCCTCGGGTTGGTCGCGCCGTAGCGGTCGAGCAGCACCTGGAACTCATCACGGTACGCCTCGATCAGCTCGCGCAGGGCGAGCGTCTCGGGTGTGATGGCGACGTCGGGCATGCATTCAGGATACTGTCCACAGCCCACGCCGTCTGCGGCAGCAATTGTCAGACCGGGGTGAAAGGCTGTGCCCATGAGCGACCCCCTCTGGTTGAGCGAGCCCCCGCCCGATCCTGACGACCTGCCGCCCGACGATGCCTACTGGGCGCCGGACGAGCAGCCGCGTGACACGGCGCCCGCCACCGACCGGCCCGCCACCGCCGTGCAGCGCTCCCCCGAGGGCCTGCGCGACGAGGCGCTGGCCGTGCTGCGTGACCTCACCGGACGTCCCGGGGCCGAGTTCCATGACGGCCAGTACGAGGCCATCGAGGTCCTGGTCGCCCACCACCGCCGGGCGCTGGTCGTGCAGCGCACCGGCTGGGGCAAGTCGGCGGTCTATTTCATCGCCGCCCTGCTGCAGCGCCGCGCAGGCTCCGGGCCCGCGCTGATCGTCTCGCCGCTGCTGGCGCTGATGCGTGACCAGGTCGCCGCGGCCGAGCGCGCAGGGGTGCGGGCCGCGGCGATCAACTCCGCGAATGTCACCGAGTGGCGCGACATCGAGGCCCAGCTCGACGCCGGCACGGTCGACGTGCTGTTCGTCTCTCCGGAACGCCTTGTCAACCCGAGGTTCCGTGAGCAGCAGTTGCCGCGCCTGGTGGCTGACTGCGGCCTGCTCGTCATCGACGAGGCGCACTGCATCAGCGACTGGGGCCACGACTTCCGCCCTGACTACCGGCGCATCCGCGACCTGATCGCCGAACTGCCTGACGGGGTGCCGGTGCTGGCCACCACCGCCACGGCAAACGCCCGGGTGGTCGCCGATGTCGAAGAACAGATGGCCGCAGGGGGCCATGAGGTCTTCACCCTGCGCGGCGCCCTCGCCCGTGACTCGCTGCGCCTCGGGGTGCTCGACGTTGGCACCCCCGCGCGGCGGCTCGCCTGGCTCGCCGAGCACCTCGACTCGCTGCCCGGCAGCGGCATCATCTACTGCCTCACCGTGGCCGCGGCCGACGACACCGCCGCGCTGCTCACCGCCGCCGGGCACCGGGTGCTGCCCTACACCGGACGCACCGACGCCGCCGAACGCGAACAAGCGGAACAGGCGCTCAAGGCCAACGAGGTCAAGGCCCTGGTCGCCACCTCGGCGCTCGGCATGGGCTTCGACAAGCCCGACCTCGGCTTCGTCGTGCACCTGGGCGCCCCCAGTTCACCGGTCGCCTACTACCAGCAGGTCGGGCGCGCCGGCCGGGCGACCGCGAGCGCCGACGTGCTGCTGCTGCCGGGCGTCGAAGACCGGGAGATCTGGCACTACTTCGCCACCAACGCGATGCCCACCCAGCAGCGCGCCGACGCCGTGCTGGCTGCCCTCGCCGACTCCCCCACGCCGCTGTCGGTGGCGGCACTCGAGGCGCGGGTCGACATCCGCCGCAGCCCGCTCGAACTGCTGCTGAAGGTGCTCGCCGTCGACGGAGCCGTCGAGAACGTGTCGGGCGGCTGGGTCTCGACCGGCGCACGGTGGGCCTACGACGCCGAACGCTACGAACGCATCGCCGCCGCCCGCGTCGACGAGCAGCAGGCGATGCTCACCTATGAGCGGTTGGGCGCTGACGGTGCCGGCGCCGAGGGGTGCCGCATGGCCTTCCTCACCGCCGCACTGGACGACCCCGAGTCGGCTGCCTGCGGGCGCTGCGACGTGTGCGCCGACCCCTGGTACCCGACTGACATCACCGTGACGGCGCTGGAACGGGCCGAGCAGGGCATCGACCACGTCGGGGTGCCGATCACACCGCGGGCCATGTGGCCCTCGGGGCTGGACACCCTCAAGGTCACCGCGGATGGCAAGCCCGTCAAGGGCAAGCTGCCACCCGACGAGCTCGTCGACGAGGGCCGGGCAGTGGCCCGACTCACCGACCTCGGCTGGGGCGCCGCGCTGCGCGAGCTGTTCGCCACCGACCGCGACGGGCGTGCAGTCGACGCCGAGGTGCCGGCAGACCTGGCGAAGGCGGTGGTGCGGGTGCTGGCCGGGTGGGGCTGGGCCGAGCGCCCGGTGGGGGTCGTCTGGGTGCCGGGCCTGGGTCGTCCACGGTTGGTGGAATCGCTGGCCACCGGCATCGCGCAGGTCGGCCGCCTCGACCTGCTCGGCCCGCTTGACCTGAACCCGGCCGCGGAGCCCCTGCGCGGGTCGACCAACAGCGCCTACCGGGTGCGCGACGTGTGGGACAGGTTCCGGGTGGGGCCGCAGCTGGCGGGGCGGCTGGCGGCTCTCGACGGGCCGGTGCTGCTGGTCGACGACCTCGTCGACTCCCGCTGGACCATGACCGTGGCCGGACGACTGCTGCGCCGGGCTGGGGCCCGGGCGGTGCTGCCGCTGGCGCTGGCATCGGTGGGCTGAGGGGTAGCGTTGCCCCCGGGCCATCCCACAGACTGGGCACCCACGACGAGGAGTTGATCATGAACCAGTACCACCTGCCGGTCAGGCCGCGGCGACTGCGCCAGTCGGCGCCGATGCGGGCACTCGTCCGCGAGACCACGCTGCGCCCCTCTGCGCTGGTGCTGCCGGTGTTCGTGCGCGAGGGCGCCACCGAACCCCAGCCGATCACTTCGATGCCGGGGGTCGTCCAGCACACCCTCGACTCGCTCGTCGCCGAAGGGCACCGCGCACTCGAGGCGGGCGTCGGCGGCATCATGCTGTTCGGCGTGCCCGAGGCCAAGGACGCCGTGGGCTCGGGGGCGGTCGACCCGGACGGCATCCTGAACCTGGCCACGGCACGCCTCAGCGAGCAGTTCGGCGACGACCTGCTGATCATGACCGACCTGTGCCTCGACGAGTTCACCGACCACGGCCACTGCGGCGTGCTCGACGAGCGGGGGCGCGTCGACAACGACGCCACCCTCGAGGTCTATGCCCAAATGGCGGTGGCCCAGGCCGAGGCCGGCGCGCATGTCGTGGGCCCCTCCGGCATGATGGACGGGCAGGTCGGCGTCATCCGGCATGCCCTGGACGACGCGGGCTTCGATGACGTGACGATCCTTGCCTACACCGCCAAGTACGCCTCGGCGTTCTACGGCCCCTTCCGCGAGGCCGTGAACTCGTCCCTGCAGGGCGACCGGCGCACCTACCAGCAAGACCCGGCCAACCTGCGCGAGTCGCTGTACGAACTCGAGCTCGACATTGCCGAGGGTGCCGACATCGTCATGGTCAAGCCCGGCATGCCCTACCTCGACGTGCTCACCCGGGTGGCCGAGGCCTCCCCGGTGCCGGTGGCGACCTACCAGGTCTCGGGCGAATACGCGATGATCCAGGCCGCGGCCGAACGCGGCTGGATCGACCGGCAGCGGGTCATCCTCGAATCGCTGACCAGCTTCGCCCGGGCTGGGGCCGACATCGTGCTGACGTATGCGGCCATCGAGGCCGCCACCTGGATTCGTGAAGGGGCCCACGCATGAACCGCCGTCACCCGCTCAAGCGCAGCGCCGAACTGTTCGGCCAGGCGCAGCACCTGATTCCCGGGGGCGTCGACTCGCCCGTGAGGGCCTTCGGCAGCGTCGGCGGCACCCCACCGTTCATCAGCCACGCACGCGGGCCGTACCTGTACGACGTCGACGGCAACGAATACGTCGACCTGGTCTGCTCGTGGGGGCCGATCATCCTGGGGCATGCGCACCCGGCGGTGCTCGAGGCCGTCAACCTGGCCGCCAGCCGCGGGCTGAGCTTTGGCGCCCCGCACCCGGGCGAGGCCGAGCTGGCCGCCGCCATCGTGGCCCTGATGCCGGTCGAAAAGGTGCGGCTGGTCAACTCGGGCACCGAAGCCACCATGAGCGCGATCCGGGTCGCGCGCGGGGCCACCGGACGCGACAAGATCATCAAGTTCGCCGGCTGCTACCACGGCCATTCAGACGGGCTGCTGGCCGAGGCCGGGTCGGGGGCGGCGACGTTCGCGATCCCCGGCTCGGCGGGGGTGCCGGCAGCGACTGCGGCCGACACCATCGTGGTGCCCTACAACGACCTCGACGCGGTGCGTGCGGCGTTCGCGGCCCACCCCGACCAGATCGCGGCCATCATCACCGAGGCGGCCCCCGCGAACATGGGCGCCATCGTGCCCGGGCCGGGCTTCAACAAGGGGCTGCACGACCTCGCCCATGAACACGGCGCCCTGCTGATCAGTGACGAGGTGCTCACCGGCTTCAGGTCGTCCGCGCAGGGCTACTGGGGCCTCGACGGGGCCGACGAGGGTTGGGTGCCCGACCTGTTCACCTTCGGCAAGGTGATCGGCGCCGGCCTGCCGCTGGCCGCGTTCGGTGGACGCGCCGAGCTCATGGACCTGCTGGCGCCGTCCGGGCCGGTCTACCAGGCCGGCACCCTGTCGGGCAACCCGCTGGGCACCGCGGCGGGGCTGGCGCAGCTGCAGTTGTTGGACGAGGCACTGTACGGCCGGCTCAACGACAAGGCGGCGCGACTGAAGGCGGCATGGCACGAGGCCCTGTCCCAGGAGTCGGTGCCGCACACCATCAACAGCATCGGCACGATCTTCTCGGTGTTCTTCACCGACAAGGTCGTCACGGACTACGCCAGCGCCAGGACCCAGAACACGAGGGCATTCGCTGCTTTTCATGCCGAGATGCTGGCGCAGGGGGTCTACCTGCCGCCGAGCGCGTTCGAGGTGTGCTTCGTCTCGGACGCCCATGATGCGCGGGCCCTGGACCGAGTGGTGGCGGCACTGCCGTCGGCGGCGAGGGCGGCGGCCCGGGCCTGAGGGCGGAAAGGGCCGACGGTGGTCGATCCGGCACCTCAGACGGTGCCGGATCGACCTAAGATGAGGCGTTTCCACCCCTTCACGGGCCTCGGACGCATCACGCCGCCGCCCTGCATGCCCTGCATGGCCGAAGTTGCCCCGTCCAGCCGTTGTTCTGCAGCACCGCGGCGATGAGTGCAGCCATCTCACAGGCCCGACGCACCACATCGGGCCAGCCGAACCTCAGCGTGCCCAGCCCACGGCTCAGGTGTCGGGCATCACGCCAGGAATCCCGGAGCTCACCGGCGCCCCGGTGCCCCAGCTGGCCATCGAGCTCGACGATCAGGTTGAACTCGTCATAGACCATGTCTGATCGGGTGCCACTGGATACCGACTGCTGGCGCACCCCGTGGGGCAGGCCGTGGGCACGTTCCACATCGCGCAGGTAGCGCACCTCGAGCGGGCTGTGTGAACCACCACCGGCAACCTCGAGCAGTTCGGCGAGCTGGCCGCGGCCGGTGAGCCGGGGGGCGTCGTCGAGCGCGCGCGTCAACCGGGTCACGGTCGTCCGACGGTTGGCGAGGGCCTGGCCGAGCCAGTGGCTCTGCTGGTCGGCATCGGCACCGGCACACAGGTCGAGCACTGTCTGCTCGATGCTGGTGCGCGGCGGCGAACCCACGACCTTGCGTTCGCCCCTGTGGAACCTCCACACCACCCCGTCGGGCTGGTCCAGGGGTATGCGCGGCCTCGTCGCCCCCGGTCCGCTGGTGATCCAGACGTCGATGGGCAAGGACGCGGGCGCGAACCCGTACAGGTGTGCCGCCGCTTCGGCGCCCAGCGCGGCGCCATCGCCGGCCAGCAGCACACCGGCCCAGGCCAGGTCGTCCCAGCTGCGCGACGAGAACCGGACGGCGAAGACACCGCGGGCGAGCCTGGCCCAGGCGCCGCGCAAGACCAGACCCGCAATCTGCCGTGCGCTGAGCCCTGCCGCCAGCGCCTGCTCACGGGTGACCAGCCCGCCCTGGTTCGAGGCGAGCACCTCGAGCTGCTCGGGAACCTGCGCACGTGGTTTCATGCGCCCAGCGTTGCGGGTGAGGGGAGCAGTTCGCGGCGACCCCCGCCAACCTGTGGATAACCCCGGCGAGCCGGGGCACCCAGGCCCAACGTTGGTCGATCCAGCACCTCAGACGGTGCCGGATCGACCAATGATCGGCCCCCTTACACCCCCAGTCGCCGGTACCGCTCCATCCGCCGTGTCAGCCGCTCATCAGCCGGCATCGCCAACAACCGCGCCGCCTCATCGCTGATCGCCGCCGCCATCCGGTGCGTGAACGCCTCCGGCTCGTCGGCCGCGTCGGGCAGCTCCGGCACGATCCGGTCGACAATGCCCGCCGCATGCAGGTCGCGTGAGCGCACGCCCTGCTGGGCCGCCAGTTCCGGGGCCCGCTCGGGCGTCCGGTACAGGATCGCCGAGGCCCCCTCGGGCGGCAGCGGCGACAGCCACGAATGCTCCGCACAGATCACCCGGTCGGCCGGCAGCAGTGCCAAGGCCCCACCGCCGGTGCCCTGCCCCAGCAGCACGCAGATCGTCGGCACCTGCAGCGTCACCAGGTCGTGCAGGCAGCGGGCGATCTCGCCGGCCATCCCGCCCTCTTCGGCCTCTTTCGACAGGGCCGCACCGGCGGTGTCGATCACCGAGATCAGCGGCAGGTTCAGCTCACGCGCCAGCCGAATGCCGCGCCGCGCCACCCTCAACCCCGACGGCGACAACGGCTTGTCCGCAGCCTCGGCCCGCCGGTCCTGGCCGATCACCACACAGGGCAACCCGTCGAACCGGGCCAGCGCCAGCCCCAGCGTGCGGTCCCATTCGCCCGCGCCGGTGCCGAACAGCGACAGCGACGGCTCGGCGCCGACACGCATCAGCGTCCTGAACCCCGGACGATCAGGGCGACGGGTCTTCAACACCGACTCCCAGGCCGGCACGTCGGGCAACTCGTCGGGGTTCGCCGCGGGCACCGGCTGCGGGTCGTGGTCGGCGGGCCGCAGCACATCCAGCAGCCGCGACGCGACCTTGCGCAGCGCCTTCGGGGCCAGCACCGCATCGACCAGCCCATGCGCGAACAGGTTCTCACCGGTCTGCACGCCCTCGGGGAACTTCTCGCCGTACAGCGCCTCGAAGACCCGCGCCCCCAGAAAGCCGATGGTCGCGTCCGGCTCGGCCACGGTCACATGCCCCGTCGAGCCCCACGATGCGAACACCCCGCCGGTGGTGGGGTGGCGCAGATAGGTGATGTAGGGCAGGTTCTGCGACTTGAACGCCGCGACGGCCGCGGTGATCTTGACCATGGTCACGAACGCCGGGGTGCCCTCCTGCATGCGGGTGCCGCCCGACGCGGTGCCCGAAAAGACAGGCAACCGCTCGACGGTGGCCCGCTCGAAGGCCCGGACGATGCGCTCGGCGGCCGCGGCCCCCACCGAACCAGCGAGGAAGTTGAATTCCGAGACGATGGCTGCGACCCGGTGGCCGTTGATGGTGCCCTCGCCGGTGATGACGGCCTCGTCCTCGCCAGACTTGGCCCTGGCCCTGTCGAGGTCGGCGACATAGGCCTCGCCGAAGTCGGGTTCATCGGCGACCGGTTCGTCCCACGAGACCCACGAGCCCTCGTCGAAGACCTCGGCGATGAGCTCACGGGCGTTGCGGCGCACCGGCCTGGGGGTGGTGCCGGGCTGGGTGACAGGTGCCGCGCTCATGAGGCGTCCTCGTCCAGCCACGCACGCACCGACTCGTTGTGCTCACCGAGCGCGGGCGGCGGCAGCACCTGCGCGCGCCCACCCGAATAGGGGTTCTCGTCGTAGCGCAGCGCCGAGCCGGGCACCTTGGTGCGGCCCAGCACGGGGTGGTCGAACTCGTAGATCAGGTGCTGGCTGGCGACCTGGTCCCACTCATAGACCTCGTCGAGCGTGCGCACCTTGCCCGCAGGAATGCCCGCCTCGGCCAGCTTGTCGAGCACCTCGGCGCTGGTGTAGCCGGCGAACGCCGCGTTGACGACCTCGATCAGGTGGTTGCGGTTGGCCACGCGGTCGGGGTTGCTCGTGAAGCCCTCGGTGTTCGGGTCGATGCCGAACGCGGCTGTGAAGTTCTGCCACAGCTTGTCGTTGGCCACCGAGATCTGGACGGGCCCATCCGAGGCCTCGAACAGGCCGTACGGGGCGATCGCCGGGTGGTGGTTGCCCTGGGCGCGGCCGACCTGGCCCGCGACGGTGTACGCGGTGCCCTGCAGCGCGTGCACGCTGACCACCGACGCCAGCAGGCTGGTGCGCACGTGGCGCCCCTTGCCAGTGCGCCCACGTTCGTACAGCGCGCTGACAACGCCGAACGCGCCGTTCATGCCCGAGAGCAAGTCGGCGATCGGCACGCCGACGCGCTGCGGGTCGTCGGGGCCCGAACCGGTCAGCGACATCAGGCCGGCCTCGCCCTGGGCGATCTGGTCATAGCCCGGACGACCCCCCTCGGGCCCGTCATGGCCGAAGCCGCTGATCGACAGCACGACCAGCCGTGGGTTGAGCTCGTGCAGGTGGTCGATGCCGAAGCCGAGCCGGTCCATGACCCCGGGGCGGAAGTTCTCGATCACCACATCGGCGCGCTTGACCAGCCGGGTGAGCACGTCGCGGCCGTCGTCGCTCTTCAGGTCGAGGGTGATCGATTCCTTGTTGCGGTTGCACGACATGTAGTAGGTCGAGATGTCACCCTCGGGCCCGACGAAGGGAGGGCCCCACTTGCGGGTCTCGTCACCTTCGGGCGACTCGACCTTGATCACGCGGGCGCCCTGGTCGGCCAGCATCATGCCGGCGTGCGGCCCGGCGAGCGCGCGGGACAGGTCGATGACGAGGATGTCCTGAAGGGGGCTGGTCACTGGTGTGCTCCTGGTGGGTCGGTGGTCGGTGGGATGGTGTCACTGGTTCAGGTCGACGTCGACCTGCGGATGGTGTGGATCGAGTGGGTGGTGCGGGTGGTGCGGGTCGTGGCGGACGGCCGGACGCCCGAGCAGTCCCGTGCACGCCATCGCTGCCGCGCTCGGGTCTGACCTTAGGATCGCGTCGGCCAGCAGGGCGAGGCGTCCACGAAGTGTGGGACTGTCCGGCGGTGGTGGGGCGCCGGCCGCCAGCCCGTCATCAAGGTCGGTGAGCAGCGACGAATCAGCCAGCCGCTTGATGCACCGCCAGGTGTCGTCGAACAGGCGCGGGCGCCCGTCGTCGGCCAGCAGCGCCGCCTTGAGCGCTTCGCGGGGGTTCGAAGCGGCGGCCCGGGCGATGCCGGCGAGGACGGCCTCGCGGGCCTGGGCGATCTCGCCGCTGGGGCGTCCACCAAGATCAAGGCTGGGCAGGGTCTCGCTGTCGCCCGCCGGCCCGACATGCGCCGCACCCGGCGCGACAAGGGCACCAACCCCGTGGCGCACCTGGATCACCCCGCGCGTCTCGAGTGCCGCAAGAGCCCGTGACAGGGTGGCGCGCGAGACGCCGAGGTCGGCCGCCAACTGCCGCTCACTGGGCAGGCGATCGCCCGGGCCCAGGCCCTGGGCATCGATGAATGACGAGATGTGCTCGGCCAGGCTCTCATAGAGCCGTTCACGGCGCAGAGGCGTCACGTCGGTCCTCCTTGACGACATGCCGGAAGTCTATGTGGACCAGTTGACCAGTGGCTAGTCCACTGGCAGTATCGTGAACCACTGAAGGCCGGTGTGATGAATGTCACAGTTTGATCCACCGACTGGAACCTTGTCCCTGTCAACCCGTCCCTGATCACAGTCGATCAAGTCCCGGAAGCTGGCTTCATGTCACACGAGATTCTCTCGCTCCTGATCCTCGCGGTCGTGTTCCTGGTTGCCACCGTGCGCGGTGTCAACATGGGTGCGCTCGCGCTGGTGGCCGCGTTCATCGTCGGCCTGACCGTCTACCACGTCGAGGTGGGCGACATCCTCGACGGGTTCCCGTCGAACCTGTTCGTCACACTCGTCGGCGTCACCTATCTGTTCGCGTTGGCGAAGAACAACGGCACGGTCGACTGGATCGTCCACGGCGCCGTCAAAGTCGTCGGCGGACGCGTCGCCCTGGTGCCGTGGGCCATGTTCGTGGTCTGCGCCATCGTCACCGCCATCGGCGCGGTGAGCCCCGCCGCTGTCGCGATCGTCGCCCCCGTGGGCATGGGTTTCGCGCTGCGCTACAAGATCCACCCGATGCTGATGGGCATGATGATCGTGCAGGGTGCGACCGCCGGTTCGTTCTCGCCCATCGGCATCTTCGGCTCGATCACCAACGGCGTCGTCGACCGCAACAACCTTCCCGGCAACCCGCTGTTCCTGTTCGCGACGAGCTTCGTCGCGGCGTTCCTGATCGCCCTGATCGCGTTCTTCGCCTTCGGTGGACGAGCGCTGATGGCACGTGGCCGCGAGACCACGACCCTGGCGCACCTCGATGACGAGACCGAAGAAGGCATGGGCCTGACGACTGCCAACCAGGAGACCACCGAGCCGCACTCGAAGGTCGAGGCTGAACGCCAGGTCAAGCACGTCACCGCCCAGCGTGGCGACACCCACAAGCTCAACACTGAGCGCACCCTGACCGTCATCGGCCTGGTCGCCCTGATCGTGGGAGCCCTCGGCTTCAACCTCGACGTCGGCTTCACCGCGCTGGCTGTCGCGGTGACCCTGACGCTGGTGTTCCCCAAGTCGGCCAAGGGTGCCGTCGAGCAGATCTCGTGGGGCACCGTGCTGCTGGTCGGCGGCATCGTGACCTATGTCGGGCTGCTGCAGAACCAGGGTGTCGTGCAGTGGCTGGGCGACTCGGTGGCCAACATCGGCGCCCCGCTGGTCGCTGCGCTGATGATCTGCCTCATCGGTGCGGTGGTGTCGGCGTTCGCGTCGACCACCGGCATCATCGGTGCGCTGATCCCGCTGGCCGTGCCGTTCCTGATGCGCGGCGATGTCAGCGCCGTCGGGCTGATCGCGGCCCTGGCGATCTCATCGTCCGTCGTGGACTGCAGCCCGTTCTCGACCAACGGCGCGCTGGTGGTGGCCAATGCCGAGGCGAGCCAGCGCGACGGGGTGTTCAGGCAGTTGATGATCTGGGGCATGAGCATCATGGTCATCGCCCCACTGGTGGTCTGGGCGGCGCTGGTGGTGCCGACCGCCTGAGCACTCGTTCTTCCGCTGGTTTCCGGAGCTGCCCTCGATGTGTTCGGGGGCAGCTCTGGTCTTTGTGGGCGGGGCGGGGTGTCGCGCCGCTGCCCCGGCACCTCGTTGTCGGGGTGCAACCCGAGCGGCCCCATCGCCCCGCGCCCGACACCCCAACGTCCGCCGCGACGATTCAAGGGGCGCGTCGACACCTTTGGGTACACCCCGACACCTGTTGACCGGTGTCGGCGTGCACATAACGGTGTCGGCGTGCACATAGGGCAGCGATCATGCGGACGACCTGCGGCGCGCGGCCGGGTTCAGGAGCCGCCCGGCCTGGGATCAGGAGGCGCCCAGCCGGGTTCATGGCGCGCCCGGCCGGCTGATCACGCTCCCCGCAGGATCATGCCGCACCAGCCCAACCTCACCGACCCCGGCGCACGGCCCGTTCCCGCCCCACCCGCAAGGTCACCAACCGGCTGATCACCATCGCGATGTACAACATGCCCGCGATCTGCTGCACCATCACCACCGCCCGGGCCAGCGGACGCACGGGCACCACATCCGAGAGCCCCGTCGACGTCAGCGTGGTGCAGCTCAGAAAGAGCAGTTCCATCCAGCTGCGGTTGCCCTCGGCATTGATCGCCGCGATGAAACTGCCCGGTTGCACGTACTGCAATGCCGAATACGCATGCGCGAATGCCCACACCAGCACGGTGAACGCCGCCCCCACGGCGAAAAGCTCATCGACGGTGACATGGACGTCCTTGACCATGTAGCCCACCAGCGCAACGGCCGCCCACAGGTAGAAGACCATGTGGGCGATGTCGCTCCAGAAGTGCCAGGGCTGGGCCCAGCCGGTCACCACATCGACGACGCTCAATCCGAACGCGGCCAGTCCCACCGTGGCCGAGACCCACACCGTCACCGGCGACTGGGCCACCACCCGCACGCTCATCACCAGCGCCAGCAGCCCCAGCAGGGCGACGATGCTGCGGCCGGTGGTGCTGTCGGGATTGTCCACGAACGGATAGATCAGCAGGCTCGCCAACTGCACCACGAGCAGCGCAGCCGAGGGGTTCCTGCGCACGGTGCGCCAGCCCGACACGATTGGTTCGGGAAGTTCGGGCAGTTCAGGGGTCGGCGTTGATGCGGTTGCGCTCGAGTTCACGCCTCGATGGTGGCATCAATCGGACGATCTGCGGCGGGATAGGCTGGTAGAAGTCAATCCCAGGAGCATCATCATGTCGTCGCTGTACCCCGAATCACGCGACGAGCAGCCGCCGTCGCACGACCCCTCCACATCGGCAGCGAACGAGCCCGACCCGACGCTGCACGACCCATCGTTCAGCGACCCGACGCTCGACCAGTCGCCGTGGCAGCAGTCGAGCCTGGGCGATTCCTCGCTGCATTCACCTGTGCCGAACCCCGCCACCCCGGACGAGTCGCAGCCCCCGTCGACCGATGTCTGGTCGGCGCCCGCGGGTTCGCCAACGTGGGACGCCGGGTCAACCCCACCCACCTGGGGTCAGCAGCCCGCCCAGCCGACCTGGGACCAGCCGCAGTCCTCGACCCCACCCGCATGGGACCAGCAGCCCGCCCAGCCGACCTGGGACCAGCCGCAGTCCTCGACCCCACCCACGTGGGACCAGCAGCCGGTCCAGCCAACCTGGGACCAGCCGCAGTCCTCGACCGCATGGGACCAGCCGCCCGCCCAGTCGTCGTCCTCGCCCACCTGGGACCAACAGCCCCACGCCAACCAGCAGGGCTACTCCGCTGACCCGTATGCCGGCGATCCGTATGCCGCCCCTGCCGGCTACGCTGCGGATCCCTACGCTGCCAACCAGTACGCCGCAGACCCCTACGCCGCCCAGCCCTACGCCGCCACAGGCGTCGGCTACCCCGCCCCGTACCAGGCGTATGCCGCGCCCGGGTACGCCGTCGCGGTCCCCGGCGCACCCTGGGGGGTCGACCCCAAGACCGGCATCCCCTATTCAGAGAAGACCAAGATCGCCGCCGGCCTGCTGCAGATCTTCCTGGGCGGGTTCGGCATCGGCCGGTTCTACACGGGCCACTACGGCATCGCCATCGCCCAGCTCATCGTGACCATCGTCACCCTCGGGTTCGGCTACATCTGGCCGCTCATCGATGGCATCGTGCTGCTGTCGACCGATTCGAAGGACTCCAAGGGCTACCCGCTGCGCCCCTGAGGCTCACTTCTCGGCAGGGTCCGCCTTCCCCTCACCATCGGCCTTGTGCCCCCGGCGTGCCTCGGCCAGCCGGGCGTACATGTCGTCGATCACTTCCTGGAACTTCTTCTCGACCTCGCGCCGACGCACCTTCAATGTCGGCGTGAGCAGCCCGTTCTCCATGGTCACCTCGCCCAGCGATGCCCGCAGGTCCCTGATTTGTTCATGGCTCGGCAGCTTCGCGGTCAGCTGGTTCACCCGCTCGCGCATGGCGTCGAGAATGCGCTGGTCCCTGACGAGTTCGTCGTCCTTCTCGTGGTGCACGCCCAGCATCGCCGCGACCTCGCGCAGCTGCGGCATCGACGGCGTCACCAGCAATGTCAAGAACGGACGACCCTCGCCCACGAGCACCGCATGCTCGAACAGGGGGTCGGCCAGCACCAGGCCCTCGATCTGCTGCGGGGCGACATTCTTGCCGCCCACGGTGACGATGATGTCCTTCAACCGGTCGGTGATCACCAGGAAGTCGTCATTGTCGATGTAGCCCGCATCACCGGTGCGCAGCCAGTCGTCGTGGAACGCCTCGGCGGTCGCCTCGGGGTTGTTCCAATAGCCGGCCATCACATTCGGACCGCGATACAGGATCTCTGATTCGGCACCGATCGCCAGTTCGCCGCCGGCCATGACCCGGCCGGCGGTGCCGATCTTCCAGGCCTGCCTCGAATTGAAGCTGACAAGGGGCGATGCCTCGGTCAGGCCATATCCCGTGAAGATCTGGATGCCCGCAGCCGAGAAGAACTCCTCAACCTCTTTGCGGATCGGCGCCCCGCCGCAGGCCAGCACCGTCTTGGGCCCGCCCATCGCCGCGCGGATGTTGCTGAACACCAGCTTGTCGGCCACCGGCAGCTGCGAGCGCCACCACAGGCCGGGCTCGCGGCCCTTGCGGTAGGCGTGCTGCAGTCGTCCACCGACGTGGAACGCCCAGTCGAAGATTTTCTGCTTGACCGCCGACGACGCGACCTTCTCGCGGGCCAGTTTGTAGACGGTTTCGTACAGTTTGGGCACGCTCACCAGCAGGGTCGGGTTGACCTCGACCAGGGCCTGGGACGCCTGCCGCGCGTTCGGCAGGTAGGTGTTCATGCAGCCATGGGCGAAGACAATCGTCGTCCAGGCCCGCTCCAGGGCGTGGCTCAGCGGCAGGAAGCACAGGCTGTGGTCGTCCGGCGTGATCGTGAACAGGGTCGCGACGGCCTCGAGCTGGGCAATCATCGCCTGGTGGGTGAGCATCACACCCTTGGGGTCGCCCGTGGTGCCAGAGGTGTAGATGATCGAGGCCAGGTCGTCCGACGCCGCCTGTCCCATGCGGGCGGCGACCTGTTCGTCGAGCGCGGCCGCGTCCGGGTCGGTGGCCGGGACGAGCCACTGCGCGAGCGGGGTGACGTCGTCTTCGACGAGCGCCGGGATCGAGATGACGAACTCGATCGTGGGCAAGTTCGCACGAGCCTCACGGACGCGCGCCGATTCACTGGCCCCGCCGACGACGATGCCGCGGGCACCGGAATCACGCACGATGTGCTCGATCTGGTCCGGTGTCGAGGTGGCATAGATCGGCACAGGCACGGCACCGACGGTGAGCAGGGCGAAGTCGACCTCGCTCCATTCGGGGCAGTTGTTGGCGAACAGCGCCACCCGGTCGCCGCGCTGAATGCCGTCGCGCACCAGCGCCCTGGCCATGGCCTGGATGCGGGCGTTGAACTCGCGGTAGGTCTGCGTCGTCCATTGGGGTGCGGCGTCGAGGTCGGCGTTCGCACGGATGCGGGTGGCGACGCGCCCGCCATGCTTCTCGACGGTCTGCGCGAGCAGGTGGGCGAGGTGGCGCACGGCGAGGTGTTCGGTGACGAGCCCCTTGTTGGACAGCGGTTCGCCCCCTGATTGGGGTCGGATGGTGGACGAATCGTTCACTGGGGGCTCCTTCGGCTGGCCGTTCCTGCCAGCTTATTGAGCGGGACGAGGGCTGGTGGATGCCGGGGTGGTTCCTAAGGCGAACTCTCAGCTAGTAGGGGCGCGCCCTCGACACGGGGGGGGAAGGTGAGACGATATCCCTGATCCCTTCATCGGTCGAAGAAGGCGAGGCACACATGGTGTCCCCCAAACGTGGCTCGCCGCGTCGCCCGGCAACCATCACCGCCATTGTGGCGGTGATCGTGCTGGCAGTCGTGGTCACCCTCTACAACCTGAACCGTTCTACTTCTTCGGCGCGCCCCGGTGACTCCTCACCGACCGGGTGCCCCGGCGTCAGCGCATCAGCAGGCACGAGGGTCGCGGAGGACTACCCGGGGCTCGTGGTGTGGCAGTCGAAGACCTACCTGCTCAGCGAGGCGCCCGCGGCCCCCGGCGAACAACTCGGCAGCGTCACCTGCAACCTCGTCGAGATCAACGACCGCACCGGCGCCGGCGTGCCGACGCCCTGGCCGAACGGCACCTCGAGCGTGGCGAAGGTCGGCTCGCCGATCCACGCCCAGCAGGGAGCTGCCGTGATCTGCGAGGTGACCGTGCGCATCGACGGCGGCTGGCGCCTCTTCCGCGCCCAGGACTGCTGAATCACACCCGTTCGCGCAGCCAGTCCAGGTCGGCCTTCTGGCCCTCGACACCACCCGGGGTCTCGACCACGACGGGGGCGCCGCTGAGCCTGACCACCTCGACGATGCCGTCGGGGTCGGCGAAGCCCTCGCCGAAGTTGGCATGCCGGTCGGCCCCCGAGTCGAACCCGTCGCGGGAGTCGTTCGCATGGATCAGGTCAATGCGTCCCGTGATGCCCAGCACCCGTTCGACGAGCCCGACCAGTTCTTCGCCGCCGGCGTGCGCGTGGCATGTGTCGAGGCAGAAGCCGATCATGTCGAAGTTCGGTGAACCGGCCAGGGTCGTCCACAACTGGTCGATGCGATCGAGTTTGCGGGCCATGGCGTTGGCGCCACCTGCGGTGTTCTCGATCAGCAGCGGCACGGCGATGTCGAGCCCGTCGACGGCCTTGCGCCAGTTCTCGAACCCCACGGCCGGGTCCTCGTCCGCGGTGACGTGCCCACCGTGGACGATCACGCCCTTGGCCCCGACCGACGCCGCGGCCGTGAGCGTCTGCTGCAGGGTCTTGCGGCTGGGAATGCGGATGCGGTTGTTCGTGCTGGCCACGTTCATGACATAGGGGGCATGCACGTACAGGTCGATGCCGGCGGCTTCGGCGTCGCCCTTCAGCGCCTCGGCACCGCCGGGGTAGCCGATTCTCGGGGCCTTCCAACTCTGTGGGTCGCCCAGGAAGAACTGCGCCAGCCCGGCGCCGCGAGCCTGCGCCTCGGCAATCGGGTCGTCGGACTCACCATGGCCACCCATCACGATCATGGGGGTGAGTCTAGGTGAGGGGGCGGACTGCACCTGCCCCTCGTCCGCGCACCTGACCTGCCGCTGACAACCTGCACCCTGAATGTCAGCTGCCCCCGTTGCACAGTCGGCGGCTGAGATCCCGCGGGGCAGCCAACCCGGCACCGTCCCGCTTCGGACCCCCGCGGGCAATGTGTCGTGGGTCACCGTTAAGCTCTTGACGTGACCAAGGTTGTGTTCATCGCCTCCCCCGAGGGGCGCGTCGGCAAGTCAGTGATCGCCATGGGCCTCGTCGAGGCCCTCAGCGCCCAGGTGAAGTCGGTCGGTGTCTACCGACCGCTGGTGCGCACGCTGCGCCGCGACGAGGTGACCGAGGCGCTGATCGGGCTGCCGGGCATCAGCCAGGGCTTTGAAGAGGCCGTCGGCGTCAGCTACGACGAGATGTCGGCCGACCCCGACGCCGCCATGTCGCTGATCGTCGAGAAGTTCGGCCGCATCCGTGACAAGTTCGACGCCATCGTCGTCGTGGGCTCCGACTATGCAGGTGCGCTGTCGTCCACCGAGATGAACTTCAACGCGACCATTGCGGCGCACCTCAACGCGCCCGTGCTGATGGTGGTCTCGGGACGCAAGGACTCACCCGATGCCGTCGAGCGCACCGCGCGCGCGGCCATCGGCGAAATGATGGGCAACCACGCGAACGTCATCGGCGTCATCGCCAACCGCGTCGACCCGAACATGCTCACCCAGGTCAACGAAGCACTCAAGGGCATCGACCCCACCTATGTCACCGCCGCGATCCCCGAGAACCGGGTGCTCGCCGCCCCCACCGTGCGCGCCCAGTTCGAGGCCACCCACGCCAGCCTGTGGACCGGTGACCCGCGCCTGCTCGACCGCGAGTCGCTGGGTGTGCTCGTCTGCGGCATGACCCTGCCGAACGTGCTCGACCGGCTCGAGCCCGAGTTCACGCTGATCGCGCCGTCCGACCGGCTCGACCTGCTGCCCGGCCTGATCATGGCGCACCGGTCGGCGACGTTCCCGACGATGGCCTCGGTGATCCTCGTCGGCGGCTACCCCGTGCCCTCGACGATCAACCGGCTGCTCTCGGGCACCGACGTCGACCTGCCCATCGGGTTCACCAGCACCGGCACCTACACCACCGCCGAGCGGCTGTTCGGCATGCAGGGCACCATGACCAGCTCTGCCCGCAAGATCGAGGTCGCCCGGCGCACGTTCGCCGAGCACGTCGACGTCGAGGCGCTGCTGAAGTCGCTTGACGTCGCACGCGCCTCGGTGCGCACCCCGCTGATGTTCGAGTTCGAGCTCATGCAGCGGGCCCGGGCCGACAAGAAGACCATCGTGCTGCCCGAGGCCAGCGACCCGCGCATCATCGAGTCGGCGTCGATCCTGCTCGCGCGCGATGTCGCCCACATCATCCTGCTGGGTGAAGAGTCCGAGATTCGTGGACGAGCGCACCTGCTCGGCTTCGACATCACCGACGCCCAGGTCGTCAGCCCGCACAACCGGGTGCTCATCGAGAAGTTCGCCAAGGAATACGCCCGACTGCGGGCCCACAAGGGCGTCACCCTCGAGCAGGCCCGCGAGACCCTGACCGACCTGTCGTACTTCGCGACGATGATGGTGCACTTCGGCATGGCCGACGGCATGGTCTCGGGTGCGGTCAACACCACCGCGAACACCATCAAGCCCAGCCTGGAGTTCATCAAGACCAAGCCGGGCGTCAATGTGGTCAGCTCGTCGTTCCTGATGTGCATGCCCGACGAGGTCGTGGTCTATGCCGACTGCGCGGTCAACCCTGACCCCACCGCCGAGCAGCTGGCCAGCATCGCCGTCAGTTCGGCCGAGACCGCCGAGGCGTTCGGCATCGATCCCCGCGTGGCGATGTTGTCGTACTCGACGGGATCGTCGGGTTCGGGTGCCGACGTCGACAAGGTGCGTGCCGCGACTGACCTGGTCAAGCAGCAGCAGCCCCAGCTCAAGGTCGAGGGGCCCATCCAGTTCGACGCCGCGGTCGACCCGGTCGTCGGCAAGAAGAAGATGCCGGGTTCCGAGGTGGCCGGGCAGGCGTCCGTGTTCATCTTCCCCGACCTGAACACCGGCAACAACACCTACAAGGCCGTGCAGCGCACCTCGGGCGCCGTCGCGATCGGCCCGGTGCTGCAGGGCCTCAAGAAGCCCGTCAACGACCTGTCGCGCGGCGCGCTGGTTGATGACATCGTCAACACCGTCGCCATCACCGCGATCCAGGCGCAGATGGACGCCGCGCGCGCCAGCCAGCAGGCGTCGTCCGAGGCGCAGCCCGCCGGTGAGGGCGACCCGCGCCTCGCCGAGCCCACCCGGCAGGCCTGACCGCCTGCCCCATCGACCCACCGCACACCCCGAAAGGCACCGACCATGGCCCGTCTCGTCCTGCTGCTGAACTGCGGCTCGTCCTCGATCAAGTACCAGGTCAGCGACGCCGACACTGAAGAAGTGGTGGCCAAGGGCCTGGTGCAGAAGGTCGGTGACGTCGGCGTCGGCACGCTCGACCACGAGGTCGGCGACCAGGAATTCCACATCGACCAGCACTTCGCCAACCACACCGAGGCGCTGAACACGGTGCTGGGCATGTTCCGCGAGCATGGGCCCGACCTCGATTCGGTGATCGCCGTGGGCCACCGGACGGTGCACGGCGGGCGCACGTTCCAGAAGACGACGCTGATCAACGACGAGGTCGTGGCGAAGCTGAAGGAACTGTTCGGCCTTGCCCCGCTGCACAACCCCGCCGGTGTGGCCGGCATCGAGGCCGCGGTCGCGGCGCTGCCCGACGTGCCGCACGTGGCGATCTTCGACACCTCGTTCTTCAGCACGCTGCCGGCCGAGGCCTACAGCTATGCCGTCGACACCGAGTTGGCCGACCAGTACGGCATCCGCAAGTACGGATTCCACGGCACCAGCCACGACTATGTGAGCGCCACCGCCGGCGAGTTCCTGGGTACGACCCGTGACGAGTTGAAGATCATCGTGCTGCACCTGGGCAACGGTGCCTCGGCGTCGGCGATCGACCACGGCCAGCCCGTCGAGACGTCGATGGGCATGACGCCGCTGCAGGGCCTCGTGATGGGCACCCGCACCGGTGACATTGACCCTGGTCTGGCGGCGTTCCTGCACCGCAAGCTTGGTTGGGAGGTCGACGAGATCGACACCTGGCTGAACAAGAAGTCGGGCATGCTCGGGCTGACCGGCAAGACCGACATGCGCGAGGTGAAGGCGCTGATCGATGCCGGGGACGAGAAGGCCAAGGCCGGCGTGGAGGTCTATGTGCACCGGCTGCTGAGCTACATCGGCTCGTACACCGCGGTGCTCGGTGGTCTGGACGCGCTGGTCTTCACCGCCGGCGTGGGCGAGAACGCCGACTGGATTCGTGCGCTGGTGGTTGAGCGGCTGGCCCCGTTCGGGGTGAAGCTCGATGCCGACGCGAATGCTGTGCGGTCGAAGGACCCCCGCGCGATCACGACCGAGGACTCGAGCGTGAAGGTGCTGGTGGTGCCGACCAACGAAGAACTCAAGATGGCGCGCGAGGTTGTCGCGCTGATTGAGAACAGCTGAGGTTGTAGGGGCTGCTGCCCTGAGTGCACGCTGACACCTTTGAGTGCGCGTCGACACCGTCGTGCGGGTGTCGACGTGCACACAAGGGTGTCAGGACGACTGAAGAGCGCGCGGCGTGTACCCGACGGTGGCGGCATGCTCAGGGTGGCGAAGTGCTCGGGGGTGGCGGCGGTCCTGCGGGCCCGGCGGCGTCGCACCCCGCCCAGTCCACCCACGCTCACGGCGTCCGGGGTGGACGACCGCGCCCCCTCAGCGGCACCACGCCCCCCTACAGGTTCACCACGCTCCCTTTGTGTGCACGGCGCTCCCGGTGGGCCGGGCCCTCAAGGGGGCGGCGTGGCCCGAAAAGGTGCGTCGCGGCCCTGAAGGGGAGCGGCGTGCCCCGAAGGGGTGCGCGACCACGGCCCCAGGTGCGCGCTGACACCTTTGCGTGCACCTCGACACCGTCGTGCGGGTGTCGACGTGCACACAAGGGTGTCAGGACGACTGAAGACCGCGCGGCGTGTACCCGACGGTGGCGGCATGGTCGGGGTGGCGGCGTGCTCGGGTGGCGGCGTGCTCGGGTGGCGGCGTGCCCGACGGTGGCGGCTGCTCGGGGTGGCAGCGGCCCTGTGGGCCCGGCGGCGTCGCACATGCCCAGTTCTCGAACACGCTCACGGCGTCCACCCCGCACCTCACTCGCCCGGGTAGCTCACCCCGATCTGGCGGCGCACCTCATCGAGCGTGCCCATGATCGCCACCGTCTCGTCGATCGGCAGCAGGTCGCTGTCGAGGTGGCCGGCGGCGATGAACCGCTCCGCAGCCAGTGCCTGGTACTGCATGCCGCGCCCCTCGACCTCACTGGTCCAGGTCTCGCGCACCGCACCCTCGCAGTCGACCAACCTGAACGAGGTGGGGGTGTACCAGACACTGTCGATGTCGATGCGCGCCTCGGTGCCCAGCACCGACGCCGTGTTCGGCCCGGCGACCCGCGATGACGTCAGCGTGGACGAAACAGCACCGTCGGCATGGGTGAACACCGTGGCCACCTCGGTATCGGCACCCGTTTCGCCCAGTCGTCCGCTCGCCCGGACCTCGACCGGGGCACCCAGCATGTCCCAGGCGAACGAAATGGGATAGATGCCCAGGTCGAGCAGCGCCCCACCGCCCAGTTCGAGCGCATTCAGCCGATGCGCCGGGTCGGTCGACAGGCTCTGGGTGTGGTCAGCGCGCAGCGCCCGCACCTCGCCAAGAGCACCCGAAGCGACCAGTTCGCGGATGCGTGCCATGTGCGGCAGGTAGCGGGTCCACATGGCCTCCATGACCAGCACACCCGCCTCGATGGCCGCGTCGCGCACCCGTGCCGCCTCGGCCTCGGTGAGCGTGAACGCCTTCTCGACCAGCACGTGCTTGCCGGCAGCGATCGCCGTCAGGGCGTTCTCGGCGTGCATCGGGTGCGGGGTGGCGACATAGATGATGTCGACGTCGTCGTCAGCGCACAATGCTTCGTACGAGTCGTGGGCCCGGGAAATCTCGAACTGCTCGGCGAACCGCTTGGCCGACCCAGCCGTGCGCGAACCCACCGCGGCGACATCGAGCCCAGCCGTGCGCAGGTCGGCGGTGAACAATTCGGCGATCCACCCGGTGGCGAGAATGCCCCACCTGAGCCCTGGGCCGGTGAGTTCCGTACGCAATTCGGTCATGCCCGCAGCCTAGTGAGCCGGGCCGCGCACGCGCCACAGGGCCACGCGTGCGGGTGCCCACGCGCGTCCCTGCGCAGTCCCATGTAACGGACTGCAACCAGATCGACACGCCACCCGCCCGCACTAATCTGTGCTGCATGCCCGCCCCCATGCGCGAACTCGCCCAGGTGATCAAGGTCGCCCACCTGCGCCTCGCCGGCGCTGAACCCGAGATCAGCGCCGTCGGCCTGCTCGCGACCGCCGATGCGCGCACGCTGACCCTGTCGATCCAGACCGGTGTGAACGAGGTGCGCGAACTCGTCGCCACCGGTGCCGTGCACATCATCGAGAACCTTGATGAGATCGCCGAGATGCGTTGGGACCCGCGCCACCACCAAGAAGTGGACGAGACCACGCTGCCGACGGCCCTGCGTGAACTGGGCCTGACGGGCCCGCCGGCGCTCGAGGCGGTGCTGGGTGCCATCCAACTGCTGGTCGATGATGACACCCTGGACGTGCTCGCCGCCGGCGCGGTGCGGGCAGTGCTGGTGCTCGACGACCCCGAACGCACCCGTGAGGCGGTCGAGGCGTTGAACACGCCCGCGGCGTTCACCGAATGGTTGTCAGTGCAAGACCCGGGCGAGGCCGCCGCGGCCGACGCGAACGCGAACCACCTCACCCCTTCGTGAGCAGGGGCTGCGTCCACGGGCCACATCACGTGAGGTCGCCGAAACAGGTAAGTTGGGCTCCATGGCAACTGCATTGGTGACCGGCGCCACAGCCGGGATCGGTCACGCGTTCGTCCGTCATCTGGCGGCCCGCGGCAACGACCTGGTCCTCGTGGCACGAGACACCGAACGCCTCGAAGCCCTCAAGGGCGATCTTGAACAGCAGTACGGCATCAGCGCCGAGGTGTTGCCCGCCGACCTGTCGCTCGCGGCCGACGTCACCCGGGTGGCCGACCGCATCGAAGACCCCGAGCGACCCATCGACACGCTGGTGAACAACGCCGGCTTCGGACTGCACGCCAGCATCATGGACCGCGATTCGCTGCCGCTGCACAAGCGCGCCTATGACGTGATGATGTGGGCAGTGCTCGAGCTGAGCGGGGCGGCCGGACGCGCGATGAGCGCCCGCGGCGAGGGCGCCATCATCAACGTGTCGTCGACCTCGGCCTGGATCATGGCGGGCAACTATTCGGCGGTCAAGGCCTATGTGCTGACGCTCACCGAGAGCCTCGCCATGGAGCTGAAGGACACCGGCGTGCGCGTCACGGCGCTGTGCCCCGGCTGGGTGCACACCGAGTTCCACGACCGCGCGAACATCAAGAAGACGAACCTGCCCGACATCGTCTGGGTCGACGTCGACGTGCTGGTCAGTGAGGCACTGAAGGACAGCGACAAGGGCAGGATCGTGTCGATCCCGACGTGGAAGTGGAAGATCGCGATCGCGATTGCCACCCATGGCCCCAAGGGGTTCATCCGCTGGTTCAGCCACAAGCTCTCGTCCAGTCGTCGCAAGAAGTGAGGCCCGATGGCACGCAGCGATGACAAGGACCTGACCAACGGCCGCCAGCAGGGTGACGCGGGGCGCAAGTACGGCAACCCGGCCCAGGCGGCCGCTCGGCGCGCGACCCGCATGTTGCTGGTCAAGCCCTACCTGTGGCGCACGCTCAACGTGACCGTGCACGGGGTCGAGAACCTGGACGACTGCCCTGCCACGTTCATCGTGATCGGCAACCACTCGAGCCACTTTGACACCCCGCTGATCTTCGGCTCGCTGCCCCCGCGCCTGGCGCGCTACCTGTCGGCGGGCGCGGCGGCCGACTACTGGTTCACCAACTGGTGGCGCTCGGCCTCGGTCTCGCACCTGTTCAACGCGTTCCCCGTCGAGCGGCGGGCGAAGAAGACCCCCGAGCAACGGGCAGCCGAGAAGGCCCAGAAGGCGGCGGGCAGCAGCCCCGTCGAGGATGAGAAAGCCAAGCGCAAGGCCGCGTCGCACCGCGGGCTCGCGGCCGCACTGCTCACCGATGGCATCCCGATCCTGCTGTTCCCCGAGGGCGGACGCACCTATACCGGTGCCATGGGTGTCTTCAACCCGGGCGCGGCGGGTCTGGCGATCAGCCGCAACGTGCCCGTCGTCCCGGTCGCGATCGTCGGCGCCTATGCCGCATTTCCACCGCACCAGTCGGGCATGCCCAAGGGACGCCCGCCGATCCACGTCGTCTACGGGCACCCGATGCGCCCTAATCCCGGCGAGATCACCCATCATTTCAATGAACGCATCCGTCGCAAGGTCATCGAATTGCATGACACGACGGCACGCGCCTATGGCATGAAGACGATGGCCGAATACGCCCGCGCAGTGGCCATCGAGAAGTCGCGCACCAAGAACCAGGAGACCAAGTGACCGGCGTCAAGAATCAGAAGTGGTGGGGCTGGGGCGACGAGGGCACCGCCTATTCAATCGACAACAAGCCCAAGTTCAAGCCGTTCGTGCGTGACGTGATCGGAGTCGACGTCGACAGCGTGCCGGTCAAGAAGCCCCGCTTCGAAGACCTGGACGTGCCCGCCTGTGAGCTGGGCGACGCGCTCAAGCAGTCATTGACGGACGCCGTGGGCGCGGCAAACCTGTTCGTCGACGACGAAGTGCGGGTGGCCCACTGCTACGGCAAGGGTGTGCGCGACCTGCTGCGGCTGCGCCAGGGCATCCTGGGGCGCATCCCCGACGTGGTCGTCTACCCCGGCACCGAGGACGAGGTCATTGCGGTCGCCGATGCGGTGATTGCGGCCGATGGGGTGCTGATCCCCTATGGCGGCGGGTCGAACATCGTCGCGGCGCTCGAGGCGGTGCCGGGCGAGACGCGCCAGGTCGTCTCGGTCGACATGGGCCGGTTGAACAAGGTGCTCGAGATCGACGAGGTCTCGGGGCTGGCTCGCATCCAGGCCGGCACGTACGGGCCGGACATGGAGAAGCAGCTCAACGCCCGCGGTTGGACGCTGGGCCACTTCCCCGACTCCTTCATCTGGTCGACCGTCGGCGGTTGGGTCGCCACCCGATCGTCGGGAAACCAGTCCGACAAGTACGGCGACATCGCCGATGTGACCCGCGGCATGCGCGTGGTGATGCCCTCGGCGACGGCGGCTGACCGGGTGCCGGGCCAGTGCACGCAGGTATTACACCTGAACCCGCTGCCGTCCAGCTCGTCCGGGCCCAGCGTGCGCGAGATGCTGATCGGCTCAGAGGGACGCCTCGGCATCATCACCGAGGTCTCGATGAATGTGCACCGCATCGCCGAGGCCAAAGAGATCCAGGCCTATTTCTTCCCGAATTACGATGCCGGGCTGGAGTTCGCCGAGGCCGTGTGCCATTCGGATGCCTCGCCGGTCATGCTGCGGGTCTCGGACGCGAATGAGACCAAATTCTCGATGGCGAACGCGTCCGGTGGCAAGTCGAAGATCAGCCAGTACGTGAACAAGGCCGTGCAGAAGATCATGGTGTCGAAGGGCTGGGACCTGGACCAGATCTGCATGAGCTTCATCGGCTTCGAGGGTTCGCCGGCGAATGTGCGGTTCCAGAAGGGGCTCGTGGGGCAGCTGGTACGCAAGCATGGCGGCATGGGCGTGGGCAAGGGCCCCGGCTCGATGTATGACGAGAAGAAGTTCGACATCCCCTACATCAGGGACTTCCTGCTCGACCTGGGCATCCCGGCGGACGTGTCCGAGACCACGTCGACCTGGGCGAATGCCAAGACCATGCACGACGAGACCGTGAAGCGCGCCGAAGAGGCGTTCGCGAAGACCGGGCACAAGGGCTTCATCATGTGCCACGTCTCGCACAGCTACCACATTGGTGCCTGCCAGTACTTCACGTTCGCGATCGCCGACTCGAACCCCGAGACGGTGTTCGAGAGCTACGACGCGGTGAAGCAGGCCGTGCAGCAGTCGTTCATGGACCTCAAGGGCACCGTGAGCCACCACCACGGTGTCGGCGAGGAGCATTCCCCGTGGATGGCGCAGGACATCTCGGAGGCCGGGGTGCACGTGCAGAAGGTGCTGTTCGAGGGTGTGGACCCGGGGCACAACCTGAACCCGGGCAAGATCATCCACGAGGGTGTGCCGGGGGTGTCGAGCAACTCGAAGCAGCCGGAGTGATTGTTGGCTGAGCGGCCCCGGGAGCATGTGTGGCTCCCGGGGCTGTTTGTTGTTCAGGTGTGACCAGAACCCGGCAGGAGTGGACCGGACGCGCCGGTCGATCGGGGGATCGGGCCGGTGCTGCCGGGTTCTGGACACTGGCGTCGGTGACCGGCCCAGGACCGGGGTTCCTGGAGATTGCCCATCGGCGGGAACTTTGCCTCGCGGCGCCGGGCGGCAAAGTTCCCGTCAGGATGCAGAGTTCCCGCCGGGCGGCAGAGTTCCCGCCGAGCGGCAAACGTGGCCCGGGCGCGGCAAACGTGGCCCGGGCGCGGCAAACGTGGCCCGGGCGCGGCGAACGAGCACGAGGACGAGGCCAGGCCGGCCCCGCGAACACCCCACACCGGGCACGCCGACACCTTTGGGTGCACGCCGACACCTGTGGGCAGGTGTCGGCGTGCCCACAAGGGTGTCGGCGTGCACCTGCCTGCTACTTCGTGGGGAGCGGGGGCGTCGGCCGTGGCCCAGCACCTGCTCGTCCAGCGGCCAGGGAGACTCTCGGCCAGGGAGACTCTCGGCCAGCCAGAGACGTGACCAGAACCCGGCGAGAGTCCGCCGGACCGGCCACCAACTGCCCACTCTGGCCCGCTCCTGCCGGAATCTGGACGCGCTCGCTCCGGGATCCCCATGGGCACCGAGGTCTGCCTGTCGACGGCAACTTTGCCTGTCGGCGGGGACTTTGCCCTGCGGCGCCGCACGGCAAACTTCCCGCCAGGCGGCAGACTTCCCGCCGGGCGGCAAACGTGGCCCGGGCTTACTCCCCCACCCCACATGTCCAGAACCCGGCCGACGTCCCCACCACCGCCGACCCCCAGACGAGCCCTTCCACCAACTGCTGCCCGATGCCGGTCACCGCTAGATTGGTGCCGTGATCCAGATCAGGCAGGTCCAGTCGTCCGAGTACCTCGCGTTCATCCAACGCGTCGCCGCGCCGGGTTCGGACTTCCCGGTCACGGTGAGCTTTCTGCAGACGCCCGCCTGGGCGAAGGTGAAGCCCGAATGGGGTTCCGAACTGCTCGGTTGGTTCGACGGGTCCGAACTGGTCGGCGTCGGCCTGGTGCTCTATCGACAGCTGCCGAAGCTGAAGCGCTACCTGGCCTACCTGCCCGAGGGCCCCGTGCTCGACTGGACCCGCGCCGACATCCCCGAGATGCTCGATGCCCTCACCACCCACGCCCGCAAGAAGGGCGCCTTCGCCGTGCGCATCGGCCCCACCCTGGTGCACCACCGCTGGCACACCGACACCATCAAGAACGCCATCGCCGACCCTGCGGCCACCACGCTGGCCGAGGTCACCCCTGACGAGACCGACAAGGCCGGCACCAGGCTCGCCAACCAGCTGCAGCACCTGGGCTGGCGCGCCCCGAAGGCCGCCGAGGGGTTCACGGCCGGACAGCCGCAGTACAACTTCCAGTTGCCGCTCACCCGCACCACTGACCCCGACGACCCAACGAGCACCCGCACCCAGCTGACCGCTGACGAGGTGCTCAAGGGCATGAACCAACTGTGGCGCCGCAACATCAAGAAGGCCGACAAGTCCGGCGTCACGGTCACCCGCGGCACCCGGGACGACCTCGCGGCGTTCCACCAGGTGTACCTCGAGACAGCCGCCCGTGACGGCTTCACCGGCCGCCCACTCTCGTACTTCGAGACCATGTGGGACGCCCTGCGCGCCGAACCCGCCGGCGGCACCGCCCCGGACGATGCCGATGGCCGCATGCACCTGTACCTGGCCCACCACGAAGGTGACCTGGTCGCCGCCACCACCTGGGTGCAGGTCGGTCGGCACACCTGGTACTCCTACGGTGCGTCCACGAACGCCAAGCGCGAGGTGCGCGGCTCGAACCGCATCCAGTGGCAGATGATCCAGGACGCACTGTCGGCCGGCGCCGAGGTCTATGACCTGCGCGGCATCACGCCCGCCGTCGCCGAGGACCACCCGGAAATCGGGCTCATCCAGTTCAAGGTCGGCACGGGCGGCGAGGCCGTCAGCTATGTCGGCGAGTGGGACAAGCCCATCAACCCGGTGCTCTACGCGGCTTTCATGGCCTACATGGAACGGAGGCGCTGATGTCACTCGTGCTGCACCTCGACACGCCCGCCTGGCGGGCCCACCTCGCCGCGACCTGCGCCGACGTACCGGGGCTGGTGCCCGTCGCCAAGGGCAACGGCTACGGCTTCGGCCTCGACCGGCTCGCTGCCGAGGCCGACCTGCTCGAACTCGACACCCTCGCCGTCGGCACCACCCCCGAGGTGGCCGAGGTGCGCAACGGCGGCTGGAGCGGCGACATCGTCGTGCTCACCCCCTGGTCGCGCCACGATCCGCTGGCGGTCGACTACCTGGCCGACGAGCAGGTGATCACCACCGTGTCACGCCTGGACGACCTGAAGCTGGTGGCCGAGCGCGCCCCGCGCGCCCGCGTGATCGTCGAGCTGCTCACCTCGATGCGCCGCCACGGCATGGGCCCGGGCGACCTGCCGGGCGTGCGCTCGCTGCTCAGTTCACCCCAGGACTCGGGCCTGCGCTTCGAGGGCTGGACCATCCACCTGCCCATGAAGGCCGCCAACGCCCTCGCCGAGGCCCGCGAACTGTCGAGCGCGGCCGCGTCCACGATCGAGGCACCGGTCTGGCTGTCGCACCTGACGTTGGACGACTACCGCACCCTGACCCGGGAGCTCAACGTGGCCACGCGGCTGCGCATGGGCACCGCGCTGTGGCTCGGGGCACCGAACACCCGTCGGACGACCGCGCGGGTGCTGGACATGCACCCGGTCAAGCGCGGCGAACGCGTCGGTTACTGGCAGCACCGCGTCAGCCAGGACGGCTGGGTCGTCGTGGTGTCGGGCGGCACGGCGCATGGGGTGGCGCTGACAGCCCCCTCACCCGGTGCCAACCTGCGCCAGCGGGCGGTCACGTTGGCGACCGGTGCCATGGACGCCGCGGGACGCGCGCTGAGCCCGTACACGATCGACGGCAGGAAGCGCGGGTTCATCGAACCGCCGCACATGCAGTCGAGTCTGGTGTTCCTGCCGGGGGCGGCCACGGTGGCGATCGGCGACGATGTGCCCGTCGAGCTGCGGCTGACCACGGCCCGGGTTGATGAGATCCGCGAGGTCGACGCCGAGGCGTGAGGCCTGGGAACGCTCAGTCCTTCGCCCGGCGGTAGCGCAGTGCCGCCAGTGTGGCCACAAGCACGCTGCAGACGGCCCAGACCAGCAGCGTCCCGACCCGCGCCGACGTGCCCTCACCACCCGCCAGGGCGATGCGCAGCCCGTCGAACAGCGGAGTGGCGGCCGTCGTGTCGCGAATGAATTCCAGCCACTGGGGCGCCGCGGCGCTCATACCCATCAGCGTCGTCGCGAGCAGCCCGAGCACCACCCACACACCGACCGTCGCGCCCAGGAACCTGCGCGCCGCCATCGCCAGCGCCGCCGCCGCCACGCTACCGACGAAAACCATGGCCGCGAGGTCGCTGCGATGGCCGGCGGCCGCCGGCGCCACCACCGCGAACACGGTGCCGCCGACCAGCGCTGCCACCACACCGACCTCGACGACCACCGAGCGCAATGCCATGCGCAGTCGTCCGTCGGCACCGGGCATCGTCACGTCCTGGCCGTCGGGATTGGCGCGCACATGACCCCGCGCCCTGTCGATGACGCCCACACCGGCCAGGGCACCCACCCAGATGGCGACCAGGATGGCCATGGCCGTCCAGTTCACTGCCTCACGGTGGTCGACGTCGGGGGTGACTGGCAGCTCGAGCAGTGAGGTCACCTTCTGCCGGGTGCTGGGGTCGAGCTGTGGCCAGGCGTTGGGGTCTTCGAACTGCTTCGCATTGCCCTGCGCCTGGGTGTTGAGCTGCTGGCCCTGCTGCTGCAGCTGCTGCAGCTGGGTGGTGAGCACCTTGCCCGCAGCCTCGGCATCGGCGATCTGCTTGTCGATCTGGGCGAGCTTCTGGTCCTGCTGGTTGATGGCCGACTTCGCCGCGCCCAGCTGCCGGTTCAGTTCGGCGCTGTTGCGCTCGAGCTGGTTCAACGTGGCCTGCAGACTCGTGCCGGTCTGTTGCAGTTCAGTGTTCTGCTGGGTCAACGACGCCACGGTCTCGGTGAGGCCGTCGAGCTGCTGGCTGAGTCCCGCCACGGTCTGGGTCAGGCCCGACAGCTGGGCCCCCTGCTGTTGCAGGGTCTGGTTGAGCGCCGCAGCCGAGTCGTCCAGTTGTTTGACGGCCGGGCTGTCCTTGTCGATGGCCTGCAGCGCGGCTGACTGCTGCTCTGATTCCTGGGACAGGCCCTGTGCTGACGTCGACAGGCTCTTCGCGCTCTGGGCGACCTTGCTGACCTTCTCGATCACCTCGGGCGCCGAGCCGGCGCCGTTGTCGATCGCCCGTTGCAGCGCCACTGCCGCGGCCCGGGCCGAGGTCAGCAGGTCAGCGCGGGTGGTCGAGATGGCGTTGACGTTGTCGAGGTTCTGCTGGGCCAGCTCACGCAGTTTCGCTGACCGGGCGCCCAAGTCTGTCTGGCTGAGTTCGTCCAGTGCGATGTCGAGGCCGTCGACGACACCCGCACGCCAGGCACGACACTGTTCCGACAACCCGCCGCCAGGCGCATCCGGATAGGGGCAGGCCACCGGCAGCTGTTGGCCGACGCCGGCATTGTCGTACTTCTTGCGAATTGCCTTGAGCCGCGATTCCAGGTCACCGACGTTGCCGTCGGCGCCGTCGGCGAAGTCCTTGAGCTGGACGGCCAGGGCCTGGGCAGTGCTGACCGTCTGGTCGGTCTCGAGCTGGTTGACCAGGCCCTGCAGCGAGGCCAGCGCCGCGGCGAGGTCGGCCGCCGAGTCGGTGCTGGTCTTGCGCAGCGACGATGGGGCAACCCCCTGGCGCTGGGCCGACGAGGTGCCGGCGATCTGGCCGAGCTGGTCGCTGAAGCTCGCCAGCTGTGTCTTGATGCCCTTGAGGCTGGCATCGATGCCGCGCTGGCGCTCGGCCGCCGCGGCCACCGAATTGGTATAGGTGTTGACCCCCTGCTGCTGGGTGCTGGCCTGCTGGTCGATCTGCTTGGCCAGCGCATCCAACGCATCGATGGTCGACTTGCTGGCCGCCCCCGAGGTCTTGGCATCGGCGCTCGCGGCGGCGGCACGGGCCAGCGCGGCCTGCGCCTCGGCTGTGAGCGCGCCCTGCTGGTTCAGCTGCTGGTTGGCGGCTGCCGATTGCTGCTGGCTGCCCGAGGCATCGGGCAGCCCGGGGCCCTTGCCGAGCCCACTGCGCTGCTGGCCCAGGGTTCCCAGCATGCCGGTCACGGCCGCACCGGCGTCGGCCGCCGACTTCTGCTGGGTTTCGGCATCGCCGGTCCGCGTGGCCAGGTTCTTGGCCCTGTCCTGTGCGGTGCGGAACGCCTCGTCGGCGTCGGTGAACGTCAGGTAGACCGAGTCCATCGCGGCACCCGCCACGCTGGTGCCGACGGTCTGGTTGGTGGCGCGGGCTACTGATCGTCCGATGAGGCTTTCGGACGAGGGTGCCATCGGCGACGAGATCACGCTGACGTTGATCTGGGCCTGCTTGCCGCCGGCCACGGCCAGGGTCGCTGCCGTGAAGTCCTCGGGCACGGTGGCGACTGCGGCGTAGCGCCCCGACTGCACGCCGGCCTTGGCATCGGCGGCGGTGACCTGCACCCACTTCACATCGCTCGCGGCCAGCAGCCGCGCCACCAGGTCGCGTCCGAGCCCGACGGACGAACCGCCCACCGTCTGCGGTCGGTCGTGGTCGACGACGGCAGCAACCGGCACCGCCACTGGGTTGTCAGCACGGGGGTTGGTGCGCAGCAGCAGCACCAGGGCCGCTGGAATGGCCATGACGAGCAGGGCCGAGATGAGCGTGCGCCACCAAGAACGCTGTGCCATCTCACCTCCCCGATCCGACAGTCCTGGCATTCGCCACGATAATTTCCGGGGTTGAGACACACCCACCGGCCGAGCCTAATCGTCAGCGAGCCTTCATGTACTCCGACACAGCGTCGTGGGCACCGCTGTAACACGTGTGGTATTGCCTGAGGCAGCGGCTGGGGCCGCAGTCAGCAGGGTCACGGTAGACTGCGCCACGTTGTGTCCGCTCACGAAGGGAAACCGATGGCCCGTCCATCTGCTCGAACTCTGCTGCTTCGCGCAGGCCTTGCAGTGTGGGACATGGCCTCATGGGCCCTGGCCACCACCTTCATGGTGGCAGAGCGCTACAACTTCCAGGCCCTCAGCAGCTATGAACAGGGCATCATCGTGCAATACGCCATCATCGCGATGGTGCTGCAGCTGGTGCTCGGCGTGCTCACGAAGCTCTACCGCGGTCGGCACACGCTGGGCAGCTTCGACGAGGTCATCAACATCGCCGCGATCACCGTGATCATCGGCGGCGCGCTGGCGGCGTACTACTTCTTCTTCGGCGAACCGGGCTACCCCCGCGGGGTCACACTCATCGTGCCGTTCGGTGCCGTGGTGCTGATGACCGCGGCGCGGTTCGTGGCCCGCACCATCACCTCGTCGCTGAGCGACACCACCCGCGATTCGGCCGTCGACGTCGTCGTCTACGGCGCTGGCAATGCGGGCCAGCAATTGTCGCGCCTGCTCGCGTTCGACCCCGACGCGCCGTACCGCATCGTCGGTTTCGTGGACGACGACCGTGACAAGCGCAACCTGCGCATCAACGGCAAGCCGGTGCTCGGCACGGGTGACGACCTGGTCAAGGTCGCCGACCGGGCCGGTGTCGGCACCGTGGTCGTGGCCATCCCGACGGCCAACCGCGCACTGATGCGCCGCATCAACGACCTTGCCGAGCCCGAGGGCCTCAAGGTGCTGGTGATGCCCAACACCCAGGCATTGATCAACGGCAATGTGCAGCTGAACCAACTGCACCAGCTTGACGTCGCCGACCTGCTCGGCCGCTCACAGATCAAGACCGACCTGAGCTCGATCGCCGGCTACCTGTCAGGCAAGGTCGTGCTGGTCACCGGCGCCGGCGGCTCGATCGGGTCTGAGATCGCGCGCCAGGTGCACAAGTTCGGCCCCAAAGAACTGGTCATGCTCGACCGCGACGAATCGCTGCTGCATGGCGTGCAGCTCTCGATCTACAAGCAGGGTCTGCTGGACACCCCGAACATGGTGCTCTGCGACATCCGCGATGAGGCCGCCCTCGATGCCGTCTTCGCGGCGCACCACCCCGAGGTCGTCTTCCACGCCGCGGCCCTGAAGCACCTGCCGATGCTCGAGCAGTACCCGCTCGAGGGCTGGAAGACCAACGTGCTCGGCTCGCTGAACCTGCTGAAGATGTCCGAGAAGTACGGCGTCCGCAAGTACGTCAACGTCTCGACCGACAAGGCCGCTGATGCCACCTCGGTGCTCGGCAAGACCAAGCGCATCGCCGAAGAGCTCACCGCCCACTACGCGCGCAAGACCGGCGACGTCTACCTGTCGGTGCGCTTCGGCAACGTGCTCGGTTCGCGCGGGTCGATGCTGCACACCTTCACCAACCAGATCGAGCAGGGCGGGCCCATCACGGTGACCCACCCCGACATCACGCGCTATTTCATGACGATCCCCGAGGCGTGTGAGCTGGTCATCCAGGCCGGTGCCATCGGCCAGCCGGGCGACGTGCTCGTGCTCGACATGGGCGAGCCCGTGAAGATCCTCGACGTGGCCCGGGGCCTGATCGCCCGCTCGGGCAAGGACATCGCGATCACGTTCACGGGCCTGCGCCCCAACGAGAAGATGCACGAGGTGCTGTTTTCGGGCGACGAGGCCTCGACCCCGACCGCACACGAGCTGATCAACCGCGTCGAGGTGCCACCGCTCGACCCCGGCGCGCTCGACGGTGTGGACGGCGGCAACCCCGCGGCTATGGAAGAGCTGACCCACCAGAGCCTGCTCAACCAGGCCAAGGCGCTCAACGCCGCCCAGGCCGCCACCGTCTCGACCGACATCAGCGCCCTGGTCGATGAGCATGCGGACAGGCATGTCGACTGACGCCTCGGCGACAGACTCTGCCGCGGCGGGGGCCGCCGCCACGGGGCCGGGGCAGCTGCCCGGGCATGTCGACGTGCTGCACCTGTCGACGGTGCACCACAGCCACGACAACCGGGTGCGCAACAAGCACGCGCTGGGGCTGGCCCGCAGCGGCGTCGACGTGGGCCTGGCCATCCGGGCCACCGTGGACGACCCTGACGGCCCGTTCCCGGTCTATGCGCTGCCCCAGCCCAGGGGCCGCCTGGACCGCCTGACCGGCAGCCAGCGCAAGGCCTGGAAGTTGCTGTGCCGGCTCAGGCCGAAGGTCGTCCACATTCATGACCCCGAACTGGTGCCGATGACGTGGCTGTGGGCCAAGCTGTACCGCGCGCACGCCGTCTATGACGCCCACGAAGACCTGGTCAAGCAGATCGACACGAAGCCGTACCTGAACAGGTACGCCAAGCCGTTCATGAAACTTGCGTCACGGCTGCTGATCGGCTGGGCCGATCGCGGCATGGATGCTGTCGTGGCCGCGACCCCCGAGGTGGCGCAGGGGTTCGGCAACCCGCGCACCGTGGTGGTGCGCAACTACCCGTGGCTCTCGGACTTCACCGACCACCCCACCCCGGTGCCGGGTCGCATGGTCTATGTCGGTGACCTGTCCGAGGAGCGCAAGCTCAGCCTGATGATCGAGGCCACCCGCCGCGTGCGTGAGCAGGTGCCGACCGCGCACCTCGTGCTGGCCGGGCGTGGCCTGGGCAAGGCCAAGCAGGTGCTGGCGACCGAGCCCGACGGCGAGGTCGTGCGCTACCTGGGTCTGCTGCCGCCGACCGACATCCCGGGGATCGTCGCGAGTGCGCAACTGGGGCTGATCCTGCTGGCGCCGCTGCCGAACTACGTCAACAGCCTGCCGACGAAGCTGTTCGAGTACATGGCCGGCGCCGTGCCGTTCCTGGGCAGTGATTTCGAGGCGTGGCGCACGATGTTCCCCGCGGGTGGGGTGTTCGTCGATTCCGAGGACGTCGATGCCACCGTCGCGGCGATGGCCCAGCTGTTGGCCGACCCGGACCGGTGCGCCCGGATCGGGCGTGAGGGTCGGGGCTACCTCGAACAGCACTTCACGTTTGAGTCGCAGCTCGAGGTGCTCGAAGGGGTCACGCGGGCGCTGCTGTGATCGTGGGCCCGGGCACCGGGCCGGTAGGCTCGCCTGCGTGAAGGTGCTCTACATCGACCATTACGCCGGTTCGCCCACGCTCGGCATGGAGTTCAGGCCCCACCTGATGGCCCAGGAATGGGCGCGGTCAGGCGTCGAGACCACGCTGCTGGCGGGGTCGTACAGCCACCTGCGCAAGGTCAACCCCACCGTCACCCGCACCGGTGAAGAGCAGGTGATCGACGGGGTACCGTTCCGGTTCATCAAGACCCGTGAATATGAGGGCAACGGGGCCCAGCGCGTGGTCTCGATGGTGGAATTCGTGGGCAAGGGCCTGCGGGATGCCTCGTCCATCGCGAAGGTGACCCGGCCCGACGCGGTGATCGCGTCGTCCACGTACCCCTTCGACACGTACCTGGCCGAGCGGATCGCGAAGATCGCCGGGGCCCGGCTCGTGCACGAAATTCATGACCTGTGGCCGCTGACCCCGCAGGAACTCGGCGGCTATTCCGACAAGCACCCCTTCATCGCGACGATGGCGGCGGCCGAGAAGTCGGCGTACCGCAACTCGGATGTGATCGTCTCGATCCTGCCCAATGCCGAAGAGCATGTGCGCAGCCTGGGCATCACCACGCCCGTGGTGAACGTGCCCAATGGTGTGCAGCTCGACCGCGAACCGGGGCCGGCGGACGAGGCCGTGGTGGCGCTGGTGACCAGGCTTCAGGCCCAGGGCAATGATGTGATCAGCTACGCGGGCGGGCTGTCGGTCTCGAACGCGATGGACGACCTGGTCGAGGCCATGGCACTGCTCAAGGATGAGCCGGTGGCCGCGGTGGTCATCGGCGACGGGGTCGACCGGGGCGCGCTCGAGGCGCGTGCCGCCGAGCTGGGGCTGGACAAGGTGTTCTTTGTCGGGTCGATCCCAAAGGCGGCGGTGCACAACACCCTGTCGGCGATGGACGGGCTCTACATCGGCTCGGAGAAATCGCGGCTGTACCGCTATGGGTTCAGCGCCAACAAGATCTTCGACTACATGCTGACGGGGTTGCCGATCGTCGACGCGCTCGACTCGGAGCACACGCCGCTGGCCTATGCGGGGTGTTCGGTGCGGGCTGCGGCGAAGCAGCCGGCCGACATTGCGCGTGCGATCCGCGAGGTGGTGGCCCTGGACCCGACCCAGCGTGGGCGGATCCGGGCCACCGAGACGGCGTACGTGCGTGAGCACCACGCCTATGACAAGCTCGCGGCTGACTTCCTGGCGGCGCTGAAGGGCTGATCAGGCGTGGCCGGTCAGGCAGTCAGGCCTGGCCGGTCAGGCCGTCAGGCCTGGCCGTCACCAATCACGTGGCGTTCGACGCCGGGCCAGTTCTCGGCGGTCGTGACATTGCGTCCGTCCACGAGCACCTTGATGCCGGGCAGCTGCTCGGGCGTGAGCTGCTTGTATTCGGGGTGGTCGGCCTGGATGACCGCCGCGTCGACCGGGTCGCCCAGGTGGTAGGGCTGGAAGCCGAACTTCTCGAGCTCTTCGTCGGTGAACATCGGGTCGTGCACGAAGGTGTTGGCACCGCGGGCGTTCAGGGCGGCGACGGCCGGGAAGACACCCGAGAAGGCGGTCTCTTTGACCTTGCCGCGGTATGAGGCGCCGAGCACGACGACCGACTTGCCGGACAGGTCGCCATTGAAGGCGTCCTCGACCTTGGCGATGGTGTATTCCGGCATGGTCATGTTGGCCTCGCGCGCGACGCGGACGATGGTGGCGTCCGGGTCGGTGTACAGGTACAGGCGCGGGTAGACGGGGATGCAGTGGCCGCCCACAGCGATGCCCGGCCGGTGGATGTGGCTGTAGGGCTGGCTGTTCGACGCGGCGATGACCTTGAAGACATCGATGCCGTTCTTCTCGGCGAACTTGCCGAACTGGTTGGCCAGGCCGATGTTGACGTCGCGGTAGGTGGTCTCGGCGAGCTTGGCCATCTCGGCGGCCTCGGCGCTGCCCATGTCCCAGACACCGTTCGTCGCGGGGGCGAGGTCGGGGCGCTCGTCGAAGTCGAGCACCTGCTGATAGAACTCGATGCCCTTGGCAGTGCCCTCGTCCGACAGGCCGCCGACCAGCTTGGGGTACTTGCGCAGGTCTTCGAAGACGCGGCCGGTGAGCACCCGCTCGGGGCTGAAGATGAGGTGGAAGTCCTTGCCCTCGACCAGGCCGGAGACCTCTTCGATCATCGGCTTCCAGCGGTTGCGGGTGGTGCCGACGGGCAGCGTGGTCTCGTATGAGACGAGCGTGCCGGGGGTGATGTGCTCGCTGAAGCTGCGGGTGGCGGCCTCCATCCAGCCGAAGTCGGGCTGCCAGGTCTCGTCGTTGACGAACAGCGGCACGACGATGACGATGGCATCGACCCCGGGGATCGCCTCGGCGTAGTCGGTGGTGGCGCGCAGCTTGCCGGCGGGCACGAGCTCGGACAGCTTCTGCTGCAGGTGCGCCTCGCCCGGGAACGGCTCCTTGGCGGCGTTGACCGAGTCGACGACCTTCTGCTGCACGTCGATGCCGACGACGTCATGACCCTTGTCAGCGAACTGGACGGCCAGCGGCAGGCCGATCTTGCCGAGCGCGACAACCGCGATCTTCATCCGGGCTCCTTCGAGTGTGTCTGGTGCGGTCACAGCCTACCGTCTGTGGGCGTGGTGGCGCGGGTGGGGCGTGGACGAGGCAGGGCAGGCGGGCGTCCGGGGCCTCGGGCCCGAGAGGGCGCGCCGACACCCTTGGGAACACGCCGACACCCGCACAACGGTGTCAAGGTGCACACAAAGGTGTCAGCGTGCACACGACAGGCTGTCCATGGGCCAGCGGACGAGGTTCTGGACGTGCGGCCATTCTGTGCACCATCGAGCTGGTTGTCCACAAGGTGTTGTCCGTTCAGGAGAACGGCATCGGAAGAGCACATGGTCGTGATGTGACGATCCTCCTGAGCCGAAGCGCCCTCATTGACCAGGGCTACGATTCCCGCGAAATCCGACGGCAGGTCAGTGCCGGCCAGCTGGTTCGGGTGCAACGCGGCTACTACACCATGGCGACCCCGGTCGAACAGGAGCGATGGCGTCTCGAGCGGCAGGTTCATCTGCACCGCATCCATGCCTGCGTTGCCGGCGCCGAGCACCCTGTTGTCGTGAGTCATGCCTCGGCCGCGGTCGTCCATGATCTGCCGGCACCCCGAGCAGCCCTCAGCAAGGTGCACCTCGTCCAGGAACGGGACGGCGGCTGGCAACGGCAGGGGGTTCGCAAGACGACCGGCCGCATCGACCCGGTGGACATCGTCCAGGTCGGCGCCCTCATCGTCACCAGCGTGGCCCGAACCGTGATCGACCTGGGCCGGTCCGTGCATTTCGGGTGGGCCGTCGCCGCGGTCGACCATGCGCTGCGTGAGCAGCTGTGCACGCTAGATGACCTGCACGACTGCCTGGCCCGATGCAGTGGGCTGCCCGGCATCGTGTCCGCGCGACGTGCCGTCCTCTTCGGTGACCCCCGTGCCGAGAGTGTCGGTGAATCACGCAGCCGAGCCCTTTTGTGGAGCGCGGGCCTGGCCCCGGATGAGCTACAGCGGGAGTTCCCGCACTCGCGAGGCACGGATCGGGTCGACATGTGGTGGATGGGCGGGCTCATCGGCGAGTTCGACGGTCGGGGCAAGTACCTCGCCAACTTTCGGCCCGGTGATGATCCCGGTGAAGCCGTCTGGCAAGAGAAGGTCCGCGAGGATCGCCTGCGCCGCCAGGGCAATGCTCTCGTCCGCTGGACGTGGGACGAGGTGGAACGACAACCGGACGACGTGGTGTCGCGGGTCAGGACGGCGCTCGCGGGCGTCCGGCGGCGACTGTTCTAATGCCACCAGACACCCTCAACGCGAACGGGGACACCCTTGCGGGCATCCTGACACCGTTCTGCTTGTGTCAGCGTGCCCACAAGGGTGTCGGCATGCGCTGTGCCGCGTGGGGAAGGCCCGGGTTCACGCCCCAGTCTTCGGCAGCGGCCGGTTCGGGGTGCCGCCCTGGCCAGACGCCTTGATCTCGAACCGCACGACCGCGCTCTCGCCGGTCTCGGCCGCCACGAACACCACATACGAGCCGGCCGGCAGGTCTGTGGTGGTGAGCGTGAACTCCGCAGCTGATTCGGTGCCGCCGAGCACGCCGGTGCCGTAGTCGACCCGGGCGCCGCCGAGCACAACCTCGAAGGTGTACTTCGCGCCCACCGTCAGCTGGTCGGTGGCGATGGTGACCTGGTCGCGCGTCTGGCGCATCACCGCGGTGCCCGGCTGGGCGGAGGCCATCACCACCACGATCTCGTCGGTCAGCACCCGGCCGCCCACGTGGCTGGTGGCGGTGAGGGTGAAGGTGCCGGACTTGGCCTTGGCCAGGTCGACCCGGAACTGGCCCTTGTCGCCCGCAGGGTTCACCTTCACCAGGTCGACGCTGTCGATCACCCTGGTCCCCTGCGTGAGCTTCCACCGGATCGGCTCGCCCTGCTGGAACACGTCAGTGGTGATCACGGCAATGCCGCCGGGCACCAGGGCCCCGGTGATCTCGGTCTGGGCGGGCAGCGCCTTGTTGACGACGGTCTGCGGGATGACCTGGGGTGCGCGGTCTTCGGCCATGGCGGGCAGGACGGCGGCAGCGACTCCACCGGCGAGCGAAACGGCGAAGGCGGCGGCGATGAGGGCGGACTTCTTGAACATGGGATTCTCCTGGGGTGGCGCGGGTGGCAACGTGGTGGGCGCGTCTGCGGTGACCTTCTGACCTGCACCACGCCCGGCACCAGAAGAAGGTTGAGCATCCCCGAAGATTCCTTTACAGGCGCTGAACGCACGTCGCATTTCGCACTGGACGAGCACGCCGACACCCTTGCGAGCACCCCGACACCCGCCCACAGGTGTCAGCGTGCACACAAAGGTGTCAACGTGAACGAAACCGGGCCGCGGCGGCCATACAGGAGCCCCGGCGGTGGTGGGCGGATGGGAGCACGCGCCTGAGTACGGGCGGGGCACCACAGGGGCCGCCGCTGTCCGAACCTGCGCCGAGGCCGCCACCCTCCACCAGCCGCACGCCCAGAACCTCGTCCGACACGAGACCCAGCGCCCCAATGAGCACGCCGACACCCTTGCGAGCACCCCGACACCCGCCCACAGGTGTCAGCGTGCACACAAAGGTGTCAACGTGGACGAAACCGGGCCGCGGCGGCCATTCAGGTGCCCCGGCGGTGGATGGATGGATCCAACGCGACGCCACCCCCGACCCACCCCCAACCCCCGCCACACACCACAAGAGCCCGCCGGATCACCGACGGGCCCCTGCAATCACACCAACCAGCACTCAGCTGATCGCCACGAACTGGTTCGTCCTGCTCGATTCGATCATCGCCTCGCACACCTCGACGACGCGGGCGCCCTCGTCCAGCGTGACGATGGTCGCACCCTCAGCACCGAGCACCGCGTCGCGGAAGTTCTCATGCTCGGTGCGCAGCGGCTCGGGCTTGGGAATGGCAAACCTCGTCATGTCCCCCTCGGAGACACCGCGGAAGTTGGCGATGTCGTCCCAGGTCGTCTCGACCGTGCCATTGGCGAAGAACGTCAGGTCGGCGGTCAGCGTGTCGGCCACGAACATGCCGCGCTCGCCGGTGACGATGGTCAGCCGCTCCTTGGTGGGCGAGAGCCAGTTGACCAGGTGGTTGCTCATCAGCCCGCCCGACAGTGTGCAGGTGGCGCTGACCATGTCCTCGTACTGGCGGCCCGACTTGAACATCGACCGCGCTGCGACCTGCTCGTACTTGCGCTGGGTCACCCAGGCGGTCAGGTCGATGTCGTGGCTGGCGAGGTCCTTGATCACACCGACATCGGCGATGCGGTTCGGGAAGGGCCCCTGACGACGGGTGACGATCTGGTACAGGTCGCCCAGGTCGCCGTTCTCGAGCCGCTTGCGCAGGCTCTGCAGCGCCGGGTTGAACCGCTCGATGTGGCCGACCGCACCGATCAGTCCTTTGGACGCGAACGCCTCGGCCAAAGTGCGGGCCGCCTGCGTCGACGCCGCCAGGGGCTTCTCGATCAGGGCATGCTTGCCCGCCTCGGCGATCTTCAACCCGATCTCTTCATGGGTGAAGGTCGGGGCCGCGACCACGACATAGTCGAGGTCGGGGGTGGCCAGCAGTGCATCGATGTCGGGCAGCACCGGCAGGTCACCGGCGACACCGAACGGGTCCTTGCCCGAGGCATCAGCCACGGCCACCAGGTCGACACCGTCGATCGCCTTGAGGTTGCGGGCATGGTTCTTGCCCATCGACCCGATGCCGATCAGGCCTGCGCGCAGGTTCGCCATCTCATGCACCTGCCTTGGCCAGGGTGTTCACCGCGGTCACGATGCGCTCCAGGTGCTCTGCAGTCACCGACGGGTGCACCGGCAGCGACAGGCATTCCAGCGCCGCGCGCTCGGTCTCGGGCAGGTCGACCGGCGACTGGAACGGCTTCAGACGGTGATTCGGCACCGGGTAGAACATGCCCGAGCCGATGTTGTACTCATCCTTCAGCGCCTTGGCCAGGCTGTCACGGTCCTCAGCAACCCGGATCGTGTACTGGTGGTAGACGTGCACCGCACCCTCGGCCACATGCGGCGGGGTGACACCCTCGAGGTTGGCCGACATGAACGCCGCGTTCTGCTGGCGGGTCGCGGTCCACGCATCAACCTTGGTCAACTGCACCCGGCCAATCGCGGCATGAATGTCGGTCATGCGGTTGTTCAGGCCCACGACTTCATTGTGGTACTGCTGCAGCATGCCCTGGTTGCGGTACAGGCGCAGGTTGCGTTCGATGGTCTCGTTCGCGGCCGACACCATGCCACCCTCACCCGAGGTCATGTTCTTGGTCGGGTACAGCGAGAACATCGCGAACTCGCCGAACGCGCCGACGGGCGTGCCATTCAGCGAGGCGCCGTGGGCCTGCGCGGCGTCCTCGAACAACTGCAGGCCATGCTTGTCGGCCAGCTCACGCAGCGCCACCATGTTGGCCGGGTGGCCGTACAGGTGCACCGGCATGATCGCCTTGGTGCGCTCGGTGATCGACGCCTCGACCGAGGCGGGGTCCAGGCAGAAGGTCTGCGGGTCGATGTCGGCGAACACCGGCGTGGCACCGGTCAGCGCCACCGAGTTCGCGGTCGCCGCGAACGTGAACGACGGGACGATCACCTCATCACCCGCGCCGATGCCACACGAGAGCAGACCCAGGTGCAGGCCCGACGTGCCGGAGTTGACCGCCACACATGCGCGGTCGAGCTTGAAGTGCTCCGAGAACTCCTTCTCGAAGGCGGCGACCTCGGGGCCCTGGGCGATCATGCCCGAGCGCAGCACGCGGTCGACAGCCTCGCGCTCCTCGTCCCCGATCAGCGGCTTGGCCGGCGGGATGAACTCAGCAGCAGACATCAGTTGTTCTCCTCCACAAGAGTCAGCACTTCGTTGGTTTCGACGAACTCATCGCCGGTCATCGGATCCTTGAATCGGCCCTCGCCGATCTGTTCGAGCGGGAACCCGGAACGCCCCACCCACTTGATCCGGCGGGCCGGCACCCCTGCCACCAGAGCGTAGTCGGGCACATCCTTGGTGACGACAGCGCCCGCCGCAACAGTCGCCCAGCGGCCGATCGTCACCGGTGCCACGCACACGGCACGCGCGCCGACCGAACTGCCCTGCTTCAGCGTGACGCCGACGGGTTCCCAGTCGTGGGCGCTCTTGGCGCTGCCGTCGGGGTTGATCGCCCGCGGGAATGTGTCGTTCGTCAGCACCGCCGCAGGGCCGATGAACACGCCGTCCTCGAGGTGGGCGGGTTCGTAGACCAGCGCGTAGTTCTGAATCTTGCAGTTGTCGCCCACATGGACGCCGCTGCCGATGTAGGCGCCGCGCCCGACGACGACGTTCTCGCCGATCACCGCACCGCCGCGCACCTGCGCCAGGTGCCAGATGGACGAGCCGTCACCGATCTGGACGCCGTCGTCCAGGTCGGCACTGGGCTGAATGCGTGCGTTGCTCAAGAGGTTCCTCCAGTCCACGGGGTGCGGCACCCGTTCAGGTGGCACGCCCGCCATTCTGTCACGCAGGCGTTGGCCGCGATCAGCGCACCGCGCAAACACGCGCGCCATGACGTGCAAGCCGGCATCACCCGCTGCGCAGCACACCGGGTCTCTGGTCGACGCCGCCGAGCAACGCACCGAACACGCCCGTCCACCACACCAGCGAGACGCCGAAGTTCTTGAACACGTACAGGTCGAAGGCCATGCCCGCCAGGCATGCCGCCACGGCCGAGGTCAGCACCACGTTCGCCGTGCTGGCACCCCGCAGCCAGCGGGTCGCGATCGGCCACACCACGGCGGCGAGCAGCAACAGCCCGATGATGCCGAGTTCGGCCAGCACCTCGAGATAGAGCGAGTGCGAGTGGTACAGCGTGTAGCCGAACGGGCCCGTCACCCGGCTGCGCCACGGGTGGGCCTGCCAGCCGGACTCATAGGCGAACCAGGGCCAGATCGAGCCCGAACCGACCCCGAAGAGCATGTGCACGGGGCTGTCATTCCAGGCACCCATGCCGACCCGCCACGTCATCAGCCGCCCGGCGCTGCGCTCGTCCAACCTGCCGAGGATCGGCGATGTGAACACGGCCACCAGCACCGCCAACCCGCCCAGCACATAGACCCGCACCGGCAACCGGCGCAGGCGTTCACCAGCACCGGTGTGGGTGCGGTTCAGCCGGATGACCAGCAGCACCACGAACGCGCCCAGCATCAGCAGGCCACCCCGCGACCCCGTGGCCAGCAGCAGCACCACATGCGCCACGAACAAGTACATCGACGCACGCGGCCGGTAATGGCTCAAGAAGCTCGCCAGTGCGATGCCCGCGGCGACCATCAGCGCGCCAGGGTAGACGGCCGCGCCGCCCAGCTGCGTCCAGACGCGCGGCTCGAACTGGCCCTGGGTGATCGTGACGCGCAGCCAGCCCAGCACGGTCATCGGCACAAGGGCGAACGAGATCCACCAGAGCAGGCGCAGTCGTCCGAGCCGTGGGGTCACCGCCATCACGACGAACCCGGCCCAGGCGGCGCACAGCCCGTTGACCAGCGGGATCCAGATGATCGCCTTGGGCACGTCGGTGACGACGTGGGCGAAACCCACCCAGATGAACTGCCGGTGAAAGAACGTGGTGGCCATCGCATAGCCGAACAGCACGGTGACCGCGGCAATGCAGGCCCACGCCACCGCCGAGAGCCGGCCGAACTGTCGTGGCACGAACCGCCCGGGGCGCACACCGCGCAGTGACAGGCCGGTCAGCTGCCGGGAGCGCTGCTCGTCGGCCCACGGGCCGCGGCTGGGCACCGCCGCCGTCTGCTGTTCGGGAGGCACGGGCAGGTCGGCGAGCTGACGGCCCTCGCGGTAGCGCAGCACCATGAGCACGACGCCGACCACCACGAACGCGATCGAGGCGATCGTGAAGGCGGTGACGTAGCCAAGACCCCGCACCGGGGCCTCGAAGTTGACGACCGACATGACGCCGATCCAGATGATGTAGGCCCAGCCGTACCAGGTGATTGCCTGCGCGAGCCGGCTGCTGTGTTGAAAGCCGCGGGCCAGCCTCGTCCTGCCTGTGACCGGGCGCGACGAGGCGCGCTGGGTCGCGGATGGACGTGAGGGCATGAACTCCAGCGTACGGTGACAACAAATTGCCGGGCCAATCAGCGCCTCACGAGACCCGCCGTACCCACCCCCCGGGCGAACAGCATCTACGATGGGCGCGTGACTGAGACCACTGCCGCCAGCCAGGTGACCCGCACCCAGACGTCTGCCGTCGAGACCCTGTACGAGGACGACAAGGCCCTCGACGTGGTCGGCTACGTCATTTCGCTGAAGCGCTACCTGCTGCCGGCGGTCATCGTCGCCGCGGTCGTGCTCGCGGCTGGCAGCGTGTTCGCGTTCACGCGTCCCGACACCTATGTCGCCCGCTCGACCATCGCGCTGGTGCCCGGCGAGGTGCAGTCCGAGGCCGAGGCGACCCAGCAGGCGGCGATGCTGCCGATGGTGGCGCGCAGCTATTCCCAGTTGGCGAATGCGCCGCTGGTGCTCGACCCCGCCGCCAAGGTGCTCGACCCGTCCGGCAAGTTGACCGGGTCGAAGCTCGGGGCCGACGTCAAGGTGGGCTGGCCCAGCAACTCGCTGATCATCAACCTCGACGTCACGGGTGCCTCGTCCGATGAGGCGTTGGCCCGGGTGAAGGCGATCACCGACTCGTTCGTGACCGAGGCGCCGAAGTCGGCCGGCACCGACGGTGGCGTGGCGCTGGCCGCCAAGGCGATCTATGTGCAGCAGGGTCCGCTGCAGCCCGAGCCGTCGACCACGCCCGAACTGCTGGCCGTCTCGGTCGTGGGTGCGCTGGCGCTGGGCTTCCTGACCGCGGTTGCGCTTGACCTGACCGTGGGACGCCGCCAGCGGCGGGCGGCGGCAGTTCAGGGCTGAGCCGGGAAGATTGCCTGCCGGCGGGAAGATTGCCTGCCGGCGGGAAGTTTGCCTGCCGGCGGGAAGTTTGCCGCGCGGCGCCGGGCGGCAAAGTTCCCGCCAAGGGGCAAACCTGCCGCCGGGCGGCAATCCCGGACGGGCGTCAGGGGGTGGACGGCGCCCCAGCCCGGGCGATGATCGTCCGGCGCCGCTTGGCCTGCATCTGCAGCGCCGCGAACGCAGCCGCCAGGAACATGTGCACCCAGTAGTAGCGCAGCGTCGAACTCGGCACGATGCCCAGCACCGGCATCAGCACGGTGATGCACACAGCCGAAACCTCGCGCCAACCGGCGGTGATGCGCAGCTGCCACACCCCGCGATAGAGCACATAGGCCCAGACCAGCACATAAGTGATCATCGCCGGCAGGCCATACATGGTGACCAGTTCGAGCAGCAGGTTGTGCGGGTCCATCAGCATCTCTTCATAGAGCAGCGCCGCGTCCTCGCGGAAAAGCACCATGTTGCTCCAGCCCGCCCACAGCCGGTGCGGGTCGTCGAGCAGCATCTGGATGGTGTTGCCGATGATGTCGCCGCGCAGCGCCGTCGAGCTGTCCTGCACGAACGGGGTGGCCATGAAGAACATGCCCGCCGCCAGCACACACAGCAACAGCACCAGCATGTTCGGCACCGACAGCAACCGGCGCCGACGCAGCCGGGCCGCGGTCAGCGCCACCAGCACCATGCCCAGCCCGAGCCCGATCAGGGCACCGCGTGAGCCGATGACGACGATGAAGAACGTCAGCGCCAGCAGGGCACCGATGCGGGCGATCTTGACCAGCGGGCCCACGCGGGCGCCGAGCAGCAGCTGTGCCGTCAGCAGCACCCCGAAGATGGCCATGGCCACCGAGAAGTCGTTGTAATTGGGAAAGAACCCGGCCACGATGAACCGGTTGCCGGCCACGGCGGCGGCGGTATTGGCATCGGGATAGATCAACGGCAGCAGCTTGACGCCGCTGATCACCTCGAAGATGCCGCTCAGCAGGCAGGCCCACAGCCCGAACAGGATGCCGTTCATGAAGAACCGCAGCGCGTCGCGGGTGGCGCTGGTGCAGGTGATCGCCGCGGTCATCACGATGAGCACGGCCATGATGGTGGCGTTGTTGACCACCGGCACACCCGGATTGGTCAGCCAGGCATAGGTCGAGGTGACCAGGCTCGTCAGCAGGAACAGCCACAGCAGCGCCGTCTGCGGGCGGGGCCAGCGGATGCCGTCCCAGACCAGCACGACGAGCGGCAGCAGCCCCGCGAGCACCACGCTCAGCGGCAGCCGCAGGATCAGGAAGACCGCCACCACCCACAGCAGGAATGCGGCCGACCGGGTGCGCCGCGTGAACCTCACCGGGGTGGCCGTGCCGAACCAGCGTTCGGCCAGTCCCTGCCGTGCTGGCGCCTGCTCGGTCTGGCTCACGCGTGGCTCCTGGGTTCGGCCAGCGCGGCGAGCAGGTCAACCACCTGCACCGCGTTCGCGTCGGCGTCGTATCGGTCGGCCACGATCATATGCGCCGCCTCCCTTTCGGCCCGCAGCTTGGCGCGTTCGGCCCAGTCAGCGAGGGTTTCGGCGATCTCGTGCGGCGTCGGGGACGACCCCAGCAACGCACCGCCCGGGCCCTGGGCGGGCACGAGCTCGTCGATGGCCCCCACCCGCGGGGCGAGGGCCGGCACGCCGTGGGCCATGGCCTCCATGATCGAGACCGGCACGCCCTCTGATTCTGAGGTGTTGACGAACACGTCGACCGGTTGGCCGGCCAGATGCGCAGTGACCTCGTCGGGGCTGACCTGCCCGGCCCAGGTGACCGTGAGGTTGGCCGGCGGGGTGCCCTGCGCGGCCCTGGCCCGCAGCTCGGGCAGCAGCGTGCCGCCACCCAGGTGCGTCCACGAGACCTGAAGGTCGGGGCGAGACTCGGCGAGCAGGCGGGCGGCGTCGACCAGACGGTCGATGCGTTTGACGGGCAGGGCGCTGGCGACGCTGAGGATGGCCACGTGGCCGGGCGCCGACGTCGCGGCCCGCTGTGCCGGGATCGGCGTACCCAGCGGGGCGTGGTGCACCACCCCGGCCGGTACGCCGAAGGTCTTGACGGCGACCTGTCCCCCGCTGACCGAGACGGGCAGCAGCAGGTCGAGGTCGCCCGCGAGCTGTCGCTTCAGCCCATGGAACCCGGCAGCGTGGCGCGACTCGTGCAGGTCATAACCGTGCACGCGGGTGGCGACATGGCCCACCGCGGCCGGGTCGGCACGTGTGGCGAGCAGTGCGCCGAGGGTCCAGACGTCGAACCAGTAGCTGTAGACCACATCGATGCGGCCGTGGCGGCGGGCGTCGTCGAGCAGCAGGTCGCGCACCAACAGCGCATTGCGGGTGGCCTGCAGCGCCTCGGTGGCGGTGGCGCGGTTCAGTCGGCGCTGCGACCGCAACCAGCGCAGGTCGCGGAACAACCACGGGCTGACCAGCGCTTTCGCCGTCGCGAGGGTCCGTTGGCGGCTGGTGGCCCGGGCCAGCGTCAGGTCGACGGTGATGCGCTCGTCCACCCCGACCGGCTCGCCGGCAGCAGCCCAGGGCATGACGGTGACGCGTCGTCCGGGCCCCGCCCAGTGGGCGGCCTCGGGCGCGACGAACTGCTCGCCGGGTGGGTACGGAAAGGCCCGGGTGAGCACGAGTAGGCGCATGGGGCCAGTCTGCCAGTGCCGCGCCCGCGGGTGCCCGCGCCGCCGGGCTGTCACGCGGCGCGACCACGTAGCATGGTGCGTTGTGAGTGACGATCCGCGCCCTGAGGTGGCCCCCGACCCCACCGAGGACGCGCCCGCCGCTGCGGCCCCGGCCCACGAGGCGCCCGCGTCGTCCGGGTTGATGGCGAAGCTGCGCCAGAAGCTGTCGGGCCAGGAGTTCCTGAAGCATGTGCTGACCCTGATGACCGGCACCGCGTCGGCGCAGGTGTTGCAGTTCGTGGCCATGATCTTTGTCGCGCGGTTGTTCACGCCCATCGAGTTCGGTGTCTACGTGCTCATCATGTCGGCCGTCTCGACGGTGGTGCCCATCGCCGCCGGCCGCTACGAGCTGGCCATCGTGTTGCCACGCAGCGACAACGACGCCCGGCAGCTGCTGCGGCTGAGCACCTGGATCAACGTCGTCGTCAGCCTGGTCACGATCGTGGTGATGGTCTGGCTCGGCCCGACGTTCGCCCATCTGCTCACCGACCAGTCCGACCCGAATGCCCCCGCGATCGAACGCTCGCTGCGCAACTGGCTCTATGCGGTCGGGCCGATCGTGTGGCTGGTCACCCAGCTGGGCGTGATGTCGTACTGGCTGACCCGCACCAAGAACTTCCGCCAGGTGGCGCAGAACAAGATCTACCAGTCGGGCGCCGTCTCGGGCCTGCAGATCGGCACCGGCCTGGTCGGCATGGGTGTCTCGGGACTGGTGCTGGCCACCGTCGCCGGCTACCTGGCCTCGCTTGTCAACCTGATGCGCAACACCCGTGGCCAGTACCGGTTCGACCCCGACACGGCCGCGCCGGCATCCAAGGGTGCGCTTGCCCGTCGCTACTGGAAGATGCCCGCCCTCAACGGCCCCAATGCGCTGGTCGATGCGGTGCGGCTGAACGGCATCAACTTCTTGATCGCAGCCCGGTATGCCGGTGGACCGGTGGGCCAGTTCGGCATGGCCTGGCGGCTGCTGCAGGCCCCGATGGGTCTGATCAATGCCGCGGTCTCGCAGGTGTTCTTCCAGCGGTTGGCCACGGTCAGGCGCGGGCAGATGACCTCGATCGTGTGGCGGGCGGTGCTGCGGTCAGCGGTCGTCGGCATCATCCCGTTCGCGCTGATCTGGTGGCTGTCGCCGTGGATCCTGCCGTTCGTGCTGGGCAGCCAGTGGCAGCTGGCCGGCGACATCGCCCGCGTGCTGGTGCCCTGGCTCTACCTGAACTTCATCACGTCGCCGATCAGCACGGTGTTCGTCGTGGTCAAGCGGCAGTTCACGATGCTGCTGTTCTCGATCGCCTATTGCGTGGTGCCGCTGACGCTGATCTGGGTGCTGCCACAAGACCTTCTCGCCACCATGAACTGGGTGGCCTGGTCGATGTTCGGGCTGCTGGTCGTCTTCGTCGGGCTGGCCCTGCTGGTCAGCTGGCAGTACGACCGTGGTTTCGGTCGGTCAGCTGATGAGGACGAGGCAGAAGCGGCGGCCTGGTGAGCTCCTGGACGAAGGCCGGGTAGACGACGGCCTCGTTGAACGCCTCTTCCCACCTGGCGCGAGCGGCGCGGCAGATCTCGGCATAGCGTTCGGGCGGGGCCGTGACCAGCGCATTCAGTGCCGATGCCGCTTGCGCGTCCTCGAAATCCTTGGGCAGCAGGTAGCCGTTGACGCCGTCGATCACGATCTCGCCGACCCCACCGACGTCCGTCGCCACCACCGGAATGCCCAGGGCGATGACCTCCATGATCGAGACCGGCACGCCCTCGGATTCGGAGACGTTGAGGAATGCCACCGGCCGCAGCTCGCGGTAGCGGTCGGCCAGTTCGGCATTGGCGACATAGCCCGGCAGGTCGGCATGCCCCGGGCCGAGGGTCTGCTCGGCCTCGGTGCGCACCTGGTCGAGCAGGTCACCGGTGCCCTGACCCGCCGAACCCTGACCCGCCGAGCCCTGACCCGCCGAGCCATAGTGTGTCCAGGCCACCCCGCCCTCGAGGCCCGCGAGAATCCCCGGGATGCGGTCGACCCGCTTGACCGGCACCACGAACGAGCACGACACCACGCGCGCGGGCTGCTGGCGGCACTCGACCGGTGCGCCGGGGTCGCGGGTGCCCAACCGGCGGGTGGTGACCTTGGGGGCGAACCGCGGCCAGGTGCGCTGCAGCAGGGCCGTGCCGTGGTCCGAGACCGGGTGCACCTCGTCATAGGCACCCAGCAGCAGGCCCCGCTCGGGTACGTGGCCGAACGGGGATTCCTCGGGGTACAGGTCGTAGCGGTGGGCACGGCTGACGAGCTTGCCCACGGCGACACCGCGGCGGCGCAGTTCATCGGCGAGCAGCATGCCCACGCGTGCCGTCACATGCAACCAGTAGGAGTACACGACGACCTGCTCGAAGCTGCCCAGCCCCAGCGCGTCGAGCTGTGGGGCCAGCTCACGCATCGACTGCTGGGCGCGGCCCTCGAACAGCGATTCGGTGGCGACCTTGCCCGGGTGCAGCGGTGCCCCGCCGGGGCCGCGGCGCAGCACGTGCAGCGCACCCCGGGCCACGGTCGTCGCCGCCGCCAGCCCGGTGGGCCGCGGGCCCCCCGCGCGCAGCACCGTGCAGTTGTCGGGCACCGTCCGGGTCTGGGACGCGTCGGCGGGCACCTGCGTGGCGACGATGACGACGCGGTCGAAACCGGCGGCGAGGTGGCCGATCTCGTTCTCGAGGAACTCCTCGCCCTTGTGGAACGGGAAGACGTTGGTCAGCAGGACGACGGCGCGTGGCATGTGCCGAGAATACCGAGCGGACGCGCCGCCGCCCTAGACTCCCACCCATGACCAAGGCGAGCGTCATCTACCACGTGCCCTACGCGCTGCAGTTCAGCAACCCCACCGGGGGCGGCGTGCGTCCGGTGAAGATGTTGCGGGCGTTCGAAGAGCAGTACGACGTGGCGGTGGTCGCCGGTGACGCGGCCCAGCGCCGTGAGGCGATCGGGCAGGTAATGCACGACATCCGCGCGGGCAGGCGCTTCGAGTTCTGCTATTCGGAAAGTTCGACGATGCCGACCGCGCTCACCGAGTCGCACCACCTGCCCACCCACCCGCTGCTCGACTTCAGCTTCTTCCACCAGCTGCGGGGGCACCATGTGCCGGTGGGGCTGTTCTACCGCGACATCCACTGGCGGTTCCCGATGTACAAGGCCGGCACGACGCTGCCGAAACGCCTCGGGGCCAAGCTGTTCTACAACGTTGACCTGGCCGCCTATGGCCGCACGCTCGACCACCTGTTTCTGCCGAGCACCGAGATGGCGGCCTATGTGCCGCTGCCCCGCCAGGTGCCGGTCTCGGCGCTGCCGCCCGGCCACGAGGGCGGTGCCCCCGACCCCGAACCCACGCCCGCCCCGGTGCGGCTGTTCTATGTGGGCGGCACCAAGCAGAACTACCGCATGCATGAGTTCATGGCGGGGGTGCACGCCGTGCCGCCGGTGCAGTTCACCCTGTGCACCCGCCCGGACGAGTGGGCGAACTCGCGTGCTGACTACGCCGAATGGTTGGACGACAGCATCACCGTGGTGCACGAGAATGGCCCGGGCACGGCTAAGTACTTCGCGGCGGCCAACATCGGGGTGGTCGCGACCGAACCGCAGGAGTACTGGAACTTCGCCGCGCCGCTGAAGGTCTATGAATACCTGGGCCACGGGCTGCCGATGATCGCCAGCGAGGGGTCGCTCGCGGGCCGGTTCGTCGCCGAGAACGGCGTCGGCTGGACCGTGCCCTATCGCCGCGAGGCCTTCGCCGAACTGTTGCGCGAGCTCGTGGCGCACCCGCAGCTGGTCAGCCGGGCCCGCGACAAGGTGCTGGCGGTCAGGGACGACCACTCGTGGGCTGCGCGGGTGCGTGAGGTGGCGCGGGTGCTGGGTGAGGTCGACGTGCGGGCACGCCGCCACGACTGAGGCTGGGGTTGGGTGGTTCGCGACCCCACCACCCCCCTCGGTGCACGCCGACACCCTTGGGAACACCCCGACACCCGCACAACCGTGTCAACGCGCACACAAAGGTGTCAACGTGGACGAAACATGCCGCCGGTGGTGATGAAGCGGCTCGGCAAATGCCCTCGTCCAGCCCCCACGACTGAGGCTGGGGTTGGGTGGTTCGCGGCCACCCCCCTCGGTGCACGCCGACACCCTTGGGAACACCCCGACACCCGCACAACCGTGTCACGCGCACACCAAGGTGTCAACGTGGACGAAACATACCGCCGGTGGTGATGAAGGGCAACCGCGGGGGGTTAACGCTCGCTCGGGGATGGTGCCCGACTGAACACCGCCGCGAAGCACACCCACCACCAGAAGCTGACCGCGAAGTTCTTGAACAGGTAGAAGTCGAACGCGAACGCCACCAGTCCAGCCGCCAGGGCGAGGACGATGCCATCGCGCCAGCTGTCCCCCGGCAGCAACGAGGCGCTCGCCCCGTCAACGGGGCGGCGCCACACCTGCACCGCCCGCCACACCAGCACCGCCACCAGCACGCCGACCATCGCCAGCCCGACCATGCCAAGCTCAACCCCGACCCCCAGCAGCACCGAGTGCGGGTTGGTCAGCACCACCCCGGCCGATGAGCCGACCTCGCCGCGCCACGGCACCACATACCAGCGGGCGTCGAACGAGTACCACGGCCACAGCCGACCAGAACCCACCCCGACCAGCACATTCGTCGGCGATTCGGTGAACACCGACCATGCCGTCGCCAGGTTGCGCTGGCGCAGTTCATCGCCGAAGACCAGCACATGCCGGGCCGCCGGCACGAACGCCACCACCGCGGCCCCGACCAGCACCACCCCGGCGAGCACGAGCCCCGCCAGCCGGCGGTTGATGCGGCCACCGAGCCAGGCCAGCACCACCACGACGAACACCGCCAGCGTCAGCACCCCGGCCCGTGAACCGGTCAGCACCACGCACAGCACCGACGAGGTTGCCCCGACCAGCGACCAGCGCACCCGGTGCCCCGCCATCGCCGCGCCCATGAACACCCCGGCGCACAGCAGAAAGACCAGGTGGATCGTCGCCGACCCGCCCATGCCTGTGGCCAGCCGCGGCGAGTCGTGCACCAGCACCGCCCGCGGCCAGGCCACCAGCGACGTCAGCACCAGCGCCACCGCCGCCCACCACAGCCGCGCCAACCGCTGCCCGGCCGGCACCAGCAGCACAGCCACGACAGCGGCCGCCATCGTCAGCCAGGCCGTCGCCAGCGGCACCAACCGGTGCACCAGCAGCGGGCCCGTGAACGTGTCGGGTGGCACCACGGCGGGGCTCGTCCTCGAGGTCACCAACGACTGGCCGCTGACGACGGCAGAGACCGCCGCATACGCCAGCACCGCCGTGAATGCCCCGATGGCGACCCAACCCGGACGACCGACCTCGCGCAGGCGTGACCAGACCAGGGGCAACCCGGCCACGACGACCAGGGCATAGCCGACCAGGAAGGCGCTCCACGTCCAGTCCGGCCCCACGAGCCCGCGGCGCAGGTCGAAGAACTGCATCACCACCAGCGCTGGCAGCAGCGCCCAGCCGGCGAGGTTTCGTACTGCGGTCATGGCTCCCGTCCCGTCATGATGCCCACTGCCACGTGTACAGCAACCAGGCCCACCCGGCCGCGACCAGCGCAGAGATCGCCGCGAGCACCCCGATCAGCATCGCGACCGGCACCCGCCAGGGCCCCGTCCGGCGTTGGAACGGCTGGCCCAGCACCGCCCCGATGGCGAGGAACAGCGGGAACCACAGCAGCACCGCCCGGTTGATCGACATGTACCAGTAGCTGGTGCCCAGGGCGACCACCTGCAGACCCACCCACGTCGCCTCGGCCCAGCGGCGGCGCACCAGGCAGACGAGCGTGACCGACACGCCCACGGCCATCGAGATGACCTCGGCGGCGAAGATGAGCGCCACCCGTGGACGATCGGGCCATGCGGACGGTACGGCCGCGTCGAGGGTGCGTTGCAATGCCTCGAGCGGAGGGGTGAACTGGCGCGACCAGCCCACTTGTTGCGCCTCGAACCAGGTCAGCCACGACCCGGTCTGGGTGTACAGCCAGGCCGGGTAGGCGAGCAGCGCGGCGGCGGGGATGACCAGCCAGGCGGCGTTGCCGACCCGGGAGCGCCAGTCCGTCGCCCGCTTCGAGCGGTGCAACTGGTCGTCGCGGTCATTGCCCACAATGGCCAGCACGCACAGCGCGGCGATCAGGAACAGGCCCGAGACCCGCAGCGTGCACGCACACGCCGCGAGCACGGCGGCGGCAGGCCACTTGCCGGCGCGGGCGCGTTCCCAGGCCCAGAACGCGGCTGCACAGAAGGGTGCCTCGGTATAGGCGACGGTGGTGAACACCGTGGTCGGGGCGAGCAGCCAGGCGCTCGCAGCGATGGCCCCGGCCACCGGCTGGTGCTTCTTGCCCCAGCCCCAGCCCTGGCTGCCCAGCCGGTACAGCGCTGCTGCGGCGAACGCCGAGCTGACCAGCGACAGCAGCGCCCCGGCGACCGGGGGTGCGATGCCGATCGCGGACGCCCCGCGCAGCACCAATGGCAGCCCGGGGAAGAATGCCCAGTCGTTCAGGCCGGAATACCCGTGGTCGGCGAGCCGGATGTAGTGCTCGGCGTCCCACCCCGACAGGGCCTCGGTGAGCGTGAAGCTGCCGCGCAGCAGCGACCACAGCAACACGATGACCAGTCCGACCCGGGTCGCCGCCCAGACCAGCGCGACGACGAGTTTCGCCTCGGCCGACGTGCCCATGCGGCGGCCGCGGGCCGCCGTCGCTGCCCGCATACCCGCTGCCCGCACACTCATCGGCGGCTGGTCGACGGGCTCGGTGGTGCGACGGGCTGCGTGCCGGGCTCGGGCGTCTCGTCCCGGGCCACGACCGCCGGCGGCGGGTTCTTCATCCAGGACGCGTCGGGGGCGTAGTCGAGCGGGCCGCCCTGCGGGTCGTCCACCATGCCGACGCGCACCTCGTCGTCCCAGGGGTGCAGCATGTCGTCGGCGATCTTCCAGATCATCCAGCCTGCGCCCAGCAGCCGCACGATGATGGCCAGAGGGTAGGCGCCGTCGTCGTTGACGCCCAGGCGCAGGTTGCCCTGCAGGTGGCCCCAGACGGCGGCCCAGTACAGCGCTTCGGTCAGGCTCCACAGGGCCCAGTCGCGCAGTCTCGGACGGGCCAGCGCCACGAAGCCGACCGCCCACAGCACGTACTGGGGGCTGTAGGTGGGGGCCAGCACCAGCCCGACGAGCACCAGCAGCGCCGCGACCTGCGCCACCCGGGGACGGGCCGGTGCCTGGAAGGCCAGCAGCACCACCCCACCCATGGCGGCGGCGACCAGCAGCTTCGACAGCGCAGGTTCGGCGCCGAGCGTCCAACCCTGCTCCTGCAGGATCCACCAGAACGAGCCGTAGCCCACCTGGGGGTCGAGCAGCGCGAGGTACGACCGGCGCAGCGACTCGGGGTTCAGTGCCAGGGCGGCGACGGAAATGGCTGCCAGGGCCGCTCCGGTGGCGATGATGTAGCGGGCGAGCACGTCGAGCAGGCCGGCCCGCACGCAGAGCACCGTGATGGCGACCACCAGCACCGCCGGGGCAATGCCCGCGCCGAGCGCCAGTCCGGTGAGCACGCCCGCGAGCACAGGTCGTCCGGTCGACCAGGCCATCAGCGCGAGCGCGGTGAGCGCAGGGGCGACCAGGTCCCAGTTCAGCAGCGCGCAGGTGAAGATGCCGATCGAGGTGGCGATGTAGGCACCGTCCCAGCTGCGGCGGGGGGCGGCCGTGAGCCGACCGGTCGCGTCGCGGGCGATGCCGACGGTTGAACCGCGGCCCATCACCATGTGCGCGATGACCCAGGCCAGGAAGAAGCAGGACAGCACGACGGCGTTGACGACCATGAACACATTGCCCGAGTCGAGCACCTGCTGCGGTGAAGCCGTCGGGGTGACGGGGGTGAACAGCCCGGTGATGGCGCGGCCGATGTCGATGATGGCGGCCACGACCGGGGTCTGCGGGATCGTGCCGCCCGCGGCCGCGGCGCCCGTGCCGAGGCCGTTGGACTGCCACACGATGGGCACGTCCGAATAGCACATGCGCATCATGGTCTTGACGGGTGCGTCGACCTGGCTCTGCTGGCAGAACGACTGGTGGCCCATCTTGAGGGCCCAGACAAGGGTGGCGACCAGGATCAGCCACGGGGCAGGGTCGAAGAACATCCCCTGCCTGCGCGCATGACGACCGGTCGGGCCGCCGATGCGACCCGGATCCACCCGCAGGCTCATGTATTGGCCCCCGTGGGTATCTCGGAGGGCAACAGGTCGGTCGGTCGGCCCGGTGGTCCGGTGCGGGTGGTCTCGGACGCCGGCGGGGCTGAGGTTTCGGCTGCCGTGGTTTGTGCCTCAGACGTCTGGGTGGCGGTCATCGTCGGTGCCTGTGAGGTCGTCTGGGCGCTGGACGGGGCCTGACTGGTCGACGGTGCGGCGCTGGTCGAGGGCGCTGTGCTCGAGGGCTGCGCACTCGGCGTCGACTGGATCGCGGTGGGCGTCTGGGACGAGGTCTTGTTCGAGTTCACGAACACCGGCTCGGCGAACGGCTGGTTCTCGCGGCCCTCGAGCGCGACCTTCATGTAGGCCGCCCAGGTCTGCGCCGGGTAGGTGCCGCCATAGAACGTGCCGTCACCGGGCCGCTTGTACGGGTCGAGGTCACCAGTGCCCTGGTCGCCGGCGACGTACATCACCGACGTCGAGATCTGCCGGGTGGCGGCCACGAACCAGGCCGAGGTGATCGCATCGCCCACACCCGAGGTGCCGGTCTTGCCGGCGATGTCGTGGCCCAGGTTGCGCACGGCGCCGCCGGTGCCCTGGTCGACCACCGACTTCAGCGCGTGGGTGACGTCGGCAGCGATGTCGGGCTCGATGGCCTGGGTGGGGGTGGTGTTGGCGGTGTAGACGACGTTGCCCTGTGCGTCCTTGACCTGCTTGATCACGTGCGCGGTCGACCGCTTGCCCTCGTTGACGAAGGTGGCGAAACCGATGGCATTGTCGAGCGGGCTGACCTCGGCGGTGCCGAGCGAGATGCGGTTGTTGAGGTCCCAGCCGGCGCCGGTGGGCACACCGGCGTCGTTGGCGGCCTTGATGACCTGGGTCGGGCCGTCGTCCATCTGCTGGGTCATGTCGACGAACGCGGTGTTGATCGACTGTTCCGTGGCACGCAGCAGGCTCACGGCATCACCGTACTGGTGGCTGAACTCATTGCGCACTGTGGACGTGTCACCGTCGGGGGTGAACGTGTTGCCGTTGAACGTGCTGCGCAGGCTGAACCCGTCACGCAGTCCGGCGACAGCGGCATAGGCCTTGAACGTCGACGCCGCCGGGCGTGCCGTGGTGGCCCAGTTGCGACTGTTCTTCAGGTAGTCGGCCCCGCCATAGAGCGCCAGCACCTCACCGTTGGTGGCATCGACCGAGCTGATGGCGACGTGCAGCTTCGAGGCGTCCTGCTTGGGGCGGGCGCTGTCGGCGGCCGTCTTCGTGTACTGCTGGGCCGCGGTGACGGCGGCGTCCTGCAGCTTCTTGTCAAAGGTGGTGGTGACCTGCAGTCCCCCGCCGTTGATCTGTGCGTCGGTGAAGCCCCGGTTGAGCAGTTCGTCGCGCACCAACTTCATCAAGAAGCCCTGCGGACCGGCGTAGCGATTGTTCAGCGGGATGTCGGGGAACGTCGGCAGCGCCGCATAGGCCTTGGTGTGTTCGGCCTGGGTGATCGTGCCCATCTCGAGCATGCCGTCGAGCACGTAGCGGTAGCGGTCGAGCAGGCGTCCGGCGTTCTTCTCGCCCTCGGACGGGTCGAACAGGCTCGGGTTGTTCAGCACTGAGGCGAGCACGGCCGACTGCTCGACGGTCAGGTCTTTGGCGTCGACGAGGAAGTAGGCCCGGGCGGCGGCCTGGATGCCGTAGGCGCCGCGACCGAAATAGATGGTGTTGAGGTAGTCGCGCAGGATGTCCTCTTTGCCGACCTCGCGGTTCATCTTCACGGCCAGCGCCAGTTCACGCAGCTTGCGCGTCATGGTGCGGTCGCTGGTGAGGTAATAGATCTTGATGTACTGCTGGGTGATGGTCGACCCGCCGCCGGTGATCTCACCGCCGCGGATGATCGACAGCGCCGAGCGGGCGATGCCGCTGGGTGAAATGCCGCGGTCGGTCCAGAAGGATCGGTTCTCGGCCGCGATCACGGCGTCCTTGATGTTCTGGTTCATCTGGTCGTACGGCACCGTCTGGCGGTTCTGCACCGCGAAGTTGCCCATCTTGGTGGTGCCGTCGTTGTAATGGATGAACGTCGTGTTGGTCGAGAAGTCCTTGTTCGGGTCGGGCAGCGTGGTGCGCTGGTAGAACACGATGGCGGCGATGGTGGTGGCCAGTGCCATCACCAGCACGAGGATGCCGAGCACGGCGAAGCTGCGGCCGATGATCTTCCAGGCCTTCGACTGCTTGCGGGCCGGGCCCTTGGCGCCGCGCTTCCGGGTTGCATCCTTGGCGGTCATGCCGCGCTTCGGGTCAGCCATGCGCTTCGGGTCAGCCATACAGGTCCTCAACAGTTTGCTGGCGCCGCGGCGGGCGGCGCTTCTTGCCATCACCGAGCACGAAGGCGGTGATCATGTGGTTCCAGCGGCAGTCGGGGCACACCTCGACCACCCGCACGGTGAACTCGCCGAACTGGGTCTCCATCTCGTCGAGCTCTTCGCGGGACTTGATGCGCCCCGAGAACTGCCCCAGCTGGTCACCGAAGACGTAGTGCAGCACCATCATGGCGTCCGAGGCGCAGATGGGGCACTCGACGTCGCTGGGTTCACCGTGGTGCTTCGCAGAGCTGACGAGCAATGGCTCGGCATCACACGGGTCGTCGACATTCAGGGCACGCCCCGGACGCCGCAGCGCCTCGAGCGTGGCCCGGCGCTGCAGCGCGTAGCTCACCTCAAGTCTGCGCGTTTGCATGCCTTCCAGCGTACGGGCAAGTCCAAGGGTGGGCGAGTGGGATGGGGGTGGTTGGGTGGTGGAGGGTGTGGTGACGCCGACACCCTTCGGAACACGCCGCGGCCTCTTCAGCCGTCCCGACACCCACACGAACACGCCGACACCCGCAGGAAGGTGTCGACGTGCACCCAAAGGTGTCGACGCGCACCTCTGCTCAATGCCGGTAGCACACCGTCGACGCCGGGGCCGGGGTGCCGCTGAAGTGCTGGTAGGCCCGCTTGAAGGCGTCGCAGCGCAGCTGGTCCTGGTAACTCGAGGCGCCGTAACCGATGTATCGGCTGATCAGGCCCATGTCGAAGCCGTCCGCGGCCTGGTTCGAGTGCGGCCGGTGCACGGTCCAGTACCAGCGGGCGATGGGCGCGGACCACTCCAACGAGGCAGCCAGGTTCGGGTTGCCCGCCAGGTTCACCCCCAGGTGGTTGCCCGCCGCCGAATAGTTGTACGAACCCGTCAGCTGGATGTAGCCGCGTCCGCGGTAGTACGCACCGGACCCGGCCTCGTTCAAGGCGTAGTCAAACGTCGATTCATAGGCCAGGGTGGCCAGGAACGCCGCCTTGCGCTCCGGGGTCGTGATGCCCGCCAGCCGCATCTCGCGGTTGAGCGACGGCAACCCCTCGGCCACACGCGGCGATGTCGACACCTTCGCACCGAAGATGGCCGTGAGGTCGGCGAGCGTGACGTCCTGCCCCGGCGCATGGATAAGCCCGTGGCGAATCGGCGGCCGCTGCGTGTGCGTCGCCGCGCTGACCGGTGCCGGCACCGACTGTGCCTGCACAACGGGTTGGCCGGCAGGTTGGCTGGTGATCGCGCTGGACGACGCAGCCGTGGACGACTCCACGGTGATCGACGGCGCAGTCGACACAGGCGCAGTCGACACAGGCGCAGTCGACACCGGCGCACTCGACACCGGCGGCCGGGTCGGTCCCGCCGCCGGGCTGCTCGGCCACCCCAGGCCCACCACCCCCAGCAGCAGCAGCCCCAGCATCGCGGGCAGGGTCGTGAATAAGCCCGTCACCATCGCCACGCTCCCGTCCCATCGGTGCCATCAGTGCCACCATCGTCAGCGGGCCGGCCGACACCACCCGTCGGGCCACCGGGGTTCCACAGGCTTTTGTCAGCCTGCATTCAGGTTGTCTCATCATGCGACCGGCCCGACAGATCCGGCTTCATGCCTGCCGACTTGGGGTTTCACTGTGACGAAACAGCTTGTCACCCCAGATTCACCTTGTTCTCATCTGGGCTTGGCAGCATCCTTGCCTGTGATGCCCGACCCACGCAGCCTCTTCCAAGCCCCCCAGCTGACCCGTCGCACACTCCTCGGCGCGGCAGGTTTCGGCGCATCCGGCGCCGCAGGGCTGTCCGTGCTGGGCGTCTCGGCGTCCCCGGCGATGGCCGACGTGCCCGCCACCGACGGCGCCCCCGAGTTCGGCTTCACCTCGTCGCTGCTGCTGCCGTTCGGCCAGTACCGCCACTTCGCCCATCCCTGGCACACGCCGCTGATCCCGGGCGAGGACCACCTTCGCCTCGACCCCGGTACCCTCGGCGACGGTGCCCCACCACTGCTCGAGGACGAAGGCCGCTCGTCCGGCCAACCCTCGACGCAGACGTCCGGCAACAAGTCGGCACCACTCGGCGCGGCCGACACCCCGGACGTGCCCCGCGGGTTCAAGCCCGTCTCGCTGCGCTACGACCCCGCCCCAGACCAGGTGCTGCAGGCTGATGGCACGATCCTGCACCGGCGCACTGACGGCAAACTCATCGACCACCCGACGCAATCGGGCGGATGGTTCGCCAAACTCAAGCTGAGCTATGAGATCACCCGCGAGACCGGCTACCTGAACGCGGCCATCGCCCAGGCCACCCGCATGCGCCAGCTGCTCAAGCCGGCCAATGGGGCGCTTTGGGCCACCTATGACATGCCGACGAGTCACAAGGGCGTCGCCCTGCCTCGTCCATGGGTGTCGGCCTTCGGGCAGCAACAGGTCGTGCAGACGATGCTGGGCATGCACAAACTCACCGGCGACACGTCGTGGGTGCGGGTCGCCGAGCAGGCGTTCGCCGCGTTCACGGTGCCGCGCGACCCCGCCAACCCGGGCCTGTGGGTCACGGCCAAGGACGAGGCCGGCTACCTGTGGTTCGAAGGGTTCCCCACGACCCGGGGCACGCCGACGATGACCTACAACATCCACCTGACGGCGTTGTACGGACTGGCCGCGATGTATCCGGCGCCGTTCAGCGCGACCCACCATGAGCAGGTAAGGGCGCTGGTGCACGCGGGAATGGCTACTGCGGCTCATTACGCCTCGGCGATCCGCAACCCGCAGCAGGCCTCGTTCTATTACGCCAACCCCAAGGTCGACCCGCTGACGCACAAGTTCTACCACGCGGCCAATGCGGGGGCGATGTGGACGATCTATGACCGCACGGGTTATGCCCCCATGGCGTGGTGGGCGACCGCGCTGGCACGCGACTTCCCGGTGCACCGCGGCGGCGGACTGGTGTTCATCAAGGCCGGCACCTATACCTTGCGCAAGGTGTGGGACGACGACTCGGACGACGGCCGCACCTGGCAGGTGACCTTCAAGACCGACACGCGGTTGAAGGCTGATTCACGGCAGGGCGCCCGGGCCGGGGTGGCCGGGGCCAACAAGCACCAGCGGGCCTGGATCCGGCTCGCCGGCGGGCAGGCGCCGGGATGGTGGATCCACGAGACGCCGGGCAGGGCATTCCTGGAGGGGTTCAACGTCGACCGGATGGATTTTGCCCAGCCCGTCGAGGTGTTCTTCGAGCCCGGGGTGAGGATTCGCGGGGTGTCGAAGAATGCCCGGGGGTTCGATGTCGCCGGCAGCGAGGTCTACGGCCAGTGGAAGACCCAGTCGTCAGCGCTCGTCGACACCGTCTCGACGGTCGGCGGCCGCCAGTACGTGCGGGTGATCAACGGGCTGTTCAAGGGCAAGTGGCTGAACACGGGCTCGAGTGTGCACCTGGGGCCGACGTACCTGGGCTAGTGGGGACGCAGTCGGGCCTGGCCCTCCTCCAACTTGGGGCCCCAAAACATGCCCCGGTTGGCGACGAAGACTGGGCCCACATCGTCGCTCGTACTGAAAATGAGCCCCTGGTGGTCGACCACGCACCGGCGCTGCTAGGATCCTGTCGCAATTGGGATGCGATCAGGAGAATCATGGCATTCTGTACACAATGTGGCGGTTCCCTCACTGCCACGAGCAAGTTTTGCGGGCACTGCGGCACCCCAGTTTTTGAAACACCCGACTCCCCTGCGCTGCAGCACGTCGAGCCAATGCCTGTTGGTCTGGGGTCCGCACGTGCCAGCGCCGACTACCCGCCTCATGCGCCCACTTTTACCACGGCTGCTTTCGCGGCCCCGGCCCACGCCGTCCAATACCCCCCGACAAGTCAGCTGACGCCCAGCCCCCACCAGTTGCTGCAGCCGCCCAGGCCGAGCCACGCGGGTATTTGGGTGGCGGCCGTGCTCGCGGCTGTGCTGCTCATCTTCATTGGAGCCATCGCCTGGTCAAACAGGGCCCCCACCCTCAACACCGATGAAGTCGAAACGACCATCCAAAGAAAGATGTACCTCGAGCTCCAGACTCCGGTCACCATCAACTGCCCACGCTCACCCAGGATCGAGGCAGGGTCGAGCTTCCGATGCAACGGAGACATTCGCGACACAGGCCTCTCCTTCATCGTCCTCGTGAGAATGTTGGACGACGAAGGCGCCTACACGTGGGAAGTCCTGCGCTAACTCCGCCCATTTTTCATCACCAAGAAGGACCCATGTTGCTGCGCCCCCTCGTCGCGGCCCTGCTCGCGCTGACCATGCTCGCAGGCTGTACCGCCACCACTTCGCAGACCACCAGCCCCACCACGGCAGCGACCACCCCGTCGAACACTGCCGGTTCACCCGCACCAGTCACCTCGTCGAAACCCGCATGTGGCGTGCCCGTCAAGCGCGGCATCTGGGACTCCGTGCTGTGCGCCGACGGGTCACCGAACCCCGCTGTGAGGGCCGACCTGACCGCCCGGTTCCCCACGGTCATGGCCCTGCCGGCCAACGCCACCTGGACGATGGTGGTCGAAACCATGTGCACGGTGTGGACCGGCGGCGCGGATTCCTACCAGTTCGCGCAAGCCTATGAGTTCAAACGCGCGGAGCACGGCTGGACGACATTCCGACCCGCGGCAGAGATCCCGGAGATGCTGGACAGTGAGGAGGACCCGTGCAGAGTCGCCAAGAAGTCGCAGGGAAAGCTGCCCCGCCACGACTGCCCCATGCCGATGAGGATGCAGAACGGCACCCTTCGGCCAGTGCTGTGTGACGATGGCTCCCCCAACGCGAAGATCGAGGACGACCTGCGCGCCTCCAATCCCCGCACGATGGCGCTGGCCGCCGACGCCACCATCGATGAGGCAATTGCCGCTGTCTGCAGCGACCGGAGGCGAGGTTCCAACCAGATCGCCCTGAGCGCCTACGAGTGGAAGCTGGCAGAGCAGGGGTGGGCAACCCTGCCCTCAGTCGAAGAGATGAACCGCATGATCGTCGACGAGGATGCGTGTGCCAAGGTTGCCGGCTCAGGTCTGGGTCAGACCGCTGAGATGACGAAGGTCAGCATCACGGTGGACGACCTCGAATTGACCTACCCGAGTTCTGCGCCCGGCTATTACACCGCCAGCATCCGGGTCACGACGTGCTCCAAAGAGCCTGTGAACGTGGGCAGCATCCCGTGGACAATGATCACCGCTGAGGGCACCAGCTACCAGCCTGTCGTGCCGGTGGAGGGCAATCCCTTCTCCCCTCGTTACCCTTCCGGCAAGGACCTCAGCCCCGGCGACTGCGCCAGTGGCTGGTTGCATTTTGAGTTGCCCAACGACAGCACACCCCAGACGGCCAAGTACACGACCACCCACGGCGACAATGCCAGCTGGACCCTGGGCTGACGATGAGCACCATGGACGGACCCATGCGGTTCTGCAACCAATGCGGCGCGCCGCGTTCGGGCGACCAGCCCTTCTGCTGGCGCTGCGGGGCCAGATACGAGGCCCTGGGGGCACCGGTTGCACCGGTTGCCTCGCATGCGGTGGCACCGCACCGAGGTGATGCCACCGAAGCCGACTCGCGTCGCGAACGCTGGCCGATTGTGCTCGTCGTGGTCACCGCCGTGGCGGTTGTCGGCGCCATGCTCTGGTGGCAGGCGGGCTTCTTCCGCCCCGCCGCCACCCAGCCGTCCACGACGGCGGCCGCGTCCACGGGCACCGCGACGAGTGCACCCGGGTCAACTGCGCCCGAGTCGACATGGCAGCTCGGATTCGACGGCCTCGGCCCCATCAAGTGGGGCGCGCCGCGGCAAGAGTTGCTGCAGGCGGGGTGGGTCAACATGCCGACGACCGGCCCCTGCACAGCACCCGAGCCACCAGAACACCTGCGGCACGACATCGGCCTGTTCTTCCACCAGGACACGGATCGCCTCGAGCTCATCTCGGTCAAGTCATCCCGGTTCCCCACCGACAAGGGCGCACGCGTCGGCACTACCTGGGCCCAGCTCACCAACCTGTACAGCGGCACGCTCACCGTCGAGTACAAAACGGTTGGGCAGAGCTCGATGCCCTACGGGGTGGTTCGGCGAGGCGATCTGGAGATGATGTTCCTCTTCTCTGGTGACCCCGCAAGCGACGACCACCTGCAAGTGGAATCGATCATCCTGCGCAACTACTCCCCCGAATTCAGTCCCGGCGACGCCTGTTGAGAGCAACTCCTCGCTCGGCACGATGGCTGGCGATTCGGCAGGTCAACCCATTCGCACCACGCTCCCCCTCAGGTGCATGACGCTCCCTTTCCGTTCACCGCGCTCCCGTAAGGCCCGGCATTACCGGGAGCGGCGTGGCCATTGAGGGAGCGGCGTGCGATTTCAGGGGAGCGGCGTGCTCCCGGCTGCGCTCGTCCGGGACGACGGCCCACGTCGACACCCTTGCACGTCGACACCCTTGCACGTCGACACCCTTGCACGTCGACACCCTTGTGTGCACGCCGACACCTACCCACGGGTGTCGACGTGCTCACAAGGGTGTCAGGACGACTGAAGAGGGTGTCGGCGCGCTCACCACAGGCAGCTCGTCACCCCGCGAAATGCCACTCGATCCGGCTCGTCCACTCGTCCCCCGGGCGCAGCACCACATCACCGGCCCAGTCCTGGTTCGGCGAGTCCGGGTGCACATCGGGCTCAAGTGCCAGCGCATGCCCCTGCCCCAGCGCACCATTCCGCGATACCAGCGAACCATCCAGGAAGTTGCCGCAATACACCTGCAGCGCCGGCGCATCAGCCACCAACCTCAGCACCCGCCCGGTCACCGGCTCAGTCAGCACCGCCACCTCACGCAACCCGTCCCCGAGAATCTCGAACGAGTGGTCAATGCCGCGCACGGCCCTCACCTGCGGGTCATCAGAGCTCACGGCGTCCCCGATGCGCACCGGCTCACGCAGGTCGAACGGCGTGCCCTCGACCGACGCCAACCCCGACGCCTGCGGCAATGACTCGCCATCGATCGGCAGCCACTCATCGGCATGCACCTGCAATGTGTGGTCATATGCGCTGCCACCCGAGGCCAGGTTCACGTACAGGTGGCTGGTCAGGCACACCGGCGTCGCCTGGTCGGTCACTGCCGACAGCGCCAACGCGAATCCGTCAGCCAACAGCTCATACCGCGCCCGTGCCACCAGCTCACCGGGGAACCCCTGGTCACCATCGGGGCTGGTCAGCTCGAACGTCACCTGGTCCCGGGACGACGACACCACGGACCACGTGCGGTGTGAGAAGCCTTCGACGCCGCCGTGCAGCGTGTTGCCGCCCTCGTTCGTGCTGACCTGGTGTTCGACCCCGTCAATGGTGAACCGGCCACCGGCGATGCGGTTGGCATAACGCCCCACGACCGCGCCGAAATAGCCGCCACCAATGCCGTTCTCGAAGCCCTCGACCGTGTCGAACCCGACCAGCATTTCGGTCGCCGGGTCCTCACCGTCCAGCCGGTAGCTCATCGCCGAAGCACCCGCGTCGAGCACCTGCAGCCGCGCGCCGCTCGGGGCGGTCAGCGTGAACCTGCGCACCGGTCGTCCGTCACGGGTGGTGCCGATCACTTCTTCAGGGGCACCGGCTTGCGTAGCCTCAGTCATCCCTTGATCACCTCATTCATCGTCTCGATCGGAATCTGCGAGTCGCCGTGCCCCTTGATGAGTGCACGCAGGGTTTCGACCGGCAGCTTCGGCACCCGGAACTCGTCGCACAGGCCGTTCGCCTCTTGCAGGGTGTCGGTGAGTTGAGTCCAGCAGAAACCGGCCAGCACCGGCGAGCGACGCACCGGTTCGATGATCGCGCGCACCCGCGCCTCGTAGTCGGCCGCGTCCGACGCCGACGAATAGCCCCAGGTCTCGTCGGCGCTGCGGGCGGTGACGAACTCCACTCCCCCGAACTCGGTGAGCAGCACCGGCACGTCGCTGCGCTGCCGGTCGCCGACGACCAGCGGACGACCTGCCGGCCCACACACGCCGAGCAACGGCGGCAGCCCGTCGGCCGAATACCGCTCGGCCAGGACCTCACCGCGCCACTCGTAGTCATGAATGGTCATCAGGTCTGAATCGGTGTGCTCCCAGCCGTCGTTCGAGACCACCGGCCGGGTCGGGTCGAGCGCCCGGGTGAGCTCGGTCAGCCCGCGGGTGAACGCCGCCTGCGCCGGCACCCGCGAGATGTGCGTGACGCCCCACGACTCATTGAACGGCACCCACACCAGCACCGAGGGGTGCACCTCGTTGGCCCGCACGATGTCGACCCATTCGCTGGTCAGCCGGTCGACGGCCTGCGAATCGAACGTGTACGCCGCCGCGGTCTCGCCCCACAGCGTCAGCCCCATGGTGTCAGCGAAGAACAAGAACCTGGGGTCCTCGACCTTCTGGTGAATCCGCGCTGAGTTGAACCCCAGCTCGAGGATCAGCGCCACCTCGTCCTTCATCGCCTGCACCGACGGCGGGGTCAGGCACGACTGCGGCCAGTAGCCCTGTTCGAGCACCGAGCGCAGCGAGAACGGGATCGAGTTCAGGGTCAGCCCTGCACGGTTGACCCCGACTTCGCGGTAACCCAGGTATGAGCGCACCTCGTCGGACGTCTCGTCGCCGGTGTCGTCGACGCCGTGCACGACGACCGCGGCATCCATCAACGACGGGCGGTGCGGCCACCACAGGTAGGCCTCGAGGTCGACTCCCGAGGTGACCTTGGCCAGCGACAGCACCACCTCGGTCGACTGCTCGGCCACGGTGACGCTGGCCTCGGCCAGCAGGTCACCCGCGAACGCGATGGCCAGGTCGACCTGCACGGGCGTGCGGGGCCGGGCATCGAGCTCGACCACGGCCCTGACCTGCGCGTTCGAGATGTCGGGGCGCCACACCACACGCGCCAGGTGGGTCGGCGGCACCGACTCGAGCCAGACCGTGCGCCAGATGCCCGACGTGCGCCGGTACCAGATGGCGTGCGGCTGTTCGAGCCAGTCCTGCTTGCCGCGCGGTTGGCGCCCGTCGTGGGGGTCGTCGAAGGCGCGCACGGTGACCACATGCTGCTCGGACGAGGGGTCGAGCGCATCAGTGATGTCGATGCCGAACGGCGTCTGGCCGCCCCGATGGGTGGCCACCAGCTGCCCGTCGACCCACACGCTCGCGTCGTAGTCGACGGCCCCGAAATGCAGCAGCAGGCGTCGTCCAGCGGTGTGGCCGGCGGCAGCGAGGTCATCGGCGGACAACTCGATGCGGTACCACACACACGGGTGGAAGCCCGGCTCGTCGATGCCTGAGCGCGCCGACTCGGGCGGGAACGGCAGCTGGATCTGCCGGGTGAACGGCCCATCGGTGGCATACCAACGCTCACGCAGCCCGACGAGGTCGTCGTCGTGCGCGAACCCGACCAGGCGGTCGAGCAGCACGGCCGCACCCCGCACCAGCGTGGGCCGGGGATAGGAGCCGTCGCCCTGCGACGCAGGCTCGGTGCAGGCGAGTCGCGCCGCAGTGGTGCGGTGGGCGGTGGTGGTCATCGTGGTCTCCCGTTCACGGTTTCGTGGGCTGGTCAGTCGTGGGCGGTTGGACGGTCACGGCGCGGCCATTGAACTCGACTGTCGACAGCCACATCTTGCGGCCCTCGAGCGAGTCACCGACCGCGCCCGGTTTCCAGGCGTGGTAGACCATCCACCACTGGTCGCCGACCTTGATCAGCTGGTTGTGCCCGGGACCGGCAGCCACGTCGTTGGTGGCGAGCACCGGTTCGGGGTCCTTGGTGAAGGGCCCCAGCGGCGAGTCGGCCACCGCGTGCCCCACCGCATACCGGTCAGAGCCGTAGTTGTTGGCGGAGTAGAACATGTGCACGACCCCGTCGATCTCGACCAGCGCGGGACCCTCGACGAGCTCGCCCTCCCAGGGCAGGTCCTGCTTGAACAGGTTCTTCGGGGTGCCGGTCACCGTCATGCCGTCGGCGGCCAGCGGGGCGACCTTGATCCAGGTGTCGACGCCCTTGGCGTTGCCGTCGTTCTTCCAGTAGAGCCAGGCCTTGCCGGACGAATCGATGAACGGGCTGGCGTCGATGGACCCACCCTCGTCGATTTCACACATCAGCGGCTTGGTTGACTCGTCCACATAGGGACCGGCCACCGTCTTGCTGGTGGCCACCGAGAGGCACTGCCAGTTCGGGTCGGGTGCCTTGGTCGTGTAATAGAGCCGGTAGCTGCCGTCGGACCACCTGATGATCTCAGGCGCCCACACCTTGCCCGAACTCGACCAGGGCGCCACCGAGGGCAGGGCGTCGGTGCCCTGGGTCCAGGTGACCATGTCGGGGCTGGTCAGCACCTGCACGTTCATGGCATTGCCGTTGGTGGCGATGGCCAGGTAGCCGCCGTCGGGGTTGGCGATGATCTGCGGGTCGGGAAAGTCGAGCGGGTAGACGGGGTTGGTGAAACCGGTCATGGACGCTCCGGGGCTTGTCGGGCTGGTGGTCGCGGACGAGGACGCCCCGCCGGGCTGGCCGCTGCACGCCGCAACCCCGAGGGTTGCGACGAGCAGGGCCAGCACGCGCAGGGGTGCCGTGGATTTCTTGGTCACAGTGGTCAGAACACCTCAGTTGGGCCAGGTGCCGGGGGCAGAAACCGCCCGCGACAAGGTGAACTCGTGGAACGTGGCGACGGTGGCCGGGTTGGCGCCGCCGCCCGCATACAGGCCGATGCGCTGGGTCGTGCCCGGCTCAAAGGTCATGGTCGCGCCCCAGGTCCAGGTGACGCCGTCGTGGCTGAACCCGGCCCGGTAGAGGTGCTCGCCATTGGCACGCTGGTGGTGGGCGATGCGCATCCACATGGTGGGTGCGTTGGGCCCGATGATCGCCCCGCCATAGATCAGCCGCGGGTCGGTGGGGCTCATCGCCAGTTCACGGCCGTACTCGAGCGTGCGGGTGCCCCAGATCGAGACCGAGCCCAGCCGGGCGAAGTTGTTGTCGGTCTGGTGCACCAACAGGCCCGCCTGCTGGAAGTTGCGGTTGTTGGTTTCAGACCCCAGGTCGAGCGTGAACTTCACCGTGGCGATCCAGTCACCGGACGGGGCATCGCGCAACAGCAGTGCCCCGGTGTTGGCCCCGCCGACGATGTCGACCGACTTCAGCGGCCAGTTCAGGCCGTTGTTGACGCTGACATCGGCCTGCGGGCGCACCCATGACCAGCCGGCGCCGAGCTGGCTGGTGAAGGTGTCGCTGAACAGCACGTCACCGGCGGTCGGCTGCGGGCTCAACTGGGTAGCCTCGACCGCCGGGCGGGCCGCGGTCAGGTTGTCGACCAGCCCGGTGCCGATCAGCTGCACCGGCCCCTGACCCAGCGTGAATCCCGGCAGGTCGAGCCGGATGATCGCCGAGGGTTCGGCCAGGTCACTGGCCGAGACATAGGCCGTCAGGCGGCCGTTGTCGACCTCGGCGACCAGGGTGTTCCAGCCAACCAGGTCGGGCAGGGTCGCGGTGGCGGTCCGCCCGCCGGCCTCGACGGTGAGCAGGTGCTCTGCGGGGCTGACCTTGACCTTGACCTGGTTGCTCGTGCCCAGCCGCAGGTGGGTCGGGCCGCTCGCCTTGATGTCGAGCCGCACCCGCAGGTCACCCGCGGGCACGGTCGAGCTCGACGAGGTGCCGTTCAGCTTGGCCGAGTCGCCGCCCTGGGGGTCGGCGACGGTGGTGGTGCGGCTCAGCCCGTCGGCGGGGTTCCACGGGGTGGCGCTGAGCAGTGAGGTGGTGACCGGTGCCGGCATCGGGCCTTCCGAGGGTCCGGCGCCGGCGTTGACCACCGGCCAGCCGTCGACCCAGTCGATGGGGTCGATCAGCATGGGGCGGCGGTTCAGCCCGCCGGGCTGGTTCAGCCACGCATTGTGCTTGTCGAGGGCGTGGTAGACGAGGTAGTCACGCCCGGATGCGTCGGTCAGCATGGCATTGTGGCCGGCGCCGACCCAACGGTTGCCGTTCTGGGTGACCACCTGGGTGCCGCCGGTGACCGACGCGTTCATGTCGCGCCCGTCCTTGTCGAGGAAGGGGCCCATCGGTGATTTGGCTCGTCCAGAGAACACCGAATAGCCGGTCGCAGGGCCGGCGCAGCAGTTCGCGGACGACGCCATCATGTAGTACCAGCCGTCGTGTTCGACGACATAGCTGCCCTCATAGCGGTCCCAGTGCCCGACCTGGGTCGTACCGCCCACCGCGGTCAGGCCATCGGGGGTCAGCCGGGTGACGTGGGTGCCGCCGAAGTAGCCACCAAAATAGAGGTACTGGTTGCCCTCGGTGTCGGTGAACCCGCTCGGATCGATGGTGTTGTACCAGTTGAAGTCACCGCCGTGCCTGGGCCCGATGATCGGGGCGTCGGTGGGTGTCCACGGCCCGGCAGGATCGTCCGCGGTCGCCACACCGATGGCGTAGTCACCGCCCGCATTGAGGGTGGTGTCGGTGACGGTGAAGTACATCACATAGCGGCCCTGGATGTAGCGCACGTCGGGTGCCCACAGCCCGGCGCCCGGGGTGGCATAGACCGGACGATTGGCCGAGGTGAAGATCGGGCCCACATAGTCCCAGGTCACCCAGTCGCGGGTGCGGCTGATGTGCCCGACGACGCTGGGCCCCCCGCTGCGCAGCGGGTCGGCGGTCGCATAGGCATACCACCAGCCGTCCTTGCCCTGGATGACGGCGGGGTCGGCATAGGTGTCGGCAAATGAGGCCGACACGTCATTGGTATAGGTCGGCGCGGCCGCCTGGGCGGGACTCGCGGTGAGCACGAGCACGCCGGCCACGAGGGCGGCGAACAGGGCCCGGAATCGTCGGGTGTGGTGGCGGGATTGGGGTTGCTGGTGGGTTCGGTGGATGGTCTGGCGTACGGGGGACATCGATGTCTCCTTGCGCTGGGTGGGTTGCGCTGGGTGGTGAGGGCGGGTGGGTTGAAGGGGTGGGTGGACTGGGGAAGATCAGGGGGTGGGCTCAGCCCTTGATGCCGCTGGCGGCGACGCCCTGGATGACGTAGCGCTGCACGAAGATGAACAGGATCAGCACCGGGATGGCGGCCACGGATGCGCCGGCCATGATGACGGCGTAGTTGATGGTGTAGCTGCCCTGCAGGCGCGACAGGCCGACGGGCAGGGTGAGCCGGTTCTCGCTGAACAGCACGTACAGCGGCCACAGGAAGTCGTTCCAGTTGGCCAGGAAGTTCAGCACCAGCAGCGTCATCAGTGCCGGGCGGGCATTGGGCAGCACGATCGAGAAGAACGTCCGCAGCGGGCCCGCACCGTCGATGCGCGCCGATTCCTCGAGCTCGAAGGGTAGCGAGAGAAAGAACTGGCGCATGAAGAACAGGCCAAACGCGCTCGCGGCACCGGGCACGATCAGCGCCGGGTAGCTGTCGAGCCAGGCCAGCTTCGACATGAACTCGAAGTTCGGCATCAGGAACACGAAGCCGGGGATGAACATCATGCTGATCACGAAGGCGAACACGAAGTTGCGGCCGCGGAACTTCATGCGCGCCACGGCGTACCCGGCCAGCGAGCAGACCAGCACCGAGACGACGGCATAGATCGAGGCCACCACCAGCGAGTTCATCAACCAGGTCAGCACCGGTGCCCCCGGGTCGTTGAACAGGGTGCGGTAGGCCTCGAGCGTCCATTGTTTCGGCAGGAACGTGGGCGGCGCCGACTGGGCCTCGACGTCCGACTTGAAGGCGGTCAGCAGCATGTAGACGATCGGCAGCACGAACACCAGCGCGATCAGCACGAGTGCCGCATAGAACAGCACCTTCATGACGGGGTTGCGCATGGTCATGCCGCGCCTCCATTCTGCTTGAGTGCCCGGTTGGCGCGTCGCAGTGCCCGGCGTTCCTCGGCGGCGCCGCGGTCACGCATCAGCCAGAACTGCACGACCGAGACCACGGCCAGGGACAGTGCGAGGATGTAGGACTCGGCTGCTGCGGCACCGGCCCGGGACTGGCTGAAGCCCAGGTCGGTCATCACCATCAGCACGGTGCGGGTCGACTCCGTCGGGCCGCCATTGGTGATCAGCAGCGACTGGCCGAACATGTTGGCGCTGGCCAGCACGGTGGTGATGAAGATGAAGATCAGCACCGGGCGCAGGCCCGGCAGGGTGATGTTGACGAACTTCTGCCACGCATTGGCGCCGTCGAGTGAGGCAGCCTCGTAGTGCTCGGTGGGGATGTCGGCGAGACCGGCCATGTAAATGATGGCGTTGAAGCCGAGCGTCCACCAGACCGTCACGCCCACGAGTGAGATCCAGGCCCACGGCTGCTCGGTCGTCCACTGGATGTTCGTGCCGAACAGGAAGTTGATGAAGCCGAACTGGCCGTCGAGCAGGTAGCTCCACATCAGGCCGATGACCGAGACGCCCAGCACATAGGGGGCGAAGAACATGGCCCGGAAGAAGGTGCGGCCGGGGAACTGGCGGTTCAGCAGCAGCGCGAGCAGCAGCGGCAGGCTGACCAGGAACGGCACGCTCATCAGCACGAACAGGCCGGTGTTCTTCATGCCGTTCCAGAACGGCTGCGAGATCACCGATTCGGGGTCGAACAGGTCGCGGTAGTTCTGCAGCCCGATGAACGGGCGGTTCTCGAACGTGAAGTCCCAGTCGTGCAGCGAGATGAAGATGCCATAGACCGCCGGCGCGACGACGAAGCCTGCGAACAGGATGAGGAAGGGGGCGAGGAAGAGCCACGGCACCCATGGGCTGCCATGCACCCGGCTGCGCCGCTTGCCGGGCAACGCAGCGGACGGGTGCGCCGCCCGCCCGGGGCGGGACGAACCGGTCTGGTCCGCCCCGCCCTGGGCTCCGGATGCCGCGCTGGTGGCAGCACTCATGCGTACTTCTTGGCGTTCGCCTCGAGGATCTTCGTGGCGCGCCCGACGGCGGCATCAAGGGAGGCCTTGACGTCCTTCTGGCCCAGGATGATCTCGTTGACGGCTTTGTCGAACTCGCCACCGGCGTCACCGATGCCGGGGACGGCGGGCAGGAACTTCAGGTAGTCGATCTGCTGGGCGAGCTCGTTCTGCGCCGTGAGGGCCTTGAACTCGGCCGACTCGCGCACCGAGTTGCGGGCCGGCACCTGACCGCCCTTGGCCCACTCGAGCGACTGCTGCGAGATCCAGTTGACGAAGACGCGAGAGGCCTTCGCCTTGTTCTCGTCGGCGTTCTTCTGGGTGGGCAGCACGAACTGGTGCGAGCCGGCCCAGGCAGCGTTCTGGCCGCCGATGTTGGGCAGGCGCACGACGCCCCACTGCAGGTCCTTCTTCTCGGCCAGCGTGTTGATCGACCAGATGCCGTTCCAGTTGAACGCGGTCTGGCCGTTCTGCAGGGCGAGGAAGTCGGCGTCCTGCGCGACCGACTTGGGCGAGTGGCCGTTCTTGACCAGGTCCTGGAACCAGGTGAAGGCCTTGACCGAGCCTTCATCGTTGTAGGTCGCGGCGGTGGCGGCCTCGTTGAACATTGAACCGCCGAACTGGTAGATCAGCGACTGCATGGTCAGGCCGCCGGTGAACAGGTGCGGGCTGGCCCAGTGGCCCTGGATGCCCTTGGCCTTGCACTTGTCGAGGGCGTCCATGTAGGAGTCGTGGTCCATCGGCGGCTTCTCGGGGTCGAGGCCCGCCTTCTCCATCACCGTCTTGTTGTAGAAGAAGCCCAGCGGGTGCACGTCGAGCGGGATGGCGTAGCGGACATCCTTGTAGATGCCGGCGTTCCACGGCACCGGCGCGAAGTCGTTCTCGGACAGTTCGAGTGCCTTCGCGACGTCGTCCAATGGCTGGATGATCTTGCGGGCGGCGTTGGTGGCGACGGAGTCGACGTGCATGACGGCGATGTCGGGGCCGTTGCCCGAGGTCACGGCGGTGGGCAGCTTGGCGTAGTAGTCAGCCCACTGCATGACCTGCATGCTGACCTTGATGTTGGGGTTGGCGGTGTTGAACTGGTCGACGAGCTTCTTCATGAAGGCACCGTCACCGCCGGTGAAGCCGTTCCAGAAGGCGAGCGAGACGGCGGGGCCGTCGTAGCCGCCCTTGCCGCCATCGCCGGTGGCCGTCGTGGTAGGGGTGTCGGTCGCGGACGAACCACCGCAGGCGCTCAGCACGCCAACCGCGCCGGCCGCGACACCGGCCGTGAGCAGGCCACGCCTGCTGAAGCCGCCGGGAATGGAAATGGACATCATGATCCTTTCGGGGCGTGGGCCAGGGCTGGCACCACGGGGAGTCGTCGTCCCTCGTCATCGGGGGGCGACCGCGATGGAACTGTGTATGTACCGGGTGGAGTATGTACCGGGTGGACGGGGGCTGGGGGCGTCCCGACCATGGGGCTTCGGCGCCCCTCACGGTCGAATTTACAACGGAGGTAAAAGTTTTACAACGGTGGCAAACTGGTGTGATGGAACCGTGACCTTGGGGATACGCTGATCACATGGCTGCGACCCTGCGTGACGTCGCCCTGCTCGCCGGGGTGTCTGCGAAGACGGCCTCGAACGTGATCAACGACCGTCCGCATGTGAAGCCGTCGACCCGCGAGAAGGTCGAGGCGGCCATCGCTGCGCTCGCGTACCGGCCCAACCTGACGGCGCGGCAGCTGAAGTACGGGCGCTCGGGGTTCCTGACCCTGGCGATCCCCCAGATCGACTGGCCGTACTTCGCCGAGCTCGCGGCCCGGCTCACCGAGGCCGCCACCGAGGCCGGCTATGTGCTGCTGCTCGAGGTGACCCGGGCCGACCAGGTGGCCGAACGGGCGCTGATGAACGGGGTGCCCGGCAAACCCGATGGGCTGATCTTCTCGCCGTTGTCGTTGTCGGCCGCAGAGATCGCCGACCGGTCGGACGCGACGCCCATGGTGCTGCTGGGTGAACGCGCGGTGCCGACGATGCATGACCACGTCTCGGTCGACTCGGTGGCTGCGGGGCGGGCCATCACCGAGCACCTGATGGCGATCGGGCGCACCCGCATCGCCGCGATCGGCCGGTTGTCGACCAGCGGCACGGCCTCGGTGCGCATGGCGGGCTACCACGAGGCGCTGGATGCCGCCGGCCGGCCCCGGCGCCCGGAGTACGAGCAGGGAGTCGGTGACTACCTGCGCGAAGAGGGCAAGACGGCCATGCAGCGGCTGCTGGCGCTGCCGGAACCCCCCGATGCGGTGTTCGCGTTCAACGACCTGATGGCGATCGGGGCGCTGCAGGCCTGCCGCGAGGCCGGGGTGCGGGTGCCCGAAGATGTGGCCGTGGCCGGCTTCGACAACATCGCCGAGACCGCCTATACGGCGCCGACGCTCACCACGGTCGAGCCTGACCTGGGGGTGCTGACCCGCGAGGTGCTGCGGCTGATGCTGGGCCGCATCGAGGGCACCCGCACCGAAGCCGAAACAGTGCACGTGCCGTGGCGGATCGTGGTGCGCCAGAGCACGGGCGGGTGACGGTGAATCCTCAGAGCAGCCACGTGGCGTGGCCATCAGCCTGGTAGAGCGGTCGTCCGTCGAGTGAAACGATGAACGAGCCCTTGCGCAACCGGGAGCGGAAGTCGGGGTCGTCCTCAAGGTGGCGCCAGACGGTCGGGTTGACCTGCTGGCCCTCGTTGCTGAGCCAGTGCAAGTGCCCGGACGCGACGCGGGCCATCATGTCGGCGGCGAAGGCCTCGCGCGCGGGCTCGTCAAGGTAGGCGAGCACGGCGCCGTGCATGACCACGGGCAGGTAGTCGCGGGGAACGAGCCGCAGCACCTCGTCGATGGCCGTCGGGTCGGTCAGGTCGTGGCGCAGCACCAGCACCCGGTCGTCGCGGGCGGCGGCGATGGCGGCGTCAAGGCGGGCGAGGCGGGCTGACTGGCCGGGCCAGACGAGCGTGCGCAGCCAGGACGCGACGGCGTCGTTGGTGGGGTCGAGCGGGTTCAGGTCGAGGCCGAGGCGCCACATGATCGGCGGGACGGCTGTGGGCAGTTCGATGGGCGGGGCGTCGGGGTCGTCCTTGACTGTGACGTGGATGACGGGGGCGGGTTGGCTGGGGGCGGGGTCGCTTGGGGTGGGTTGGCTGGGGGTGGTGATGTTGGCGGCGCCGAACTCGCTCAGCACGGCACCGTCGCGGCTGGTGTAGCGGAAGGTCCAGGACGAGGGGTGCAGGGCCAGGCCCGCGGAAGCCCCGACCTCGATGAGCGCGAGCTCACGGCCGGTGCGGCGGGCCAGGGTGTGCAGGGCGGGCAGCACAGCGGCGAGGCGCGCGGGTTCGTTGGTCTGGGTGTGTCGGGTGGCGGTGATGGCAGCGACCTCGGGCCAGTGGTCGAGCAGCACGGTGCGCAGGCGCTCGTACTCGTCGGGGCGGGCGTCTGTCTGGTGCGGGTCGACCAGGTCGGGGGCGACGACACGGGCGGCGGCAAGCACCAGGTTGGGCTGGCGTTCGCGGGGTGGCAACGAGGCGATCAGCTCACACAGTTGCGGGTCGGCGGCCACTCCCTCGGCCCAGGCGACCATGACGGCCGAGTGGTGCTGGGCCTCATTGCGGGCGAACCGGGACCACCGGCCGGGGACGTCATCGGTGAGCGCGGGTTCCATGGGGCCAGTATGGCGGGGGGTGGCGAAGTGCTGTGCATCCAAACGGCTGTTCGCGGTGCTGGTGGTCAGGTTTCGGTGTGTGGCTGCACAACACTTCGGCGACCGAGTCAGCCGGCGGTGTGCCTGTCCCAGCAGTGTGCATCGACCGGGGCGAAATCGGCCTCTGTGGCCGATTCTGGCCCGGTCGATGCACGTTGCTGGGCCGGGTCAGAGGCGGGGGGCTGTCGCGCGTCGGGGACCAGTGAAGGGGCCTTCATTGAGGAAGCCAGGCCGACGGTAGGTTCATCACCGCGCGGCGCGCCCCGCGATCGCCCGCCGCCCCGCCTGTACTGGGCACGCCGACACCCACTTCCGCCCTCCCGACACCTTTGCGTGCACGTCGACACCGGCAGGTGGGTGTCAGGGCGCACCCAAGTGTGTCGGCGTGTAGTGAGCCCCGGGTCGCCCACGTTCGGATGCATGCCGCTCCCCCTCAGGCCATCGCCCAGCTCCCCCTCAGGCCATCGCCCAGCTCCCCCTCAGGCCATCGCCCAGCTCCCCCTCAGGCCATCGCCCAGCAACGTGCATCGACCGCGCCGAATTGGCTCATTCCGGCCGATTTCGGCCCGGTCGATGCACGTTGCTGGGTCAGGGTCACTGGCGGGGCTCAGTCGCGGGTCGGCTCCACCGGCTCGGCCGGGGTGTCGGCCATGGTCGCTGCCGTGCTCGCGGTGGTGTCCGCGCCCGGCGCAACCTTGGCCCGCTTCACATTGCGCATGATCCGGGCCGTCACCCACCACACCACCAGCGCGATGATGATGACGTAGACGACGTTCGAGATCACGTTGGTGTAGGGCTCGATGACATGCCAGTTCTCACCCAGGAAGTAGCCGAAGCTGACGAACAGCGTGTTCCAGATGGCCGAGCCGGCGGCCGTCAGCGCGGTGAACTGCAGCAGCGGCATCTTGTAGACGCCGGCGGGGATCGAAATCAGCGAGCGGATGCCGGGAACCATGCGTCCGAAGAAGATGCCCTGGCGACCGTGCTTGGCGAACCAGGCCACCGACTTGTCGAAGTCCTCGACCTCGAGCAGCGGCATCTTGTCGCAGATCCAGCGCACGCGGGCGGCCCCGAAGAAGTAGCCCAGCGCATAGAGCACGTAGGCGCCGACCAGCGAGCCGATGACGGTCCAGACCAGGATGACCCAGTAGCTGTTCACCCCTGTGCCCGCGGTCACGCCCGCCAGCGGCAGGATGATCTCGGACGGGATTGGCGGGAAGACGTTCTCGAGGAACAGCAGCAGGGCGACGCCGGGGCCACCCATGTCGCCGATGATCTTCACGGCCCAGTCAACGATGTTCAACGGTCAGTCCTCTCGATCCGGCAGAAGTCTACGTCGAGGGGCCCCGTTGGACGCAGTTCAGCTGGTGTCGGCCGGGGTTGTCAGGCGGGCCTCTGAGCGTGAACCTGCGACCGTGGTGGCACGCACACCGCGAAGATCACGACCGGCGACGGGGGTCGAGCAGCCCCGGGTCAGGTGATCAGGGCAGGCGATCAGGGCAGGCGATCCGGGGGGCAACCTCAGGGCAGGTGCAGCTGGCGCTGTGACGTGAACGTCCGGGGGACCCCGTCGACCGGGTCGATGAATTCCAGTCGCTCGGCGAGCAGCTGCAGCGGGTCAGTGAAATCGTCGATGTCGCGGTCGAGGTCGAGCGGGTAGAGCGGGTCATGCCGGATCGGGATGCCCAGCGAGTTCAAGTGCAGCCGCAGCTGGTGGGTGCGCCCGGTGTGGGGGTGCAGGCGGTAGCGGGCCCAGCGTTCTGCCCCGGCGTGCAGTTCTGCCCCGGCTTCAGTGGCCCCACCGGCGTCGGCTGCCCCGGCGACCTCGTCCAATGTCACGAGCGTGCGCGCATTCGGGGGCCGGTCGGGCAGCTCGAATGCCTGCATCACGCCGCGCGTCTTGTGGATGTGCGAGGCGACCTCACGCGGCAGTCCCAGGCCGGCGCGGTACGGGGCGATGGCCTGATAGGTCTTGCTGACAAGGCGTTTTGCAAACATGTCCTGGTAGGGCGCGCGCCAGCGCTGCTCGGTGGTGAGCACCAGCACGCCGGCCGTGAGCCGGTCGAGGCGATGCGCCGGCGACAGTTCTGGCAGCCCGAGTTCGTCGCGCATGCGCACCACCACCGACTGGCGGATGTGGCGTCCGCGCGGGATCGAGGCCAGGAAGTGGGGCTTGTCGACCACCACCAGCCGCTCGTCGCGGTGCAGCACCGTGATCTCGCCCGGTACCACGGGTTCGTCGCGCAGTTCGCGGTGGAACCACACGAACGTGTGCGGCGTGTACGGCTCGGCGCCGGTCAGGGCAACACCCTGATGGTCGACGAAATCGCCGCGACCCAGCATCCGTTCCACACCCTCGAGGCCTATCACCCGGAAGCGTTCGCGCAGGTAGTCGGCGATCGTGCGCCACGGCGGCGGGGTGTCGGGGTCGCGGTCGGGGGTGCGCATCCAGGCTGCCTGCAGCCCGAAGCGGGGTGGCAGCGGGGATCGGGGTGGCACCGCATCAGTCTAGGTGCCCGGCGTGGACGAGCACCGCGCCTGTGGACAACTCCTGTGGACAACCCCTCAGCTGTGGATATCCACCCCTGGCTGTGGATACCCGGACGAGTAGAAACCGCTGTCCCGCCGAGAAGGGGTTGCCCACACGCTGTGGACAACCCCCTGCTCAAGTCTGTTGACAACGCCCAGCATGTCAGGCCGGGAAGCCGTCCAGCACTGCCTTAGAGCTCGACAGGCCCAGTCGCGTCGCTCCGGCCTCGATCATCGCCCGCGCGGTCTCGGCATCGCGGATGCCACCAGAGGCCTTCACGCCCAGCCGCCCGCCGACGGTCTTCGCCATCAGCGCCACGGCCTCGACCGACGCCCCACCCGCAGCATGGAACCCCGTCGACGTCTTCACGAAGTCAGCCCCGGCCCGCTCGGACGCCTCGCAGGCCCCCACGATCTGCTCATCGGTCAGCGCCGCCGACTCGATGATGACCTTGAGCAGCACGTCAGGGGCCGCCTCGCGCACCGCCCGGATCTCTGCCTCGGTCTTGTCGAACTCGTTGGCCACGGCCCACGCCAGGTTGATCACCATGTCGATCTCGTCGACACCGTCGGCCTGGGCGGCGGCGGCCTCGGCGGCCTTGACCTCGGGCTTGTGCGCGCCCGACGGGAACCCGCAGACCACCGCCAGCTTCACCGAGTCAGGGGTCTCGACGGGCACCAGCGAGGGCGAGATGCACACCGAATAGGTGCCGAGTTCGGCAGCCTCGGCGATCAGCTCGGCCACCTGCTCGGGCGTGGCAGCCGGCTTCAGCAGGGTGTGGTCAATCATCTGGGCCACCTGGGCCCGAGTCAGTTCAGTCATCACTGTTCCTTTCAAGTTCTTGCACCTCATGTCTGTCAACATCACAAATTCTGCCCCGCAGATTGCCCTGCCAGGCGGTGCTTGAGCACCTGTGCCGTGCCGGCATCGGTGACGAGCACGTTGCACAACCCCGCACGCACGCAGGCCTCGGCGACCGCGTGCTTCTGCTCACCAGCGACCACCGCCACTGACAGCTTCGCAGCCCGGACGTCGTCGAGCGTCAACCCGATCGCTCGTGCTTCGAGTTCGGGGCTGACCAGGGCCCCGGACGCGTCCAGGAACCGGCCCACGATGTCGCCGACGGCGCCCCGCTCGGCCAGCAGCACCTCGTCGCGCGGCAGCACGCAGCCCGACTTCACCAGCACCGAGTCGTGGCTGACCGCGCCGAGTGGGAACACCAGCACATCGGCCGACCGGGCCACGCCCAACACCTCGGCGATCGACGGTTCCCGGCGCAGGGCGGCAGCCAGCGTGGGCGAGTCGACGATCGCCGGCGCCTGCAGGAACAGCGCCTGGCCCCTGCCCTGCCGGGCCACCGCCGTCAGGATGCTGCCGGGGTCGCCCGGACCGGGCCTGCTGAGTCCGCCGTTCGCCTGCACCACGGTCACCCCGTCTGCCCACGACGGTGGAATGGCGCTGGCCAGCGCGCTCATCATGCGCCCCCACGAGATCGCCAGGGTGCGGGGCGGCGTGGGCAGGTCGGCCAGGTATTCGGCCGCGGCCCTCGCCACGGCCAGCTGTGTCGCGGCGGGGTCGTCCTGCGTGGGCACCACGACCGCTTCGGTGAGCGTGCTCAGGGTGACCAGTTCGGTCTCGAGGTCATGCGAGCGTGCCTGCGGGTGCACGATCTCGATGCGGACGATGCCGGCGGCCAGGGCTTCTTTGAGCATGCGGCCGACCTGCCAGCGGGTCAGGTGCAGGCGTTCGCCCACCTCTTGCTGGGTCAGGTGCTGCTCGTAGTGCAGCTGGCAGACCCGCAGTAACAGGTGGTCACGGTCCCCCGCACCCGACTTCGCCGGCCCTGACCTCGGTGGCAATGCCTCAGACCCTTCCGTTCGGGGCGAACAACACCTTGGACGAGATCACCTCACGACGGGCCATCTGGCCGATCAGCTCGGGCACGCGTTCGACGGGCTCGGTGTGGGTGATCATGAACTCCCATTTCAGCTCACCCGAGGCGAGCTTGGCCACCACGGTGTCCCATTCCTTGCCCGGGAACGGCGCCGAGAACGAGTTCCACGAGCCCAGGATGTTGATCTCGAGTCGCATCAGTCGTGCCCACGTCTTCTCTTTGAGCACGACATCGGTGTGCGGGATGCCGATCAGCACCACCTCGCCGTGCCGCGCCGTCATCGCCACCGCCTGGTCGGCGACCGCAGCGACGCCCGTGGTCTCGATGACCAGGTCGAAGCCCTTGCCAATGAGCGGTTCGAGTTCTTCGGTGGACGACGTGGCGTGGGTGGCCCCGGCCTGCAGGGCGAGCGCGGCCTTTTCAGGGGCGACGTCGATGGCCACCACCTCACCAGCCCCGGCGAGCTTCGCCAGCTGCACCGAGAACAGCCCGATGGGGCCGCCACCGCCCAGCACGGCAACGCGGTCACCCAGGCCGAGCTTCGTCCGATAGATCGCGTGCAGCGCGATGGCGGCGGGGTCGACCATGGCGGCGGCGCGCGGGTCGAGGTCGGCGGGCACCTTGAGCAGCAGCTTCGCGGGGCCGACGACGTACTGGGCGTAGGCGCCGTGGCGGCGCGAGCCGTAGTAGTCGTAGTTCTCACACAGGCTGAAGTCGCCCTGCACACAGGGCGGGCATTCGAAGCACGGCAGCATCGGCGGCACGGTGACCAGGTCACCGACGGCGACCTCGGTGACGCCCTCGCCGAGCTCTTCGATGTGGGCCGAGAACTCATGGCCACAGATCAGCGGCAGCTTGTGCGGGCCAGACTCGAACATGCGGCTGAGGTCCGAACCGCAGACGCCGCAATAGGCGACCTTCATGAGCACTTCGCCAGGGCCGGGGGTGGGCTTGTCGACCTGCTCGATGCGGATGTCGCCGACGGCATGCATGACGGCGGCGGTCATTTTCTCTGTCATCTCTGGTGTCCTCCTGAGGTGTGGGGTGGCTGTGGGTGGTGGGCCAGGTCAGGGTGCGATGTGGCGCACCATGTCGTTCATGAGCTGCTTCATGGCCGGGTAGGTGTCGAGATAGGCCTGGTAGTAGTACTGGTACTCCTCGTGGGCCGCAGCGTTGGGCTCAATCGTCTTGACGGTGTGCACCATCGACCGTGCCGCCTCGGGCAGGTCTGCAAAGATGCCGGCCGCGATGCCGCCCATCATGGCCGAGCCCAGGATCGGGCCCTCGGCGTTGCGGGTGAACACCATCGGCACGTTCGAGACGTCGGCGTGCATCTGCATCCAGAAGTCCGACTTGGCGGGGCCGCCGCTGACGACGATCTGTTCCGGTGGGTAGCCGTTGTCACGCATGGTGGCGAAGATCGACTCGGTGCCGAAACAGATGCCCTCGATGATGGCGCGGTACATGTTGAACTCGGTGTGCCCCAGCGACAGGCCCCAGAAGACGCCACGAGAACGGGCATCGGAGTACGGGGCGCGGTTGCCCTGGAAGTGGTCGAGCAGGATGAGCCCGTCCGAGCCGATCGGCAGCTTGGCGGCCTCTTCGTTGAGCACGTCATAGGGGTCACGGCCCGTGGACTTGGCAATCTCCCAGGCCTTGGGGGCGAGTGTGTTCTTGAACCAGGCGACGACCGAGCCGGTCGACGACTGGCCGCCCTCGACGGTGTATTCACCGGGGATGATTGCGTCGGTGAACGAGCCCCACAGGCCCTTGGCGTGCAGCGGGGTGCGCGACTGGCCGATCATCACGTGGCTTGAGCCGGTGATCAGGGCCATCTTGCCGGGCTCGACCACGCCCAGGCCGATCGCGCCGGCATAGGCGTCGATGCAGCCCTCGGCGACGGGCGTCCCCCGCTTGAGCCCGAGCTCGTTCGCGGCGGCCAGTGACAGGCCCGCCACCTTGGCGCCCAGGGGCAGCAGGGTCTTGGGGAACTTGTCGAGCACCTCGGCGGCGCCGGCCTTCTCGTACAGGCTCGTCGGCCAACCGCCCGCGTCACCGTCGTAGAAGTACTTGCAGGCGGCGTGGTTGATCGACATCGTCCACTCACCGGTGAGCCGGTTCACGAGCCAGTCGGTGCAGTCGGCGATGACGGCCGCCTCTTCGAAGACCTCGTGGTCGTTGTTGCGCAGCCACATCGACTTCGGGGCGCCCCACTCGGCCGAGACGGGCCCGTAGCCCGAGTACTTCAGCGCGTCATCGCCCGTCGCAGCCAGTTCGTCGGCCTCACTGGCGGCGCGAACGTCCATCCACAGCAGGGCAGGACGCAGCACGTTGTTGTTCTTGTCAACAGCCACCACGGTCGCCGACGTCGAGTCGACGCCGATGCCGGCGATCGCGTCAGCCGCGACGCCGGCCTTGCTCACGGCCCCGCGGACGGAGGTGACGATGCACTCCCACCATTCCTTGGGGTTCTGCTCGGCCTGGCCCGAGCGGGGAAAGTTGGTGGACCACTCAGTGGCCACCGAGGCGAGTTCATTGCCCTCGCAGTCGAATACACCGGCGCGAGCACCGCCGGTGCCCATGTCGATGCCGAGCAGAAAAGGTCCTTCAGCCATGGCAAGTCTCCTTGGAGTCGGCCCCGCGTCGGGGCCCCGGGCCGCGTTGCCCGGTGGTCCCAGCCTTGTCCCGTGTGTCGCGGCCGGGCAATGGTTCGGGTCGACCGGGGCGGTGTTTGCTCATGTGAGCGAGTGCGGGGCGCCGTCGTCCGAGCACCTGGCCCAGCAGTGTGCATCGACCGAGGCCAAAACCCCGGAATCCGCGGATTTCCGTCCGGTCGATGCACACCGCTGGGTGCACCTGCGGCCCTGCTCCACTCTGCTGACACTGTGTCAGCAGAGTGGAGTTGGCCAGCAGCTGACGGTTTGCCATCGGATTCAACATTCGCCCCGGCGAGAGCTATGGTGGCTCTCATGCCCCTGCAGGTGACGAAGGAGGAGTTCGATCAGTGCGTCTCTGAAGCACTGGACTCCATCCCTGAGCAGCTGTTCAAGCTGGTTGACAATTGCGTGGTGCTCGTCGAGGACGAGCCACCCCACTGTGAGGACCTCTACGGTTACTACGACGGGGTGCCGCTGACCGAACGCGGCTCTGACTACTCCGGAGTGCTTCCCGACCGCATCGTCCTGTTCCGTCAGCCGCACCTGAACGAGTGCGACGACATGGACGAACTGGTCGACGAGATCCACACCACGGTCGTGCACGAGATCGCGCACCACTTCGGTATCGACGACGCCAGGTTGCACGAACTCGGGTACGACTGAAACCTCCCCGGGCTGAACCCAGCCGTTACAAGGTTTTCCTCAGCCCTCGTTCACCGGGATGTCACCGTGATGACCCGCGGATGTTGCACCCAGCCGATTGGATGACTCCAGTTCAGCGCCTTTTCGTGCGCCCAGAAGGAGACATCCATGCGAACCCGCCGTGAGCGCACCCCAGGTGCGCACCGCAGCGCCGCGACCCGCGTCACCGCCGCCCTGACCGGCGTCGCGATGCTAGCCGGCCTGGCCTGGCTGGCCACCCCGAACACGGCCCGTGCCGCCGTCACCGACATCCGCATCAACGAGATCGAGTCGTCGGTCACCGGCGGTCAGGACTTCATCGAGCTGACGAACAAGGGTGCGGTGCCCGTCGACATCAGCGGCCTGGTCATCAAGGACAACGACGACACCCACGCCTACACCATCCCGGACGGCACCACGATTGCCCCGGGGGGTTTCTGGGTCGTCGAGATCGACACCGTGCCTGGCGGCTTCGGCCTGGGCGGCGGCGACTCGGTGCGCCTGTTCAACGGCGCCGAACTGCTCGATTCGCACACCTGGACGGCGCATGCCGGGGTGACCTGGGGCCGCTGCCCCGACGGCAACGGCGAGTTCGTCAACACGCTCGAGTCGACCCCCGGCGCGGCCAACAAGTGCGCCACTCCCGAGGGTGTCGTGGTGATCAACGAGATCGAGTCGCAGGCCGGCAGCCCCGACGACTGGATCGAGCTGAAGAACATCGGCGATGCCCCCGTCGACGTCGCCGGCTATGTGCTGCGTGACAATTCCGACGACCACACCTACACGATCCCGGCCGGTACCGGCACCACGATCGCCCCCGGCGGCTACCTCGTGGTCGACATTGCGACCGCGGCAGGCGGGTTCGGCCTGGGCGGCGCGGACGCCGTCCGGTTCTACGAGCCCGGTGGGCTCGTGCTGATCGATTCCCATTCGTGGACGAGCCACTCGCCGACATCCATCGCCCGTTGTGGGGACGGGATCGGCGGCTTCACGAACAGCGCCGCACCGACCAAGGGCGCCGCCAACGACTGCCCGATCCCCAGCGTCGTGATCAACGAGATCGTCTCGAACTCGAGCACGCTGCCCGACTCGATCGAGCTGCACAACGCCGGCACCACCGACGTCGACCTGAGCGGCTACATCCTCAAGGACGACAATGACTCCCGCAACGTGCCGCTGCCGGCGGGCTCGGTGATCGCGGCCGGTGGCTACCTGGTGTTCAGCGAGGGCAGCGGGTTCACGTTCGGCCTGGGCAATGGGGACGCTGCGCGGCTGTTCCTGCCCGACGGCACCACGCTCGTCGACGGCCACACCTACCCCGCCCACGGCGTGCCCGGCTGGGCCCGCTGCGGTGACATGTGGGTGCAACCGGCGTCGCTGACCCTGGGCGCGGCCAATGACTGCGGCACGTCCCCGACCCCGACCACCCCGGCCCCCACCGGGCCGACCGCGCAGCCGTGGCCCGGTGGCGACGCCGCGACGCCGCTGAACCTGGCCTTCCTCGAGGACTCCTCGGGCCTGGACTTCCAGTGGGACGGCACCGCCGGTGTGCTGTGGGCCATTGACAACGGCACCGGCACGCTGTGGAAGCTGACCGTGAGCGCGTCGGGTGAGGTGGCCTTCGCCGACGGCTGGCAGAGCGGCAAGCGGGTGCGGTTCATCCGCGATGCAGCTGACCCGGCCAGCGCCGGGCCCGATGCCGAGGGCGTGACGTTCGCGAACGGCTTCGTCTATGTCGCCTCGGAGCGTGACAACAAGGACAAGGGCGTCAACCAGAACACCATCCTCAAGGTCGACCCGAACGAGCCCGGGCCCGACGTCGTCGCCGACCAGGAATGGGACATCACCGCTTCGCTGCCCGCCGTGAGCGCCAACACCGGCATCGAGGCGGTCGAGTTCATCCCCGACTCGGCGCTGGCGGGCAAGCTGTGGGACTCGGCCAAGGCCAAGCCCTACGATCCCGCCGACTACCCCGGTCACGGCGACGGCCTGTTCTTCGCCGCGGTTGAGGACAACGGCACCGTGTACGCCTTCGCGCTGAATGCGGACGGCACGCATGCGCTCGTCGGGTCGTTCACGCCCGGCCTCGGTGGTGTGATGGCGCTCGACTGGGACGCTGAACTGGGTGTGCTCTGGACGATGTGCGACGACGGCTGCCAGAACACCGGTGCGCAGGTGAGCTTCAACGGCACCGACAAGCCCGGCGTGGTGCTGCTGGCCAAGGCCGCCGGCCTGCCCGTGGCGAACTTCGAGGGCTTCGCCACCGCGTCGGGCGAGATGTGCGTCGACGGTGTGCGCCCGGTGTGGTGGTTCCAGGATGGCGTGACCTCGGGTGCGCTGCGCCAGGGGACGGTGCCGTGTGGTGCGGACGATCCCGGGACGCCGCCGGTGTCGACTCCCCCGGTCAGCACGCCGCCCGCGGGTACGCCCCCGGTCAGCACTCCCCCGGTTACGACGCCCCCGGCGGATCCGAACCAGCCGCGTCCGCTGCCGAACACCGGCGCGTGATGTAGCGCTGAACCCATGAGCAGGGCCCTCGTCCACGATCGTGGTGGACGAGGGCCTTGCTGCTCTTCGCCTGTGACGATCAGGCGGCTGCTCTTCGCCTGTGACGATCAGGCGGCCACGGTCACGGCGCGGGCGCGGTCGACGACGTCCTGGCGGGCCTTGGTGCGGTTGCCGGCGGCGAGCTCACGCAGGTGTGCCATCTGGGGAACGTAGTCGGCCAGCGTCAGCTCGGCCACGATGAACTCGGGCTCGATGCCGAACAGGTTGCGCAGCACCTTGTCGAGGTAGGTGGTGACGAACTCCTTGTCCTCGTTCGGGGTGCCCTCGCTGTAGCCGCCACCGCGGCTGTTGATGACCACGGTGGGAGTTCCCGCGGCAGTGCCGTCGGCGCCGCCGGTGCGGCCCATCACGCAGGCCTGGTCGATCCATGCCTTGAGCACCGAGGGAACGGTGAAGTTGTGCATGGGGGTGCCGATCAGGATCAGATCGGCCTGCTCGAGCTCGGCGGCCAGGGTGGCGCGCAGCGGGGCCTTGTCGCCGGCGGCATGGTCAGCGGCCTGCAGGTGCGGGATCGGGTCGGTGGCGAGGTCGCGATAGATCACGGTGCCATCGGGGTTCTGGTTCAGCCATTCCTCGCGGAAGGCCGCGGTCAGCTCACGGGAGACGGAGGGGCCGTCGGTGGACAGGGACGCGTCGACATGCAGCAGCGTGGGCATGGAGTTGTTGCCTTTCGGGATTGGACCAGCACCCCCGTGGACGAGCACTCGTCCACTAACTTGGGGGTACCATCAAGTTGTGACGGGAAGAGACTAGCACCGAACTTGAGGGTATAGTCAAGTTCGACGGGAGGGAGGTGTGACGATGACCGAACAGGCTCAACAGGTCGGCACGCGCACGCTGCGCGCCGATGCGCAGCGCAACATGGAAAAGATCCGGGTGGCCGCGCTCGAGGTGTTCCGCGAGCAGGGGCTGGCCGCCCCGCTGGAAGAGATCGCGCGACGGGCCGGCGTGCGTCCCGGCACCGTCTATCACCGGTTCGGCAGCCGCGAGGGGCTCATCGACGACGTCGTGCCGCAGCTGGCCGCCGAGAACCTGGGACGAGCCACCGACGATGCCCTGGCATGTGAGAACCCCTGGGACGGGTTCGTGCTGTACCTCACCCGGATTTGTGAGCTGCAGGCCGACAGCGGCGCCATGTGTGATGCGGTCACCCGCAGGTATGCCGACACCGAGCACCTGGCCACGGCGTGCGACGTCGCCCGCACCCGCGAACAGCAGGTCATTGACCGGGCGGTGCGTAGTGGCGACCTGCGGGCGGACTTCACGCTCGAGGACCTGCAGGGGGTGTTCTGGTCGACGGCGGCGATCGTGGCTGCGGCCGGCGAGGTGGCGCCGAACGCGTGGCGGCGGCACCTGGCGTTGATCGTGGACGGGCTTCGTTCGGGGGCGGCGCATCCGTTGCCAGTGGAGTCGTTGACACCGGACGAGGTGCTGCGGATCAAGCTGGACCTGGGCGCACGCGGGGCGTAGTGCGGGCGGCGGGGATCTGAGAACAGTGCAGCTGGGGGCCCGAAATCGGGGTTAATGCAGGTGGGGCGGCTGCTGGGAGCATGTTTGTCAGATCCAGCGGAGTCCGGCGTGTCCAAAACACCCCTCTGTCCAACTTTTCTGAACACAGCTGGTTTCTGAACACCCGTGAGACACCTTCACCCCGTGATCCCCACCCACAACCCATCCCTCGCCCTCGTCATCGCCACGTACAGCTCCCGGCGCTCCAGCTCCCAGCGCTCGTGGTCACCATCTGCCACCGGCAGGCTCATCGACGTCTGCCCGGGATGGATGTCGGGGATCAGCACCTGCTTGAACTCGAGCCCCTTGGCCCGCTTGATCGTGCCCACCTTCACCCGGTCGACGGTCTCGCCGCGGTACTTCTCGAGCTGGATCACCGGGATCCCCGCCCGCTCCAGCGCCCTGGTCACCCCGTCGACCGCCCGTTTCGTCTGGCACAGCACCGCCACATCACCGACCGACGTGCCCACCTCGCGGGTCACGCTGCCGATGCGTTCGACCAGGTGCCGCTCGAGCTCACTCGTGTCACGACAACGGCTGATGGCCGGCGGTGCCCCGTCGCGCAGCACGCTGGACGGCACATCACCGCGCGAGACCACACCCTCGATGTCGGTGTATTCATCGCCGTCGACCAGCCGCTGCGCGAACGACAGGATCTGCTTGGTGTTGCGGTAGTTGATGTCGAGCACCACCCCACGGCCGGCGACCGAGATGCCCGCCTCGCCCAGCGCGTAACCGCCCGGGTAGATCGACTGCTGCCCGTCGCCGATGAGCGTGAGCCCGTCGGGTTCGTCCCCGACGAGCTGGTGCAGCATCCGCACCATGGCGCACGACAGGTCCTGTGCCTCGTCCACGATCACGGACGAATACGCATCAGCCATCGGGTGGTCACGCAGGTGCTGCTCGGCCAACAGGATGATGTCGGCATAGTCATTGATCCGCCGCCGGTTCAGCTCTGCCTGGTAGGCCTCGAACAGCGCCCACACGCCGCGCCGGCTGCCCACCGGCAGGCGCAACCGTCGTCCCGTGCGGGCCAGGTCGGCATACTGCTCGAACCGGGTGATGCCGCGCCCCTTGAGCACGTGCTGGATCTCGTCGGACCAGTACCGCGGCGTCTGCCCCAGCTCGCCGAGCTGCGCACGCCCCACGGTCTGCCACGCCGTGTCGAACGCGGCGTCACTCGCCTTGGGGTCAAGCCTGAACTGCACCCCCTGGTCGCGCAGCAGTCGACTCGCAAACGCGTGGACGCCCACGAAGTCCACACGATCGACCACATCGGGTGCCAGTCGGCGCAACAGGTGACTCAGCACATCCGGCAGCGTCCGCACATAGGTGGTCACCAGCACCCGACCGGGACGAGTGCGGGCCAGGTGCGCGGCGCGGTGCAACCCGACGACGGTCTTGCCGCTGCCGGCCGGGCCACGCACCCGCGAGGGCCCCGCGAACGAGCGGCGCACGAGTTTGGCCTGGTCAGGATGCAGGAACGACATCCATTCCTCGACCGGCTGCGCCATCACCGCGGCCAGCAGCGCGGCGACGGTGGCGGGGTCGTCGGGTACGTCATTGACCAGAGCATCGTTGACCGGCGCATCGTTGACCGGCTGGACGGCATGGGCCGGTTCACCGTCAAGCTCCACCGTCGCCGGCGGCGCCGGCACCACGGGCTCGGGCACGGTGGCGACCACCGGCGCCGGCCCGCTCACCTGCGAGAACAACGACAGGCTGCGCGCCAGCACCGCATCAATCTGGGTCTGGGTCAGCCGATTTCCATAGCTGGTGATTGTGCGCAGGGCATCGCGTTCACCCACAATGCGCACCCCGTGCACGGTCGCATCAATGCCCGAGCGGCCCGCCAGCACGATCAGCGCATGCACCTCGCCGGGGGCCAGGCCGATGTTGACCAGGTCTGCCTGGGTGGTGTCGAGCAACGAGGCCAATGACAGCAGGTCATCGGTGACATCTGCCTCGCCCCGAAAAATGCGGCCCTGATTGATCGTGACCTCGGCCCAGGCTTTCGTGTCGACGATGAAGACCCCGCTCTGACCGATGACCACCAGGTCGACCTGGGCCCGCCGGGTGCCCGGCCAGGCCCGGTCGGCGAGCAGGTGGAACCCGATGCCTGCCAGCGGGGCGAGCGTGCGGGCCGTGCGCTTCTCGGTCTCTTCGGCGATGCCGTACCGCGCAGCGGTGGCCTTGGCCTCGACAGCGGCCTGTTCGTGGGCGCGGGCCAGCGCCAGTTGTCGCTGCGCCTCAGCCGCAGCCGAATCACCGGCGGCCATGGTGAATGGCACCTCGCTTCTCGTTCAGGTGGTCGCCTTTGACCAGTGGATGACGAACATGGTCACCCTGGTGCACAACCTACCGGTGGCGGCCTGAACAAATGGAGGGGCCCACCCCTCAATCACCTCGCGATGGAAATGGTGACCGGATTCGCCAAGGAATTGCCGAGGCCCACAAACCGTGCGGGCCTCGTCCGGTGGTGGCACCCACTCGAGGTGAGCGACCCGACGCCGACCGTTGACCCCCACCCCCACAAGTCATACAGTCGTGTACAGGAACGGCGGTGTGGCCGACCGGGTCGCGCACAGCCACTCCAGCCAAGGAGGCCACCATGCAACCCCTCATGATCGACTTCATCTGTTCGCTCGACGGCTACGGCGCTGCCGAAGGCTGGCCAGGCTGGTGGGGACTGGAGAGCCCCGAATACCTGCAGTGGCTGGCAGATTCCCCTGAGCAGGACCACCCCGTGCTGATGGGCGCCAATACCTACCGCCTCATGCACCAGTTCGTGCTGTCGGGTGAACCGGGCACAGAGGTGCTCAACGACCAGCAGAAGATCGTCTTCTCGTCCACGCTCACCGAGCCCCTCGACTGGGCCAACTCGACCCTGGTCACTGGCGATGCGGTCGAAGCAGTGCGGGATCTGAAACAAAGCTCTGACAAGCCACTTCGCACGCTCGGCAGCGTCTCGTTGTGCCGGTCGCTGCTGGCCGCGGGGCTCGTGGACACCTACCGCGTGGTGATCTTCCCGGTGATCACGGGCGCCACCGGCAGCGACCGCATCTTCGACGGCTACCCGGACGTGCGGCTCGAACTCACACAGAGCCGCACCTTCGAGGGCGGGCTGCAGCTGCTCGAATACACGCCGACGGTACTCGACAAGGCCCCACTGGCGCCGTAATTGTGGTCACAGCGGTGCCGAACCGTTGGTAGTCGAACGGTTCGGCACCGCTGGGGGTCACTTAGGCTGGCCGTCATGGCTGAACCGCTCGACGTCCTCGTCTTCTACGTGCCCGTGGACGACACCGAGCGCGTGTTGGCGGCGCTCTTCGAGGCCGGGGCCGGGAACATTGGCGACTACGACCGCTGCGCCTGGTACACCTCGGGCACGGGCCAGTTTCGTCCGCTCGCGGGGGCCAACCCCACGATCGGCGACATCGGCCAGGTCGAACAGGTGGTCGAGAACCGGGTTGAGCTCACGTTCCCACGACGGCTGCGAGACACGATCGTGGCGGCGTTGAAGCGGGCGCACCCGTATGAAGAGCCCGCGTTCCATGTGCTGGTGAATGTGGTGAGCTGATCGCCCCACCCGCAGCCCCCGTCAGTGCGTCTGCTGCACAGCCTCCGGTTCGTCCACGGCGACCTCGCCACCCTGCTTCGTGAACCAGCGGGCCACCAGCGTCACCAGTCCCAGCGCGATCAGCGCGGTGACGGCCTTGTCGATGAACTCCAGGCCGACGCGGGGCCAGAATGCCGCGCTGAACAGGCTCTGCCCGGCACGCTGCAGGCCGGCGACCATGCCGTCCATGACCCCGCCATGCGAGCCGCCGAACGCCATCACCGCGATGGCGGTCGAGAGCAGCGGCACCAGCACGGCGCACAGGGCGGCAGCGATCGGGGCCGTCTTCACGGTGTAGCCGTCGCGGCGCGATGACAGCCCGACGATCACCGCCACCAGCACCTGCACGGGGATGAACCAGAAGGCGGCCGGTTCGATCGTCCAACCGAGGACGAGGTTGGTGATGACGCCCACCGCGATGCCCCACCACGTGCCGAACAGGGCCGACGCGACGAAGGTGCCGATGGTGTCGAGGAACAGGAACGGCAGCGCCAGGTAACCGATACCGATGCCGAACACGAGGTTGAGCGCCACCGCCGCGAGGCAGGCGAGCAGCACCGTGCTCGTGCGGGCGGTGGTCAGGCGAGTGGGGGTCAGCCGGAAGGGGGTCTTGCTCGAAGTCATGCCATGACCATTTCATGGGACGACGGGCGCCGACAGCGGATGCCACCTGTTTCCACGTCTCGTGACACCTGTCCCCCTAGCCTTTTCTGCATGGCAACGATCGAAGACCTCGAGAACTGGTTCACCAACCGCGACCGCGACAGCTGGGACGCCTTCGCCCAGGGCAACGACCTGCCCACCGAAGAGGGTGTGGCTGCCCTCGAGTCCGAGATCGGGTTCCGCCTGCCCGATGAGGTGCGCCAGCTGGGGTTCCACCGGCTCGGCGGACTGCTGATCGAGGCCAAGGAACACCTGTGGCCCTACCCCCAGCCGTACGACGCGGGCCCGGCGTGGACGTTCCAGAACGGGGTGATGGTGTTCAGCCTCTCGGACGAGGCCCCCGAGTGGCTGCAGTTGGGGGTGGCACGGCAGCGTTTCGTGCAGGACTACCCTGACCAGGCCGGCTGGGTACCAGTGCTCAAGCGGAACAGCGACCCGCGGGTGTGGGCCGTGGACGCCAGGGGCAACCTCGCCGAGTTCCTGCCCGGCATGAACGAACCCTTTGAGGTCGACGGTGGGTTCTACGACCTCGTGCTCGACGAGATTGCCCAGCTCGAGCAGCGCCTTGCCGACAAGCTCGCCGGCAAGGACAGCCAGGCCTAGGGTGTAGGCGGGTCCGGCGGCCCTACCCCGCCGCCGGCCGGTCGGCCACCAGCTCTTCGGCCGCGGGCTCCGGCGTCTGCACCAGTGCACCGACGCCCTCACCCGGCGCGGTCTGGTCGACCACCAGGGCGAAATCGTCCCCGTGCTGGGTGACGCCCTCGACCACGGCCACCTCGACGGCCTTGCGCACGTACTTGCCGCGCACGATCATCGGGTCGGTGCTCAGGTCTTTGACAAGGGAGATCGCCATGCCGATCATCACGACCAGGAACGGCAGGCTGGCCATGATGATCACCGATTGCAGGCCGCTGAGGGCGTCGGCGCCGCCGATCACCAGCATGATCGCCGCGACGGCACCGGTGGCCGCACCCCAGAAGATGACCGTGCCCCGGCTGGGCTCGATCGTGCCGTTCTCGCTGATGGTGCCCATCACGATCGAGCCGGCATCGGCGCCCGAGACGAAGAAGATGCCGACCAGCACCATCACGATCACCGAGGTGACCGTCGCCAGGGGCATGGTGTCAAGCAGCGCGAACAGGGTGCCCTCGGCCGAGTCCACCTCGCTGAGCCCGGCCCCGGCCTGCTCGGCGTTGATGGCCGCCCCACCGAAGATCGCGAACCAGATCAGGCTGACCACGCTGGGAATGAGCAGCACGCCGGCGACGAACTCCCGGATGGTGCGGCCCCGCGAGATGCGGGCGATGAACATGCCGACGAAGGGCGTCCAGCTGATCCACCAGGCCCAGTAGAAGATCGTCCAACCACCCAGCCACTCGACGGCTTCGGGTCCGGAGGTGCCCGTGCGCGCCGACATCTGCATCAGTGTCTGCAGGTAGGTGCCGGCAGTCGTCGGGATGAGGTTGAGGATGAACACGGTCGGCCCCAGCACGAACACGAACAGGGCCAGCACCGTGGCCAGCACCATGTTGATGTTCGACAGGTACTGGATGCCCTTGCTGACCCCCGAGACCGCACTCAGCACGAAGGCGATGCACAGCCCCGTGATCAGCAGGATCAGGAACGTGTTGCCGACCTCGCCGATCCAGCCGACGATGCGGGCACCCTCGGCGATCTGCAACGCGCCGAGCCCGAGCGAGGTGGCCGACCCGAACAGCGTCGCGAAGATCGCGAACATGTCGATGACCTTGCCGAGCGGCCCGTACGCCTGCCGCTTGCCCAGCAGCGGTTCGAACACCGCACTGATCGTGAGCGGACGACCCTTGCGGAACACGCCGTAGGCAATGGCGACGCCGACGATCGCATAGATGGCCCAGGGGTGCAAGGCCCAGTGGAACATGGTGGTGGCCATGGCGGTACGGATGGCGTTCTCATTGCCCGCCTCGCCGGTGCCGGGTGGTGGGGTGATGAAGTGCGACAGGGGCTCAGAGGCGCCGTAGAACATCAGGCCGATGCCCATGCCCGCGCTGAACATCATCGCGATCCACGAGACGGTCGAGAACTCGGGGCCCTCGCCGTCACGCCCCAGCGGGATGCGCCCGTAGCGACTGAGCGCCAGCCACAGGACGAAGAACACGAACCCGGTCGAGGCCAGCGCGAACAGCCAGCCGGTGTTGGTGACCACCCAGTGCAGGCCGTTCCCGGCAAAGGTCGACAGGGACGAGGGGGCCAGGATCCCCCACAGGACAAAGGCGAGCGCCAGGGCGGCGGTCACGCCGAAGACGACCTTGTCGAGCGAGCCGGGACGCTCGCTCTTCAGGGCCTCGGGTGGCGGTTCGAGCGCCGGGTGCGAGGTGTCGAGCTTCTTGCCCTCGCCCATCCAGCGCGCGACGCCAGCGGTTGAATTGTGCTGCAGCAGGCCTCGTCCACGAACAGGGACGGGCGGCTTCTTGATGCGATTGTTGTGCGGTCGCTCTTGCTCGGCCATGGTGCCTCCTGGGATTGACAGACCTGTCGACCCTAGGTGAGGAACATGGCGCTCGTCAGCTTTGTGACGAGGTGGGGTGGGGTGTTACGCGCGCGGGGCAGCCGCGACGGGGTCGTGGACGAGCTGGCGCAGGTGACCGATCCCGACGGGTTCCTCGGCCTGCGTGGGCACCATGACCAACCGTGGCACCCCGGCCAGGGCCGCAATCGAGTCGCGTTCGAGACCCGCCCGCGCCACCAGCAGCGCACTGGTCGGCTGCGCGGCAGTCAAGGAGTTGTTGATCACCCACGCCCATGGTCGGATGTCGGCACGGTTCAGGTCCGCGGCGAGCCCCTGGGCCTCGAGCACGGGCGTGGTCTCGGGCAGGGTGACGACCACGATCCTGGTGTGCTGCGGGTCCTGCAACCGCATCAGCGGAGTGGTCACCCGGGAGCGCTGGTCGTCATCGAGGTGGCGGGTGACGTCCCGGTGGTAGGCGCCGGTGGCATCCATCAGCCGCAGCGTGTGGCCGGTGGGTGCCGTGTCAATGATGACGAACTGGTGCCGGGCCAGGTTGACGGCGCGGCTGAACTGCTGGAAGACCGCGATCTCTTCGGTGCACGGACTCAGCAGGTCTTCCGCGAGCGCTGCCCGGCCCGCCTCGTCGAGTGAGGCGCCCCGGGTCGCCATCACCCGCTCGCGGTAGGCCGCCGTGGCGGCTGCCGGGTCGATGGCGCTGACTTCGAGGCCGCCGGCGCCGCCCTGCAGCGTGGTGGACAGGTGGGCCGCCGGGTCGGTGGTCGTGAGCAGCACCTTCTTGCCCCTGGCCGCCAGCGCGACGGCGATCGCAGCGGCGATGGTCGTCTTGCCGACGCCTCCCTTGCCCATGGTCATCACCAGGCCGTGGTCGTCCTGCGCCAACTCGTCCACGAGCCTGGACAGTTGCGCTGCGTCGTCCTGGCCATCCAGGTGCTCAGCGGGATGCTCACCGGCCCCGGCCACCGCCGCGGCGTCCACCTGGTCGCCCCACAGGGCGGCCAGTGCCGGCAGCCCGACCATGTTGGTGGGCTTGAGCGCAATCTCGTCGCGCGCAAGCGCTGCCAGCGCCCCCGGCATGGCACGCAGGGCAGCCTGCTCACGGGCGTGAATCGCGGCGTGCAGGTCGTCGGGTTGCGGCGACGGGGGCAGCACGGCGTTCACCACGAGGTTCGAGGCATGGATGCCCAGTTCAGCCAGTTCGTCGAGTGTCCGGCCGACCTCCTGCAGGGTCGACTCCTGCGCCCGGGCAACGAGGACGAGCCGGGTCACGCCCTGGTCGGTGAGTGCGTGCACCGCGGCCCGGTACGTGGTCCGGTTCTTCTCCAGGCCCGACATGGGACCGAGGCACGAGGTGTCACCCAGGCCGTCGTCCAGATAGCTCGTCCAACTGCCCGGAAGCTGCAGCAACCGGATGGTGTGCCCCGTCGGGGCCGTGTCGAACACAATGTGGTGGTAGTCGGCAGTCTGGTCAGGATCGGCGAGCAGGCTGGTGAACTCGTTGAACGAGGCGACCTCGGTGGTGCACGATCCCGACAGTTGCTCGGTGATCGCCTCGATCTCTTTGCCGGGCAGGATGGCGCGGACGGGGTCAATGATCTTGCTGCGGTACGCCTCCGCAGCCTCATCCGGGTCAATCTCGAGCGCATCAAGCCCGGGCACCGTGGTGATCGGGGTGATGTGGTTGCCGATCCTCACCCCGAACACCTGCCCCACATTGCTCGCCGGGTCGGTGCTCACGAGCAGCACCCGCCGCCCCTGGGCAGCCAGGTGCACGGCCGTGGCGCACGCGACGCTGGTCTTGCCCACACCCCCCTTGCCGGTGAAGAAGAAGTGGCGCGGCGGGTTCTCGAGAAATGCGGGCATGGCGGTGGATCCTCCTGGGTGGACGCGTGGACGAAAGAGGCCGGTCAGCAGCAGCCGGTCGAGGCATCACCCGAGCAGCAGTCCGAGACCACCGGCAGCGAGGGGCGGGCGGCAACTCCGGCGAAACGGGCCAGTTCTTCGCGTCGGGGGTGACGGCCGGTCATCACCGTGACACCGTCCACCATGGTGAGCGGCAGGCCCTCAGATCCCGATACCTGCAAGAAGCTGACGACGGCAGGGTTGCCGGCGAACACCGCCGGGTCCGAGGCAAGGTTCGCACGCTCGATGTCGACGCCCTGCTGCTTCAAGGCGTTGACATCGGCGGTGAACTGCACGAGCTGCTGGTCGAGTTCGGGCCCACAGACCCCGGTGTTGCAGCACAGTGCTGGCTCGAAGACGCGGATGACGGGCACGGTGAACCTCCGGGTCGTATTGATCATCGTCGATATGTGCAGCCTGCCGCACATATCGACGACTGTCAATGTGATCGGCTAGGATCGCCCCATGACCCAGACTCTCCAGTTGCTGCCCGCGCAGGAGCTTGAAGAATGCGGCCAGCCATCGCCCACCATCCCCGTGCCGCAGGCCGAGCACCTGGCAGCCGTTGCCAAGGCCCTGTCCGACCCCGTGCGCCTGCGGATCTTCCATCACATCGCAGCGAACTGCTGCTCCAGCGTGTGCGCTTGCCACCTTCCCGAGGTGTTCGGCGTCAGCCAACCCACCCTGTCGCACCATCTCAAGAGGCTCGTCGACGCGGGTCTGGTCAATCGGCAGATGCGCGGCCGCTGGGCCCACTTCACCCCCCGCCCCGAGGGCCTGCAGGCCTTTCGCACGTTCCTAGGAGACCTTCCATGACCGACCAGACCCGGCCCAGCGTGCTGTTCGTGTGCGTCAAGAACGGCGGCAAGAGCCAGATGGCCGCCGCGCTCATGCGTCACGAGGCGGGTGACTCGATCGAGGTGCACTCGGCAGGCACGCACCCCGGCTCGAAGCTCAACGAGGCCTCCGCTGCCAGCGTGGCCCGCATCGGGGGGTCTTTCGAGGGCGAGAGCCCCAAGGCGATCGACCCTGCGCTGCTCGCCAGGGTCAACCGGGTGGTCGTGATCGGGGACGAGGCCCGGGTCGACCCCGTCGAGGGCATGAACGGCACCATCGAGACGTGGCAGACCGATGAGCCCTCGCTGCGCGGCATTGAGGGGGACGAGCGCATGGACCTCATCCGTGACGACCTCGTGCAGCGCGTCGGGGCGCTCAGGACTCAGCTGGTTGGCTGACCCGGCCCAGACCGTCTGGCCGGCTCAGCCCAGCATCTGTTCGAGCAGCACCGTGATGCGTCCCTTGATCTCGTCGCGGATCGGGCGCACCGCCTCGACGCCCTGGCCGGCGGGGTCCTCGAGCACCCAGTCCTCGTAGCGCTTGCCCGGAAAGATCGGGCAGGTGTCGCCGCAGCCCATCGTGATGACCACGTCGGAGGCCTGCACCGCCTCGCGGGTGAGGATCTTCGGCTTCTCGGCCGAGATGTCGATGCCCTCTTCGAGCATCGCCTCACGCACGGCGGGGTTGATCGACTCGGCGGGGGCCGACCCGGCCGAGCGCACCTCGACCGCACCGTTCGACAGGTGCTGGGCATAAGCCGCAGCCATCTGGGAACGACCAGCGTTGTGCACGCAGACGAACAGCACGGACGGGCGAACGTCGTTGTCGGGGGTGGAATTCATGCGGGGTTCCTTTCGGGGTGTGGATGACTTCGGGTGGGCGGTGGGGGTCAGTCGAGAACCTCACGCAGCAGCTTGGTGACCCGCGCCTGCAGGTCGTCGCGGATGCCGCGGACCACATCGAGCGGCTGCCCGGCGGGATCGGGCACCTCCCAGTCCTCGTAGCGCTTGCCCGGGAAGTACGGGCACGAGTCGCCGCAGCCCATGGTGATGATCACGTCGGCGGCCTTGAGCACGCTGTCGCTGAGCGGCTTGGGGTAGGCGACGCTCAGCGCGATGCCTCGCTCGCGCAGCGCCTCGACCACCACGGGGTTGATCTCGTCAGCCGGGGCAGACCCCGCCGAGCGCACGTGCACGCGCCGCGCCGAGAGGTGCTCCGCCAGGGCCGCGGCCATCTGGCTTCGTCCGGCATTGTGCACACACACGAACAGCAGTTCGGGCACCTTCTTGGCCACCAGCCCATCGGACTGGGCGCGGGCCATCAATTGCTCGCGCGCCTGCCGGGCGACGAGAACGGGCAGGAAGGTCTTGACCCGCGCCTGCGTTTCGAGCAGGGCGCGGGCCTCGTCGACGGCCTGCTGCACGTCGTCGCGGGTGAAGACGCCGTCATAGGCATAGGTCAGGTCATCGACAACGGCGGGGTACGGGTCGGTGGTCGGGATGGTCGTCATCATTGGCTCCCTTGGCTGGGCAGCAGCAGGTGCTGCAGGTGGTGGACGCGGGACTGCAGGTCGTCGCAGGCCCGCTCGAACGCGGCCGGGGTGTCGGCGGCAATGGGGTCGGGCACCGACCAGTGCAGGTGGTCGGTGGGCCCGGACGACGCGAGTCGCTCGTGGGCGTGGTCGCACACGGCGATGACCAGGTCGTCGTCGCGGACGGTGCTGCTGGCCTCGTGCATGTCGGGGTCGATGTGCAGCCCGCGGCTGGTGGCGGTCTGCTCGGCCAAGGGGTGCGGGCGCTCGGCTGGGTGGGTGCCGGCATCGATCACCGGCACGCTGCTGGTGCGTCGCCACCAGGCGGCGGCCATCTTCGAGCGGGCGGAGTTGCGGGTGCAGACGAACGCGACGCGCGCAGGCGTGAGGTGGGCGGGAGTGAGGCCGACGCCGACCATCGTCACGACGTCATGGTCGCTGCGGCGCAGGGTGAGGTAGCTCTTGCGGGCATCGTGCTCGCTGCGGATCTTGTCGGCAATTCCTGCCCTGACAAGGTCACCGATGTGGTGGGCGGTGAGGCTGGTCGACAGTCCCCAGCGATCGCCGATCTCGCCCGGGGACAGGTCGCGGCCCAGCAGTGCCTGCGCGATGGCCAGCCGGGTGGGGTCGGCGAGTGCGCGGTGGGCGGCGAGGATGTCCATGGGTGGCCACCATCCTTCCCAACTACCTCAATAGGTGTTGAGGTAATTGTGTCCCGATGGGCAGGCGGCGTCAACCAGCTGAGCGCAAGCGGGACGCCACCTCGCCCCAGCAACGTGCATCGACCGGGCGGAATCCGCCCGTTTCGGCCAGAACCGGCCCGGTCGATGCACACCGCTGGGTGATCGGACCGGCCAGCCGGGCCCACAGACCCCCATCACACCGGCAGCGCCGCCGCCACAAATCCGTCCGGCCGCACCAGGTACAACCGGGACGCCGCGAGCCGGTGGTGCGGGTCGGCCCTGAACACGTGGCCCTCGATGCCCAGCATCTCGGCCGCCTCGGCGACCTGGCCGGCCTCAACCCCGTAACCATGCAGCTGCCACGTGAACGCCCGCAACACGTCGTAATTGCCCCCGGTCCACGGCAACCGGCGTCCGACCACGGGGTGACGGTGCCCATGACGAGCGGCGCGGTCGTCGTCCGAGAGCCAATAGTGGACGCGCACCTGCGCCAGGTAGCCGAACGCGCGTTCGGTGCCGACCAGCCGGGGGACGACCCGCACCGCGACCGGCGCCACGCGCGGCACGACCCGGTCGCGGACGAAACGCGCGAATCGTCCACGCGAGGTGATGCGGGCGAACGCAGCATCGGTGGTGCTCACGAGCCGGTGGGCCACCGGGCGACGCTCGGCCTCGTACCGGTCGAGGAAGTCGGGTTCGATGCGTCCGTGGATGACGTCGGCGAGCTTGCAGGCGAGGTTGTGGGCATCCTGCAGGCCGGTGTTCATGCCCTGGGCACCGACCGGTGAGTGCACATGCGCGGCATCGCCGACCAGGAACACCGGACCGTCGCGGAACCGCGCCGCGAGCCTGTGGTGCACCCGGTAACTCGCGAACCACGAGGCCCGGGTGTAGCGGACTGCGAACTCGGCCGCCAGATGCACCTTCACCTGGGCCTCGAGGGCCTCATCGTCGTCCACATCGTCGGCGACACCCAGGATGCGGTGGTGCCCCGGGGCGCCCATTGGAAAGGTGAGCGCGAAGTCATCACGGCTGACGCGCATGTTGACGGCATGCTCGACGAGCCCGGTCGCGTCGAGGGCATCGGCGACGAAGAACCGCAGGGGGTTGGTGCTGCCCTCGAACGCGATGTCGCGCAGGCGGCGTACTTGGGACGTGGCCCCGTCGGCGCCGATGCACCACGTTGCGCGGATGGTGGTGGGGCCCGCGGGGGTGTCGATGAGGGCTTCGACGGGGTCATCGGCTGCTGGATCGATGCGCAGGTCGCGCAGCTGGTGGCGCCAGCGCAGGTCGCCGCCCAGGCGCAGGAATTCATCGCGCAGCAGGGTCTCATTCTTGCTTTGCTCGAGGATGTAGATGCCTGGGTAGGGCGTCAGCGTGCCACCGAAGCCGGTGAAGCTGATCGGGTCGAAGGTGCGGGTGCGGAAGCCGGGGACGACACGCGGGGCAGGGTCGCATTCGGCGAGCACGCGCTCGACCAGGCCGAGCTGGTCATAGATCTCCATGGAGCGGGCCTGCAATGCCAGCGCCCGGGACTCCTGGGTGGGACCGTCCTTGCCGTCGATGACGGTGACGGCGACGCCGAGGCGCGCGAGCACGACCCCGGCCATGAGTCCGCTGGGGCCGGCGCCGACGACGAGGACGTCGGTGCGGTGGAGGTGTGGGGTGTCCACGGTTCAATTGTGCTCGCTGCGAAGCTGCGTGCAGTCAAACGGCGATTCTGGGGGGTTCAGGGCATGAATCGGCGTTTGGATGCACGTTACTTCGCCAACATGGCGCGTCGGTGGGCCCGCTGCCCCAGCAACGTGCATCGACCGGGCCGAATCCACCCGTTTCGGCCGGATCCCTGCGGGTCGATGCACACCGCTGGGCCCAGAACCAACTCAGCGGGGAAAAGCCTCATGCAGCCGCCACTGGAGCTCGGCGATGTGGTCCGGCTGCAGCGGGCCGGGGTTGGTCACCCACTGGGCGAGGCGCTGGGGCCACAGCACGCTCACCCCGTCGACGCTGAAGTCGCCGCCCAGCAAGGGCCACTCCGCCTGCACGAAACACAGCACCCCGTGCACGGGAACCTGGGGCCGATCGGCCAGCGCCGCCCGCACCAGCCCCACCTGCTTGTGCATGCCCCCCACGAGTGAACTCCGGTCGCGACCGCCAACCAGCAGCTTCTCAACCCGGGGTCGCAGCACACCACCCTCGACCCGCAATTGCGGACGCTGCCCGGCATAGCGTTTCGCATCAACGACGAACACCCCGCTGCTGCCGATGACGAGGTGGTCAATGTTGGCCCTCGACCCGGGGATGCGACGGTCGTGCAATACGCGCAGGCCCGGGCCGGCGATGGGTTCGAGTACCTGGCCCAGTGCGTTCTCGCCGGCCGCGCCGCGTGACCATGCCTTCGTCGACGGCGGGTCGTCAAATACTGCCAGCAAGAACTTGCCGATGCGCGGGTGCTCGGTCTGCACCCGTTCGCGACGGGCATCGTGCCGTCGCCTGAACTCATCCGCAGCCGAACCCCCTGCCACGCCGTCAACCCAGCCGAGTTGCGTGGGTGCTGGGGGTCGGACGAAGTCATGGGCGCGGCTGGGTTGTTGTGCCTGACGGCGGTGGCCAGGGCCTGCTGGGAGCACCAATTCTGAACAGCTTCGACCAGCATCGGCAACCGTCCATCATTGGCTGGGTGGGGCTCGTCCGTGATCAGGTCCCACCAGCCGATGTCATTGCCCTGGGCATCACGCACGTACAGGCGGTCCTTGCCATACCTGCGCCATCGGATGCATTCCACCTTGAGCAGTGTATGCCGTGAATCATTGATCATTGGGTAATCCAGCACCGTCACACGTGCTGGATCGACCAACGCTCACCCCTCAGCGCTGGTCGAACTCGAACGTCAGCTGTGCCGCCGGGTCGACCGCATGAATGATGCCGGAATAGAAATTGCGCGCCTGGTCCTTCAACATCTCTGCGTTGTCGGCGATGTATCGCCCCTTCGCCTCTGAGCTCAGGATCTCGTTCACCATGCTCACCGGGTCGACCTCGGGGGTGACCCAGCTGAGCGCGCCATTGTCCTCAGTCGCCACCTTGAAGGTCGCCTGGTCATGCCCGATGAAGATGAACTCCGGGATCGAGATCGTGTACTGGCCCTCGGCAGTCTTCTTGATCGTGACGTCCTTGCCCTCGATACCCAGCTTCGCGTGGAAGTTGTACTGCAGGAACACCACCCGTCCGCTGCCCGGGATCTGCTTGCCGAAGATCGTGGTCGCCTTCGACTGCTCGGTGATGCCCTGGATGTCCAGGCCCAGCAGCACGACCTGTTCCTTGCGGGTGATCGCATTGATCACCTGGGTGTCCTTGGTCTCGGTGGTGGTGCCGACGGGGGCGGCGAACTGGCTCCTGACCCACGGCGCCGCGACGACCCCGGCCGCGAACATGATGCCAACGAGCACGATCGCCAACACCAGCCCCGCGATGATCTTCTTCATGCCACTCCCCCGGCGTTGTTCCTGAACGCTGTGATCCTAAGCGAGCTGCACCACCTTTTTTTGGACGATCACACTGGTGCCACAGCACAGAATCAGCATCCCCGCTGGTCGCGGCATGAAAACATCTCAGTCGTTCACCCACAGCAGAAGCGCCCCCCATCCGGGTTGGCAACAGACGGCAACCCATCGCCAGCCCCGAGCGCCCCTCACCATGCTTGCGGCCACTGTCCACTTGAGCTGCAAGGAAGCAAGCCCATGAAGAATCCAGTGACATCGAGAAGCCTGCTGAAGCGCGGGCTGGTGTCGGTCGGCGTCGCCGCACTGTTCGCGACGATGCTGCCCACGGCCGCGCTCGCCCAGACCGCGCCGGATGTGACCACCGATGAGATGTCGGCCGTGCCGAGCGTCCAGCTGGTGCCCCGCACCGCCGATTCCTACCCGTTCAACGCCGCCGACCATGCCCGCGTACCCGTCGACCTGGCGGCGTCCGGGTTCGTCGAACAAGAGTTCTTCCTGCGCGGCTACGCCAACGTCTACACCAAGGCCGACGGTTCGCTGGGCATCCACCGCAGCGAGGTCCCCTACACCAACCGCATCCTCGTGCGTCGTCCCGCTGCCCCGAACAAGGCATCGGGCACCGTGTTCGTCGACATCTACAACGCCTCGAACGGCTACGACATCGAGGACATGTGGCGTCGCCTCGCGACCAACATCCTCGCGAACGGCCACACCTACATCGGCGTGACCAGCAAGCCCGTCAACGTGGACGCCCTGCACCAGTTCGACCCGGAGCGCTACGGGGCCCTCAGCTGGTACGACCAGCCGCTGACCGATGCGTGCGACTACGACTTCGCCACCTCGGGCGCCTGGGGCGAGGTGCCCTGCACTGAGACCGGACTGGCCTGGGACATCCTGACGCAGGTCGGCAATGCCGTCCGCGACCCGCAGGCCGGCCGGCAGATCCTGGGCGGCATCGACGTGAAGAGCATGTTCCTGATCGGCCAGTCGCAGTCGAGCATGTACCTCAACACCTACGTCAACAACTTCCACAACCCCGTCACCGAGGCCAACGGTGGCCAGCACGTCTATGACGGCTACCTGAGTGCTGCCGGCAACTGGGTCGAGCGCTCGATCCGCGACGGTGAGTTCCAGCGCGAGACCGTGAGCTCGACCGGTGCCGTCGCCGGCCCGGCCACGCCTGTGGACATCGACGTGCCGTGGGTGGTCGTCGACTCCGAGGCCGACCGCCACGTCTTCACGAAGCAGGCGCTGCTGCCCCGCGAGCTGGACGACCAGACCCGCGTCTGGCAGGTGCCCGGCACCGGTCACACGTTCTCGTGGTCGTCGGTCGTGCCGCACAACAACGAGCTGGTCAAGGCTGGGCGCCCGCCGCGCGTGTTCCCGACCCAATTCACCCCCTACCCGATGGAACCCGCGATGATCGCCGCCGGCCAGGCGCTCATCGACAACCACCAAAAGGGCAAGGCGCTGCCGGCGTCGAAGTGGTTTGACCGGGATGCCGCGGGTGAACTCGTCCGCGACGTCAACGGCAACGTGACCGGTGGCCTGCGCTACGGCCTCATGGACCTGACCCTCGCCGAGTTCAAGGGCTTCGCGACGCCGGGCGACATGAATGGTGTGGCCAACCCGATCTCTGCCGAGCAGTTCCGGGCGACCTGGAACAACCGCAGCCAGTACCTCGCCCAGCAGCGGGCCTACGACAACAAGCTGCGCCAGGCGGGCTACCTGACCGCCGACGGCCAGGCGCTGTTCGCCGAGCGGGCCAACGTGGTGCTCGACCGGATCGGCATCGCGCCGTTGTCGAAGGTCGTGTTCCCTGAGCCGACGGTCGACCCGGTCGTGTGAGCTGATCGGTCACCATCCCGTCAGGATTGGGGCCCGCCGGATTCGTCCGGTGGGCCCCATTCGCGTGGCGCGCCCGGCACAGTTGGGCTTGTGAACATCTCACTGGCCACCGTCGGCACCAGCAGCATCGTCCACAGGTTCGCGGCAGCGGCCGCCCCGGTAGAAGGCCTCACGCTGGTTGGTGCCTATTCGCGCGACCCCGGACGAGCCGCCGCCACCGCGGACGAACTCGGCATGGCCTGGTCGACCTCGAATTGGGACCAACTGCTCGCCGATGACCGCTGCGACGCGCTCTACATCGCGACGCCCAACCTGATCCATGCCGAGCAGACCGCCGCCGCCCTGCGCGCCGGCAAGCATGTGCTGCTCGAAAAGCCCGCCACGCCGACGGCACCCGAGTGGCAATCGCTGATCGACCTGGCCCATGACCACGGCGTGGTGCTGCTCGAAGAGATGCGCCCGGCCCATGACCCCGGCACCGCCGAGATCGCCCGGTTGTTGCCGAGCCTGGGCGCGATCCGCCGGGTCAGCCTCGACTACACCCAGCGCTCGGCGCGGTATGACAAGGTGCTGGCCGGGGAGTACACCGCGATCTTCGACCCGGGCATGGCCGCCGGATCGCTGCGGGACCTGGGGGTGTACGCGGTCTCGCAGCTGGTGCAATTGTTCGGCGAACCACATGACGTCATGGCCGCCGAGGTCGAGCTGACCACCGGCGCCGACGGCCTGGGCGTGGTGCTCGCGACCTATGCCGACGGGTTCGTCGCCGACGTCAGCCATTCCAAGATCACGCGGACGGCCAGGGGCAGTGAAATCCAGGGCGAACGGGGCAGCCTGCTGGTTGACCACATCGCCGACCCGCAGCTGCTCAAGCTCACCCGACTCGACGGTTCGGTCGAGCGCATCGAGGTGGTGAAGGCAGACGACAACCTCACCCACATGGTCGAGTTCTTCGTCGCCTGTGTGAATGGCACCGCGAGCCCGGAAGCCGACCAGGAGCGCACGGCGGCGACGCTGCGGGTGATCGACCGGATCAGCGAGGTGCGGCGACGGGTGTGAACAGCCGGGCAGCTGAGGTGGCTGTCGCCGCGGTGAGGCGTTGCCACCCAGCAGTGTGCATCGACCGGGCCGCATCCGCCCGTTTCGACCAGATTCGGCCCGGTCGATGCACATTGCTGGGGCAACCGGACACAAAAGAACCCCTTGTCGCCAAGGGGTTCCATCACTGTGGGCCTAACTGGACTTGAACCAGTGACCTCTGCCTTATCAGGGCAGCGCTCTAACCGACTGAGCTATAGGCCCGCTCGGAGCTCTCACTCCGACCGCGAGAAATGACTCTAGCGGAACCGGCGGCGAACCCCCAAATCGGGGCCGCCGCCCGCACCGCTCAGTCCTCGGCGAGGGTGACCTCGAGGCCACCGAGCACGGTCGCCGAGAGGTTGTACAAGAAGCTGAACAGCGTTGCCAGCGCCGTGAAGATCACCACATCGGCCGCCATGATCACCGCCGTCAGGCCGACCACGCGGCTGCCCGTCAGGTAGCGGCCCAGGTCGAACGAGTTGGCCGAATTCGGCGTCGACAGCAGGTCGTTGACCGCCCGGTTGATCGACTCGAAGGTGCCCGAGCTGTCGATGACACCCCAGATGACCCACATCGCCACGGTGCCCAGGATGCCGAACGCGATCGAGAACAGCAGCGCGGTCTTCATCACCGACCAGGGGTCGATGCGCGCGAGCCGCAGCCGTGCCTTGCGGGTGCGCCGCGACGCCGCCGGGGCGGCCGCCGTCTTGCTCACCGAAGGCTTCGTGGACGACGCCGAGTCGGCGCTGCGCCGGGCCGGTGCCGCCCCAGCCGCCGAGGCCGCAGCCCCGTACCCCGACGGTGACGCCGCCTGGGAACCAGCAGAACTCTGCGACGACGACGCTGCCGATGACTGCGGTGCACTGAACCGGCCACCGGCCGCGCGCTCTGCAGCGCCCGCCGAGCCGGACGTCGCTCCCGACGCCAACCCGAAGGGCCACTGCCCGCCGGACGACTGGTTCGCCTGTGCCGAGCTCTGCCCCGAGCTGCGGTACAGCGAGTTCTCTTCCGAGGCTGGACGGCTGAAGGGTGAACCGGGAGACGTCCCAGCCCCCCGCGTGCTGTCACTCACCATCGGTCTCCTCATCGTCGTCGGTCACGGCCTGGTCGCCCGCGTCCTCATCAGTGGTGCCGGATTCATCAGCACTCGGGTCAACGGTACCTTCCGCATCACCGTTGTCCACGTCAACCGCCTCGGACTCGCCCTCAACCTCGACCACCTGGGCCTCGTCCGCCACGTCCGGCTCATTCGACTCGGGGTACAGCGCGATCACGCTGACCTCGTCGCCCTCCTTCACCCGGACGAACTTCACGCCCATGGTGTCGCGGCCCTTCACGGGCACCTCCGAGACCTGGGAGCGGGTGACCTGGCCCGAGTTGCGGATCGCGATGACCTCGTCGTGCTCGCTGACGACCAGGCCGCCGACGAGCTTGCCGCGGTCCTCGTTGAGCTTCATGGCCTTGATGCCCAGCCCGCCACGGTTCTGTTCGCGGTACTCGCTGACGGCGCTGCGCTTGGCGAAGCCGCCGTCGGTGACCGTGAACACGAACCGGTCGTCCTCGGGCAGGTCGGCGTTGATGATGGCCATGCTCAACAATTCATCGCCCTCACGGAACTTCATGCCCGTCACGCCCGACGTGCCTCGTCCCATCGGACGAAGCTGGTCATCGCTGGCCGAGAACCGGATGGCCTGGCCCTTGCGAGAGATCAGCAGCACGTCATCGTCCTCGCTGCAGACCCCGGCACCGACCAGCTCGTCGTCCTCGTCGCGGAACTTCACCGCGATGATGCCGGCCTGTCGCGGCGAGTCGTACAGCGACAACTCCGTCTTCTTGACCAGGCCCTTGCGGGTGGCCAGCAGCAGGTAGGGCGCCTCTTCGTAGTCGCGCAGCGTGACCACCTGGGCGATGCGTTCGTCGGGCAGGAAGCTCAGCAAACCGGCGACATGGCCGCCCTTCGCATCACGACCGGCCTCGGGCAGCTGCCACACCTTGGTGCGATAGACCCGGCCCATGGTGGTGAAGAACAGGATCCAGTGGTGGTTCGACGTGGTGAACAGGTGCGCCACCTCGTCATCGGCCCGCAACGCGGCCCCCTTGACGCCCGAACCACCGCGCTTCTGCAGCCGGTACTGGTCGGTGCGGGTGCGCTTGGCGTAGCCACCGTGGGTGATGGTGACGACCATGTCGAAGTCCGGGATGAAGTCCTCTTCGCTGACGTCACCTTCGGGGGCGACGATCTCAGTGCGGCGCTCGTCACCATACTTGTCGGTGATCTCCTGCAGCTCCTCGCCGATGATCGAACGCTGCCGCTCTTCACGGGCCAGGATGTCCTTGAAGTCGGCGATCTGGCGCTCGTACTCGGCCAGCCGGTCGACGATCTTCTGCCGCTCCAGGGCCGCCAGGCGGCGCAGCTGCATGTCGAGGATGGCGGTGGCCTGGTCATCGTCGATGTCCAGCAGGTCTTTCAGGCCCTCGCGCGCGATCTCGGTGGTACGCGAGGCGCGGATCAGCGCGATGACCTCGTCGAGGGCATCGAGTGCCTTGACCAGGCCGCGGCTGATGTGGGCCAGCTTCTCGGTCTCACGCAGGCGGTACTCGGTGCGCCGACGGATGACTTCGAGCTGGTGCTCGATCCACAGGCTGATGAACTGGTCGAGGCGCAGGGTGCGGGGCACCGAGTCGACCAGGGCCAGCATGTTGCAGCCGAACGTGTCCTGCAGCTGGGTGTGCTTGTACAGGTTGTTCATCACCACGCGCGGCTGCGCGTCACGCTTCAGCTGGATGACCAGCCGCTGCCCGGTGCGCGCCGAGGTGTCGTCGCGCATCTCGGAAATGCCGCCGATCTTGCCGGCGTTGACCAGGTCGGCAATCTTGCGGGCCAGGTTGTCGGGGTTGCACATGTAGGGCAACTCCGTCACCACCAGGTTGGTGCGACCGTTGTCGTCCTCTTCAATGTTGATGACCGCACGCATCGTCACCAGGCCGCGGCCGGTGCGGTAGGCGTCCTCAATACCCTTGCGGCCCACGATGCGCGCACCCGAGGGGAAGTCGGGGCCCTTGATGCGGGCGATGCAGGCCTCAAGCAGTTTTTCGGCGGGGGCGTCCGGGTTGGCCAGCGACCACTGCACGGCGTCGTTGACCTCGCGCAAGTTGTGGGTCGGGATGTTGGTGGCCATGCCGACCGCGATACCGGTCGAGCCGTTGACCAGCAGGTTCGGGAACCGCGCCGGCAGCACCGAGGGCTCGAGCTCCCGGTTGTCGTAGTTCGGCTGCATGTCGACGGTGTCCTGCTCGATGTCGCGCACCATCTCCATGGCCATCGGCGCCATCTTGCACTCGGTGTACCGCATGGCCGCGGCCGGGTCGTTGCCGGGCGAACCGAAGTTGCCCTGCCCCTGGATGAGCGGGATGCGCATCACCCATGGTTGCGCCAGGCGCACCATGGTGTCGTAGATCGCCGAGTCGCCGTGGGGGTGGTACAGGCCCATCACCTCACCGACGACACGCGAGCACTTGTTCCAACCGCGATCGGGACGGTAACCACCGTCGTACATCGCGTACAACACCCGGCGGTGCACCGGCTTCAGGCCGTCACGCACGTCGGGCAGGGCTCGTCCGACGATGACCGACATGGCGTAGTCGAGGTAGGAACTCTCGACCTCGTCCTTCAGGTCGATCTGTTCAATGCGGCCCTTCTGGGGTGCGGCGATCTCGTCGACCATCGTCTCGGACTCGGTCTCGGGCGCCTCGTCGGGCAGGATGTCGTCAATCGGCGATTCGTCGTCAGCCATGGGTAATCCTCCTGGTTCGCGAGCAGGTGCTCAGCGCAGGTCGTGGGTGGCAGGTGGTGGTGAGAGGTGCTCGGTGATGCTCAGATGTCCAGGAACCGGACGTCGCGGGCGTTCTTCTGGATGAACGAGCGCCGCGCCTCGACGTCCTCACCCATCAGCACCGAGAAGGTCTCGTCGGCACGCACCGCATCGTCCAGGGTGACCTGCATCAGGATCCGGTTCTCCGGGTCCATCGTGGTGTCCCACAGGTCGCTGGCATCCATCTCGCCCAGACCCTTGTAGCGCTGGATCGGGTTGACCGTCGGCAGCTTCTTGCCCGAGGCGATGCCGTTGTCACGCAGCGCGTCACGCTCGGCATCGTTGTAGGCCAGTTCGTGGGGGGCATTGGTCCAGCGCAGCCGGAACAGGGGGGGCTGGGCCAGGTAGACATGCCCGGCGTCAATCAGCGGCCGCATGAAGCGGAACAGCAGCGTCAACAGCAGCGTGCGGATGTGAGAACCGTCGACATCGGCGTCAGCCATCAGCACGACCTTGTGGTAGCGCAGTTTGTCGATGTCGAACTCCTCGTGCACACCGGTGCCGAGCGCGTTGATGATCGCCTCGACCTCCTGGTTCTGCAGGATGCGGTCGATGCGGGCCTTCTCGACGTTCAGGATCTTGCCGCGGATCGGCAGGATGGCCTGGGTGCGGGGGTTGCGCCCGCCCTTGGCCGAGCCGCCGGCGGAGTCACCCTCGACGATGAAGACCTCGCATTCCTCGGGATTGCGCGAGGAGCAGTCGCTCAGCTTGCCGGGCAGGCCACCGCCGCCGAGCAGGCCCTTGCGGTTGCGGGCGATGTCACGGGCCTTGCGGGCAGCGATGCGTGCCGCGGCCGCGGCCTGCGACTTGCGGACGATCTCTTTGCCCTCGGCCGGGTTGCGCTCGAACCAGTCACCGAGCCGGTCGTTGACGACACGCTGGACGAACGACTTCGCCTCGGTGTTGCCGAGCTTGGTCTTCGTCTGGCCCTCGAACTGGGGCTCGGCGAGCTTGATCGAGACGATCGCGGTCAGGCCCTCACGGATGTCATCACCCGAGACACGGTCCTCACGCTTCTTGATCATTCCCCAGGTCTCGCCCCACTTGTTCACCGTGGTGGTCATCGCGGCGCGGAAGCCCTCGTCGTGGGTGCCGCCCTCGTGGGTGTTGATGGTGTTGGCGAACGTGTGCACCGAGGGGGTGTACGAGGTGTTCCACTGCATCGCCACCTCGACACCCATGCCCTCTTCGGGGCGGTGCGCCTCGACGGCGATGACGCTGGGGTGCACCGACTCCTTCGATGCGTTGAGGTATTCGACGAAGTCGATCAGGCCGCGGTCGTACTTGTACGACACGGTCCGGGAGCGCTCACGCTCGTCCTCGGTGGTGAACTCGGGGTCGTCGGAATCATCAGCGGGCACATCGGTGCGCAGGTCGGACAGCGTGATCGCGAGGCCCTTGTTGAGGAAGGCCATCTCGCGGAAGCGGGTCGAGAGCACCTGGAAGTCGAAGTGGGTGGTCTCGAAGATGTCACTGCTGGGGTAGAACGTGATCGTGGTGCCAGTGGCCTCGGTGGCCTCGAGGCGCTGCAGTTCGCCCACGGGGGTGCCGAGCTCGAATTCCTGGCGCCAGTGGTAGCCATCGCGAAAGACCTCGGCGATCATGTGGTCGCTCAGCGCGTTCACGACCGACGAGCCCACGCCGTGCAGGCCGCCCGAGACCTTGTAGCCGCCGTCGCCGAACTTGCCGCCGGCGTGCAGCACGGTCAGCACCAGCGTGACGGTCGGGATCTTCTCGACCGGGTGCTGCTTGACGGGGATGCCACGGCCGTTGTCGACCACCCGCACGCCGCCATCATCGAGCAGTTCGACGACGATGCTGTCGCAGTAGCCGGCCAGGGCCTCGTCCACGGCATTGTCGACGATCTCGTAGACCAGGTGGTGCAGGCCGCGGGCGCCGGTCGAACCGATGTACATGCCGGGGCGCTTGCGGACGGCCTCGAGACCCTCGAGCACGGTGATGTTGCCGGCGTCATAGCTGTCGGCATCGACCTTGGTGTCGGCACTGGTCTCATAGTCGCCCAGGGATTCTGCGTCACCGGGGGCACCGTCGAGGGTGGGGTCGACGCCTTGCGGGTCCCCCTCCGCATCGATCGTGTAGTCCTCGGGGAGGGAGTTGTCGGCGTCACTCAAGAGAGCGTTCTCCTCGTTCCAGGTCATGGGCTGCGTGCCCAGCGTTCCGAGTCTACCAAGCCGACGTCCAAAACCATGCTTCTGCGGGGGCGGCCCCAGCAGCGATTTCGCACCAACCGCCAGATTTCGGCGATTGGGCGCGATCAACCCCGGTTTGGACGGGGCCCCACGGGGGCAGGGCTCAGCGCGTGTGGGGCGATTTTCTAGCACAAGTGGCACTGGGGCCGGTTCCGCACCCCGGATCACCGGGAACGGCTGCACACGTGGCGCTGGCGCCAGTTGTGCAACTTCGGGGCCCGCCCAGCTGCACCCCACCAGACCCGACCACGGTTATCATCACGCAGGTGAGCACCCCGCACCCTGCCAGCCAGGCGACCCCCACCCGGGCGCCGCAGCAGGACGACGTCGCGCCCGACGAGCAGCCGGCCGGTGCGACGACATGGCAGGACCCACGCCGACTCGATACCGACTGGGACCCACCGAGCTGGCGCGACCGGTTTCCTCTGCAGACCCAGTTGCTCGGCCTGTTGCTCGCGCTGGCTCTGTTCGCCGGGGTGGTGTGGGCCGCGGGCGGTTTCAGGCGCACCTCGAGCCTGCGCCAGGTCGACTGGCACACCCCGGCGGTGACCGGTCCGGCCGAGATCACGCTCACCAGGGCGTGGCTGGTGTACTCCGACTACGGCGACCCCGAGATCCTGCTCGAGGCGATGTGCCGCCTGGTGACCGACACGGCACCGCGCAACCAGACCAGCGGTGTGCGCCACGGCATCGGCATCAGCATGGGCGGCGAGGTCATCCCGGAACGTGACCAGCGGGTGTTCTTCCAGCCCGATTCGAGCCAGGCGCTCGGACGACGTGAGCTCTCGCCGGGCACCCCTGCGGTGCCGTGCCAGGTCGAGGCCACCCTGCCCGAGGGATTCACCGAGCAGCCCTGGGTGCGCGTCGTGATCCGTGAGCAGGAATACCGCAAGAGCAGCTTCGGCTCGAATGACGACCGCACCTGGGTGCTCACCCGCAATGGCGTCGTCATGAACGTGCCGTTGACGGTGCGTGACGAGCGCAAGAAGTAGCACCGCCCGGGGCGGTGGGCGCTCAGGAGGGCGGCGGCAGCGCCAGCGCCGGGTTGTGCCGGAACTGCATGTAGTGGATCGTCACCCCGACCAGTTGCTCGGCCGCCCAGGTGGGCACCAGGTAACCGAGCCAGAATTCCCCGTCGCTGTCGACCTTGCACGACTCGTGGTCGCGCGGCAGGTTCTGGAACGTGCTGTCCCACAGCATCCGGTGCGACCCGAGCAGTTGCAGGCCGCACACGCTCTGTTCGTTGGCACCCTCCAGGCGGAACTTCACCCAGACATAGGTCGCGCCCTGCGGGGCCTCGGACGTGGTTGAGGACGACCGCTCAAAACTCGTGTGCTGCTGGTGTTCGAGCACGGTGTACCGCGCCCCGGAATGCGGGTCGGTCCAGGTCTGGCCGACGGGCACGACATGGCTGACATAGGCGTCCATGCGCACGTGGACGAACACGCCCCAGCCGATGCCCCACGCCAGCACCACGGCGAGACCGACGACGAAGCCGATCCAGTGCCGCCAGCGGCGGGCCGGGCGCGAGGCCACCCGGTCGGGGGCCACCTGCTGGTCCTGGGTCACGGCTTGTACACCTCCAGGGTCGACTCGGGCCAGTCGACCCGGGCCAGTGCGGACTCGTCCCAGACCTGGTCGATCGTGGCGGCGGTGACCCCCAGCGGCATCGTCAGCTCGGGTTCGCGGAAGACGATGACGCTGGTGGGCACGCACGACAGGCTGGCCCCCGTCAGGGTGGTGCGGGTCACCTCGAAGATCACCGTGCCCGTGCTGACGAAGCCGGGGTCGGGAAAGCGCAGGTTGTCGTCCTCGGCCCGCTCGATGGTGCCACCCCCGCTGGTGCGCAGGAAGCAGCGAACCCCCGCGTTCTCGCGTTCGCGGGGGGTGGCGAAGCGCAGGTGCACGGCTACGAACCGCTCGGGGGTGATGGTCGACTTGCGCACCCCGTCGACGGCGTACTGGCCATAGCTGAGCGACAGCACGGTGATCAGCTGCCCGTTGTCGAGGTTGAGGGGCTCACCGAGCGTTGCCTTCTTCTCGAAGTCGGCGGTGGCGGTGTCGCGGAACTGGCCCAGCAGTCCGGCGACAAGCACCGAGACGATGACCAGCACGGCGGTCATGGGGGTGACCTTCATGGGGCCACCCCGACCTTGGCCGACTCAGTCTGTGCCGATTCAGCCTGAGCAGCCTCAGCCTGTGCCCGGTGTTCGGGACGCACCGCTGACGGGTCGGCCGAATCCCGGAACAGGGTCAGCACCCGCTTGAACGCCACCGCCAGCAACGCCAGTTCGAGGGTGGTGCCGAAAGGTGCGGTGAGCCCGGTGATCAGGTCGGCCCAGGCCACCCAGAACTCGGGCGCCCGACCGCCGAAGAACTCGATCACCGAGTCGGTGAACCCGTCGGCGACCACGCTGACGACCGTGTACAGCAGCACGTATGCAGCCAGGAACAACACGCCGCCACGCATCACCAGCCGCAGCGACTGGAACGTTGGCAGGTATTTGTCGTTGAGGTCCCCGAACAAGGCCTCCTGCACCTCGATGATGGCGCGCCGCCCGGTGGTCCCGGCGTTGGCGCGGCGTCGTCCACGCTTGTCGAGCACGATCTGGCGCTGGGTGTCGAGGTGGGCGCTCAGGGGCTCGCCCTTGCGCCACATCTCGGCGAAGCTCAGCACGTGTGAGCCATAGACCAGGGCGGCCACGGCGAGCCACACGATGGGCTGCACGAAGGCGTGGGTGAACACCGGCCACAGCCAGTTGATGAAGTTGCCGAGGGCGTCCCAGAGCTGGGGCAGCAGCTCGTGCACCGTGCCGATCGTGGTCTTGAAACCGGCATTGACGGAATAGAACCAGGCGGCAACCCGGGTGGACTGCAGGCTGGCCAGCAGCGTCGAGAGCAGGGTGCCCGAGACGAACACGACCAGGAACAGGAAGAAACCCTCGATCAGGGCCGCCACCAGCCCCAGGGGCCGGAAGTCGGTCTTCTCGTGGGCCAGGTCGACCAGTCGCCGCACGATGTAGAGGGCAGCCACGATGATGATGAGCTGGCGGGCCTCGTCGAGGGTGCTGGGCCGGATATTGCCGAGGATCGTGTCGGTGAACAGGCCGCGGATGACGATCTCTTGCGCGACAAGGGTGTTGGCGACCCTCTGCACGTGGTCAAAGGCGGCATAGATGCCCAGGAATGGCAGTAGCGTCACGGCGATCAACCGGGTGAGGGACTCGTCGCGGTCGTCGTCCACCTCGTCGCGGGGAACCTCGTCGCGGATGCCCAGGATCTTGCCCATCACCTGCAGGCTGACGATCATGGCGCTGAGGGTGAACACCAGGCCGAGCGAGAGCAGGGCGAGTGCCAGCCAGGGCAGCTTCTCAGACGCGTACGCCGCCCCCAGCAGGGTGGCCTGGCTGAGCACATAGGCGACCATCGTGATCGGCACTGCGCGGGGCATCGCCTGCCACCACACGACGAGGGTGTCTCGTCCCATGGTCGACAGGTGGTCCCACCAGGTGTTCAGTTCCCTCACGGGGTCGGCTCTCTCATGACGTAGGCAGGATAACCAGCCCGGGGTCGCGGTTGCCGCAAACGAGCCACCGGGACGAGTTCCCACCTGAATGGGCTACCCATACGTGTCGCGCGGGCCGCGGCCGTCGCGCACGCTGCGGATCCCGTGCTTCCAGCTGGGTGCTTCGGGGCCGAGCACCAGGATCCGGGTGACCGAGCCGTCGCCGAGGCGGCCGTTCAACTCGGCCAGCAGGTTGGGGGCGATGGCGCGCAGCGCCGTGGCCCAGGTGGTCGACTCGGTGCGGATCGTCAGCACACCATCCTTGAACCCCTCGGGCGTCGAGTGCGCGGCATTGGTCGGCCCGACCAGGTCGGCCCACTGCAGCAGCAGCGTGCGCAGGTTCAGCTGGGTCGACCAGCCGCGCCGGCGCACCAGGTCACCGAGCACCGAGGCGAGCGGCTGTGGGTCGCGGTCGTCGGGGCGTGCGGACGAGAACTGGGCCGGGCCCCACGACCGGCGTCGGCGCCTGCTGGTGCCGGGCCCATCCGTACGGACGCCGCGGGGCGGCGGCAGGTTCACCCCGCTCGGCCCCGACGCCGCGGTCTGGTGGGCGACGGCCGTGGCCAGGTCGATGCCGGTGGCGTCGTGCCGGGCGAGCAGGTCACGGTCGTCGTCCTGCAGACCGGGTTCGTCGGCACTGTCGGGTCTCTCGGTCCCGGTAAACGAGTTGTCCCCAAAGTTGTCCACAGCCTGTGGGTTATCCACACCCCTGCTGGGTGGTGTGTGTGCTGGTGGCGTCGTCATTCGGCGCTCCCCGACGTGGATTCGTCACGATGTTGCCCACCGGTCGATGCCTGGCTGTGCACAACTCCTGTGGAAAACTCCGGACCGGCCAGGTGCACCTCGCCGCCGGCCACATCGAACCGCCTGCCATCGAGGCGTTCCGGCACGTCCGCGCCCACCGCGGCCGTGACCAGTACCTGCTCGGCATCGCCGATCGCCTCGGCCAGTCGCTGCCGGCGCACGGCGTCGAGTTCGGCGAAGACATCATCGAGGATCAGCACCGGTTCGACGCCGTCAGCCCGCACCAGCTGGAACGCCCCGAGCTTCAGGGCCAGCGCCAACGACCAGCATTCGCCGTGGCTCGCGTACCCCTTTGCGGGCAATTGCCCAATCGACAGCACGATCTCGTCGCGGTGCGGACCCACCAGTGAGACCCCACGGGCCAGTTCATCGGACCGCAGCGCCACCATCGCGGCCAGCAGCCGGGCCTCGAGCTCATCGCGGCCCACGGTCCCGCCCTGGTCACCCGTGTCCATCGGTCCCAGGTCGATACCCGTGCGGTACGACGCGGCGACCGTGTTGTTGGTGGGGGCGATGTCGGCATAGGCGCTGGTGACACCCGGCATCATCTCGGCCAGGGTATCCAGGCGCGCCAGCAACAGCTCGGCACCGATGCGGGCCAGCTGCCCGTCGAAGACCTCAAGGGTGAACAGGGCGTCGCCGTCCACCTGCCCTGCCCGTGCGCGTGCGCCCTTCTGTGACAACTGCTTCAGCAACTGGTTGCGCTGCTTGAGCACCTTGTCATAGTCGGCCTTGACACCCGCCATGCGGGGCCACCGGGTGATGACGACGGCATCGATGAACCGGCGCCGGTCGGACGGGTCACCCTTGACGATGGCGAGGTCTTCTGGCGAGAACAGCACCGTGCGCAGCACCCCCAGCAGGTCGCGGGGGCGCTGCTGGGCGTTGCGATTGATGCGGGCACGATTGGCCTTGCCAGGGGTGATTTCGAGTTCGAGCAACAGCGAGCGCGCATCGTCACGCCCCGCCCGCACCCGGGCCCGGGCAATGGCCTGGTCGGCCCCGGCCCGCACGAGCGGCGCGTCCTGGCTGACCCGGTGCGAGCTGAGCGTCGACAGGTACTCGACTGCCTCGACCAAGTTCGTCTTGCCCTGCCCGTTCTGGCCGATGAACAGGTTGACCCCCGGTGCCATTGGCACTTCGGCGGTGCGGTAGCAGCGAAAGTCAACCAGGCTCAGGTGCTCAACCCACACACCAGATCAGTCATCCTCGGGCAGCACCGCATGGCCGCCGAACTCGTTGCGCATGGCCGCGATCATCTTCATCGCGGGCGAGTCCTCCTGGCGCGACACGAACCGGGCGAACAGCGCCGCCGAGATCGCCGGCACCGGCACGGCCAGGTCGATGGCCGACTGCACAGTCCAGCGGCCCTCGCCCGAGTCGTCGGCCCAGCCCTTGATGTTCGACAGGTCGTCGTCCTTCTCGAGGGCATTGACCAGCAGGTCGAGCAGCCACGAGCGGATGACGGTGCCTTCCTTCCACGACTTGAAGATGTCGGGCACGTGCTCGACCTCTTCGGCGGCCTCGAGCAGCTCCCAGCCCTCGGCATAGGCCTGCATCACCGCGTACTCGATGCCGTTGTGCACCATCTTGGCGTAGTGGCCGGCACCTGAGGGGCCGGCGTGGACGAAGCCGTAGGCACTGTCGGGCTTGAGGGTCTCGAAGATCGGCATCAGCGCCTCGACGGCATCCTTCTCGCCGCCGGCCATCAGGGCATAACCGAGTTCCTTGCCCCAGACGCCGCCCGAGACGCCGCAGTCGACGAACTTGATGCCGACCTCGGCCAGTTCGGCCGCGTGGCGCTTGTCGTTCGTCCACTTCGAATTGCCGCCATCGATGATGATGTCACCGGCGCTGAGCAGGCCCTTGAGCTCGCCCACGACCGAGTCGACGGCCTGTTCGGGAACCATGACCCAGACCACCTTGGGGCCCTGGGTCAGCTGCGAGACCATGTCGGCCGCCGAGGTGGAGTCGGAAATCTCCTGGTTGCGGTCGAAGCCGACCACAGTGTGACCGCCTGCGCGCAGGCGGTCACGCATGTTGCCGCCCATCTTGCCCAGACCGATGAGACCGAGTTCCATGTGGAGTCCTTTCGAAAGACGAAGGCTGCGGGCAGTCCGGGACTGTCCGCAGCCAAGCGTAGACCCCGCGATCAGTTAGGCAGGCGCATCAGCATGATGACGTGGCGGTAGTCGTCGTGCTGGTCGCCGTCGATCGAGTCGAGACCGGTCACCAGGCAGGGCTTGCCCGGTGCCGTGAACGAGAAGTGGACGAACGGCGCATCGACGGCCGACAGCGCATCAGAGAGGTAGTGCGGGTTGAACCCGGCCGCGGTGATCGCGGGCTCGCCGCCGGCGTGGTTCTCGACGACTGCCTCGATCGCCTCGGACGCCTGGGCCTGGTCACCGGTGGCCGCCTCGAGGGCGATCTGGCCATCACCGATGACCATGCGCAGCGGGGTGTTGCGCTCAGCCACCAGGGCGACACGCTTGACCGACGCGATGATGTCGGCGGTGTTGGCGCGCACGCTCACGTTGGGGCTGATGTTCATCAGGTGGCGCACCTTGGGGAACTCGCCGTCGAGCAGGCGGGTGGTGATCTGGCGCACGCCGCCGTTGCCGTCCCCCTCGAAGCCGATCAGGCCGTCACCGACCGATCCGGACGACAGGCTCATGGTCACGGCCTCACCGCTGGTCATCGACTTGGCGGTCTCGTTGAGCACCTTGGCCGGCACAAGGGCAGCACCGCTGGTCTGTGCCGAGGCGGGGTTCCAGGTGAGTTCCTTGAGCGCCATGCGGTAACGGTCGGTGGCCAGCAGCGACAGCTTGTCGCCCTCGATCTCGAGGCGCACGCCGGTGAACACCGGCAGCAGCTCGTCACGGCCGGCAGCGACGACGACCTGGGTGACGGCCTTGGCAAAGTCATTCGAGGTGACCGCACCGGTGGCGGCGGGCATCTCGGGCAGGTTCGGGTATTCGTTGACCGGCAACGTCTGCAGCGTGAAGCGTGCAGACCCGCAGACCAGTTCGGCCTTCGACTCATCGCTGGTGAACTCGACGGGCTTGTTCGGCAGCGAGCGGGCGATGTCGGCCAGCAGCTTGCCCGAGACCAGCGCCTCGCCCTCGTCGATGACGGTCGCCGGCACGTCGATCTGCGCCGAGGTCTCGTAATCGAAGCTCGACATTGTGACGCCGGAGTCACTGGCCTTGATCAGCAGACCCGCCAGGATCGGCACCGACGGCCGCGTGGGCAGGCTGCGCGCAGCCCATGCGACGGCTTCGGCCATGACATCGCGGTCGAGGCGGATCTTCACTCGGGTTCCCCCTGGTCTGGACAAGCTGCTCTGGGACAGTGTGGTTTCTCGGCGCGTCGCACCCAACAGGTCGCAACCGTCGGTGCTTCGGCATGGGCATCATATCCAAGCCGGCCCGGCTGTCCGCCCCTGACGGCTGCTGGTTGCACCTTGGGTTAAGACTTCTTGTCATTCGTTGCGCCGACAGGGCTGACGAACACTGTCCCCAAGATGTGCGCCGACTGACTTGAACGGCTTGTAGTTACATGTCTTTTCATCATGGTGGTCACTGCTGTGGATACTGTGGACCAGAGGCATAGCTCCTAGTCAGCACGCATGATCGGACGTCCACAGGTGATGTGGGTGGGGTGTGGATGCGGGCCGGTCGTTGTGGACGAGTCAGGGGTGCCCGGGCTTCGTCCACAGTTGTCCACAGCCTCTCCACTGCTGCTCCCACGGCGTCTGCACAGGATGTGTGCACGATGACCGCACAGGGTCTCTGGCCGCATGGCGTGGTTCAGCGACCGGCTTCCTGCTTGATGCGGTTGGTCAATTCGGTCACCTGGTTGAACACGCTGCGCCGTTCACTCATCAGGTTCTTGATCTTGCGCTCGGCGTGCATGACGGTGGTGTGGTCCTTGCCACCGAACTGCTGGCCGATCTTGGGCAGTGACAGCTCGGTGAGCTCGCGGCACAGGTACATGGCGATCTGGCGGGCGGTCACCAGCACATGGGTACGCGAGGTGCCGGTGAGCTCGTCGACGGTGATGCCGAAGTACTCCGCGGTCGTCCTGATGATCAGGGAGGACTCCACCGGTGCGTCGCCGCCCTCGGGCATCAGGTCGCGCAACACCTGCTCGGCGGCGTCCACGTCGACTGCCTTGCGGTTCAGTGAGGCGAACGCCGTCACCCGGATCAGGGCACCCTCGAGCTCGCGGATGTTGGTCTGGATGCGGCTGGCGATGAACTCGAGCACCTCTGGTGAGACGCTGAGCCCGTCGGCGGCCGCCTTCTTCTTCAGGATCGCGATCCGGGTCTCGAGGTCGGGCGGGGTGATGTCGGTGATCAGGCCCCACTCGAACCGGCTGCGCAGCCGCGGCTCGAGCGCCTCCAGGGCCTTGGGCGGCCGGTCAGACGTCATCACGATCTGCTTCTGCGCGTTGTGCAGTGTGTTGAACGTGTGGAAGAACTCTTCCTGGGTCTGGATCTTCGACTCGAGGAACTGGATGTCGTCGATCAACAGCACGTCGACGTCGCGGTAGGTGCGCCGGAACGCCGAGGTGCGGTTCTCGGAGATCGCGTTGATGAACTCGTTGGTGAGCTCTTCGGTGCTGACGTACTTCACCCGCAGCCGGCTGTAGAAGTTGCGCACGTAGTGGCCCAGGGCGTGCAACAGGTGCGTCTTGCCCAGCCCGGAGTCGCCGTAGATCATGAGCGGGTTGTACGACTTGCCCGGCGCCTCGGCCACGGCGACGGCGGCGGCATGCGCGAAGCGGTTGGACGGGCCGATGACGAAGGTCTCGAACGTGTACTTGGGGTTCAGGCGGCTGGCGTCGGCCTCGTTGACCTGCAGCTGGCTGGCCAGGTCGATCACGGGGGCTGACGCTGCTGCCTCGTCCTCGCCGTCGTCGTCGAGGCGTTCGGGTGCCTCGAGGTTCAGTTCGAGGTCGGGCTCGATGGTGATGGCCAGGCGCATCGACTTGTGGAAGGCGTCGGACAGGTATTCCTCGAGCTGGTGGCGCAGCTTGGTCTCGATGTGCTCGCGGGTGAACTCGTTGGGCACGGCAACCATCACTGTCGACTCATGCACGGTGAGGGGCTTGGTGCTCGAGAGCCAGGCGCGGCTGGGGTTGCTGACCTGCTTCAGGATCTGCTGCCACGCCTCGTCCAGTGAGACACCGGCGGGGGCGGGGGGAGCATCAGCGGCCGGGTTCTGGTCCCACGATGCCTGCTGTCCCATGTGTTCCTCCCGGCGCGGGTGCCCCCTGCGCATCAAAGATCGTTGTGGCGGGCCACTTGGCGGTGGCGTGCGGTGGTCGTGGCCACAGCATCCGGCCGTCGGTGCGACGTGGTGGTGACCGGGTGGTGACCATGGGTGTTGACCGTGGTGCCGCGGCGGCGGAGGTGACAGTTTTGCACAGTTCTGTCCACAGGGGAACAGGGTGTGGAAAACCCATGCCTGCGTGTCATCCGCGTTCTGGGAACGCTAGTCACGTCCAGGCCCCGAGGCAACTCCGAGTAAGGAAAAGCACAGAATTTCCGGCGTGTCGGCTGGACTACATGGCTGTGATTCGTTTGAGTGCCCCAGGGCCTCGCCCTGCCGGTTTGCCCGGGCGAGGCAGAATTGCGTATCGTTGACCAGTCACCGGTTGCCGGTGTCCACTTCCCGCACGCCCTGTGGCACCCCCTGGTGTCCCGTGGCCACGAACGACAACTAGACGGAGAGATCCCCGTGACCAAGCGCACCTTCCAGCCCAGCAACCGGCGTCGCAGCCGTACCCACGGCTTCCGCGCCCGCATGCGCACCCGTGCCGGCCGCGCCATCCTCGCCGCCCGCCGCCGCAAGGGCCGCGAAGAGCTGTCGGCCTGAGCCAGAGACATCATGCTTCCCGCCTCGTCGCGGCTGAAGTCGGCAGCCGAGTTTCGGCTTACGATTCGCCGCGGCGTGCGGGCGGCTCGTCCCACCCTCGTCGTGCACGCCAGGCTGTTGCCACCAGCAGAACTGGCAGCACCAGGCTCGGACTCGACCAAGAATCCTCAGGATCCCACCCCCGCTGCCACCGCACCGAGGGTGGGCTTCGTCGTGTCCAAAGCGGTGGGCAATGCCGTGGTGCGCAACCGTGTGAAGCGACGCCTGCGCCACCTCGTCCGTCCACAGCTCGAGGGTTTTCCACAAGGTGTCCACCTGGTCGTCCGGGCGTTGCCGGCGGCAGCGACCGAACCAGAACGAATGGCGGACGACCTGGCCGGGGCGATCCGGGCCGCAGTGAGGCGACTCGGCGAGCACTCCCCCACTGCTGCGGTGGTGTCGTGATGTCAGCCTCGACTGCGCACGAGCACGGGTTTGATGGGCACGGGTTTGAAATCCAGCCTGATGACCCCCGCATCGTCCGAGCGCGGTTCAGGTTCCGACCGCTCACGTGGCTGCTCATTGGCTTCGTGCGGCTGTGGCGGGCGCTCATCTCGCCCCTGTACGGCAACGTCTGCAAGTATTACCCCAGCTGTTCGGCCTACGGCTTGCATGCCCTCCAGGTCCACGGTGCGTTCCGCGGTTCTGCCTACACCATCTGGCGGATCCTGCGCTGCAACCCGTGGTCCAACGGTGGCTACGACCCGGTGCCGGGCACCCAGGAGGCGCTCGCCTGGGAAGAAGAACGACGCCACCGCCAGACCTGCCCGGCTGACCATGACGCTGGGACCGAACACCAACACCGAGGTGTGCAGTGAACACTGTCGTAATGGCTTCCCTCTGGGACAGCTTCATGGGCCTGTTGTCATCGGCGATCCAGCCGCTGTACTGGGCCGTGTCGGGGCTGCTGGCCCTCTTCCACTGGCTGTGGACCCCGGTCTTCGGCTACGACTCCGGCGTCACGTGGGTGCTCTCGATCATCTGCCTGGTGATCCTGATCCGCACCCTGCTGATCCCGCTGTTCGTCCGGCAGATCAACACGTCGCGGCGCATGCAGCTCGTGCAACCGAAGATTCGCGCGTTGCAGGAGAAGTACGCGGGTGACCGCGAGAAGCTAGGCATCGAGACGCAGAAGTTGATGGCCGAAGAAGGCGTCAACCCCATGGCGTCGTGCATGCCCCTGCTGCTGCAGATGCCGATCTTCCTGGCCCTGTTCCGGGTGCTCGACGGTGCGGCCCGCGGCATCCCCCGTGGCAAGTTCTTCCGCGATGACCCCGACCTGATGCACTCGCTGCAGAACGCAGATTTCCTGGGCGCGAGCCTGGCGGGCAAGGTGTGGCCGATCACCGACGGGTTCGGCGCTACCCAGATCATGGCGCTGGTGCTGATCATTGGCATGACCGCCGTGCTGTTCATCACGCAGTTGCAGCTGATGCGCAAGAACATGCCGCCGGAAGCCCTCACCGGTCCCATGGCCCAGCAGCAGAAGATGATGCTGTACCTCTTCCCGGTGATGTATGCGGTCGGTGGCGCCTGGATCCCGATCGGTGTGTTGCTCTACTGGTTCACCACCAACGTGTGGACGCTGGTGCAGCAGTACCTGCTCATCCACAACAACCCGACCCCCGGCACCCCTGCGCATGTCGACTGGCAGGAGCGCATGCGCGCCAAGGGCAAGGACCCCGATGCGATCGAGGCAGCCCGTCGGGCCAAGATGAACAAGTCCGCCAAGGCCACTGCCCCGGCGACCGTCACGACCGCCGACGGCACCACCAAGGCCGCAGTGGCCCGTCAGGGTGCCACCCGAAGTGTGGTGCGCACCGATGCCAGTGGTGCGAAGCAGGTGGTGACGCGGCAGCAGCCGTCGCGCCAGACCCGCTCGGCGCGCAAGAAGAAGTGACCACTCCCGCACCCCGCGTCATCCCCCAACGAACCCGTAGACACGAACCCGTAGACCTGGCCGCTACGACAGCGGCAGCTTGCAAGGAGCACCCGTGACCGACACCCATGCTGTGAACGAGACCGACCCCGACGACCTGGCGGCCAGCGCCGTCGATGAAAAGGCCCACCCCAACGCCGAGAGCGAGTCGGCGCCCGAGGTCGCCGAGGCGGCTGCTGGGGTCACCGGGGGCGACGTGGACGACGAGGACTCTGACGTTGATGGCTCTGACGTTGATGACTCCGACGATGATGCCGGGACGACGCCCGCGTCGAAGCGCCCCAGTCAGTCCGAGCGCCTGGAAGCCGAGGGTGACATCGCGGCGGACTACCTCGAGGAGCTGCTCGACATTGCGGACCTCGACGGCGACATCGACACCTATGTCGAGGGCGGGCGCGCCCACATCTCGATCGTGACCGAGGGCGACCAGCTCGTCGGCAAGAACGGCGAGGTGCTCGAGGCGCTGCAGGAGCTGGCCCGGCTGGTCGTCATGACCGAGACTGACCACCGTTCGCGGCTGATGCTCGACATCGCCGGACATCGTGAGAAGCGTCGCGCCGAGCTGACCGACCTGGCCCAGGACGCCATCGCCGAGGTGAAGCAGACCGGCGAGGCCGTGCGCCTGGCGCCCATGAACCCGTTCGAGCGCAAGATCGTGCATGATGTGGTCGCTGAGGCGGGCATGGTGTCGGAGTCCGAGGGTGCCGAGCCCCGTCGCCGGGTGGTCATCCAGCCGTGAGTACCGGCGAGGTGGTCGCTGACGATTCCGCTGCGAGGCAGGTGGCGGAGCGTGTCTACGGCGAGCGCTTCGAGACGATTAGTCAATATGTCGATATATTGACGAGTCGAGGTATCGAGTGGGGCCTGCTGGGACCGCGTGAGCCTGAGCGCATCTGGACCAGGCACATCCTGAACAGTGCAGCAATGGAGTCGCTGCTGCCCCGTGGTGCCTCGGTCATGGACCTCGGCTCAGGGGCCGGCCTGCCCGGCCTGCCCCTGGCCATTCTGAGGCCGGACCTGCGGGTGGTACTGGTCGAGTCGCTACAGCGCCGGGCCACGTTCCTGCAGTTGGCAGTGGACGAGTTGGGGCTGTCGGACCGGGTAGACGTGGTCCGGGGTCGGGCTGAAGAGACCAGGCTGGCCGTGGACGTCGTGGCGTGCCGGGCGGTGGCGCCGTTGGACAAGCTCGTCCGCTGGTCCGCCGGGCACTTCCTGCCGGATGGGCAGCTCATGGCCCTCAAGGGTGACCGAGCCGAGCAGGACCTGGCCGATGCGGCGGTCGAGCTGAAGCGCCGCAAACTCCGGGGTGAGGTGCTGACCGTTCGCGCGGATCAATTGGCTGACCCCACGCAGGTGGTCGTGGTCCGTCGAGCGGTCTGAGGCCCGGGGTCGGTTCGAGGGTTGCTCCCCCCGTTTCGGTGATTTCAGGTGTTGATGTACGCCACGGCGGTCTGCCGTGGCGTTTTGTGTCGGTGGGTGCCGATAGGCTGACGGGCGTACTCCCCTGAGGCTTAGGAGCCCAATGAACGACTCGGTCGACGTGGATGTTTCACGTGAAACATTCGAGGATCCGGTGAAGCGCCCGAAGAGGGCCCACTACCCCACTGACGAGACTCCGCCCGAATTTGTGGAGCCCGAGGTCGACGTTTCACGTGAAACGGCACTCCCCCGGGTGCTGCCCCAACCGGTCAGTCCGCGGATCATTGTGGTCGCCAACCAGAAAGGTGGCGTGGGCAAGACCACCAGCACCGTCAACCTGGCCGCCGCGCTGGCCCTCGGTGGGCTCAAGGTCCTCGTCATCGACGTGGACCCCCAGGGCAACGCGTCCACCGCCCTCGGCGTGGACCACGAGCAAGGCACGGAGGGCACCTACGAGATTCTGCTGGAGGGTGCCTCGATCGCCGATGTGGCGGCGCCCTCCCCCGAGCCAGGACACCTCTGGGTGGTGCCGGCGACCATCGATCTCGCCGCCGCCGAACTGGAACTCGTCTCGGCCATGGGGCGTGAACGTCGTCTCGACAAGGCGGTGCAGCGCTACATCGCCCGTAACGAGGTCGACTACATCTTCTTCGACTGTCCCCCGTCACTTGGCCTGCTCACGTTGAACGCCCTGGTCGCCGCGACCGAGATCCTGGTCCCCATCCAGTGTGAGTACTACGCACTCGAGGGTGTGAGCCAGCTGCTGCGGACGATCAACATGGTCACCGGCGAGCTGAACAACTCGCTGAGGCTGGGCACTGTGCTGCTGACCATGTACGACAAGCGGAACACGCTGTCGAAGGATGTCGCCGCCGAAGTGCGCAAGCACTTCCCGGAGCAAACACTGCCTGTGGAGATTCCGCGCTCGGTGCGTGTCTCGGAGGCACCCGGGTACCGCTCGACGGTCCTCAGTTACGACTCAAAGTCCGCTGGTGCCGTCGCCTATCGCGAAGCTGCCGCGGAGATCGCACGACGCAACGCAGGGAGCAAGTGATGGCAGCAAAGCATGGTGGTCTCGGACGGGGCCTGGGTGAACTCTTCAGGCCGACCGACGTGGACGAATCTCCGTCAAGCACGAACAACAGCAACCGCACGGTGAGCGACAGCCACGTGGAACACGACATGAGGGAGCCGCACAATGGCACCAGGCTCACGCCTGTGACCGCCGTGAGCGCACCTTTGGAAGACGGCTCCACCTACAGCGAAATCCCCGTCACGAGCATCACGCCGAATCCACACCAGCCACGCAGCGTGTTCGACGAGGAGCTGCTGCGTGAACTGGCCGATTCCATCAAGGAGATCGGCCTGCTGCAGCCCATCGTGGTGCGTCCGCAGGGGGACAGCTATGAGCTGATCATGGGGGAGCGTCGCCTGCGGGCATCGCAGCTGGCGGGCTTGAGCGTGATTCCGGCGATCGTCAGGGGTACTGACGACACCAACATGCTGCGTGATGCCCTGCTCGAGAACCTGCACCGGGCACAGCTGAACCCACTGGAAGAAGCCGCTGCCTACCAGCAGCTGCTCGAGGACTTCGGCTGCACGCAGGAGGAGCTGTCATCCAGGATCAAGCGTTCAAGGCCACAGATCAGCAACACGCTGCGGCTGATGAAGCTGCCTGCCCCCGTGCAACGGCGAGTGGCCGCCGGGGTGCTGTCAGCCGGTCATGCCAGGGCATTGTTGGCACTGGACGACCCGCTGGAGCAGGAGCGCCTGGCCCAGCGGATCGTGGCCGAGGGCCTGTCGGTGCGCAGCACGGAAGAGATCATCGCGCTGAGGGGCAGGGAGAGCTCAGCGCCACGCCGTCGCAGCCCGCGTCCGCAGTCGGAACGCGCGCTGCAGGTGCAGCAGGATCTCACGGACCACTTCGACACCAAGGTCAAGGTCTCGATGGGTCGCTCGAAGGGCAGGATCGTCCTGGAGTTCGGGGACCGGGAGGACCTGGACCGGCTGTTGCGGATCATCGATCCGTCGCTATGACGGCATAGCGATTTATCGACAACGGGATATAGAGCTTCTACGGTGTTGGCCTGAACTTGCTCCGGGATCTGGCTACGCCGAGGCCTCTTCAGTCGTCCTGACACCCCTGGTTGCACGACGCACCCCTGCAGGTGCACGACGCACCCTTTACGGCCATGCGACCCCTGCCCAAAGGGGGAGCGCCGTGTGCCTACAGGGGGCGCGGTGTCCCTGCGGGGGAGCGCGGTGCATCCTCAGGGAGCGTCACGCCCTGGCCGGCTGGTACCGCCAGCCGACCTTGCGCAGCAGGGAGGCTTAGATGCCGCGCTGCTCCACATCAGCGATGGTCGCGCGCACATTCTTCGTGGCCGAATGCTCGGCCACGAATGACAGGAAGGGCATGGTGCCGGCCAGGGCGATGCCCAGCAGTCGCTTCCAAGACCACTTCACCCGGCGACCAAGATCAATTGCCGTGATGATCAAGATCATGTAGAGCCAGCCGTGCGGCACACCGGTCCACGTCACCACGCGGCCGTCACCCCAGATGTACTTCAGCGGCATGCCGACCAGGGTCAGCACCACCAGCAGCACGCCCACCACATACGCCATGATCCGGTAGCGCTTCAGGGCACCCTTGATGGCGGGCACATCCTCGAGCAGCACCTGGTCTTCGCCAACCTCGCCGATGCCGCCGAACTCATCGAACTCATCGAACTGCTGGACGTCGTCGACCTGGTCAAGCGACGAGTCGGCGTTGCTGGTGCTGGGCTGGGACGATTCACTCACGCGGGCCATTCTACGTCGCGGGAATGAGCGCCACTCACTCGAGCCCGCGCGCCTTCCGAGCCGCCTCCTTGGCGGCGTTCTTGCCGAACTGCCTGGCCCGCACCGCGCACATCACCAGGGCGAAGGCAGCGAAGATCCACCACTGCAGCGCATAGCCCGCGTTGCGCTGGCTGCCCGAGCCATCCGGCAGCACCACCGTCGCGGGGGTCAGCTGCTGGTCCCTGGCATCGGCCTCGTTCAGGGTGACGAAGCCGTTCAGCAGGGGAGTGGGCCACTGCTGCGCCAGCGATTCGAGCTTCACCTGCACCATCACCGGCGTCGGCAGCCCGACAGTGGGTGTGCTCGTCAGGTCCTTCTCGGACGGCATCAGCAGACCCGTCTGGGTCTGCACACCCGAAGGCACCGGCGTCGCCGTCTCACCCTCAGCCACCTCACCACGCACCACCGGCACCACCTGCCCCGTCGTGGTCCTGAACGCCGTCACCACCCGCAGCGGTGGCTTCTCGCCGATGTAGTACTGGTATTCGGGCAGGTACTCACCGGTGACCGTGACCTGGCGCCCATAGAGCGCGCCGATCTGGTCGCCAGCGCCTGCCGGCAGTGCCACTGCCGCGATCTTCGCCCGCTCCTGGGTCGCCTCCTGACCCTGGGTCCGGAACGTGCTGGCCTGCCACAGCCCCAGGAACACCATCAACCCTGCCACCACCAGGCCGAGCAGCATCACCGCGGCCTGCTTGACCCGCACTGCGCTCACGCCGGCTCCTGCGCTGCAGCCACGACGAGCGCACTCACAGCAGCCCCCAGGTCAAGCCCTGCTGCCTCCATGGCCAGGGGCACCAGCGAGGTCTCGGTCATGCCCGGCGACACGTTGCCCTCGATGAACACCGGTTCACCCCCAGGGGTGACGATGATGTCGATGCGTGCGATGCCCGACAGGTGCAGCGCCCGGTGCGCGGTGAGCGCCAGCTGCGCGCACGCCTCAGCGACCTCGTCGCTGAGTTCGGCAGGTGTCACGAAGCGCGTCGCCCCGGCCGTGTACCTGGCCGTGTAGTCATAGACCCCTGAGTCGGGACGAATCTCGACCGCCGGCAACACCTGACGATCATCGCCGCTGCCCAGCACGGCGACGGCGACCTCGGTGCCGGTGATGAACTCCTCGACCACTGCCTCGTCCCCGTAGGCATAGGCCGAGACCATGGCGCCTGGCAGCTCGTCAGGACCGTTCACCTTCGTGCACCCGAGCGCAGAACCCGACCGCGTCGGCTTCACCATCAGCGGGTAGCCCATCGAGTCACCGATGGCCTGCACCAGCGAGGCCGCACCCAGCTCACGGAACACCTCGGCGGGCAGCACGACCTGGCGGGGCACCCGCACCCCGGCACCGGCTACCACCGGCGTGGCGATCGACTTGTCGAACGTGAGCCGCGACGCAGCCCCGCCGGCCCCGACGAACCGCGTGCCGAGCAGCCCGAACACCTCACGCAGGGCACCGTTCTCGCCGACGCCGCCGTGCAGCATCGACAGCACCACCGCGTCGGGGTTGGCCGCGAGCAGGGCGATCAGGCCCTGGTTCATGTCCGATTCGAGCACCTCATGCCCCACGTCCTGCAGGGCCTGGGCCACCCGTCGTCCCGACCGCACCGAGACGTCACGTTCGTGCGACAACCCACCAGACAGGACGATGACCTGGGGCAGTCGCTGATCGGGGGCCGATCGACGGGCCGCGGTGTTCTCGGTCATGGTGCTCCTTCGGTTGCTTCGACTCTATGCGACGGGCTGGCTGGGGGGTCCAGCCGGGGGTCGGCTCAGAACACGTCCGATGCCGGGGCACCACGATCGAGACTGCGGCGCTCGCCGCCCTGGCGCAGGCCGAACGTGTCGCGCAATTCGAGTTCCTGGCTCATGACGACGGCCAGGCGACGCACACCCTCGCGGATGTTCTCGGGCGTGGGGTAGCAGTACGACAACCGGATGTGGCTGCTGCCCAGGCCGTCGGCATAGAACGCGGTGCCCGGCACGAACGCGACCCGACCCGAGATGCCGCGGGGCAGCATCGACTGCGAGTCCAGACCGTCCGGCAGCGTGAGCCACACGAAGAAGCCGCCCGCCGGGTGCGTCCACGAGGCCCCTTCCGGCATGTACTCCTCGAGCGCGTCGAGCATCGCGTCGCGGCGCAGCCGGTACATGTCGCGGAACGCGACGATCTGCTGCTTCCAGTCGTGCTGGTCGAGATAGGCGGCCACCGCGTACTGGCTGAAGACCGGCGGCGACAACACCGCGGATTCCTGGGCCAGCAGCAGCTTTTCGCGCACCGCATGCGGCGCCAGCACCCAGCCGATGCGGAACCCCGGCGCGAACGTCTTCGAGAACGACCCCAGGTAGATCACCCGGTCGGCGTCCATCGACCTCAGCGCCGGCATCGGCTCGCCGTCGATGGTCAACAGGCCATAGGGGTTGTCCTCGACGATCAGCAGGTCGAGCTCGGTGCACACCTGCAGCACCTCACGCCGCCGCTGCAGGCTCTGGGTGATGCCGGACGGGTTGTTGAAGTTCGGGATCGTGTACAGGAACTTCGCCCGCTTGCCGGCCGCCCGCACGGCTGACACGGCGGCACGCAGCGCATCGGGCAGCAGGCCGTGCTCGTCCATGCCGACGTGCACGACCTCGGTCTGGTAGCTGTTGAACGTGCCGAGCGCGCCCACATAGCTGGGCGCCTCGGCGATGATGACATCGCCAGGGTCGCAGAAGATCTTCGTGACGAGGTCGAGCCCCTGCTGTGAGCCGACCGTCACCACGATGTCGTCGGGGTGCGCCGTGATGCCCTCGAGAGCCATCACCTCGGTGATCTTTTCGCGCATGAACGGCTCACCCTGGCCCGAGCCGTACTGCATCGCCATGGGGCCGTGGTGCATCACGACCTTGTTCATCGCGTCGGCAATCACGTCGAGGGGCAGGTCGACGATGTTGGGCATGCCGCCGGCCAGCGACACGATCTCAGGACGCGCGGCCACCGAGAACAGCGAACGCACGGCCGACGCCGTCAGCGAGCCGGCCCGCTCGGCGTAGTGGTCGACGTAGCGGTCGAGGCGCGTGTCAAACCGCTGCCCCGTGGCCCGGGCGACCGCGGCGGCTGCGGCGGCGGCGGTGCCACCCTGCGCATCTGCGGTCGTCGGGACGGGGTTCATCGGTTCGTGGGTCACACGCCCATATTGCCGCATCCCAACGAACACGCCGCGCCGCCCCGCTTCATAGGATGGTGGCACTTGCCGAGGAAAGGGGCTGCCATGGCGACGCGAGTGCCGAGGGTGCGCACGCTGGGCCCGGCCGACCTTGCCGGGTTGGGTTCGTGTGCTGACTGCGGGTTCAGCCTGTCAGCCGACCTGGGTTGGGCCCGGTCTGCGCAGCAACGCTGGGGGTTGGTGGGCCTCGATTTTCGCGGCAGCAACGGCGCCGCCCATGTGCTGCTCGGCGACCCGGACGACCTGCCCGAGGGCCACCCTCTCGCGGACAGGGCCATCGAGCCGGGGGTAGCGGTGCTGCTGGCCGTGCACATGGACCAGCAGTTCAAGGGATATCGCGCCGCCCGGCTGCTGGTCACCGCGCTGGCCGCGCGCCTGCTGGGACGAGCCCCAGCCCTGGTGACCGCAGCCTCACGGGGCTGGACGAGCTGTCAGGCCCCGTCGCAGGCCTGGTTGTCGGGGGTCGGGTTCCGTCCCCTGGAGCCCACCGAACCGGGCGGGGACTGGCTGCCTGCCGGCACCCGGCTCATGCGGCTCGACCTGTCAGCGACGGTGCGGTGGAAGGCGCAACTCGACAGGGTGGCCTCACAGTTGCGCGGCGTCAGGGTGGGCTGGGTGCGTCCGGCGCCCGAGACCTCAGCGCGGCGGTAGGAACCCTGCTCACACGTCGAGCTGGTCGGCCGCCTGCTGGGTGATCTTCATGAGTTGCTCTCGCGACATGTCGACCGTCGACAGCACCAGGATGCCCGTCTGGTCGCGGATCAGTGCGCACCCGTCGTTCATGTTGTCGCCCGAGACCCCGCACATGCCGGCATCGACGTTGCTGATGGCGTTCATGTTGAGGTCGCGCATGAACACCTCGGTGGTGTCATAGGGGCGCGCCAGCAGCAGCACGAACTGGGGCTGACCGCCCTTGGAATACGTCGCTGACAAGGTGGTCTTGCCATCGCGGTTCACGTTGGGCGTGTTGCCCTGGTTCGCATCGCGTGAAAACTCGCCGAGCTGGATCGGCAGCTCGAGCCGGAATGGCGTGCCGGTCGCGACCTGGGTCTGGGTGTTGACCACGTCGGGCTGCGAGCGGGCATAGATCCAGCCGAGACCAGCCGCCAGCGCCACCAGAAGCACTGCCACCACCGCACCGATGACCCAGGGCCGCAGACGGCTCTGCTGGGGTTCTGCCGCACGCGCCATCCGCCCACGACGACGCACAGGGGTGCGGACGAGCCCATCGGAGGGCTCGCCGGCCGCCTCGTGGGCGAGGTCCTGGGCCTGCTGGGGCAGCTCTGACAGGCCGTCGGGGGCCAGGTGGTCCATGCCGGTGAGGGGCTCGTCCTCGTCCCCGGGCTGGTCAGGTGCGGCGCGACGTGGCATGGCGGGCTCAGAGGTACTCGGCGAGTGCCTTGGTCAGGGCGGCCTTCGACTTGGCGCCGACGAGCTGGGTGACGACCTCGCCACCCACGAAGACCTGCAGGGTGGGCAGGCTCATGATGCCCTGGGCTGCGGGCACGGCGGTGTTGGCGTTGGTGTCCATCTTGACGAAGGTCACCTTGTCGCCGTGCTGGGCCGCGAGTTCTTCGACGATCGGCGAGAGCTGCTTGCACGGGGCGCACCAGTCGGCCCAGTAGTCGACAAGCACCGGCTTGGGCGACTGCAGCACGACCTCGGCAAAGTTCGCATCGGTGACATCAACAACATTCGACATGGGGCGTCGCTCTCCTTGGGCTGCGTGGTCGGCGGTTCCGGTGTGTGGGTGGTGCGTCCGGACGAGGCGGGCGCGGGGCCGCGAGCACTGCCCGCGGCCCCCTCAACGGTACCTGCTGTCAGCTGGCGGCGACGAGCGCGTCGGCCGACTCGGGTGCATCGGCCAGCTCGGCAAGGTGGCGTTCGGCGTCCAGTGCCGCCTGGCAACCGGTGCCTGCGGCAGTGATCGCCTGGCGGTAGGTGTGGTCGACCAGGTCGCCACAGGCGAACACGCCGGGGATGTTGGTGCGGGTGCTCGGGTGCTCGACCAGCACGTAGCCGGCATCGTCAAGGTCGACCTGGCCGACGAACAGCTCGCTGCGCGGGGTGTGGCCGATCGCGACGAAAAGGCCGTCGGCGGCGATGGTGCGCTCCTCGCCGGTGCTGGTGTCACGCAGGCGAATGCCCTCGAGCTTCGTCTCGCCGTCCAGGCCGACGATCTCGGAGTTCCAGGCCATGTCGATCTTGTCGTCGCCGGCCACGCGGTTGGCCATGATCTTGGACGCACGCAGTTCGTCGCGGCGGTGGATCATCGTCAGGTTCTTGGCGAAGCGGGTGAGGAAGGTCGCCTCTTCGGCAGCCGAGTCACCGCCGCCCACGACGGCCACGTTCTTGTCCTTGAAGAAGAAGCCGTCACAGGTCGCACACCACGACACGCCGCGTCCCGACAGGCGGTCCTCATCGGGCAGGCCCAGACGGCGGTAGCCCGAACCGGTGGCCAGGATGACGGTACGGGCGCGGTACTCGACGCCGTCGGAATCCTTGACGACCTTGATGTCGCCGGTCAGCTGCACCTCGGACACGTCGTCGGTGATGATCTCGGCGCCGAACTTCTCGGCCTGCTCACGCATCTGGCCCATCAGCTCGGGGCCCATCACCCCGGCGGGGAAGCCCGGGAAGTTCTCGACCTCGGTGGTGTTCATCAGCGCACCGCCCGCGTCCAGGGCGCCCTCGAAGACGAGCGGCTTCAGCATCGCCCGGGCGGTGTAGATGGCGGCGGTCCAGCCGGCGGGGCCGGAACCGATGATGATGACGTCGCGGATGTCGTCGGACATGACCTGTCTTTCGATGGTGGTGGTGACTGCGCCGAGTCTAGTCGGCGCTCTGCGCTCGGGTGAACGCCGGAAGGGCCGCTTCGATTCCCGCGGGTGGGGGGTGGGGGGCGGGCAGGCGCGCCACACTGGTGCCATGCGCCAGATCCAGATTGACCGCTTCGGCGGCGTCGACGAACTCATCCTGCGTGAGGCACCCGTGCCGGTGCCCGGCCCCGGCGAGGTGCTCGTCCGCCTTCAGGCCGCGGGCACCAACCCCATTGACTACAAGATGCGCGACGGCTCGTCCGGGGCGGTGCGGGGCCTCACGGCCGAGGACTTCCCGCTCGTGCTGGGTCGAGAGGGTGCGGGCATCGTCGAGTCAGTGGGCGAGGGCGTCGGGGGCGTGCACGTCGGCGACCTCGTCTTCGGGGTGCTGCCGTTCGGGCGCGCAGCGCATGGCACGCCGGTGCAGGGCTGCTATTCCGAGTACGCGCTCTTTCCCGAACCCAGCCTGTCGATCGCCCCGGCCGGCGCGGACGTGATCCCGCTGGCGGGCCTCGCGCTGGCCGGCTCGACGGCGTGGGTCGCCGTCCACGAACAGGCCAGGGTGCAGGCCGGTGAGAAGGTGCTGGTGCACGGCGGCGCCGGGGGAGTGGGCCAGCTCATGGTGCAACTGTGCCGCGCCGCCGGGGCCGAGGTCTGGGCCACCGCCTCGACACGCAACCAGGACCGCCTGCGCGAGCTCGGTGCCACACCGGTCGACTACACCACCACCGATTTCCGCCAGGTGGTGCCGCCGGTCGACGTCGTGCTCGACGCCGTGTACTTCGACACGTTCGTCCCGAGTCTTGACCAGTTGGTCGATGGTGGACGCATCGTGGTGCTGCCCACGCTCGCCGACACCACCCCGGCGAAACAACGGGGCATCGAGGTGCACATCCCGGCGATCCATCCGATGCCGGACGAACTGGCCGACCTGGCGCGCAGGATCAACGACGGGTTGATGTCGCTCGAGGTGTCGCAGGTGCTGCCCCTTGACCAGGTCGCCGAGGCTCACCGGCAGCTCGAAACCGGGCACACCCGCGGCAAGATCGTGCTCGACCTGCGTGGTTGATCCCTGGCATCCCCGCTCAGAACACGAATTGGTGGGGGTCAGGCCGGTCGAAATTGCCCTGGCCCTTGTACATCTCGATCGATTCGCGCAGCGCCTTGAGGAAGTACGGCGGGAACTCCATGCCGTTGCGGTTGGCCCACAACAACTTCGCCTCGAGGCGCCCGATCTCTTTGGCATAGACCTCGAGCTCGGCGTCCATCCCCAGACCCACGAGCACACCGCCCATGTCGCGCTGGTAGGCCTTCAGATAGTCGACACCGACGAGCGTGAAGCTCTTCTCGCGCAGCAGCCGGGTGACGAACAGCTGCCAGGGCTTCAGCACCTGGTCCTGGACCATCATCTCGGCCGACATGCGATAGAAGGCGAAGTGGCCGGGCTCCTGGCGTTTGATCGGCTGCACGATCGTCTGGCTGATCGCGTCTTCACCGATCTCGTCGAGCTCTTTGGTGAGGCTGCTGTAGGCGAGCACCGCCTGGCGTTCGGTCGAGGCGCCCGTCAGGTAGTAAAGCATCCGCGAGATGTCGTGGATGGGCTCCCAGTGGGCGAGCGCGCCGAGCAGCTTCATGCGCACGGGGATGGTCTGGAACGGGTTGGCCGGCGGCAGGCCCAGGTCGACCTGCAGCTGGTCGAGGATGACCCCGTGCGCGATCTCCTGGTCGGACCAGACGTCCTGGTAGAAGACCGTGTCGACCTTCGACGCATGCGGAAGGATCGTGAGCAGTTCGAGCACATTGCGGTCGACCTCAAGTTCGACGCGGGCCAGGTAGTCGATGACGCCTGCGAACCGCTGCTTGACGAGCTCGGGATTGTGGATCGTCCGGTCGACCGAACCCAGTTGGATCGGCGGGTGCTTGTCACCCAACTGCTGGACGAATTCCATCAGTGAGGTATCTGTGATTTTTTGCGCCGCCACACTTCGATAGTAGGTGGGTGGGTGAAAGGACGACGCCACTGCGCCCGAAAGGTGGACGGGTGTGGGGGCGCGCGGAGCCTTCAGGGGGTTCCGGGGCGGGTTTCAGCGGCTGCGGTGGCTGGCGGCCCAGCGCAGGGTGTCCGCATCGGTGTTCATCTGGCTGGTCCATCGCCGTCGGGTGCCGCGATCCACGCCGGTCTCGTCGTCGGCACCGAAGACCTCGACGACCTGCACCGCGTGGGGGTAGCCACGAAACCAGCCGTCGCGGTACAGGATGATCATGGCGGCGGCGGCCATCTCGTGCATCACCGAGGGCCAGTAGCGCTGGTCGACGTTGCTGACCCGGGCCCGGTGCTCGCGCAGGGTGGTCCACAGGTCGTCGAGGGCGTCGATGCGGGCCAGCGGCGCGGCGGTGGTGTTGCGGGGCCATTCCACGGGCGCCCAGCGCAAGTAGGCGTCCCAGTCGGTGTGGGCCTCGGCGAATGAGTCGGCGTCGTCGTCCCCGAAACGGCGCCGCGCGGTGGCGAGGTTCGCGTCATGGTCGGTGCGACGGTAGACAGCGGCCTCGAGGCTGGTCGCCACGGCGTCGGTGTACAGCGCAAAGCCGAGCACCTGCTCGTCCGGGGTGTCGCTGACCAGGTTCACCAGGACCTGTTTGGCCAGCCCGGCCATCGTCTTCATGCGCGAGTCGAAGAATTGACCGGTTTCAATGCTCAGCGACATGCCTGCAGGCTAGTTGGTGTGCGGGTGCCGGGGCGGCACCTGCGGCGATTACGCTGTCGCCATGACGTCAATCCTGCGGCGCATTGGCGCCATGCTGCTGGTGCTGTTCGCCCTTGCCGGGTGCGTGAAGTACGACGCCAGCTTCGAGATCAAGGACACCGAGAACATCAACGTCGTCATGGACATCGGCCTGCGCAAGGACCAGGCCGAGGGCCAGACGAAGGAGGACATGTGCTCGGACGACTCGCAGACCGGCGGGCAGCAGGCCCCGACGTTGAAGAACGCCAAGAAGGAGCCCTATGACGACGGCACCTACATCGGCTGCCGGCAGTCGGGCACGGCCACCGCGGCCGACCTGAGCTCGGACGGCATGACCGTGAAGCAGAACGAGGACGGTACGTGGCTGTTCAAGATCGACGGTGACACCTCGTCGGGCGGCAGCCAGGGTGCGGCACTGTTTGACTCGTTCAAGATCTCTGTGACGTTCCCGGGCAAGGTGACCTCGCACAAGGGCACGGCGACAGTTGAGGGCCGCACGATCACGTGGACGAATGCCGCGGACCTGTACTCGGCTGACGGCCTCGAGGCGACCGCGGCGAAGGGCGGGATCTCGGCGCTGGTGTGGATTGCGGTCGGGGCTGTGGTGGTGGCGGCTGCCGTCGGTGGGTGGCTGGTCTACACCAACAACCGCAAGAAGAAGGCGGCTGCGGCGGCTGGTGCCGGGTTTGGGCAGTACCCGGGTCAGAACATGCCGGGGCAGTATGGGCAGGGGCAGTATGCGGGCGTTGCCGGGCAGGAACAGTGGGGCGGCGGGCAGCAGCAGTGGGGCGCGCAGGCCCAGCCGGGGCAGCAGCCCTACCATGGCCAGGACCCGTGGGACCAGCAGGGCGGGTGGAGCCAGTACCCGCAGAATCCGCAGCTGCAGTATCCGCAGAGCCCGGAGTACTCGCAGAGCCCGGAGGGGCAGCAGTATCCACAGGGGCCGCAGGGCCTGCAGGGCCAGCAGTATCCACAGGGGCCGCAGTACCCCCAGAATCCGCAGAATCCGCAGAACCCGCAGAATCCGCAGAATCCGCAGAACCCGCAGAACCCGCAGAACCCGCAGCGGTGGTGAGCGCCTGATCACCCGCCAGGCAGCTCCGCCACCTGCAGATTCACCACTTGGCTTGCACAACTCGACTTGGCTTGCGCAGTAAGTGCAAGCCAAGTCGAGTTGCGCAAGCCAAGTGGGGCTTGGGGGTGGTGTTGGCGTGACGGTGGTGCTGCCCGGCGTGACGGTGGCGCCGGCACCCGGTTCGTCCACATTGACACCTTTGGATGCACGTCGACACCCGTCTGCGGGTGTCACTGCGCACCGAAGGGTGTCAGCGTGGACAGATCGGTACCGGCCAGGACGGATAGGTGCCCGTGAGGGCGGATCGGTGTCGCCGGCTGCGGATCGGTGTCGGCGTGCACCCCAGCGGCGCACCCCGGCCCCACGCCTCACATCAGGTCGAGCACCGCCCGGGCAGTGGCATCGTCCACGATCAGGTCGGTCGCCACCTTGGCCCGCAGCGCCGCCAGCAGCGGGCCGGCCTTGGCTGTTCCCGCCACCACGCAGATGCGACGGCTGAAGGCCTGCAGTTCCGTCGGGTTCGGCCCCGTGGCCCGTGAGTTCAGGGCCACATCGCGCCAGGACCCGTCCGAGCGCAACAGCACCGTGCAGACGTCGCCGATCACCCTGTCACGAGCGATTTCGGCCATGTCGTCCTCGTCGAGGTAGCCCTGGCTGTAGACATGCGACGGCAGCGCCGCCGTCAACGAGCCCACGCCGAAGATCGCCACGTCGACCTGCCGCTGCACCGCCAACACCGCCTGCACGCTGCGCTCACGCCACATCGCCCGCTTGGTCTCGGCGAAGTCGAAGAACGCCGGCACCGGGAACAACAGCGGTGTCGCCGACCATGACTGCGCGATCGCCCCGACGATGGCCCCCACGTACGGGATGCCCGTCGACGAGCTGTTCGCGCCACCGTTCAACTGCACCACCCGGACGCCGTGCAGGGGACGAGGGGTGAGGTGTTCGACGATGGCTGCCATGGTGGTGCCCCAGGCGACGCCGACGGTCATGTCGTCATGCACGGATTCCGAGAGCACCTGGGCGGCGATGCGGGCGACCTGGTTGAGGCGGTGCAGCTCCGAGGCGGTGTCACGCACCTGCACCACGGTCACGTTCAGACCAAAAAGGCGTTCGAGGGTGGTGCTCACTGATGAGCGCTCATTGGCGTGCGGGTTCAGGCTGATGCGCACCAGCCCGGTCTCGCGGGCTTCTTTGAGCAGGCGCGACACGGTGCTGCGCGAGGTGCCAAGATGGCGGGCAATGGTTTCCATCGTCTCGCCCTGGGCGTAGTACATGCTCGCGGCCGTCACGACCTCTTCCGACCACTCCTGCATGGAAGCCCACCCTACTTGCTGTGCTGCCGCCACCGACTGCCACCCCCCATATGTGTGACGTTCATCACATCACACTCGTGCAGCGTCCCACAATGTGGGCTGCACGTCGGTTCATGTCTCTTGGGTCAAGCGTTCAGGCGTGGTTTGGTAGTGGTGATGCGAGCCACCACGGGGGTGGCGACGCAGGTCAGCGTTGACCACTTCGGAAGGAAATCATGTCCGACAAGTACGTTCTCTCCATCGATCAGGGCACCACGTCGACCCGTGCCATCGTGTTCAATCACTCGGGCCAGATCGTCGCCTCCGGCCAGAAGGAGCACGAGCAGATCTTCCCACGCGCCGGGTGGGTCGAGCACAATCCCACCGAGGTCATCGCCAACTCGGTGGGCGTGGCTGCCGCAGCCATGTCGAGCGCCGGTGTCACCTCGGCTGACATCGTCGCCATCGGCATCACCAACCAGCGCGAGACCGCCGTCGTGTGGGACCGCGAGACCGGCGAGCCCGTCTACAACGCCATCGTCTGGCAGGACACCCGCACCGCCAAGATCGTGGACGACCTGGGCGGCGGCGACCAGAACAAGTACAAGGCCACCGTCGGCCTGCCGCTGGCCACCTATTTCTCGGGTCCCAAGGTCAAGTGGATCCTCGACAATGTCGACGGCGCCCGCGAGAAGGCCGAGGCCGGCAAGCTCGCCTTCGGCAACATGGACACCTGGCTGCTGTGGAACCTCACCGGTGGTGTCGACGGCGGCGTGCACGTCACCGACGTCACCAACGCCTCGCGCACCATGCTGATGGACCTCAAGACCCTGCAGTGGGACGAGGGCATCGCCGCCGACATGACGATCCCGATGTCGATGCTGCCCGAGATCAAGTCGTCGTCCGAGGTCTACGGCAACGCCACCGTCGGTGGCCTGGCGGGCATCCCGGTCGCCGGCATCCTGGGCGACCAGCAGGCCGCCACCTTCGGCCAGGCGTGTTTCGAGCCCGGCATGGCCAAGAACACCTACGGCACCGGCAACTTCATGCTGCTGAACACCGGCGAAGAGGCCGTCCCGTCCGAGAACGGCCTGCTGACCACCGTCTGCTACAAGATCGGCGACGCCAAGCCGATCTATGCACTCGAGGGTTCGATCGCCGTCACCGGTTCGCTGGTGCAGTGGCTGCGCGACAACCTGCGCATGATCGAGTCGGCTCCCGAGATCGAGCAGCTGGCTGCGACCGTTGAAGACAACGGCGGCGCCTACTTCGTGCCCGCGTTCTCGGGCCTGTTCGCACCGTACTGGCGTTCGGACGCCCGCGGCGCCCTGGTGGGTCTGACCCGCTACGTCAACCGCGGCCACATCGCCCGCGCCGTGCTCGAGGCCACCGCCTACCAGACCCGCGAGGTGCTGGACGCGATGGAGGCGGACTCGGGTGTGAAGCTGGCCGAGCTCAAGGTCGACGGCGGCATGATCGCCAACGACACCCTGATGCAGTTCCAGGCCGACATGCTCGGCGTCGACGTCGTACGTCCCGAGGTGGCTGAGACCACCGCCCTGGGCGCCGCGTACGCCGCCGGCATCGCCGTGGGCTACTGGCAGGGCGAGCAGGACGTCATCAACAACTGGGCCGAGAACAAGCGCTGGAGCCCCAAGCTCGACGAGACCGAGCGCGAGCGCCTGTACCGCAACTGGAAGAAGGCTGTCACCAAGACCTTCGACTGGGTTGACGAGGACGTCAGCGAGTGATGTGCTGAACCAGCACCGCTGATCCAGCAACACAGAGGGGGCGTGGCCAGTGGCCACGCCCCCTTTGCTGTGTCACATGTGTGGATCAGGTTCTGGGTGGATCAGGTTCTGGGTGGATCAGGTTCTGTGTGGATCAGGTGCTGGGCGACTGCTCCGAGATGCCGATGCCATTGCGGTCGTACCGCGTCGGCGCGTTCTTGCCGAAGGTGCCCAGGTCTGATCGGGTCTCGAGTTCGAGGTAGCTGCGCTTGGTCGATTCGAGGGCGGCACCGGCATCGCGGGTGGCGGCCTCGGCGGCGATGGCGCGTTCGATGCGCTCGGCGACGGCGTCGGGCATCTCGACGGCGGAGCGCTCCGACAACCACTGCGAGACCAGCTGCTCTGGGACCAACTGCTCGGTGCTGTCATCCACAGGCGCTGCGTCCTCAGCGAACTGCGACATCGGGGCCTCCTTCAGGGGCTTGCGGCAACGGGAGGGATGGATCTGGCCTCCAGATACGTGTCTGACGACCCGCGGCTGCATCCGGTTCCCGATAGTTCAAGATTGTATTACGCAGCTTGCCGACCGGGCAGGGCGGGGGCCGGATAACGCCACCCGGCCATCATGGGTCGATCTGGTACCTCACACGGTGCTGGATTGGCCAATGATGCCCACAGTTTGAGTCCGGCCCCCCGGACGACGCCAGCGCTACAGCGCGCCCTCGTCCACGAGCGCCTGGCGCCACCTGGCCGCCCGGCGCTCGACCACCGCCTGCGGCGCATGCACGTCGAGCCAGCTGAACAGCGTCGAATGCCCACGTTCGAGCCGCGATGCCGGCACCCACACCTTGCCGGTGTCGGTGACCAGCTGGAAGTCAGGGCTGCGGCCGTTGTACTGGTGCACCACCCGGCGCACCTGCTCGCCGTGCAGCTCGTGCACCCGCCAGACGTTGCGCACCCGCAGCATGCCCGCGGTGGCCTGCATGAACGCCCGGCGGTCGGCCCAGACGAATGCCGCCATGAAACCCCAGAAGCCGAGCCCGACCAGGCCCATCGTCCAGTTCGCGCCACCCATCAGCAACCCGGTCACCGCCAGCACCACGCACACGATGCCGCCGAAGATGAGCCTGCCCCGACCGGTCGACAGCGGGGGCAGGGGGTCGGCCTCGAGCAGTTCGGGGCGGGCGATGATGCGCGGCAGGGGGGTGCCGTCAGCCGCGCGCCCACCCGGTGCGGTCGTCGAGCCGTCGGCCGCGACCTCGGGCCCGGACGACACGGGCCCGCTCATCCGTCGGGCTGTTGCAGGTGCGCCAGGGCCACGGCGAGTTTGGCCCGGCCCCGCGAACAGCGGCTCTTGATGGTGCCGGCCGCACAGCCGAGCATGTGAGCGGCCTCTTCGACCGAATAGCCCTGCATGTCGACCAGCACGAGCGCGGCCCGCTGGTCGGCGTTGATCCCCGCCAGTGCCTCGGCCACGTCATCGCGCAGGTCGGCGTTCATGACGATCTCGTCGAGGTTCTGGTCGCTGGCCAGGGCCAGGTCACGGTCCGGGTTCTCGGGCATTGGCGAGGCAGCCCGCACCTGGTTGCGACGAATGCGGTCGAGGCTGGCATTCACGACGATGCGGTGCAGCCACGTGGTCACGGCCGACTGGCCCCGGAAACTGCCGGCACGCCGGAAGGCCGAGATCATCGCATCCTGCAGGGCGTCGGCTGCCTCTTCGGGGTCGCGCAGGGTGCGCAGCGCCACGGCCCAGAGCCGATGCCGGTGCCGCCGGAACAGCTCGGCGAACGCCTGGCTGTCACCCTCGACGTGCAGCGCCAGCAGTTCTTCGTCTGTCCGCTCGGCGCCCTGCTCTGACCCGATGGTCACCGGTCAAAAACCCCAATCTCGGCGATGCCGCCGCGGTATGCCTGCCCGCCGATACTAGGCAATGACGTCAGATAGACCAAGATGTAGCGCGACTTGGTGACCTGGCTGGGGGAAAGGTTTGCCGTGGCACCCGCCGCCGGGTTCGCCGCAATCTGGCGCCACTGGTCGATGCCGCCCATGGGCGCCTCGGCATCGGCCTTGTCGGTGTTTTCGGCCGGCACGTGGATCGCCACGCCTGTCGGTGAGCCCTGCATCGTCAGCTGCACCCGGCCCACGTCGACGACCTGGCCGAGGTCGACGACCAGCCCCACCCCGGGCTTCAGGCCGCCGAGTTTGGCATTGTTCAGGTAGCGCAGGGTCGTCCATGCGGTCTTGGGGTCGTTGTCCCACGCGAGCGCGACCTGGTTGGGGTTCTCTTCGTCGTTGCCGCCGTCGGCCTCGGGGTCGAAGTCGTCGACCTTGGCGATCGGGTGCTTGACCGGCTGTGCCGAAGCCGACGCCGACGGGCTGTCACCGCCCCCGGACTCGGGCGTGCGCATGTTGATCGCGACCGCGATCAGGCTGCCGACCAGCACGATCGCGACGATGGCGACCAGCACCGACAACCAGCGCCGCGGGGCGGGGCGTGGTCGTGCCAGCCCCGAACCCATGACCGGCGCCGGGGTCGTGGACGATGCAGGTGCCGGGGTGCTTCCCGGCCGGGGCAGCGCCCCGACGGCAGGGGCGGCACGCGGCCCGCCCTGGGGCAGCCCGCCGAGCTGTTGCTGCGCCGCCGTGGTCGGCGGCGGGTGCCCGCCGGTCGGCTCATTGCGGCTCGTGACGGGGTAGCGCACCCGGTGTTCCAGGTCGGCCGAGGCGTCCGCGGTGCCGAGCACCCGCGACAGCGCATCGTTCAGCTGCGCGGCCGTCGTGATGGGCGCGGCACCCGTGCGGGGCACCGAGCTCAGCACCTGGTCGCAGACCACGTCGAGTGCGGGTGAGACACCGGCCCTGACCTGCCGCGGCGTGAGCCAGCCGTGGCCGTCCATGGGGGCGGGGGCCAGGCCCCAGTGGCGCCGGTCGGCCTGCGCATGCGGGGCCGGCCAGCGGTTGACCAGCATGGCGTACAGCAGCTGCCCGAGTGCGCGCACGTCGGCTTCCTGCTTGCTCTGCCACGAGTCGTCACCGGGGAAGGGCCGCTCGGCGGTCGGGTACATGGCCTCTTCGATCAGGAAGCCCACGATCTTGATGTTGCCGGTGGCGGTGATGATCACCGTGTCGGGGTTGAGCTGCTGGTGGAACAACCCCTTCTGGTGCATCGGCGCCAGCGCATCGGCCAGTTCGCGGACGACCCAGGCCGCCTCGACGCCGCTGAGCGGGCCCGAGGCCAGCAGCTTTTCCACGGACAGGCCGGGCACGAACTCCGAGACCACGCAGGCACCCACGCCCGGCACGTCGATGTTCGGCGCGTCGATGGCGTCGAGCACACGCAGGAACCGCGAGTCGGTCGCCACCGCCGAGTCACGTGCGGCCGTCAGCACCCGGGCATTGCGCGTCGGCGAATGCTCGACCAGGTGCACCATCACCGGCCGCGACAGCTTCTGGTCGAACGCCTGCCAGCTGTGGGTGTTGCCCCGCAACGCCAGCTCGGTGACCAGCCGGTAGCGCCCCGCGACCACCAGGTCGGCGTTCAGCACGAGCGGTTCGCCGGTCACCGGGTCGGTGTCGTCATAGTCGGGGTAGTCGTCGTCATCCGCGTCGTCACCCTCGAGTCCGTCACCCTCGAATCCGCCGGACGCCGCGAGGTCGTCCACGGTCGGGTCTTCGGCGTCATCGGCGCCGACCGCCTCGGGGAACTGCCACTGTTGTGTCGATTCGCCCGGGCGCTCGTCGTCCCCGGCAGCGGGCACCGGGTAGTTCGACGGCTCGTCCGACCAGCTGTCCCACTGCGGCGGCACGTAGCCGGCGTACGGGTCGCCCGACTCTCCGTCGAAGTCGTCCTGGTTGAACACCGGGTCCTGCTCGCCTGTCGAATGGCTGCCCGGAACCTCGTCCGGCCAGCGCGAACGGGCGGACTGGTCCCCGGCTCCGTTCTGCTGCATGCCTGCCAGCCTACTCAGGGGTGGGGCCTCGAGCTGGTGTCCTGCCGGGGCGTCGCCGGGCCGGTCGCCACCTTGGCCGCCGCTGCCCTCTCGACCTGCTGCCGGGCCCGTTCGCGTTGCACCTGCTTGATGCGCACCGCCGTCCCGCCCAGCACCACGGCCCCCGAGGTGATGATGATGATCCAGCCGACTCGTCCGAAATTGGTCGCGTTGACGCTGAACCGGCGCGGGGCACCGACGGTGCGGCCCTGCTCGGTCACCAGCTGGGCGGTGAAGCCGACGACACCGTTGCTGCGGGCCTGCGGCGTGAACTGCACCGACGCCGACGACCGGGCGGGCACCCGCACCAGCGCGGTGTCGGGGATCGAGATGCGTTGGGCGTTGTCAGAGGTCATCCGCACCTTGACGAGCACCGGCCTGTCGGAGTTGTTGATGACCGTGACCGGCAGTGTTCCCGAGGTGTCGCCCAGCACGAACGTGTTCGCCATCTGGATCGACAGCCCCGACGCCGACAGCGGGGTGGCCGCGGCGGTCGCCTCGGTGAGGTAGCGGCCCGCGTGCTGGCCGAGCAGCGGGTTGGCCGAGCGTGACGTCACCTGCGCGATGGGGACGACGCCGTCGCTGGTCTGGCCGGCCAGGTCGTACCAGGCTTCGAGGCGCCGTTGCGTGCGCACGATGGCATCCCAGTTGGGGGCGCCGCTGATCGGGGCCGGGTCGGCATCGGGCACCGCCTGGGTCGAACTGGGCATGTCGGCCAGGCCGACGGTGGTCACCCACCCGGGCAGGTTCATCACCACGGCCGCCTCGGCGGCGGTGCGCACGGGCAGCACGGTGGGCCGCCGGCTCACGACCAGCTGGCTGAGCAGCCGTCCCTGCCGCTGCGGCAACGTGTTCTGGGGCGCCGGGCCCGGGCCGCCGGTGGTGATGGTGCGGTCATAGAGCAGCCGCGTCGACCCGTCGGTGAGCGTGGTCAGGTCGGTCGTGGACGACGGCTGCACCCACAGGTCGACGCCCAGCGGCGCCATGAATGCCCGCGATGCCGCAGTCGACGGGTGGTTGTCGGTCGGCCACACCGCCACCGGCAGTGCCGCCAGGGGGTGCTCGCCCGTCAGCGCCTTCTGCGCACGGTCGACCACCTCGAGGCGCTGTGCGGCCGCGGCGGCGACCAGGTCGGGGTCGCCATAGGGCACCCGGTACTTGGTGTTGCTGATGGCCTCGAAGTCGCTCAGCCACTGGCGGGCGGCGACGGCGCGGGGGTCCTCGGCCGCCACCTGGTTGCCCTGAAAGCTGTAGCCGTCGGACATCGCCCGCAACTCGTCGTACAGGCCCGGGTCGATCAGCACGGTCGCTCCCGGCAGGGCCGCGGCCCGCAGCAGCGTGTGCAGGCGGCCGGTGAGCTCGCCGGCGATGTGGTCGTCGACCAGGCTGCCGTCCACGGCCATCGCCGGCGCCGAGGTGAGCAGCACCACGGGGGCGACGGTGGCCTTTTCGGGGGCGTAGGGCATGAAGACCCTGGATCGTCCGACGGTCTGGTTCACGTCGTCGGCCGGGATCGCGCGCACGTGCACGCCCAGCAGGTAGAGGGTGCCGGGCTGGGGATAGGCCAGTCCGAGCTGGTCGACGCTGGCCGAGACGGTGAACTCGGCCGTCGCGCCGGCCTCGAAGGTGGGCCGGGCGTCATCAGTGATGTTGAACAGGTTCCTGGTGGGGTCGGTGCCCTGGCCGCCCATGCGGGCGCCGATGGGCACATCCCAGGGCGAGCTGAGCAGCAACCTGAAGTCGGCCTCGGTGGTGACCGCGTCGGTCGAGCGCCAGAACGACACCTGCACCTGTCGCATCGACTTGCCGCTGGTGTTGGTGACCTTGCCCTTGATCGTCACGGTGCCGCCGGCGCTGAGCGTGTCGGGGGTCACCGAGGTCAGTTCGATGGTGACGATGCCTTCGGCCGCGCGGGCCTGCGGGCCCGGGGACGAGACCATGCCCAGCAGGGCCAGGGCGGTGGCCGTGGCCAGCAGCACGAGCTGGCGCAGCCGGGCCGCGGCGCGCCGGGGCCTTCCGCCGGGGGGCGGCGCGGCACGGGGGGCGCTCATGCTGGTCACATCACCCATTCTTGCAAGTTGCCGGCCAGCCGGTCAGGCGTGGCGGGCGCGCCACCACTCATCGAGTGCGGCGCGGGCGTCGTCCTCACCGAGTGGGCCACGCTCGATGCGCAGGTCGAGCAGGTATTTGTAGGCCTCGCCGACGACCGGCCCGGGCTTGATGCCCAGGTGGGCCATGATCTGGGTGCCGTCCAGGTCGGGGCGCATCGCGTCGAGCTCTTCTTGCTGGGCGAGCTCGTCGATGCGGTGCTCGAGGTCGTCATAGGCGCGGCGCAGGCGGGTGGCCTTGCGCACGTTGCGGGTGGTGCAGTCGCTGCGGGTCAGGATGTGCAGGCGTTCGAGCTGGTCGCCGGCATCTCGGACATACCGGCGCACTGCAGAGTCGGTCCACCCGGAGCCATCGGCGTCCATCACATCGGCGTAGCCGTGAAAGCGCAGGTGCAGGTCGACGAGCTTGGCGACGGCATCGGTCTGGTCGTTGCTGAACCGCAGCGCCCGCAGGCGTTTGCGGGTCAGCTTGGCGCCGACGACGTCGTGGTGGTGAAAGCTGACCCGGCCGCCCGGTTCGAAGCGGCGGGTGGCGGGCTTGCCGATGTCGTGCAGCAGGGCCGCGAGGCGTCCGACGAGGTCGGGGGCATGGCCACGCTGCTTCTCGAGCACGATCGACTGCTCGAGCACGGTCAGGCTGTGCTCGTAGACATCCTTGTGGTGGTGGTGTTCGTCGGTCTCAAGGCGCAGCGCCGGCAGCTCGGGCAGGATGCGCTCGGCCAGGCCCGTGCCGACCAGCACCGACAGGCCCTCGCGGGGGCTGTCGGTGAGCAGCAGGTTGCTGAGCTCGTCGCGCACCCGTTCGGCGCTGATGATCTCGATGCGGTCGGCCAGGCGGGCCATTGCGGCGCGGGTTTCGGGTTCGATGTCGAAGCCGAGCTGGCTGGTGAACCGGGCGGCGCGCATCATGCGCAGCGGGTCGTCGCTGAAGCTGCGGTCGGGTTCGAACGGGGTGCGCAGCAGCTTGCCCTGCAGGTCGGGCAGGCCGCCGTGGGGGTCGACGAAGTCGCCGGTGCGGGCGTGGATGGCCATCGCATTCACGGTGAAGTCGCGCCGGATCAGGTCGTCGTCGATGTTGTTGCCGTAGACGACCTCGGGCTTGCGGGAATCGTCGCGGTAGCTGTCGGCGCGGAACGTGGTGACCTCGATGATCCACTCTTCATTGGTGCCATAGGCGTTGGTGGTGGTCTTCTTCGCCGAGATGGTGCCGAACTCCTTGCCGATGTCCCAGACGGCCTCGGCATAGCGGCGCAGCAGCGACTCGGTGGTGCCCGGGTCGGCCGAGGTGGTGAAGTCGAGATCGTGGACGAGGTTGCCCAGCAACACGTCGCGCACGGACCCGCCGACCAGGTACAGGTCATGGCCGGCCCCGGCGAACAGCGCGCCGAGTTCGCCGATGACCGGGGTGGCGGCCAGCAGCTCGTCAAGGGCGCGGCGCTGGTCGCTGGAAAGAGTGGAAGACACGAGAGCCCAGCTTACCGGGGTCGCCGTCGGGGCAGGAGTGGTCCCCGGCAGGTGTGCGCGTGGGTTGGGCCAGGTGGCCGGGGGTTCGGCAGCCCGCGGGGTTCGGCAGCCCGCGGGGTTCGGCAGCCCGGTGGGTTCGGCAGCCCGGTGGGTTCGGCAGCCCGGTGGACGAGCAGGCCGCCGCGGCGACCTGAACTCGTCCGGACCGCGCGTGACCAGACCCGCCACACCCACTTAGCTTGCGGAACTCGACTTGGCTTGCCCTTACAGCACAAGCCAGGTCGAGTTTCGCAAGCCAGGTCGGGCGGGGCGAGGTGTCGGTGGGCCCCGGCGACTGAGGGGTCTCGGGCGGCAGCTTCGCCGAGTTGCAGAAGTGGCACCGCTGGCGCGTGTGCAGGTGATTCGGCCGATTCGGGTTGCGGACGGGGCGACAGTGCCAGTTGTGCAGGTTTGCGGCCCGTCGGGGGACGATCCTGCCGGTGTTCCTGAGGAGGGGTGTGGTGGGGGGTCGGGTGGGGTCGGGCCGGGCGGGGTCGGGTCCAGGGTTGCCGAGTTGCAGAAGTGGCACCGCTGGCGCGTGTGCATGTGATTCGGCCGATTCGGGTTGCGGACGGGGCGCCAGTGCCAGTTGTGCAGGTTTGCGGCCGGTCGGGTGGACGAGCAGGCCCGCATCCGCCCAGGCCTGCATCCCCATCAGCCCCGCATCCCCATCAGCCCCGCATTCCCATCAGCCGCGCATCCCCATCAGCCCCGCATCCCCTCCCACGAGGCGTTCATCCCCAGCAGCCCCGAAACGTCACCAACCCTTCACCGGGATGCCACCTGTCCTGCCCCCGTCCCGTGATCCGGGGGCCATAACGTGACGCGCGGCACCACCACATCATTGAAGTTTGAAAGACCCAGGAGGACACCGATGTGCGACACCTGTGACCACACCCCCACCCCCGATGAGCTGGCCGGCTTCACCGCCGCCGCCGACCGCGAACTTGCCCAGCTGGGCTTCAGCCGCCGCGGCATCCTCGCCTCCGGCGCCGCACTGGCCGCCGCTGCGGGGCTGGGCGTGGCCGGCGCATCCACCGCGGCCGCCGCGCCCCGCTCGTCCGACCCCGAACTGACCTGGCTGGTCGGCGACCACCACGTGCACACCCAGTACAGCCACGACGCCAAGTACCTGATCAAGCAGCAGCTCGACAACGCCGAGCAGTGGGGTGTCGATTGGCTGGTGTTCACCGAGCACTCCAACTTCGCCCACGCTGACAAGGGTGTTTACAGCTCGCTCGAGCAGATCAAGGCCGAGCGTGCCCAGCGCAACCTGCTGATCTTCCAGGGCATCGAGTGGTACATCCCGGCCGCTGAGCACTGCACGGTGTTCGTGCACCCCGGCGAGAACGAGGCCACCACCCTGCGCGCTTTCGAGCTGGCCTGGGACGGCAAGCTCAACGGCTGGGAGAAGCCCCCGGTCGGATCCGAGGCCGAGGCATTCCAGGAGGCCAAGGCCGTCGAGGCCATCGCGTGGCTCGGTGGTCAGGTGCGTGACAAGCGCATCGCCGATGCCCTGATCATCGCCAACCACCCCATGCGCCTGGGCATCGATTCCCCGAGCGAAATGCGTGCGTGGCGTGACGCCGACCCGTCGATCATGATCGGCATGGAGGGCGCTCCCGGGGCCCAGGGCTATGGCGCCGGCAAGAATGTCTGGCCCGGCGACCAGCGCGGTGAATACACCAACAACCCGCGCCCCGATTCGTGGACCGGCTACGCCGCGGACATGTACCGCCCCTTCGGTGGCTTCGACTGGATGACCGCGACCGTCGGTGGCCTGTGGGACTCGATGCTCGCCGAGGGCAAGAAGTTCTTCATCTCATCGAACTCCGACAACCACCTGACCGTCAAGGACACCTGGCGTATCGGCGACTACCCGAACACCGAGCCCTACACCTCGATCCCGCGCGAGTTCGACCGCTGGGCCGTCGAGGGCAAGCGTCCCGACCCGGTCGACACCGGCGAACCGCAGGGTGGCTCGGACTACTGGCCCGGCCAGTTCTCGCGCAACCACGTCGGCGTCACCGACCGTTCGTACGCCGGCGTCATGGCTGGCCTGCGCGCCGGTCGCAGCTGGGTTGACCACGGCCACCTCGTCGCGGGCTTGGACGTCCGTGCGGTGGCGAAGCAGCCCGGCAAGGGCAACGGCCGCGGCAAGGGCCAGGGCAATGGCTTCGGCAATGCGTCCGGTGGACCGGGTGTGACGCTCGGCGGCACCCTGCTGGCCAAGAAGGGCCAGGACGTCGAGGTCAGCATCACCGTGACCACCACCGATCACGAGAACTTCGCCGGCATCCTGCCGCACCTGGCCCATGTCGACGTCATCGCGGGCCCGGTCACCGGCCCGGTTGCTGACCAGTCGGCGCTGCGCGCCCCGGCCACCCGCGTGGTCAAGCAGTTCGACACCACCGGACGCCGCGGCACCTTCACCCTCACCTACACCTTCGCCGATGTGCAGGGGTCGTTCTACTTCCGCCTGCGCGGCTCGGACGGCAACCGGAACGGTGCGGGTTACTACGGCGCGGCCGTCGACCCGGCGGGCCCGATCCGCCACGGCGACAACGTGGGTGACGGCAACCCATGGATCGACACCTGGTTCTATGCCAACCCGGTGTTCGTGGACGTGCGCTGAGGTATCGCCTCGGCCGCCGCTTGCATTAGTCAAACCTGCCCTCGAAATATCGGGGGCAGGTTTGTGTTCTAATCCAGGGGGTGCGCCGCGCACCGCAGAGGTGCGGCGTCCCGGCCGGCTGTCATTATCGTGGACGTGGCCATGATCGTTCCCGATGCTGAACCCGAGGCCGGGCCCTGGGCTGCCTGGTCGATCCCGCAGCTGGTCGACCATCTCATGCCGACCGTTCGTCCGAGTGGTCGTCCCGTCGTCATCGCCGTGGACGGCCGCAGCGCCTCGGGCAAGTCGACGCTGGCGGCCGTCCTCGAGGCGGCGATTCCGGGGGCTGCGGTCGTCCACACCGACGACGTTGCCTGGCACGAGCCGCACTTCGCGTGGGGGCACCTGCTGCGCGACGGCGTGCTGCAGCCGTTGGCCCAGGGCCGCCCGGTGGACTTCACACCGCCGGCATGGCGACCCCACGGGCGCGCGGGGTCCATGCGGCTACCGGCCGGGCTCGCCGCAGTGATCGTCGAGGGTGTCGGCGCGTCCCAAGAAGCGGTCGCGGGGCTGGTCGACGGGGCCATCTGGGTGCAGTCCGACGAGGACGAGGCCCGGCGCCGCGGCATCGAGCGCGACCTCGCCACGGGCGTCAACGGTGACCGCGAGCAGGCGATTGCCTTCTGGGACGAGTGGATGGCCCACGAGGTGGGGTTCCTGGCGGCCGACCGTCCCTGGCAACGCGCAGACCTGGTCGTGGCGGGCACTCCAGCGATCGATCTGGCCCCGGCAGAGGTGGCCGTCGCCCGGGGGAATCGCCGGTGAGCGGTTCCCGCTGACCCCCTCAGCCGCGTGCCCAGCGATGCCGAACCGTTCGACTACCAACGGTTCGGCACCGCGAACCCAGCACGCCCACTGACCCGGATACCCTTGTAGGCTTCCCCGCAGCCAACGGGAGGGACGCACATCACATGGCCGACGACCTGGATTTCCTTGGGGTGATCGAGCACGAGGTGCGGGCCGACCCCACCAACCTGGCCCTGCGTGAGGACTTCGTGACGCTGCTGCTGGGCTCCGACCCGGACCGGGCCGCCCACGAGCTCGACGAGTTCGAAGCCGCCGGCGCCGACCCTGCGCGAGTGCGCGTGCTGCGGGCCCGGTTGATGGCCGCACGGATGCGCAAGGGCGAGCCACTGACGCCGGCAGCGCCCACCCCAGAACCCACCCCGGTCCCAGCTCCCTCCGACGCCGACCCCGACACCGACCCGGACGACCCCGTCACCGTCGACAATCGCTGGGACACCCAGCGCCCCCGCATCACCCTCGCCGACGTCGCGGGCTTGCATGAGGTCAAGCAGCACCTCGACCTCACCTTCCTGGCGCCGCTGCGTAACCCTGAACTGGCCGCCGCGTTCGGCCAGCGTCCGGGTGGTTCGCTGCTGATGTGCGGCCCGCCCGGGTGCGGCAAGACCTTTCTGGCCAAGGCCATCGCGGGTGACCTGGGGGCGTCGTTCATGCACGTCACCCTCGCCGACCTGTTGAGCCAGTGGCTCGGCGAGTCCGAGAAGGCGATCCAGAGTGTGTTCCGGCACGCGCGTGCCGCGTCCCCGTGTGTGATCTTTCTGGACGAGTTCGACGCGCTCGGCGGGCGCAGGACCTCGGGCGGCGGCGGCTCGAAGGCCACCCGGATGATGCTGACCCAGCTGCTCGAAGAGCTCGACGGTGTGGCCAGCGACAACGACGGCGTGTACTTTCTGACCGCCACGAACCGGCCCTGGGACATCGACCCCGCCCTGCGCCGCCCCGGACGCATCGACAAGACCGTACTGGTGCTGCCCCCCGATGCCCCGGCACGCGCGGGCATCCTGGCCGGTGCGCTCAGGGGCAAGCCCGCCGAGGTCGACGTGCACGCCGTCGCCGCGGCGACTGACGGCTTCTCGGGCGCCGACATCGCCCAGCTGGCCAAGGCCAGCCTGCAGCAGTCAATGTCGGCGTCGATGGCTGCAGGCGCCATCGTCCCGGTGACCACCGAGGCGGCGCTCGCCGTCGCACAGACGATCACGCCGTCGACCGCGACCTGGTTCGACCAGGTGGCGCCGGTGCTCGAATACGGCGTCGACGACGGCACCTTTGACCAGTTGCGTGCCTACCGGGTGAAGCATGGAATGCGATGAGTGACATGACTGAACGGATCACCGACCCCGCCGAGCGCGACGCGGAACTGGCTTGGGAGCTGTACGAGGCCCAGCCGACCCATCCCGAGATTCCGCGGCTCGCGATGAGGGTGCTGCTCGCCCAACCCGGACGCAGCGGCATGCGCATCCTGCTCGCGCGCTGGCACGATGCCCGCGGTGAAGTCGACGAGGCGCGCAAGGTGCTGCACGACCTGGTCGGTCTGCATGACCAGCAGTTCGTCAACGCCGTCCGCGAACTGCGAGACCTCGAGGCGCATGAGCGCAACTACGACCAGGCGCTGCACTGGGCCCGGCTGGTGCTGCGACGCGAACCGGACGGCTGGTTCGACCACATGCGCCTGGCCGTGCTGGTCGCGATGGCTGACGACCTTGAGACCGGCTGGGACATGATGGACGAAGCCGTGGCCATGTGCGCGCGGACGGCCGCCGATGCGATGCCCGGCGCGCTCACCTACCGGGCGCTGCACCTGCTGATCACGTTCGCGCCGGTACCCCGGTTCCTCGAAGCGGCCCGCCCGGCGTTCGAGGCGGATCCGGGCAGTGAGTTCCTGGCCCACGCCATGGCCTATGCCTACATGCACGAGTACCGCTTCGACGACGCCGAGGCGCACCTGTTGGGCATGCTGCGCATTGACCCCACCGATGAGGTGGCACCGCCGCTGCTGAACATGATCCGCACGATCATGGACTCGCTCGATGAGCATGAGGTGTCGGTCGACCTGCTGCGCGAGCAGGGCCTCATGGAATTCAGTTGGAAGTCGTTGCGCGCCAACGAATCGGGCACCTCGCTCGCGCATGCCCTGGCCGCGCTGGACGACGTGATGCCGGCCGAACTGCGGGCCGTGCTGCGCCCGCCGGCACCTGCCGAGATCGCGGCGGAATCCGGCGGTGACAGGGACATCGCTCTCTGGCGTGACGGCCAGCAGCCGGGCACGGGGGCGCTGTGGGGTGCCGATGAGCCGTTCCGGTTGCTGTCAGTGGCCGAGATCGCCGAGATGGATGCTGCGATCGAGGCCGACCCGGCGGCATTCCCGCACTGGGATGCCGAGGAGTCGTACTTCTCGCAGCTGCTGACCGATGACGCAGGGGCGTACCTGATCGAGGGACCGCACGGGTGTCTGTACCGGCGCGGGCCCGAGGGTGATGTCGAGCTGGCGCCGAGCGCGTCCGACTGGTTCTGGGACCGGGTGGTGGCGTTCGGCGGGGCGGACCCGCGGCCAGTGGCGCTGCGGGGGCAGGGGGCGGCGGGCGCCTGACCCGCCGGCGCCGTCCCGTCCCGTTTCACCACGTAGCTGGCGTTGTTCGACATGGCTGGCGCTCTAGGGACCAGCTGGGTCGAAGAGCGCCAGCCAGGTGGGCGTGGCGACTGGGGGACGCCCCCCCGCATCACTTGTTCGCATCACCCAGCGTCACGCTCACACTCGTCGGGCTGGACGAGCCGCTGCGATAGACCGTCAGCTGCACGGTGTTGCCCACCTGCATCGACCGGATGACCCCGATCAGCGCCGCCGCAGAGGCCACGCGTTCGTTGTCGACCGCGGTCACCACATCACCGGCCTGCAGTTTGCCCTCGGCCGCTCCACCGGACTGCAGCTGGGCCACCTTCGCCCCGGTCAGCGCGGTGCTGCCCAGGTCTGCGGTGCCGTCGGTCACCGCGATGCCCAGCGCTGCGTGCGCGGCGCGTCCAGAAGAAATCAACTGGTCGACCACCGACGCAACCTGCGCGGTCGGGATCGCGAAGCCGATGCCGATGCTTCCCGACTGGGACTGGCCCTGGCTGAGCGTCGCGATGCTGGAGTTGATGCCCACCAGGCTGCCGTCCGCATCGACGAGCGCGCCGCCCGAGTTGCCCGGGTTGATCGCGGCGCTGGTCTGCAGGGCGAGGGTGACGCTGGCGGTCGAGCCGGCCTCACCCGAGCTGACGACCGGGCGGTCGACGGCGCTGATGATGCCGGTGGTGACGGTTCCGGAGAGTCCCAGCGGATTGCCGATCGCCATCACCGGGTCACCGACCTTGGGTTCGGTCTTCTGCTGGGTGATGGGCGTGAGGTCCTTGGGCGGGTTCTCGAGCTGGATGACCGCGAGGTCGGTCACCGGGTCGGTCGCGACGACCTTGGCGGCATAGGTGACCTGGTCGGCCATGGTCACCTCGACGGTGGTCGCCCCCGAGACGACGTGGTTGTTGGTGACGATGTGGCCGGCGGTGTCCCAGACCACGCCGGAGCCCGCCCCGCTGCCCTGCTGGGTCGTGACATTGATCGAGACGACGCTGGCCGAGACGTTGGCGGCAATGGTGGTCCAGTCGGGGTCGGCGGTCTTGGTGCCCCCGTCGACGGCGACCTTCTGGGTGACGACGGCGGTGGTGGTGCCTGTGGCTGACGACGAGGTGCGGTCGAGGACGAGCGTGGTGCCGCCCACGGCGAGCGCAGCGGCGAGGACTGCGGCGACGGCGATGTCGGTGATGCGGCGGAGGGGTTTGGGGGATTTGGTGGGTGTGGTCGTTTGGGTTGTGGCGGGTTGCTGCTGGACGAACGGCTGCTGGTTCATCGAGTAGCTGGTGGGTGCGGCCGCGGGCCAGGCGTGCTGGGTGTTGGGGGCGACGAAATGGGGCGGCAGCGGTTGGTTGGGCTGCTGGTTCGGCTGGTTCTGGTGGTTGGGCTGCTGGTTCGGGTACTCGTTGGTGCTCATCGCACTGCCTTTCTGGTGCGGGGCCAGGGTGGTGAGGAGGTCCCGGAAGAGGTGACAGTTCGAGTCTGGGCCGGCAGTTGGTGAGGGGGCTGTCTGTTGGCTGTGAGCTGGCTGTGAGGGGGGAGAGGGCTGGATAACCACGGGCAGGCAAGGTTGCTGTCTCGAACGGGCTGTACGTTGTGTCCAGCAAGCCGCGACGCCGCGGGTGGCCCGAAGAAGTGGACGACCATGGATCATGGGATCGAATTGGTGAGTGACGGCGATGGCATCGCTGTCGTCGGCAACCCGCAGGATGTGGACCGGTTCCTGCTCGAGTCAGGCTTGGACAAGAGCCCCAGCCGTGAACTGGACGTGCAGCGATTGCGATCGTTCGCTGCCACGGGTGGCGCAGCGGTGCAGGTTGGTGCCGACATTGCCGCGAACTCTGGACGGTGGGTGAAGCTGACGACCGATTCCGCGAGGGCGGTGAACAAGTTCGGGCTGATGCCCACGAAGACGCCCGGCGTCAGCCACGCGATGATCGGCAAGCCCGGTGACATCCAGCAGTGGATCCAGATTGCACGGACGCCCACTGTTCTTCTTCAAGGGCCCTTCGCGTTCGCGGCCATCTCGACCATGATGCAGCAGCAGGCGATGCAGCAGCAGATGGACGCAATTGTCGAGTACCTGCAGGAGATCAACGAGAAGGTCGACGACATCCTGCGGAACCAGAAGGATGCGGTGCTGGCCGACCTCATCGGTGTCGACCTCATCATCGAGGACGCCCTGCTGGTCCGCGACCAGGTGGGTCGCGTGTCCGATGTGACCTGGTCCAAGGTTCAGGGTGCCAGCATGTCGCTGGCGCGCACCCAGGGGTATGCCGTGCGTCAGCTGGACGGAATCGCCGAGAAACTCGCCAAGCATGCTGACCTCGGCGACGTCGCCAAGGCCACGCGGGAGGCCGAGCCCCAGGTGCGTGAATGGCTGGCGGTACTGGCGCGGACATTCCAGTTGCTGGACGGGGCCGCGGTCATTGAACTCGACCGAGTGCTGGATGCCGCGCCGGAGGAGCTGGACAACCATCGGTTGGGGCTCATCGCAGTCCGTGAGAACCGGCTGGAGGTGATCGGACGGAGCACCGAGAGGTTGCTTCTGCAGATGGACGAGACGGTCAAACGGGCAAACTCCAAGGTGCTGTTCAACCCGTTCAACTCTCCGGCAGCGGTCAAGTCCAGCAACAGCGTTGCTTCTGGAGTACTGGAGTTCCGCGGCAAGCTGGGCATTGAGTCCGGCCACGAGGCGAGTGACGCGAGGCGGTGGGGCCAGGCAGCGGGTGAGGTGCGAGACAGGATGCTCGCATCCGCAGCCGACGCCCGCGAGCGCGCGTCCGACGTCTTCCGGGCGGTGGACACTGACGGCGACGGCGTCCCCGACAAGCGGCGGATCACCGCGGCAGCGGATGAGGCGGGCGCAGCGATTGCCGATGCTGCGAGCGGTGTCGCTGGGGCGTTTGGGTCGCTGTTCAAGCGGAGGGAGACGGCGGGGCCCAATGCGGCTGCGGAGGATGCGGCGCCTCAGCAGGATGCAACTGACTCGTAACACCGTTGAAGAGCTGATCTGAGGACCGAATCACCTCGCGAGAGGTCATTATCTGCAGAACAATCGCGGCGGATTTGCAGATCGCGACCTCTCGATGCCGGTCGAACGGGTTCCAGACCTCCTGCCGCTACTCGCCCGCCCTCCTGTGCACGATGTCGTACCGCACATTCGGATCCAGCGTGCCTTCCCGCCCCATCCGCTCGTACTCCTCCCATGTCGTCTCGACATGGGGATGCGCATTTCGGCAGTTCAGCTTGTAGCGGTTGTAGGCCGCGGCCCATCTGCGCCGGTCTGCTTCTGTGCTGTCCGGCTCAACTTTCCCGGGTGCTGCGCGGTGGATGACATGGAGGGCTCCTCAAGCTTCAGGCCTCGCTGGCGCAAGACCGCTTGACGAAGGCATCTGCCTCGGCCGGGTCTTCCTCGGAGGGCACCGGAGCGATCACCGGTTGCCGCGCGACCACTCCGGGGGTTCCGGCCGCGACTCTTGACCCGAAACCCAGTCTGCCGCCGACCACCCCTCAGCCCACCGACTTCGGCCCGAACCTCTCCGTCGACGCCACCTGTTCGGCCACCCGCCGCAGCGCCAGCAGCAGCGGTTCCACCAGCACCGAGCCCAGCACCACATACCGCACCGCCGCCTCCGCCGAGTCCGTGGGAATCCCCGCGATCTCCGCCCGCGCGATCCGCTGCATCGCGTCCACATAGGCCGCCATCACCTCGGCCGGCACCTCGAACCCCGCCCGGTCCAGCCCCACCAGGGCCTGCGCCACCCCGGCCAGCACCGCGTCATCACATGCCCCCGGCTGCCACCCCAGCCGCGCCACCACCTGTTCGGCCGCACCCAGGTCAAGGTCCTCGTCCACTCGCGGGGTGACCGCAGCGTGAGCCTGGCCGATCAGGTCGCTGGGTTTCTCGGACGGATCATCCAGCGCGGCCAATAGCTTGCGTGTCTCGGCGATGCTGACGCCCGACTCGATCAGTGCCCGGATCACCCGCAGCCGCCGCACGTGCACCTCGCCATACGACGCCTGCGTCGGCGAGGTGTGCTCGCCGGCTGGCAACAGGTTCTCGCGCAGGTAGTACTTGATCGTCGCCGCGGGCACACCCGACGTGGCGGCCAGTTCCGAAATTCTCATCCCACTCCTCTTGACATTGGATAGTAGCGCTCTCCAGTATGGATAGCGTCACTATCGAATGAGAGGCGACACCATGCCCACTGTCCACACGTCCCGCATGACCCACCAGCACACCGGCGAGCTCGTCGTCTTCCACATCGGCATGCAGGTCAACCACTGGTGGCGGCCCGACCTCTGGCTGCCCGTGGCCGCCGCCATGCCACGCATGCTGCGCGAACTGGCCACCGACCCCGACTCCGGTTTCCTGGGCTTCGAACTGCTGCTGGGCCGCGGCGGTCCCTACGTCGTGCAGTACTGGGACTCGGTCGACAAGCTCTACGACTACGCCTCTGACACCGGCCAGCCGCACAGGCCCGCCTGGCGACGCTTCAACACCGCCCTGCGCAAGGCACCCGGAGCCGTCGGCGTCTGGCACGAAACCTTCCGGGTCGCCAGCGCCGAAAGCATCTACGTCTCGACGCGCAAGATGGGACTCGCCGCCGCCACTGAACTCGTCCCGGTCACCGCACGCCATGACCGTGCCGTTGATCGTTTCGAGGGCGGGCAGACCGCGGCTGGGGTCGTCCCCACAACAACCGAGGACGCCGCTGACGCGCCCGCGGCCACGGTGGCAGGCTGAGGCCATGGCCACCCACACCTACTCGCTGTCCCTCACCTGGACCGGAAACACAGGCTCGGGCACGTCCGGCTACCGCAGCTATTCGCGCGACGTGCTCGCCCGCAGCGACGGCCGGCCCGACCTCGAACTGTCGGCCGACAAGCCCTTTCGCGGTGACCCTGGCCGCTGGAACCCCGAAGTGCTGCTGCTCGCCGCCCTGAGCGAATGCCACATGCTGTCGCTGCTGCACGTGGCGGTGATGCACGGGGTCACGGTCACGGCGTACGACGACGAACCCCAGGGCTGGCTCGAGCAGGAGGGGATCGGCGGGCACTTCACGCGGGTGCTGCTGCGGCCGCGGGTCACCGTGACCGACCCCGACCATGTGCCCCTAATGCCCGGGCTGCACGATGAGGCTGCAGCGGCGTGCTTCATCGGGGCTTCGGTGAACTTCCCGGTGGACCATGAAGCGCAGACGGTGGTCGAGGCGTAACCCCGTCCGCCGCCGCCTTCGCCCGTTCCAACGCCTTCGCATAGCCAATGCCCAGCCCCAGCAACAGCAGCCCGACAACGACAAATGCCGCGCCGCGCCAGATGCCGTCGAGCGCCGCGAGGTCATACAAGAACAGCTTCGCCACCGCGACCGCCGCCAGTCCCAGCGCCAGCTTGACGCCCAAGTCGGCATGCTCGGCACGCTTCAACCCGCGCACGAGCAGAATCGCCGCCGCCAGCATCCAGACGATGGTGCCGATGGCATGACCCGAGGTGAACCCCGCGTCCTCGTCCCCGATCGAACGGCCCACGCCCACGCCCGTGGCAACGGACGCGAGCATCAACCCCAACAGGCCGAGCAATACGGCGAGCACCAGGCTGGCGCTCCGCGCCGACTGCATGCGGGCCAGGCGTGAGACCGTCCACAGCGCCGAGCCGGCCCATACCGCCGCCAACAACCCCGTGACCAGCACCGGAACCCATGGCTGGTCGGCCATGTCGTCGCGTGAGAACGAGCTCAGCAACAGGGGCAGCAGGCTGAGCAGTCCCGTGGCCGAGAGAACGGCCCCGGCACCGGCGACCGGCTCGGCCCGCAACACGCCTGCGACAAGCACGAACACCGTCGCGGCGGCCAGCAGCGTCGCCGCTGGGTAGTCCCATGAACCGGGCAGCCGGGTCACCAGCACCAGCACCGCCAACGTCGGGGTGACCATCGTCGCCCAGCCGAACCCGTCGCCGTCGGTGCGGTCGCGGGGCGTCAGCACGAACGCCGCGAACCCGATCACCACCGCGACCAGCAACAACACGACCGCCGTGGCGGTGCCGTGGTCCCAGGCGACGGCCAGCCACGGCAAGCCGGATGCGATCGCGGCGACCACTCCCGAGGCGGTGGCCCGGCGTCTGCGCGCGTCGGCGACCGAGAACCCGATGCCGGCCAGGTAGAACGCCGCACAGACGACGGTGAGCAGCAACGCTTCGTGGGGGCGAGTGCCGAACGCGCTCGTGGCAGTCAGCAGGACGAAGCCCGCGGTGACGAAATTGACGACGCCCAGACGGGGCCAGGTGCGCAGGTGGGCCGGGGCCAGCCCGACGGCCATGATGACGACGAACGCCGCGGCCAGGCCGGGCGACTGCGCCAACGGGAACGCCAACAACCCGATGGCGACCACCTGGATGATGGCCATTTGTTCGCTCTGCCATTTCACGGCGGTGGCGATGCCGGCGATGGCGACGACACCGGCTAGCGCCAGCCCCACCGGCGTGCTGACCCAGTGGTACAGCTGCGTGATGGCCAACACCACCAGGTACAGGCCGGCGTGACCGGTGGCAGCCAGAGCGACCGCGCTGCCACCCGATCGTCCGGCCCGGCGCTCGGTCGCCCGCAACCGCCAGGCCAGCGCGACCAACCCGACCGACAGTGCGGTGCCCAGGACGACCCGCAGCGTCGGCGTGAACCAGTTCTGCTGCACGGCGAGCACGAGCAGCAGCACCAGTCCGATCAGGGTGACGATGGCGCCGGCGATGCCGAGCACCCGGACGATCGTGGACTCCCGCTGCCACCAGGCCACGAGCGCGCTGGGCGGCTGGGTGGGTGGCGGCAGCTGTGGACGCATCACCGGCACGGCCTGGGCGACGGGGGTGGGTGCGGCGGGGGTGGGGGCTGCGACTGGACCCGTCACCGGCTGCCTGGGCGGTGCCGGGCTTTGCTGCCCCATCTGCAACTCGAGCTGGTTCAACCCCTGGCCCACCCGGTCGATCGTCTGCTTGGCGCTGGCCAGCTCGGCCTTGAGCCGCCGGATCTCGTCGATGTGGGGTGAGCTCATGCGTCCATACTGCTGGAGCGGCGGTTCTTCGCGGGCTCTGTACAGCTCTTCACCAAGCTCTATACCAAGCTCTATACCTCGAAAGAGTATGCATAGAGCTGTGAGCAAGCTGGCCTCAGCGGTCCTCCAACAGCCTGCCCGCCACCCGGTACCTCGCCGTCACGAACCCGGCATTGCGGCCGGTCTCGAGCAGTTCGAGTTCGAGCCTGCGGGGCAGCAGTAGCCGGCCGGCGCCCAACACCACCGGGGCGATGCTGACCACGATCTCGTCCAGCAGGCCCTCGTCCGCGAACTGGCCGGCGAGGTCACCGCCGCCGACCACCCAGAGCTGCTTGTCGCCGGCCGCGGCGGCCATCTCGTCGTAGACCTGGCGCACGGACCCCTGGCTGAACCGCACGTCGGCACCGGGGGGAGCGGCGAGGTCGCGATGGGTCAGCACCCACGTGGGCATGGTGTATTCCCAGTTGTCAGGGTCGTGTTGGCGCACCCATTCATAGGTGGTCGCACCCATCACGATCGCGCCGATGTCTCGAATGAAATCGCCGTAGTTGGCGCTGCCGTGTTCGTCGAGGTCCTGGCGCAGCAGCCATGCCAGCGAGTCGTGCTGATCGGCCAGGAAGCCGTCGAGCGTGGTGGCGGTGTAGTAGGTCAAGGTGGCCATGTGCCATCCTGCCTCGTGACTGGCGCGGGGCCTGTGGATAACTCGGCGGAGATGTCAGAGTGCACACGTACTGTGTGCGCATGACCTCAACTGCTGGTATCCCCTCTGACGTCGCCGCCGACATCACAGCCGGACCCGACGACGTGCCACGCTGCCCCTGGGTGGGCGCTGACCCCGACTACATCCGCTACCACGACCAGGAATGGGGCAGGCCCCTGCACGGCGACCGGCCCCTGTTCGAGAAGATCGCACTCGAGGGTTTCCAGGCCGGGCTGTCGTGGCTGACAATCCTGCGCAAGCGGCCGCGGTTCCGTGAGGTGTTCGCCGGGTTCGACCCGGCGGTGGTGGCACGTTTCGACGAGGACGACATCAGCCGGCTCATGGGTGATGCCGGCATCATCCGCAACCGCGCGAAGATCGAGGCGACGATCACCAACGCCCGACTGGTCGACGAGATGGACGACGGCGCCCTCGACGAGCTGGTCTGGTCATTCGCGCCCGAGCACCATGAACGGCCACGCGAGCTGGCGGACTTCCTGACCGAGACGTCCGAATCGAAGGCACTCAGCAAAGAGTTGCGTCGGCGGGGGTTCAAGTTCGTCGGGCCCACGACAATGCATGCGTTGATGCAGTCGGCGGGGTTGATCGACGACCACCTGGCGGGGTGTTTCCGGGCGGCGTGACAGGTTCGTTGTGACCAGGCTAGTTCAGGATGACCGGTGAGTCGGCCCAGCCGCCCACCGGGTGCACCTCGCGTTCGCCCGAGACCTCGGCGAGGGTGATCGAGGTGGTGCCGGCCACCAGCGCGCGGGTGGCCACGCGCAACTCGATGGTCGAGAGCAGCCGTCCGGGGCAGGCGTGGCGTCCCAGGCCGTAGACCAGGTTGCGGTGGGCATTGCCGACGGGGTCGAACACGTCCGGGTCGCCGAACACTGTCTCGTCGCGGTTCGCCGAGGTCCAGTTCAGCTTCACCCGGGCGCCCTCGGGCAGGTCGACGCCGCCGATCGTGACCGGGCAGGTGGTGATGCGCCGGTTGGTGACGAAGGGGTCGTCGATGCGCAGCATCTCGTCGATCATGGCGTCGAGCTCGGCATCACTGACGCCCGACCGCACCCGGCTCTGCAGCGCGGCGTCGCCGGCCAGGTGGTGCGCGATGACCCCGACACACAGGGCGATGGAGCCAAGGTCACCACCAGTCCAGTTGCGCAACACCGAGACGAGCTCTTCATCGCTCAGCGCTCGTCCATGCACCCCATCGCGCCGCACGTGGGTGCGCATCAGGTCGCTGGTCACGTCGTCGCCGGTGACCCCGCCATGCGACGAGCGGCGGGCATCGACCACCCCACGGATCAGCGCGTCGAACTGCTCGGCCACCTCGGCCAGGTGCGTCCCGTCGCCCGACCTGGAGGCCTCGTGGTTGCTCTGCACCCACTCGACCAGGGTCTGCTCGAGTTCGGGCCCCCAGCCGAGCCAGGCACTCTGGGCCCGCACGGCGAAGCGGGCGCCGATGGTGTCGACGGCGTCCACGGCCTCACCGCGGGGCAGGGTGGCGACCAGATCGGTGGCGATGTCGGCGAAGGTCGGCTCGAACGGGGCCAGCGCCTCGGCCGACAGGAACGGGTCGAGCGCGGCCCGGAAGGCCGTGTGCTCGTCGCCATCAAGCCCGTTGGGCACCTGCAGAAACCGCGAGACCGCCGACGAGAACCGTTCGTCATCGAGGGCGATGGCACTGACGTCCTCGTGCTTCAGGAACACCCATTCACCGCGTGCGTTCTTCACCACCGCATGGTCACGGCGCAGTTCGTCGGTGAACTCGCGCAGGTCGCGTCCATCGGGTGAGACGTCTTCGGGAATGTGTCCGGTCACGGGTTCCTCCAGCGGCGTGGTGGGGATGGTTGGGATGGGTGCTGACCATCCCATCATGTCGCCGACGGCGGCTGGCCGCCAGAGGTGGGAATACGGCGCCCGGTGCCCCCCGCAGGCGTCGTCCAGGGGTCATGCGGCATCAGACCGTGGTCCACAGTCGCGGACGAATCACCCGGTGACGTCCCTGAGAGAACACCGACCGGCCGTGCGGCTGGATATTCTGGATCAGGCCCGCGCACAGGCAGGGCCCCTGACAGAGGGAGCCGTTGGTGGAGCTGTGGCACAGTCTCAAGCGGCTGGGGCGTCATCCCCAGTTCCGCAAGATCATGGCCGTGCGCATCACCACCCAGGCTGCTGATGGCACATTGCAGGTCGGCATGGCCAGCTATGTGCTGTTCTCTCCCGAGGAGCAGCCCAACGCCCTGGCCATTGCCGCGGTGCTCGCCATCACCCTGCTGCCGTTCTCGGTGATCGGCCCGTTCGTCTCGGTGGTGCTCGACCGGTGGCCGCGCCAGCGGGTGCTCGCCATCACCGATGCGATCCGCGGCGTCATCGCACTGGCACTGGCCGCGCTGGTCATCACTGGCAGCCGTGCCTTCGAGGTGCAGGCCACCATGATGGTGCTGCTGCTCATCGCGATGAGCCTCAACAGGTTCTTGATGGCGGCGCTGACCGCGGGCCTGCCCTACACGATTGACAAGGGCGAATACCTCACCGCAAGCTCGGTGATGCCGATGATCGGGCCACTCGGTGTGCTGATTGGCGGTGCCATCGCGGCGGGGTTCCGGCTGGGGCTGTCGCCGCACTGGATCTCGGCCTACCAGGCCGACGCCCTCGTCTTCGTCGCCGCCTTCGTGTTGTTCGCCCTGGCCGTGGCCCTGTCGATGCGGTTCACCAAGCACGAACTCGGCCCTGACCCCGATGAGGTGCACGACGTCAGCACCCGTGAGGTCATCACCGGTCTGCGCATGGGCATGCGGCACCTGTCCGAGCAGGGCCCCACTGCGCTTGGCCTGCTCGTGATCTTCTTGCAGCGCCTGGCCTTCGGGCTCATCAGCGTCGGCATGATCCTCGGCTACCGCAACACGTTCCACGAGGTCAGCAATGTCAACGCTGCCCTGGCCGACATCGGCCTGTGGGCCGGAGCCACCGGACTCGGGTTCATGCTTTCGTCCGTGCTGGTGCCGCCCATTGCCCACAAGATCGGCGTGCGCAAGACCGTCATCGTGCTGCTGGTGGCCAGCGGTCTTGCCCAGATCTTCCCCGGGTCGATCTTCGAGCGCATCCCGCTGCTGGTCGGCGGTTTCCTGATCGGGTTGTTCGCCCAGGCGATCAAGGTCTGCATCGACACGGTGGTGCAGGCCCACGTCGACGACCGCTACAAGGGCCGCATTTTCGTGATCTACGACATGCTGTTCAACGCCGCAATGGTGGTGGCGGCGTTCATCGCCGTGGTGCTGCTGCCGCCCGGCGGGTTCGACGTCGTGGTGTTCGTCGGCGTCGGCGTGTTCTACCTGCTGCTGGCCGGGTTCTTCTGGTGGCGCTCGAATGCGTACGGCGACGAGGACTTCAACCGCGGCACCCAGATCGGCGCCGCCGCCGAGCCCATGCTGGCCGACGCTGTGGCCGACCACCGCTGACATGGGCGACTCGACACCACCCCCGGACGCCGCTGCCCGGCGACGCGAGGACGCCGCACTGCGCGCGCGGCTGCACCAGGGCCAGGCGTTGCACGAGTCGGCCCGGGCACAGAAACTCGTGGATGAGTTCGTGGCCGAAGCCCGCCGCCGCGCCATTGCCACCCAGCCGCTGGTGGCGTCGACCCTGGACGGGCACACCGTGAAGACGGACAAGGTGGGGTGGTACATCCGCGCCAACCGGTCGGTGGCGGTGGGTGATGACGGCCAGTACTACGTGCTGACGGTGCCGGCGGGGTTCATGGCCCGGCTGCGCGGGGTGAAGCTCGAGCCGAGCCCGCCCCCGCTGGTGGTCGGCCGCGGTGGACGCGACGGCGATTCGGGCGACCTGTCGACCTTTCTGGCCTGGCGCCTCGAACAGGGCTGAGCCGGTACGAGCCCGGCCAACCCCACCTGGCTGGCGTTAATCGACGTGGCTGGCGCTCTAGACGCCAGCCACGTCGAACAACGCCAGCTACGTGGTGGGTAAGGGGCCCAGAAATGCACCAAGGGGCTGCTGGTCACCCCCAGCAACCCCCCGGGCGATCTTGGGCCACATCCGGAATCGCCTCGTCGCGATGATCCTCGTGTACTTGTTCAGACAGTATCAGGGTATTTTTAGGATTGGTGCAAGTCCGTGCGTGTCGAAGAAGCCAGGTGCTGCGCAGTTGAGGCGCATCCCACACCCTCACCGCTCCCGGGAACTGCCCTCACCCAGCCCCTCACCAGCCCATCGCCACCAGCTCTCCCCGGTGTTCGCGCAGCATCCTGATGGCCCGGCTGCATCGGTAGCGCACCATGTCGTGGCTGGTCCCGACCTGTGCCGCCGTCTCGCGCCCCGAATACCCGGCCAGGTAGACCCGGTCGAGCACCTCACGGGTCGGCGCATCAATCAACCGCAAGGACGACGCCTGGTCGAGCACCTGTTTCGCCTCGTCGCGCGCCGGTCGGTGGCGGTTGATGTCGGGCCCCCACATGGCGGGGTCGGGGTGGGGCAGCACCGTCGGGTCCCACCGGGTCACCCGGTCGCGGGTCAGGTGCTTCAACGTGTCGAGCAGCAGGTTCGTGAGCACCTGGTTGCGCCGCTCGAGGTTGAACCCGCTGACCACGAACCACGCCGCCGACACGAATGCCCCCAGCGACGAATGCACACTCGTCCGGGCCATGGATGCCAGCCCGAACGCCATCGCCGCCAGCACCTCTTCACCAGCGCGGTCGTCCCCGGCTTGGACTCGTCCGAGCAACACCACCAGCGTGTCGTCGTCAACAGGCACTGACCGTTCGGGGCGGGTCAGGCGGGCCAACAGCAGGCGGTCATCAGCGGTGATCGGCATGCCCCCAGTCCACTGCGGGGGCGTTGTCCCGGGTGTCGTCCGAAACCCGTCAGGTGTTGTCCGTCGTCGGCCGGGTGTTGTCCGTGCGCAGCCATGCAGCAGACCAACCCACCACCCCGGCCCAGCAACGTGCATCGACCGGGCGAAAAAGGCCCCCAAGAGGCCCTTTTCGCCCGGTCGATGCACATTGCTGGGTGACCGGCCCGACACCGGCCCGACACCGGCCACCGGCCACCCAGCTCGCAACCTCAGTCGATCGCCAGCGCCTCGGTCGGGCTGGCCAGCGCCGCCCGCCGCCCCGGCAGGATCGACGCCAGCCCGGCACAGACCACCGCGACCCCGAGCAGGATCAGCGTCTGCCAGATGTTGATCGAGAACTTCAGGTCGGACAGTGGCAGGTCGATCGCCCGGAACAACCCACTCAACCCCAGCCACGCCAGCCCGGCCCCACCGACCAGACCCACCAGCGTGCCGGTGATGGCCAGCAGCACCGCCTCGATCAGCAGCATGTAGCGCAGCGATCCACGCTTCATGCCCAGCGCCCGCAACAGCGCCGATTCGCGACGCCGTTCGATCACCGACAGGCCCAGCGTGTTGGCCACACCGACCAGCGCGATCACCACGGCCACACCCAACAGGGCCGTCACGACCGCCAGCAGGATGTCGAGGATCGTGTTGACCAGGTCGGCAATCAGCGCGCCGCCGCCCATCATGACCATCTCACCGCTGGTGAACAGGGGCAGCAGTTCCTGCTGCATCTCGGCCACCTGGCCCGTGTCCTTGACCTTGATCCAGTAGCCGTAGACCTCAGGCGTGGCGACCAGCTTCTGCATGGTCGCCTGCGAGACCAGCGCCTGGCCGCTCATCACGTCGCCGAAGCGCTTGACGGTCAGCGTGACCGTGGTGCCGTCCTTGCCTGTCAGCGTGAGCTTCGACCCCTCGGACGGGCCACTGCCCACGAAGACGGTGTCGTCGGTCACGGCCGGCATCTTGGGGGCGGCAGCCGACAACTTGTCATCAGCGGCCAGCACTGCCACGTCGCCGAACGAGTCGGAGGTCACCATGCCACCACTCAGCGCGGTGATCTGGTCGATGTTCTGCATCTTCTTGACCAGCGCCTGGTGTTCGGGCTTCATCGGCGTCATGGTCGCCAGCGTCATGTCGACCGGGAACTGTTCCTCGATCATGTTGACGAACGTGCCGCGCACGGTTGACGTGCCGACCTGCAGCCCGACGATCAGGCCCATCGCGAGCATCAGCGCCAGCGCCGTCGCACCAGCACGCTGCGGGTTGCGGGCCGAGTTCATCACTGCGAGCCGCGCCGTGGGCCCCGTCCAGCTGACCGACCGGCCGAGCAGTCGCAGCAGCGTGGGCACGTACAACGATGCCGAGAACAGCACCGACACGATCAGGAAGAACGAGGCCCCACCGGCGAACCACAGCGCCTGTGCCCGCGGGCCGACGAACGTGAGCACCGCCAGCACCACACCGATCGCGAACATCGCCGCCATCACGATGGCCCGCACACCCGAGGCCTTGCGCTGCTTGTCGGCCGAGAGCACCGGCTGCAGTGCCTCGAGCGGGCTCACGGTGGTCGTCTTCTGGATCGGGATGTAGGCCGCAGCCACCGTCACCAGCGTGCCGACGCCGAACGCGATCAGCAGCCAGAACCACGGGAACCCGACGCCGAACTGGATCGAACCCGTGTACCACGACCCCGCCATGGCCACCAGGTAGCCGAGCACGATGCCGAACAGCGACCCGATCATGCCCAGCAGCAGCGCCTCGCCCAGGAACATCCGTTGCACCTGGTCGGACGATGCACCCACCGCACGCAACAGGCCGATCTGGCGGCGACGCTGCGTGATGAGGATGGTGAACGTGTTGGCGATGATGATCATGCCGACGACGATCGCGATGAACTGGAACACACCGAAGATGTAGCGGAACACCTCGACGCCACCGGCCAGCTGGTTGATGGACTCCTCCATCGCCGCGGCGGCCGTCTGGGCCTGGTAGCCGGGCACGGCCGCGTTGAGGTCGGCCACCACCTTGTCGATGTCGGCGCCGTCGGTGATGTTGGCCGACCAGCCGGCCGGTGAACCGCCGCCTTCCTGTGACGTGAAGAACTCCGGCCCCGCATAGGCATAGACGTTCAGCCTGGTGGTGGGGTCGTCCGAGATGCCCACCACCCGCATCGGCTGGCCCTGGGCATAGATGGTGTCGCCCACCTTGGCGTCCAGGTCACCGGCGACCTGCTTGGTCAGCGTCAGTTCGTCGGCCTTCTGCGCCCAGGCACCCTCGGTGATCTTCGACCAGCGGAAACCCTCGGCCGGTGTGGAGATCACGACGATGCTGGCCGCCTGACCGCCGGGCTTGCTCATGCTCAGCCCGCTGACATAGGTGGCATCGACGGCCTCGATCCCGTCGACGGCCTTGATCTTGTCGGCCACCTGCTGCGCGTCGGTGCCCGGTTCGCCGGACAGGTCAGGCTGCACCACGATGTCGCTCGCCGAGTACTGGATCGAGCCCTGCTTGGCGATAGCGCTCTGCTCCGTGGCCAGGAACACGGCCGCCCCGGCGATGAATGCCACGCTGATCGCGATCGCAATCAGCGTCGCTACCACCCGCCCGGGGTGGTAGCGCACTTCCTTCCACGCGTTCTTCAGCATCACGCCTCCAGGCGGTTCATCGCGGCGTTGACCGAGTCGACGGTCGGGTTCGCGATGTCGTCCACGATCTGCCCGTCAACGAGGACGAGCGCGCGGTCTGCATAGGCGGCGGCCTTGGGGTCGTGGGTGACCATGATGATCGACTGCCCCAGCTGGCGCACGGAATTCTGCAGGTAGCCCAGCAGCTGCGTGCTGGTGCGGGTGTCGAGGGCCCCGGTCGGCTCGTCGGCGAAGATCACCTCGGGACGGGTGATCATGGCCCGCGCGATGGCGACGCGCTGCTGCTGGCCGCCCGACAGCTCGGACGGGCGGTGGCTCAGGCGATCAGCCAGCCCGAGCGAATCGACGATCTGGGTGAACAACTGCTCGTCGACCTTCTTGCCGGCCAGATCGAGCGGCAGCACGATGTTCTGGCGTGCGGTCAGCGTCGGCAGCAGGTTGAATGCCTGGAAGACGAAACCGACCTTGTCGCGGCGGGTGATGGTGAGCCTGGCGTCGTGCATGGTCGAGAGCTCTTCACCGGCCAGGAAGACCCGGCCCGCCGTGATGCGGTCGAGGCCCGCGAGGGTGTGCATCAGCGTCGACTTGCCCGACCCCGAGGGGCCCATGATCGCGGTGAACGACCCGCGCTTGAACCGGACGTTGACCCGGTTGAGGGCCACCACCTGGGCGGTGCCCTCGCCATAGACCTTGACGAGGTCGACGGCTTCGGCGACAGGCGGCTCTGACTGTGCGGGCTGCCCCGGGGTCATGCCCTGGGCCACCTGCTGGCTGGGGGAGGGGTAGGGGGCGAATCCCTGGTCAGCCTGACCAGCCTGATCGGCTGGGGCAGGGCCGGCGGGCGCCTGCTGGGTCTGCGGGGGTGCGTCGGTCATGGGGGCAGCCTCTCGTGTGCGGCGATGTCGCTGCCAGCCTATTTCGCGGCCCGGTTCACCGTCGTCGGCCATCCGGCGGAGATGTGCCGGCCTGTGGGTCATCCCACAGGTGGACCCCGGACCGACCCGCGATCAGGGTCGGACCGGGGTCGTCCCGAGGCGTCAGCGCCCGGTCAGGCCCACCTCGTGGGCGAACAGCACCAGCCCCACCCGGTCACGGCTCTGCAGCTTCGACAACAACCTGCCGATGTGGGTCTTGACCGTGCCCTCTGCCATGAACAACCGCGCCGAGATCTCGGCATTGGTGGCACCCTGGGCGATTTCGACCAGCACCTCGCGCTCCCTGTCGGTCAGCAGCGCCAGCCGCTCGTCCTCGACACCGGGCTTGTTCGGCAGGATCGGCACGACATGTTCCAGCAGCCTCCGGGTGGCCGAGGGGGCGACCACGGCGTCACCGGCCGCCACATTGCGGATCGCGCTCAGCAGGTCGTCCGGGCGGGCGTCCTTGAGCAGGAACCCCGACGCACCCGCCTTGAGCGCCGCGAACACGTACTCGTCGAGGTCGAACGTGGTCAGCACCAGCACCTTCGTGGGCAGGCTCGAGCCGACGATCCGCCGGGTGGCCTCGACCCCGTCCATGACCGGCATGCGGATGTCCATGAGGGCGACATCGACCGTGGTGCGGCGCAGCAGGTCGAGCGCCTCGGCACCGTCGCTGGCCTCACCGACGACCTCCATGTCGTCCTCGGAATCGATCAGCATGCGGAACCCGCTGCGCACCAGCGACTGGTCGTCAACCAGCAGCACCCGGATCGCGCCGGACTGTTCACTCATGATTCCTCCAGGCGTGGGTCACGGGGAATGGGGATGGGTGGGTTCTGAGCATACGGCGGGCGGTAGGGCACCGACCGCGAGGGCGGGGTTCCCACTGGACGGGCGGGCGCCCCTGAATCGTCGCCCCGGGGGGGCGCCCCCCGCTGCTGGCGGCCCGTCACAGGTCGGAAGGGGAACGTCGCCCGCACGATGAAACCGCGCTGGTCAGGGCCGGTGCCACCCTGGCGCGGGTGGGCCTCGAGGGTGCCACCCATGGCCTGCACGCGTTCGTGCATGCCGCGCAGTCCATGGCCCACGCCGTCCGAACTCGCGCCCGCACCCAGCCCGTCGTCGACGACGCTCAGCGTGACGCGTTCGCCCTCGTAGCGCAGCTCGACCTGGCAGCGGGCATCGGGCCCGGCGTGCTTGAGAAAGTTGGTGACGCCCTCCTGGGCGATGCGATAGATGGTCAGCTGCAGTGCCTGCGACAGCGGCGGCGCCATGCCGACCTGTTCGAACGAGACCCGCTCGCCGGCCCGCTCGACCATCGCGGCGATGTCGCCGACACGCGGTGCCGGGGCCCAGTCGGCGGCACCGGCTCCGGAATCGGGGCCGGCGCGCAGCACCCCCAGCAGCCGACGCATCTCGGTGAGCGCCTCGCGCCCCGTCTCGGCGATCGTGGTGAGCACCTCGGCGGCGGCCTCAGGCTTCTTCGTGGCCATGGCGCGACCGCCCTCGGCCTGCACGATCATCACCGAGACCGAATGCGCCACGATGTCGTGCAATTCGCGGGCGATCTGGTTGCGGGTGTCGATCTCGGCCATGCGCACGGCCTGTTCCCGGTTGCGGATGGCCGCCAGGTACTGCTCCTGCTGGGCGCGCATGCGCTGTTCCTTCACCAGCTCGGCGTCGCGGATGCGTCGTCCGAACGCATACGGCGTGACGACCAGGCCGGCGCAGACGATCACGAACAACACCAGGGCGGTGACATCGCCGCCATAGGTCATGTCGTAGTCGGGCGGCCTCAACCCCGGGAACCAACTGACCGGGCCCAGCACCGACGCCGCGAACCCGATCACGAGCACGAGCCGGGGTCGTCCCTCGACCCAGCGGGCATAGGAATACACGGCGATCGGGATCACGACCAGGAACAGCGTCGGCCAACTGACCGTGAGCATCTGGACGATGCCGGCGATGGTGACGATGGTGAGCATGCGGCGCGGATTGCGGCGGCGCCACAGCAGGCCCATCACCATGGCCTCGCCGGTCAGGTAGGCCGCGATCGCCCCCGGGATTCCGGCCGCGACCGCCAGCAGGTGTGGCACACCCAGCACCATGGCCATGACCACCACAACGATCGCGTTCGTGCGGAACGCGGTGTGGTCGTCCGCCAGGTCGTGCGGCGGGGCTGCGGGAAAACTCATCCGCTCCAGCGTAGTTCGGGGGGCAGGGGCACAGGTCAGACGCGAGTCTGAAGTTCGCCTGCAGACATCGGAGCGGCGTCGGGCACATGCTGCGGACACCCCCGCATGTGGACGGTTCTGGGCATTAGCTTGGGCACAATGAACGCCGCTACCCCCGGCGATGCGGGTGATGGCCCCTTCGTCACTCCGGACGACGCGACCGTGGTCGCGCCGGGGCGGGGTGCGCCCGCGTCCGGGCCGGCGGGTGGCGCCGCACGGCTGCCCCGTCGCCCGGCGACGCCGTCCGGGTGGGGGTACCGGTCGCTGGTCGCGCAACTGGACACCAGTTCGCTGCACCGTGTGTGGCTGCAGCAGATGGTCGACTTCGTCAACGCGCGCCTCGACCTGTCTGACCACCGCATGATCGTGCTGCTCAAACTCATGCTGACCGGCGAGGACATCATGCCGGAAGCCCAGCGCGAGTCGATCAAGAACGCCATCCTGGGGTTTCGCTACGGCATGCAGGAACCCGGCCGTGACGGCATGTGCACGTGGACCGAGAACCACCAGCTGATCTTTGCCACCGCCGAATACCTGGCGGGCCAGCTGTACCCCGACGAGCACTTCGACAACGACCACCGCAGGGGCTCGGTCAAGAAGGCCCACGCCCACGCCCGGCTGCTGCGCTGGCTCGATGACCGCTTTCACCACGGTTTCAGCGAATGGTTGTCGAACACCTATTACGAGATCATGGCCTGCGGCCTGGTGATGCTCGTCGACCACGCCGAGGACGAGGACCTTGCCACGCGCGCGGCCATGGTGCTCGACCTGCTGATGCTCGACCTGGCGCTGCACCGTTTCGAGGGGCATTTCCATGCCAGCGGCGGCCGGGTCTATCGCAACCAGAAGATGAGCGCGACGGCCGCCGAGGTGGCCGTGATCGTGAACTCTGCGTTCGGCACGCCCACCCGCTTCAACCACGACGAGCTTGCCGGTGTGTTCGTGGCCCGCGAGAAGTACCGGGTGCCCGAAGTGGTGCTCGAGATCGCATCGGCGTCAGGGGCCAGGCAGATTCGCACGAGCCAGGGACGCGACGTCGCCGAGGCCCTGGCCGATGTGCAGCGCGAACTGGGCGACGCCCCCGACGAGGTCAGGTTCACCGAGCAGCTGTACACGGCGTGGGGGCAGCAGGCCTATGTCACCCCCGAAACCATCGAGTTGACCCTGAAGGGGCTCGGGCGGTTCCGGCTCGAACAGAACCGCTTTCTGAGCCCCTTGAACCGGTTCGCGACCATCAGGTCACCGGCGCTGCAGCGGGCCACCGTCAAGGCGCTGAACCCGATCACCCAGGGCACGGCCCTGCACCGGGCCAATGTCTTCACCTACCGCACCCCCAACTATTTGATCTCGAGTGCCCAGCACTACCGACCGGGTGAGTTCGGTGACCAGCAGCACCTGTGGCATGCGGCATTCCCGGGCGACATTTGTGTGTTCTCGACCCACCCCGGGACGACGCAACTCACCGGCGAGGCTCGTCCAGCGTCGCCGTCGGCCTGGGTGGGCAACGGCGTCAACCCCGACATCGGGCAATTCAACAATGTCGTGCTGGTGCTGCACGACCTGCGCACCAGGCGCGGTTACCTCGAGGGACGTCGGCACGAGCTGAGCCACATGTACATGCCGCTGGTGAAGTTCGACGAGACCACGGTGCTGCCGCACGTGGTCGCCGGGCGCACCGGCACGTCGATGATCGGCGTCGTCGCGGTGGAACGCATTGAACTGGTGAGCCAGACCGAACTGGTGCAGCGTGGGCTGGTCACCGGGTGGGCCGTGGTGGCCAGCGACCTGAGCGAATTCAGCTCATTGGCGGCATTCGTGGCGGAACTGAAGAAGGCGACGCTGCAACGGGTGCGCGGCGGCATGGTGTTCACGATGCGGCACATCAACACCACCGACACCGTGCCTCGTCCACACACCTACCGACTGAAGTGGCGCGATGCGTTCACCGTCGACGGGGTGATGCAGAACCACCACTACTGGCGCCACGACAACGACTGGGTCAGCGCGGCGCGCGGGGCCGACCGCGTGGTGGTCGAAGGCCGCGACCGTGAACTCGTGCTCGAGTGGACGGCGGGGACGAGGGTGGAACAGCCGCTGACCGGGTGAGTGGTGGTGGGTGGTGAGTGGTGGTGGCAGCTACTCGAGCGGGTCGGTCGCCCCGGCCCAGAGCTCGGCCTCGGCCTCGGCGCGACTGACCTCGCGGCGGGCCAGGGCGGCCATCACCAGGGCGAGCGCTGCGGCGGCGATCAGCAGGATGCGGCGGAAGGACATGGTGGGGGTTCCTGTCTTTCTGGGGAGTGGGGCGTCAGTAGCCCAGCAGGTCGTGGCGGCGGGGCAGCCAGGCGAGCGCATCGCGGATGCCGTCGGCCTCGGTCAGCTGCGCCTGCCAGCCGAGCACGGTGCGGGCCTTGTCGCTGACCGTGTAGGCGCCCGCGACGTCACCGGGGCGCGAGGGTCCGTCGACGGATTTCAGCGGTTCGCCGGTGGCGGTTTCGAAGGCCTTGACCAGCTCTTTCACGGTGGAGCCCTTGCCGGTGCCGAGGTTGACCACCTGGTAGGGCTCGTCGGCGGTGGCCTCGTCGAAGTGCTCGAGGGCGGCAACATGGGCCTGGGCGAGGTCCCAGACGTGGATGTAGTCGCGGATGCCCGAGCCGTCTCGGGTCGGCCAGTCGACGCCGGTGACGGTGAAGGTGTCGTGGTGCTGCCAGGCCTCAATCATCTTGCCGAGCACGTGGCTGGGCTTCTCGGTCTGCAGGCCGGTGCGCAGCTGGGGGTCGGCACCGATGGGGTTGAAATACCGCAGGCTCATCACGCGCACGTCGGTGGCGGCGGCGGTGTCGCGCAGCACATATTCGACCATGAACTTGGTGGTGGCATAGGGGCTGCCGGGGGCCAGGGGCGAGGCCTCGGTGACCTGGAAATTCTCGTCGGTGGCATAGATCGAGGCTGAGCTGCTGAACAGCAGCCGCGGCACGTCGTGGGCGACCATGGCCTGCAGCAGGGTGACGGTCTTGGCGACATTGTTCTCGTAATAGCTGAGCGGATCGGCCACCGACTCGGGCACCACGATCTTGGCGGCGCAGTGCACGACGGCGTCGATGTGGTGCTCGGTGAAGACCTTGTCGAGCAGCGCGCGGTCGCCGACATCGCCGGCATATGTCGGGCGGTCGAGGGTGAACTCGCGGCGGCCGGTCGAGAAGTCGTCGAGCAGCACCACGTCGTGGCCGGCATCGAGGCAGGCCGAGGCGACGGTGCTGCCGATGAACCCGGCGCCGCCGGTGATGAGGACCAGCATGGGACTCCTGTGGTTGTGGCGGGTGCTCAGCGCCCATGCTAGCCAGCCGGGCGGTGGGGCGACAGGAGCGGGTGGTGTGTGGACGGGCGGTGTGCGGACGGGCGGTGGTGGGGGCACCTCGACCTGCAGAACTGGCACAGGTGCCACGTGTGCATCCGCAATCGTGCGATCGGGTTGCGGACGAGGCATGGGTGCCGCTTGTGCAAGTTCTGCGGGTGGTCCTGGATGCCGGGTGAGCGGGGGCAGCTGATGTGCTCGAGCGGCCCGGCCGTCGCTCGGCCGTGTCTCGAACCCGGCAGGAGTTGGCGATGAGCGGCAGGTGTCAGCGGGCTGCGGGAACTCCCGCCCGGTTCCGGACATGGGGCCCGGCAGCCCGGCCAGGGGTCCCCGGCAATAAGGTGGGCCCCGTGGAAGCCCTCGACCTGGTGATCTCAGTCGTAGCCGGCCTGCTGATCGGGTTCAGCATGGGCACCGTCGGCGGCGGGGGAGCAGTACTCGCCGTACCGGTGCTGGTGTATGGCCTTGGCCAGACCCCGCTGCAGGCGACCACCGGCTCGCTGATCGTCGTCGGGGTCACGGGCATCATCGGCGCGATCATCGCCCATGAACAGGGTCGGCTCGACCTGGGCCAGGGCACCGTGTTCGGGCTGGCGGCCATCGTCGGCTCAGCAGCCGGCGCCGTCGCGGCCCACCAGGTGCCGGGCCCCGTGCTGATGGCCCTGTTCGCCCTTGTCATGCTGGTGGTGGCCTTCACCATGGTCCGCCGGCTGGCGATCACACCCCGCGGCATCCCGGCACAGCACCTGCACGAGCCGTTGTGGCGCGACGGCCACCCGGACTGGCCGAGGGTCGCCAAGGTGGCCGTGCTCGCCACAGCCGTCGGGGCCCTCACCGGCTTCCTGGGCGTGGGCGGCGGCTTCATGATTGTGCCGGCGCTGACGCTGGTGCTCGGCGTGCCGATGAAGAAGGCTGCGGGCACCTCACTCATGGTGATCGCCATCAACTGCGTGGCGGCACTGGTCACCAGGCTGGTGACCGCCCCGGCAGAGGTGCAGCCGCAGTGGTCATCGATCACGGTGATCACGATCATGGCCGCATTGGGCCTGGGCGTCGGCACGGCGGTGCAGGCCCGGGCCAACAGCCGTCAGCTGGCCACCGGCTTCGCCGCGCTGGTGGGTGTGGTGGCGGTCTACACCGTCGTTCGGGCGGTGCCGACGCTCTTCTGAATCACCTCAGCGCCGCGCCACCTGATCGTCCACCCGCTCGCCTGGCTCATCGTCGGTCAGCCGGCCGACCAGCGCAATCAGCGCCCAGATGCCCGCGGCGAGCAGCAGCGGCTTGCCCAACACGTGGTCGCCGAGTTCGGTGATGGCCGACTCGCCGGTCGAACTCTCGATGCGGGTCTGGGCCACCCAGGCCAGCGCCACCGCCGAGAGCATTACGCTGGTCATGAAGAACAACACCCGCGTCGTCTGCGGCAGGCCCTTCGACGAGTGGCGCGTGAGCGCTCCGTCGGTGAGCAGGCGCCAGACCAGGCTCACCACCATGACCATCGAACCGCTGATGCCGGCGAAGACCATGCTCGGTTCGCTCAGCTGCTGCCTGAAGCCGAACAGGGTTGCCAGCCCGGCGACGAGCAGCACCTGCTTCCAGATGACCTGGTCGCGCCCCTCCCTGAGCCACAGCACCGCCGCGAGCACGAACATCAGCACCACCATCACGACGGCGAGCACATCGGCCTCCCAGACGAGCTGCACCCGGTTGTCGGTGAGGCTGCGCACGGTGCCCAGCGCCAGGATCGAGGCATAGCTGACCAGCAGCACCGGCGTGATGCGGTCATTGCGCCGGGCCAGCCGCACCGCGAACACCACGGCCACCACCGCCGAGATCAGTCGTGTCGCGGTGTTCACCCCGGGCGATTGGGCGAACCGGGTCAGCCAGTCCAGCGACCCGACGCCCGTCAGCGCCATGATCATGTCGCCGATCACCGACACCGCGCTCAACGCCAGCTGCGGCACCAGCAGGAACGCCAACGGGTAGACCAGCGGCGCCCAGGCATTGCTCAACGCATCCGGTGGTACCGGGTAGAGCCTTTTGTCCGGACGAAGCCTCAGCACCAGCAACGACCCCACCAGCGCCACCGCCAACAACACGACGGAATTGACCCACGTGGCGGGTGTCCAGATGGCATCGCCCTGCAGGGTCAGCGCCACCCCTCGCCAAGTGGCCGCCATGCCCAGCAGCACCGCCAACACGATCGTGGCCGGGCGGTACAGCAGCCGATGGGTGCGGTCGACGGTCCAGTCGGTGAACGAGATGGTCAATTGCGCGGCGGTGAACCCGACCACCAGCAGCGACGGCACCGCCAGCGACGTGAACAACGACAGCATCAGTTGGGTCAGTGAGGCGCGAAAGTCGACGGCATTGTGCACCCCGCCCGTCTGGGGCAGGTAGACCACCATCGCCGTGAGCACCAGCATCACCGGGAACTCGAACCACGCGAATGACGTGCCGACGCGGATCACCGTGAACCCCAGGATGCCCGCCGCGGCGACCAGGCCGCCCACCGCCCCGACGCTCACCGGCGTCAGCGACGTCAGCAGCACCACCATGGCCGGGGTCAACAACAACGGCACCACGAAGAACCGGGCGGCGATGTGCAGGTGCAGGTTGGCCGTCAGGCCCAGCGCCAGCGTCAACACCATCAGCCACATCAACACCGTGAGTGACCACGAGCCGATCAGGGCCTGGTTGTCGGCGAGCCTCGGTGCATCGAACTGGCGGATCCACGGAGAGGCGAAGATCATCACGATGCACGTCAGCACCCCGCACAGCGCCACGACCACCGTTGCCAGCAGCCCACGCGGCCACGTGCGGAACCGCGGCATCCCTTCACGCACCGCGTCGACGAAGGCCAGGTCGATGACCTCGCGGATCGATGTCCACAACCCCGGACGCGGTGGTTCGTACGGCGTGCCCACCCGCTGGCCCCTCACCTGGGCCGCACCGATCGTCGTCATGGTGCCCCCCAGCGTGCGAATTCGGCCGACGAGGTCACGTACAGCAGGCTGTTCGGCCCCCGGACGAGCCACTCCCACGTGCCCTGGCGCACCCCCAGGGGCCAGCGCCGATGCACTGTGCCCGAGGTGGTGATCACCTCGACCGCATCGCGGTTCACCACCGCGAACAACTCGCCGTCGGTGATGACGTCCTCGGTGGCCATGGGCAGCTGCCACAACTTCGCGCCGGTGGTGGCATCGAGCCCCGTCAGGGCCTGGTCGCCGGCGCAGGCGATGACCTGTGCCGTCGCCGCCACGGTGTCGCAATCACCCTGGCTGGTGGTCCACTGCACCCGGCCTGACAACGACACCGACGTCAGCCAGCTCGACTCGTCGAGCACCACCACGCCGCGCGCCGTGCGGGTCACCTGGGTGATGCGGCTGGGCAGCGACACCTGCAGGTGCACCCGGTCGCGGTCCATGACGATGAGGTCCTTCTCGGCGCCGAGCACCACCATCGGTCTGTCGTCCACCTCGATGACGACCAGCGCGGCCTTGCCAGTGGGGGCCGGGGCGCGCCACAGCTGGCGACCGTCGCGCAGGTCGAAGCCCGTGAGCCAGCCGTCGAGTGTGAGCACCGCCATCGTGTGCTGGTCGACCTGCACCGGCGGCAGCGCGGCGACGTCCGAGCTGGCCACCACCCATTTCACGTAACCCTGGTGGTCATAGGCCACGAGCCGGCGGTCGCTGGTGGTGGCGACGACGAGGTCGCCGGCCCCCAACAGGTGCAGGGTGACCGGCCCGGGACGACGCACCCACGCCAACCCCATCGGCTGGTCGGGGGCGCCCGGGGCGAAGGCGACGACCTGCTGGGTGAGCTGGTTGATGTAGACGAAGCCGGTCGAGACCACCACGGGGGCACGCTGCATGTTGGCCACCACCCCGAGCCCGCCGCCGGCGCTCAGGGAGCCGTCGGCCTCGGCGAGGTCACGCAGGGCCAGCGGTGGCGCCACCGTGGTGCCCACGTCGCCGGCGAGGCTGGTGGCGGCGGTGCGTCGTGACGTGTTGGTGCCGACCAACCCCTGGCCGGGGCAGCGGTGGGCGACGCTCTGGTTGGTCTCACCGTCGGTGGTGTCGCGGTAGGTGAGCGTGATGCAGCCCTCGCCCAGCTGCGGCGCGGCGGCGATGGAGCCCTCGCGTGCGAAGGCCAGCTGATGCTGGGTGGTGGGCAGCGTCAGGGTGGTCTGCTGGGTCCAGGTGGTGCCGGGTGCGGCATCGGCGGGCACCTCGATGACCGACGGGTTCGCCGTGATCGCGGTCTCGCCGACCAGCCCGGCGACGAACACGAGGCCCCGATCGTCGAGCTCGTACAGCGACCTCGTGGTGGATCGCGATCCATCGGGCTGCTGCTTGTATTCGGACTCGGTGACCCAGTCGGCCCCGGACAGGTCACGGTGCGCCAGGTTGTTCACCGCGAGCATGCCCTCGAGGGTCGGTTCGCTCAGCAGCTGGGCCCCGTGCAGCCGCGAGGTCTCGAGCGACGAGCGGGCACCGTCGTCATGCTGCAGAAAGATCAGCTGGCCGCCGGGTGCAACATACTGCGCGGCGGTGTTCGCGCCGCGCTCGCGGGGAAACGACGGTGCGCTCAGCGCGATGGATGCGGCCACGGCCACGAGGATGAGCGCCACGACGGGCCAGCGGCGGCTGCGGTTGATCTGCGGGGCCGGGGCGGCTGCGGGCGCGGTGGCGGGCTGGTGGTGGGGGTTGCCGGGCTGGCTTGGGGTGCCGGGGTGGATCGGGTTGCCGGGCGCAACGGCACGTGGGCGCAGGCGGGTCAGCGCCGCATCCGATGAGTCGGGCGGGGTGAATCGGGGTGGGCGCTGCGGGTCGCCCTGGCCCGGTGAACCCCATGCCGGGCCGGACGAAGGGGGCTCCGGCATGGCCAAAGACTAGCCCGTGGGCGGCCCGCCGAACAGGGGCCCACGAGCGCCTGTGGGCAACGTTTCGTGATGGCGTCACGATTCGGTCGCATGTCTGTCGGTGGGTACTGGACTCGCCGCCCGTCGGCCGTGTCCAGGACCCGGCCGAAGTTCTCGCATTCCGCCCCGGAATGGCTGGTGCTGCGAACTTTGGCCGGGTTCCGGACCTGGGCCGGGCTGGTCCGCCAGCTCTGGGGTCGTCGGGATCGCCGCAACCTGCACTACTGGCTGCAGTGTCACGAATGCGCCCGATCCCGGCTGAACGGGCTGCGGACGAGGCATGGGTGCCCGTTGTGCACGTCCAGGAGGTGTCCATCAGCGCCCCAGCACTTGCGGCGTCCAGAACCCGGCCGAAGTGCTCGAATTCCGCCCCGGAATGGCCGCTGCTGCCCACTCCTGCCCGGTTCCGGACATGGGTGCTGACCGCGCTCGCTGACCATGTCTGCCGTCTGCGGTGAAGACCCCAGCCCTGGCTCCGCCCAGCAGCCGTATTCGCGCACGGCGAACGCCCATCCCTCGGACCCTCTGGCGCCCGCCCCCTCTGTGGCCCAACGATGGAGTGCATGACTCTTCGTCCTGAAACCATTGCCGTCCACGCCGGTCAGGAAAGCGCTGACCCGGCCACCAACGCCCGCGCGGTGCCGATCTACCAGACCACCAGCTACGTCTTCGAAGACACCGACCATGCCGCCGACCTGTTCGCGCTGCGCAAGCCGGGCAACATCTACACCCGCATCATGAACCCGACCCAGGACGTCTTCGAGACCCGGGTCAACGCGCTCGAGGGCGGTGTGGGTGCACTGGCGACGGCCTCCGGCGCGGCGGCGGTCACCTATGCGGTGCTGACGCTGGCCGGGGCGGGCGACAACATCGTGGCGATGTCGACGCTGTACGGCGGCACCTATGCCCTGTTCGCGCACACGCTGCCGCAGTTCGGCATCGAGACCCGGTTCGTCGACCCGAACAAGCCCGAAGAACTCGCCCAGCACGTCGATGAGCGCACCCGCCTGGTCTTCGGCGAGACCGTCGGCAACCCCAACCTGAACGTCGTCGACCTGGACGCCTGGGGCGAGGCCGCCCATGCTCTGGGCCTGCCGTTCGTGGTCGACAACACCGTCCCCACCCCGATCCTGACCAGGGCATTCGACCACGGCGTCGACATCTCGATCCATGCCGCGACCAAGTACATCGGCGGCCACGGCACCTCGATGGGTGGCGTCATCGTCGACTCGGGCAAGTTCGACTGGGCCGCACATGCCGAGCGGTTCCCGCAGCTGACCGGCCCCGACGGTGCCTACCACGGCGTCGTCTGGACCGAGGCAGCGGGCCCGGCGGCATTCATCATCCGTGCCCGCACCGTGCTGCTGCGCAACACCGGCGCCGCCATCGCGCCGCTCAACTCATTCCTGCTGCTGCAGGGCCTCGAAACGCTGGCGCTCCGCATGGAGCGGCATTCGTCCAACGCCCTGGCCGTCGCCCAGCACCTGGCCGACCACCCGGCCGTGGCGTGGGTCAACTACCCCGGGCTCGAGAGCAGCCCGCACCACGAGGTCGCCAAGCGCATCCTCAACGGTGGTTTCGGCGGTCTGGTCGCGTTCGGGCTCAAGGCTGGACGAGAGGGTGGCTCGACCTTTGTGGAGGCCCTGGAGCTCTTCAGTCACCTGGCGAACATTGGTGATGTGAAGTCACTGGTGATCCACAACGCGTCGACCACCCACAGCCAGCTGTCCGAAGAGGAGCTCGAGAAGGCGGGCGTCGCGCCCGAGATGATCCGGCTGTCGGTGGGCATCGAACACATCGACGACATCATCGCCGACCTCGACCAGGCGCTGGCGAAGGTCAGCTGAGCGACCTCAGCGGGTGGGGCTGGCCGTCGGCGATGCTGCCGGCCCCACCGGCAGGCACTCCTCGGCGACGGACTGGCTCATGCTGCCGATGAAGAGCGGTTTCGTGCCAGCCACCACCGAGCACCAGCCCCGCTGGGCCACGCGCATCGTGGTGCCGTCGTCGATGCCGTTGTGGCGGCAATTGCCCAGGTAGGAATACAGCTGCTTCGGACCCTCCGCGGTGTTCAGCTGTACCACGACGGCCATCGCAGCCAGGTAGTCGGCCGAGCAGTTCTGTGGCTCGTTCGGGCCGGTGCCTGCCGGGGCTCGCTTGATGGCCGCCAACATCGCGGCGGCATCGCTGCCGCTCACCTGCGCGCTGGCCGTGAGTGAGGGCCGCCCGCTGGGGTCATCGGCATCTTTCATGCTTGCCTTGGCGTACTGGCACAGTGAGATCGACTCGACGGCAGCCACGGTGGTGACATCGAAGGGCTTGGCGGGCCGTGCCCAGTCCCAGCGCCGGATCGGGGACGTCGCCGCGCAGCCGAACTGGTCGTGGGTGAATGTGGTGGCGCTGGCCAGGATCGCCTCGGCAGTGGCCTCGTCCTGCGCCGAGCCCGACGGCACCGCCACAGCGATCTCGACCGTGCCGACGACGCGGGTGCGGTACCAGCTGGGCAGGGTTTCGCGCCCGTTCACCGTGCTGCGCATGGTCACGTGCAGTCTGTCGTCGGCCTGCTGGCGCGGCGGGCAACCGATCGCGAGCCTGATGACGTCACCGGAGAAGACGTCGTAATAGGGCTGATTGCCCGGGGCGATGATCTTCCGATCGCCTGCGCACCAGTCACTCCCCGGGGACGAGGCCGACACCCACCCCACCGGCACCTGCACCGCCACATTGCGGGTCGAGATCCACTGCTTTCTCGAGGCCGGGGCCGGCAATTGCGGCGAGGCGGTCTGCGCATCCCGCCCCAACTGGCTGATCGCCACCCCGCCCACCAGCGCGACCGCCACCACGGCTGCGGCGATGGCCCAGCCGCGCCATCGTCGCGGTCGTCGAGCAGGCAACGCCGGGCTCGCCGCCGGGGCCGTGTCGTCACCAGCCGCGTCATCCTCATGCTCGGCCAGGGCGTCGCGGAACGCCCGTTCAGCCCGGTCGTCGTCGTGCTCGGTCATGTCAGGTCCTCCTGGGTGAGTCGCGGCGCCAACGCCGCGAGCGCCCGCTTCAGGTGCGAACGCGCGGTCGAGGCCGGGATGCCCAGCACCTCGGCGATGTCGTCATGGGGCAGGTCGGCCCAGTAGCGCAGCACCACCACCGCGCGTTGCTGCGGCGGCAGTTCGCGGCACAGCTGCCACGCCAGGGCGGAGTCGGTGCAGCGATTGGCCTCGTCGGGGCCGGGTTCGGCGGTCGGGTGGTCGTCCCGGGGTGGGGTGTGGACGACATGTCGACCGTGACGGCGCCACCGGTCAATGGCGGCATTGGTGATGGATCGGCGCGCATACGCCAAGGGGTCGCCGGTCAGGGTGTCCCAGCGGCGCAGCAGCACCAGCAGCACGTCCTGGGTGATGTCGCGGGCCTCTTCGCGGTCGTGGCAGACCAGGTAGGCATAGGAGACCAGCCGAGCCTGGTGCTCGGCGGCCCAGTCGTCGAAGGCGGTCTGCATACCCCTATTCACGCACGCGGGGCCGTCGGCGTTGCAGTGCTAGGGCGAGATCTTGCTGGTCGTGACCAGTTCGACACCCCACCACGCGCTGACAAGGGTGCCTGCGACCAGGACGAGCACCAGCAGCGCCCTGGTCAGGGGCCTTGCGGCGCGCGCGTCCCAGAGCCGTGCGACGACGAGCGCGACCGGCACGACCAACCCGAACGCCGGCAGCAGGTAGCGCTCCCGGGAATGGAAGTAGGTCTGGGTGGTGGCCATCATTGCCCAGATGACAAGGGCATGCACCGCCGTGGGCCACCACCGTGGACGCCGCATGGCCACGACGACCAGCGCCACGAGCAGCGCCGTGAGCACCGGCAGGGCCCAGGCGACGGCGGTGTTGGTCTCGTAACCGGGCGGCTGGCTGGTGGTGATGGCCGTCCGCCACAGCTGCCAGGTGGTCGAGGGTGGGCCCAGGCGCAGGTTCCACTGGTCCTGCACGTCGAAGTAGCCACGCCAGCTGCCGGTGCGCCACGCGACGTGGGCGAACGACAGCCCCAGCCCGGTGGCCGAGAGCAGACCCGCGCCGATGATGGTGGCCCGGCCGGTGCGCACGCGGTCGCGCCAGCGGGGGACGAAGCTGGCGACCAGCAACACCAACAGGTAGCCACCGACGGCGGTCAGCGTGGCGGCGGCGGTGGGGCGGGTCAGGCCGGCCAGGGCGCAGAGGGCGGCGGCGACCCAGTAGCGGCGCGTGGCCAGGGCAAGGATCGCCCACACCGACAGCGCGGTGAACAGCCCCTCGGAATAGGGCATGACCTCGATGAATGCCCGCGGCAGCATGCCCCAGCCCAGGGCGAGCGCAGCGCCGGCGGTTGGGCTGGCGATTTTTGTACCCAGGGCATACAGCCCCCACGCGCCGGCCAGGCTGGCGAGGCCCGCGACCACCAGCAGGGCACCGGCCTCACCCAGGGGTGGTACTGCGGCGGCGAGGAATCGTCCGAGCAGGGGGTAGAGCGCGAAGAACGCGATGTTGGAGTTGATCTCGCGCCCATCGGACGCGTAGGTGGGGTAGGTGTAGCCGTGCTGGGCGATGTCGAGGTAGCGCGGGGCGTCCCACTGGTAGAGGTCGACGAGCAGCGGGTGGGTGTCGTCGGCCCAGGCCCAGCCCAGGAAAACAGCCTTCTGACAAGCGAAAATGAGCAGGACCCACCAGGCCTGGCGTAGTCCGACGCGGGGTCGGGCGGGCACGGGCATGGTGGGTCCTGGGGTGAGTGTGGTGTGGCTGTGGCCCTACCTTCTCACGAGTTGTGGGCGATCACCGGGTGGACGATCACCGTGGTGGACGATCACCGCTGCGGGTTGTTCCAGTCGTCGGGGGTGGTGTCGGGATCATCGCCGGGCTCGGCGTCGTAGCCGGCGTCATCGGCGTCATCGTCGTCCGGGGTCGAGGCGAGCAACCCGAACAGGTCGCGGCGGGTGCGGGCAAGCAGCGCGGCGGCCTGGTCGAACTGGTCGGCGGTGGCGTTGGCGGCCACGGCACGCAGGGCGACGGACAGCTTGCCGAACTCCTTCCAGAGGGTGCCGGCCGAGCTGGCCTCGAAGTGGCGCCCTGCATCCTGGAAAGTGGCCCACGGCGCCTCGGGTGAGGCGGCGACGGCCTCGCGGCCGGCATCGGTCAGTGTGAAGGCCTTGGGGTTGTCGTCGGACGGCGTGATCAGGCCTTCGTCCTCAAGGGCAGACATCGCGGGGTAGACGGCGCCGGGGCTGGGTTTCCAGAGGCCATTGGTCCGTTCGGCCAGGGCCTGGATGACCTGGTAGCCGTTGCGGGGCTCTTCGGCGAGCAGGTGCAGTACGGCCATGCGGACGTCACCGCGGCGGGCACGGCGTCCGCGGGGGCCGGGGTGGTGGCCGCCGCCGAAGGCGCCGGGTCCGAAGACGCCGCGGGGTCCGAAGAGACCCTCGGGACCGAACGGACCGCGGGGGCCGAAGGGTCCGGACGGGCCGAAGGGGCCCTCGGGGCCGCCGAAGGGTACGCCGGGTCCTCCGGGTCCTCCGGGTCCGCCCCACATGTCGCCGGGGTTGAAGCCGCCGTGGTGGCGGTGTCGGCGGCCGTGGCCGCGCTGGGAGTCGTGGGATTCGTCGTGGGTGTTCATGGTGTCCTCCAGGGGTGCGAAGCGATGGTTCAACGATATATCGCAAGCATTCGGGTGAACAAGGGCTCTGGTGGCATGGCAACCCTGAGGTCACCCGGAGCTGTGGTGCCAGGCGCAGGTGTCCAGAACGGGTGTCCAGACGGGTGTCCAGACGGGTGTCCAGACGGGTGTCCAGAACCTGGCCGGAGTTCGCGATTGCGCCCTCTGGACCGCGCCATCGGGCAACTCCGGCCAGGTTCTGGACACCCGCTGGCGGGCTGGCTCACGGGCCAGGGTTCGCCCCTGTGTTTGCCTGCCGACGGCAACCTTGCCCCCCGACGGGAACTTTGCCGTGCGGCGCCGCACGGCAAAGTTCCCGTCGGCAGGCAAACCCTCACGGCCAGGCTCAGGATCGGCGGCGGTGTTCGGCTCACCCCGCCCGGCGCAGTTCCCATCCGCAGACAAGGGCTCCCCGCAGCACCACCCCTGCACAATGGTCACCATGAAGAACCTCAGCTGGCCCGATACCGCCATCGAGATTGCGCTCATCGTGCTCGTCATGGTGGTGGCGTGGCGGCTGGTTGTCGTGGCCTCACGGCGGGTTGTCAAGGTCGCGCTCGCCCGTCACGACGAGAACCGCAGCGTGAATGGCGTCGGTGGTCGCACGCGGGCACTGTTCGGGCTCGACCACCCACGGCAGGTGCAGCGCACCAAGACGCTGGGTTCGCTGTTGACCTCGGTCGCCGGCTTCCTCATCCTCACGATTGGTGGACTGATGATCCTGACGGTGCTCGGCCTGCCCATGGGGCCGCTGCTGACGTCGGCAGGCATCGGTGGTGTCGCCCTCGGCTTCGGGGCCCAGAGCCTCATCAAGGACTTCATCTCGGGGATCTTCCTGATTGCTGAAGACCAGTTCGGCGTCGGCGATGTCGTCGACCTCGGCGAAGTCACCGGCACGGTCGAAGAGGTGCAGTTGCGCGTGACCAAGCTGCGCGATGCCAATGGGCAGGTTTGGTACATGCGCAACGGCGAGATCCTGCGCGTGGGCAACATCAGCCAGGGCTGGTCGAATGCGCTGGTCGACATCTCGGTCAGCCCCAAGGCCGACCCGCAGCAGGTGATCGGCATCATCACTGAGGTGGCGACGACCATGGCCGCCGAAGAACCCTGGAGCAACCACCTGCTCGAGGTGCCCACGGTGCTGGGTGTCGAGTCGATCAGCGGGTCGGCGATGACCATCCGGGTGACAGCGAAATGCGTGGCCAACGAACAGTGGGGCGTGCAGAGAGAGCTGCGTGAGCGCAGCAAGGTGGCGCTCGACAACGCAGGCATCGCGGGACCGCAGGTGCCGTGGACCCAGCGCTGAGTCGCTGACCCCGGCGGCGCATTGTGCTGCTGTTCGGCTCCCATTTCCGGTGTGCTGCGGGGTTGCTGAACGTGCCCTGCTCACGAAAGTGCCGCAAGGGGTCCCCATTTACCTGCTTGCCACGTAGCCTGTGTGACGTTGTTCTGTAACGCTGTTCTGGGCGCTGGCAAGGGCCAAGAACCAGGACACCGATTTCCGCCTCACCGGCACGGTCGCCCTCAGCAACCCCGATGTGGTCGATGTCACCGGCGTCGATGTCACGTTCGCCGTGCCCGATGGCACCTGCGCGCCCGTCAATGACGTGACCATCCCCGCCGGTGGCGCCGTCGACGTGTTCTACACGTGTGTGTTCACGTCGGCGACCGCTGCCTCGTCCGGGCAGGTTGTCGCCACGGTCGACGTGGGCGCGACCACGCTGACGCTGCCGGCCGCGTTCGACTTCTCGGGCGTTGCGCCGGTCGTGACCGACGACACCGTGACCGTGGACGATCCGCTCGCCGGGCTGAGCAGGACCATCACGGCGGCCGACGGCGAGGGCAAGCTGGCCTACCAGCTCACGTTCACCGCTGCCGAGGGCTGCGCCGCGTTCGAGAACATCGCCAGCCTGACCGACGACCAGCAGCCCGTGACGGCGAACCAGCTCGTCACGGTGTGTGGCCAGAAGGAATACCGTCCGCCGAGCCTGCCCAACACGGGTCTGGGCGGCTGATCCCGGCATCACCCGGCACCTCCCACCCGCGGGTCCACTGCGGGTGGGAGGTTGCATTTTCACCCATTCGCTGGCCTCCCGGAAGTTTTGTCAGGGGGTCTGCGTAGGATCTGACACATCTCACGACCCGTCCTGAGGAGGATCCACGTGCCCGGCCTGACCACCCATCCCGCGCCATTGATCGCCGAGGTGCGTCCGCTCACCGAAGACGAGGCGCACCGGCACTCGCGCACGACCGCGATCCCGGCGATTGGGGACGAGGGCCAGGCGCGGCTGAGGCAGGCATCAGTGGTGGTGGTGGGCGCCGGCGGACTGGGGTCGCCGGTGATCACCTACCTGGCAGGGGCGGGCGTGAAGCGCCTGACGCTGGTCGACAACGACACCGTCGAGGTGCACAACCTGCAGCGGCAGGTGGTGCACGGCACCGCTGCGGTGGGCACCCCCAAGGTGACCAGCGCCGCCACCCGACTGCGTGACCTCAATCCCGAGGTCGAGGTCGTCGAGATTGACCTGCGTCTTGACCCCGACAACATCACCGATGTCATCGCCGGTCATGACCTGGTCGTGGACGCCACCGACAATCTGGCGGTGCGGTTCGCCATCGCAGATGCCGCCTGGGCGCTCGACCTGCCTGTGGTCTACGGCTCGGTCAGCAGCACCCGCGCCCAGGTGACCGTGTTCCGGCGCAGCTGGGGCATTGGCCTGCGTGACCTGCTCGACGAGCAGCAGCAGGCGGGCGTGACCAAGCTCGATGACGTCGGCGTGTTCGCGCCCCTGACCGGTATCGCCGGGTCGTGGATGGCCGTGGAGGCCATGAAGCTCATCACGGGTGCCGGCGACCCGCTGATCGGTCGCCTGCTCTACCTCGATGCGCTGACCGCCGAACCGCAGGTGCTGCCATTGACGGGTCACCATGAAGCGACGGGTCACCATGAAGCGACGGGTCACCATGAAGCGACGGGTCACCATGAAGCGACGGGTCACCATGGTTGAGCTCGTCCGTGAGCAGCTGACGGTCGAGCAGTACCTGCACGAGGTGCTTGCCCTTGTCAGCGCGCTGACCGATGCCGAAACGCTGCCCCTGCGCACGGCGCTTGGCCGCACGCTTGCCCGACCGGTCACCAGCATCGGCGACGTCCCGGCGTTCACGAATTCGGCCATGGACGGCTTCGCCGTGCGCTTCGACGGGTTGGCCGTGGGGCAGGTGCTGCGCGAGGTCGGCGACGTGCCCGCAGGGTCGGGCGATGACCCCGGCTTCAGCGAGGGCGAATGTGTGCGCATCATGACCGGTGCCCCGTTGCCCACCGCGGCCGACACCGTCGTGCCGCGGGAACTGGTGACCCAGCTGCCCGAGGCGTTCGGGGTTGGCCAGCCGGGCGTGCGCCTGGACAGCCTGCCGCCACGGCGGGGGGCGCATGTGCGCCATTCGGGCGAGGACTTCAGCGAGGGTGCGGTGCTGTTGCCGGCCGGCCAGGTGCTGGGTGCCCACCAACTGGGCGTGGTCGCCTCGGGCGGGGTGGCCGAGGTGGCGGTGGCGCGGCAGCCGGTCGTCGCCGTGGTGGCCACCGGCGACGAGCTCGTGGCTCCGGGCCAACCACTGCAGCGGGGGCAGATCCACGAGTCGAACCTGACCCAGCTGGCCGCGCTGGCGGTCACGGCGGGCGCACGGGTCGACCATGCCGTGATGCTTCCCGACAATCCCGAGCAGTTCATCGCCGGGCTGGCCGGGGTCAGCGCCGGGGCCGATCTGGTCGTGATCAGCGGTGGGGTGAGTGTTGGCGACCACGACGTCGCCCGCATCGCCCTGTCGCAGCACGCGCAGGGCACGTTCCGGCATGTGTTGATGCAGCCCGGCAAACCGCAGGGCTGGGCGCGGTTCGACGGCGTGCCGGTGGTGGCATTGCCCGGCAATCCGCTGAGCTCGGCGATCAGTTTCGAGTTGTTCGTGCGTCCGGCGATCGAGAAGCTGCTGGGACGACCCGAGCGCGGCTGGGGCTGGGCCATCGCGGGGGCCGACTGGTCATCACCGGCTGGGCGGCGCCAGTTCATCCCTGTGGTGACAAGCCATGATGCCGAGGGCCGCAGGGTCGTCCAGCCCGCCCACCGACGCGGGTCGGCATCGCACATGACCTCGGCGCTGGCGCTGGCTGATGCCCTGGCGCAGGTGCCGGCAGAGACCACCCAGGTTGCCGTGGGCGACCTGCTGTTGACCAGGAGCCTGTCATGAGTCATCCGTTCACCCACCTCGACAGTGCAGGCCAGGCCCGCATGGTCGATGTGACCGCCAAGCAGCCGACGGTGCGCGCCGCCACGGCTGCGGGCATGGTGCGCTGCAGCCCCGAGGTGGTGGCGCTGCTGCGCTCGGGCGAGGTGCCGAAGGGCGACGTGCTCGCGGTGGCGCGGATCGCGGGTATCCAGGCGGCGAAGAAGACCCCCGACCTGCTGCCGCTGGCGCATGTGATCGGCGTGCACGGCTGCGTGGTCGACCTCGAGGTGACCGACGAGGGCGTCGAAATCACAGCCACCACCCGCACGGCCGACCGCACCGGTGTCGAGATGGAGGCCCTCACCTCGGTCGCCGTTGCCGCGCTGGCCGTGATCGACATGGTCAAGGGCACCGACCGGACGGCATACATCGACAACGTGCGCCTGCTCGCGAAAGAGGGCGGACGGTCGGGAACGTGGCGCCGCGATGGGTGAGCTGAGCTTCGACGCGGTGATCCTGGCCGGCGGCAAGGGCAGCCGGCTGGGCGGGGTCGACAAGGCAGAACTGAAGGTGGGCGGGGTGCGCCTGCTCGACAGGGTGCTGGCCGCAGCCGATGGTGCCCGCACCCGGGTGGTGGTCGGGCCGGTCGCCGCCCCCGAAGGTGTCATCGTCACGCGGGAGGACCCGCCGGGCACCGGGCCCGCCGCCGGTCTGGTGGCCGGGTTGTTGGCGATCGCTGAGCCCGCGGAATGGACGCTGGTGTTGGCCTGCGACCTGCCCGGTGCGGCTGGGGCTGCGCCGCGCCTGCTCGAGGCGGCGGTGGCCGCAGGGCCGGACGAGAACGCGATCGCCCTGACCAACGGCCAGTCGGGCGACCCCGAATGGCTGTTCGCGATCTATCGCACCGAGGCGCTGCGGGCCGCGGCCCGTGACTACGGCGAGGCCGGCGGACGATCAGTCCGCGGCCTGGTGCGACCGCTCGGCATCCGCACGGTGGCGGCCGCCAGCATGCTCGATGTGCACGACCTGGACACCTGGGCCGACCACGCCCGCTGGAACGCCCACCTGCGCAGCACTGATCGCCGCGACGAGGACCGCAGCGCATGGCGCCCGTTCATCGAGCGGGTCTGCGCGGCCGTCGGCATCGACCCGGCAGAGGTAGACGAATCGGCCATCCTCGACATGACCAGGGAGGTAGCCCATGCCGGTGCCCGGCCGATGGCGCCGGTGAGTGCGTTCATCCTGGGGTTGGCCGTGGGTCGTGGGGGAGACCCCGACTACCTGCTGCGGGTCGTCGAGGACGCCGCCACCGCTGCGCCCGTCCCGTCGTCCACGGGGAACAGCGCAGACGATGCTGAAGCAGAAGATTCTGAACCTGACCACACCGAACCTGACCACACCGAACCTGACCACACCGACAAGGAGCACTGACATGGTGACCGTCCGCTATTTCGCCGCTGCCGCCGATGCCGCGGGGACCGTCCAGGAGAGCCTGCAGCCCGGCACGCTGGGCGCGGTGATTGCCCAGATGACCACCCTGCATGGTGACCGGCTGGGCGAGGTGGTGGGCCGCTGCTCGCTGCTGCTCAACGGCGCCAAGGTGGTCGACCACGACGTCGACATCGAATCGGGCTCGCGCCTCGACGTGTTGCCGCCGTTCGCGGGAGGCTGCTGAGGCCGGGGCCTCCGGGGGCAGGACGAGCGTTGGCTCAGCCGCCGATCGCGCTCATCGGGCGGTCCGGCTGCAGGAACCCCGGGTCGTTGATGCCGTGCCCCGGCAGCTTGCCCGCCAGGCATTCGTGGAAGATTTGCCCCAGCTGCTCGTCGCTGGCGCCGTCCCGCAGCGGCCCACGCAGGTCGGACTCACCGCGGGCGAACAGGCATGACCGCAACTGCCCGTCGGCAGTCAGCCGCAGCCGGTCGCACGCGCCGCAGAAGGGTGCCGTCACCGCGGCAATGATGCCGACCACCCCGGGCCCGTCGTCGACCAGGAACCGTTCGGCAGGCGCCGCCCCCCGCCCGGGCAGGGCGGTCAGCCGGTGTCGGGCCGACAACTGTTCGATCACCTCGGCCTGGGTCACCATCGTGCGGCGCGACCAGATGTGGCCGGCGTCCAGCGGCATCTGTTCGATGAAGCGCAGCTCCAGGTCACGCTCCAGGCACCAGTCGAGCAGGTCGGCCAGTTCGTCGAAGTTCACCTCACGCATCGGCACCGCATTGACCTTGATGGGGGCGAAGCCGACCTCACGGGCCGCCTCGATGCCGGCGAGCACGTCCGTCAGCCGGTTGCGTCGGGTCAACTGGTGGAAACGCTCGGCGTCAAGCGTATCGAGCGACACGTTCACCCTTGTCAGCCCTGCATCTTTCAGCGCCCCGGCGATCTTCGACAGGCCGATGCCGTTCGTCGTGATCGACACCTCGGGGTGCCCACCCGTGGGCAGCGACAGCGCCGCGATGCGTGCCACAATCTCGACCACATCCGGACGAAGCAGTGGCTCGCCGCCGGTCAACCGCACCTCGGTGATGCCCTCGGCCAGCCCGACGCGCACGATCCGCATCAGTTCCTCGGGGCTCAGCAGCGTCTGGCGCGGCAACCACGGCACACCCTCGGCGGGCATGCAATAGGTGCAGCGCAGGTTGCAGTGGTCGGTCAGCGAGATGCGCAGGTCGCGGTGCACCCGGCCGTACGGGTCCTCGAGCGTCACGATGCCCCCAGCCCCAGGTTCGACCACACCTTGCGGCCGCCGACCTCGGTCTGGTGCTTCCAGATCGGCAGTTCGGCCTTGATGCGCTCGACCAGTTCTTCGCACACCTGGAACGCCAGCCGCCGGTGCCCCGTCGAGACGCACACGACGATCGCCAGGTCGCCCACCTCGAGGTGGCCCACCCGGTGTTCGGCCGAGACCAGTGCCTCGCCGTCGGGGTCGAGTTCACCGAGCACGGCTTCGCAGATCGGCCCGATCATGGCGTCCGCGTCCGGGTGCGCTGAATAGTCGATGCTTTCAACCTCGCCGCTGGCCTCGTGGTCGTGGTCGCGGATCTGTCCCACGAACATCGCCATCGCGCCGGCGCTGGGCTGGGCCACCAGCGCGCGAAGGGCTTCGGGGTTGAGCGCGTCCTCGGTGACGTGGGCATGCACGAGCGGCATCAGTGATCTCCTCCAGCAAGCTGTGACAAGGCGTGGGGCAACATGGGCAGCAGCACGTCGAGGCCCTGGGCGACGGCCTTGGGGCTGCCCGGCAGGTTCACCACCAGCGTGTGGGCGACGACACCGGCGATGCCGCGCCCCAGGGCGATGTGACCGGCGGCCGCGGGGTTGGCCTCGGCCGCGGTGCGGCGCAGCAGCTCGCCGATGCCGGGCACCTCGCGCTCGATGACGCTGCGGGTGGCTTCGGGTGTCAGGTCGCGCGGGCCGATGCCGGTGCCGCCGCTGGTCACGACCAAGTCGGTGCCTGCAGCCACCGCGGCGCGGATGGCATGGGCGACCGAATCGATGCCGTCTGGCACCACCGTGGATGTCACTTCGTACCCGGCCCGCTGCAGTACCTGAACAGCCAGCGGGCCCGAGGCGTCCTCGCGCTCGCCGGCGGCGCTGCGGTCAGAGACCGTGATCACCACCGAGCGGACGGGTGCAGCGGGCGTGTCGGACATGTACCCACCGTACCGGGACCACTGGTACGCACCAGCCCCGGGGCACGGCCCATGTCCAGAACCGGGCGGGAGTTGGCCCGCTGCGCCATCCAGTGCGCCAATCGGCGAACTCCCGCCGGGTTCTGGACACACCGCATCATCGGCGAACACCCGCCGCCACATCACCGCAGATGCGGATGCTAGCCTCATGGCCATGCCACATTTGCGGATCAGCCATGCAGCCGAACTGCTTGGGGTGAGCGATGACACCGTGCGCCGCTGGATCGACCAGGGCCAGCTCAGCGCCGAGAACGACGAATCCGGGCGACAGGTTATCGAGGGCCGCCAGCTGGCCGCCTTCGCCCAGGAGCGCGCCCAGAGTGATCGTCCACAAGGCACCTCGGCCCGCAACGCATTCACGGGCCTGGTCACCCACGTCGTCAGCGACACGGTGATGTCGTCGGTCGAACTGCAATGCGGCCCCTACCGGGTGATGGCGCTGGTCAGCACCGAGGCGGTCAAAGACCTTGGCCTCGAGCCCGGCGTCGTCGCCACCGCCCGCATCAAGGCCACCAATGTGATCATCGAGGGTGAACACGAGTGAGGTCCGTCCGCCGTCTGACCGCCATCCTCATCGCGGCCGTCCTCGTCATGACCAGCTGTTCCACCACGGACGACGCCAGCGCCACCAGCGGGATCACGGTGTTCGCGGCTGCCAGCCTGAAAGCGTCCTTCGAAGACCTGGGCGCCCAGTTCGAGGCCGCCAACCCCGGCAGCAAGGTCACCTTCAGCTTCCTGGGTTCCCAGAGCCTGGTCGACCAGTTGGCCAATGGTGCCAGGGCCGACGTGCTGGCCACCGCCGACCAGAAGTCGATGACCAGCGCCACCGACAAGTCGCTGGTCACCACCCCGAAGCTCTTCGCCAGCAACACGCTGGTGCTGATCACCCCGGCCGACAACCCCGGCAGGATCACCGGCCTCGACGGCTCGCTCACCGGCAAGAAGCTCGTCATCTGCGATGCGGCCGTGCCCTGCGGCAATGCCACCAATACGCTCGCCCAGCAGCTCGGCGTCACCCTGGCCCCGGTCTCGAAAGAACAGAAGGTCAGCGACGTCGTCACCAAGGTGACCTCGGGTGAGGCCGACGCCGGCATCGTCTATGCCACCGACGCCGCCGCGGTGTCCGAGAAGGTGAAGGCGATCCAGATCCCGGGCGCCGAGCAGGTCGTCAACAAGTACCCGATCGCGCTGACCGCCGCAGCGGGCCAGGCGGCCCTCGGCCGGAAGTTCATCGACTTCGTGCTGTCGGATGCCGGCCCGGCGACCCTGCAGAAGTACGGGTTCGCCAAGCCGTGACCCGACCCGGACTGCCACGCTGGCTCGCTGTGCCGGCGGCGCTCGCCCTCGCACTGCTGGGCGTGCCGCTGCTCGGCCTGCTGGTGCGGTTGCCCTGGTCGGCACTGCCCCAGCTCATCAACTCAGAACCCGCGCGGGTGGCGCTGTCGCTGAGCCTGCGCACCTGTGCGATCTCGATGGGGCTCTCGGTGGCACTCGGACTGCCGTTGGCACTTTTCCTGGCCAGGCTGCGGGGCCGCGCCGCCGTCTGGGTGCGCACCCTGGCATTGATGCCGATGGTGCTGCCCCCGGTGGTCGCGGGCCTCGTCCTGCTGGTCACCCTGGGACGACGCGGGGTGCTCGGGCAGTGGCTGGCCCAGGCCGGCATCGAGATCGGGTTCACCACCACCGCCGTCGTCATCGCCCAGACCTTCGTCTCGATGCCCTTCTTCGTGGTAGCCGTCGAAGGCGCCCTGCGCACGCTCGACCCCGGGCACGAGGTGGTGGCCGCCACGCTCGGGGCGTCCCCCTCGGTGGTGCTCTGGCGGGTGACAATGCCGATGCTGGCCCCGGCCATCGTCAACGGGGCAGCGATGGCGTTCGCCCGGTCGCTGGGTGAGTTCGGTGCCACGCTGACGTTCGCCGGGTCGCTGCAGGGCACCACCCGCACGATGCCGCTCGAGATCTACCTGCAGCGTGAAACCGACCCCGACCAGGCGCTGGCACTGTCCCTGGTGCTCATCCTGGTCGCGATGGTGCTGCTGCTGGCGTCGGCGTTCGTCCAGCGGCGATGGGGGCACCGCGCATGAACCACGCCGCTGACCATCCCGCCGTCACCCTGCGCAACGTCCGAGTTGCCGCCCGTCACGTCGCGCTCGACCTGTCCCTCGCCCCCGGACGCACGCTGGCCGTCGTCGGGCCCAACGGCGCCGGCAAGTCCACGCTGCTGCAGCTCGTCGCCGGGCTCATCCGCCCCGATGCCGGTGAGGTGTTGCTGGGCGGCGACGTCGCCTCGACGGCCACCCACCTCACGCCCGTGCACCAGCGCGGCGTCGGCATGCTCACCCAGCGTTCGCTGCTGTTCGGGCACCTGTCCGTGCTCGACAACGTCGCCTTCGGCGTGCGGGCGCGCGGGGCGTCGCGACAGGCCGCCCGCGAACGCGCCGGGGCCGAGCTTGACGCGGTCGGGCTCGCCGAATTGGCTGGACGACGCCCGCACCAGCTGTCAGGCGGCCAGGCGCAGCGCGTGGCGCTGGCGAGGGCCCTGGCGACCGACCCGACGGTCGTGATGCTGGACGAGCCGCTCTCGGCCCTCGATGTCGATGCGGCGCACCACATGCGCTCGCTGCTGGCCAGCCGCCTGCGCGGCACCACCGCCATCCTCGTCACCCACGACCCGCTCGACCTGTGGACCATCGCCGACGACGTGCTGGTGCTCGAGGGCGGCCGCATCGCCCAGCACGGGCCCCTCGATGAGGTGGCCGCCCGGCCGGCGACGACCTTCCTGGCGGGGCTTCTGGGCACCAACCGGCTGGTCGGGGTGGCGGCCTCGGCCGAGGTGGTCACGGTCGGCGCGGCAGAGGTGGTCGGGGTACCGGCCACAGCCGACCCGCCGCTGGTCGGGCAGCCGGCGATGGCCCTGTTCGACCCGGCCGCAGTGGTGCTGCACCCCGCCGACGACCATCCCCACGGCAGTGCCCGCAATGTCTGGCCGATCGAGGTGGTGGGCGTCGAGCCGCGTGGGCCGCTGGTGCGGGTGCGCTGTCGGTTGGACGACGGGCAACTGTTGTCGGCCGACATCACCGCCCGCAGCGCGGCGACGCTGGGCGTGGTCGCGGGTCGGGACAGCACCGGGGCGGTGCGGTTGCTGGCCTCGGTCAAGGCGGCCCAGGTGGCATGCCTGGCGCTGGGCGACCGTCGTCCATAACCGGCCGCGCCCGGGCGCGGAAACCGACAGGGTCCGGTGGCCACGCTCCTCTGGGGTTCATCCCGCCCCCCGTCAAGGACACGCCGCACCCTTTGGGTTCATGCCGCTCCCTGTGGGGCCGGGTTGAAGGGGTGCGTCGTGGACCGGGAGGGAGCGTGGTCCACCGCAGGCGCGGGCATCGTGCAGCGAACGGGTGCGGCATGCAGCCAACTTCACGCCGAAGCCAGTGAACTGCCCAGCACCTGCCTCGTCCACGGACCCTGCAGAGACAAGACCGACCCGCCACCTACGCCAGGAACGCCTTCACCACCGGACCAGCCGCCTGCGACCCCGACGCGCCGTCGGCCACGAAGACCGCTACGGCCATCTTGCCCTTGTACACGACCATCCAGGCATTGGTCTTCGGGGGATTGCCGGCACCGTACTCGGCGGTGCCGGTCTTGGCGCCGTCGACCACCCCGCGCAGCGACGTCGCCGCCCCCGCACTGACCGTCAGCTTCATCATGGCCTGCAGCTGCGAGGCCTCATTGGCCGTGAGCGGCGCCGCCGCCGGCTTGGGCTGGTGCCCGGAAACCAGCCACGGCACCACGGTGCGACCGCTGGCCACCGAGGCCCCCAACGCCGCCACGGCAAGCGGGGACGTCTCGACCTGCCCCTGACCGATCGAGTTCGCCGCAGCCACCACCGGGTCGGTCGTCCCGGGAACAGAGCCATAGAACACCGGGAACCCGGCATCGAAGTCGACGCCCACCCCCAGCGCCGCCGCCGCCGCGGTCAGGTCACCCTGGCCCAGCTGCTTGGCCTGCAGCATGAACGCGGTGTTGCAGCTGTTCGCGAATGCCTCACCCAGTGTGATCCGCCCCAGCTTGTTGGCCGGGTAGTCGTCATAGTTCTTGAACACCCGCCCGTTCACGGTCGTCGTCGCGGGGCAGTCGACCATCGTCTGCGCGCTCAGTCCCTTGCGCACCAGTGCGAGCGCGGTCACGATCTTGAACGTCGAGCCGGGCGCATAGCGGCCGAACGTTGCCAGCGCCTGCCCGTTAGCCGCCGGGGATTCCGCCGAGGCGATCACCTCACCCGTCTCGGTGTTGATGGCCACCAGCGCAGCCACCCCCTTCTGACCGGCCAGCGCACTCTGTGCCCGGTGCTGCCAGTCGGTGTTCAGCGACGTCTGCACCGGCTTGCCCTCGACCGGGTCGAGCGCGTGCAACGTCAGCGGCACGAACGGCGGCTCGCCCGCCTTCGGCGCCGGGGCATCGCGGCGTTGCACCAGCATCACCAGATGCCCGACGGTGCCGCGCAACTGGGCGTCGTAGCGCTTCTGCAGCCCCGTCAACCCGATCGGCTCACCCACCGCGATCGCACCTGCGCTGTCCTTGGCCTGCTGCTTTGTGGCCTTGCCGACCGCACCCAGCAGCGACTGCGCGAAACCTGCGCTGACCCCGACCGTGCCGGGCACCGTCACCGTGATCGCCCCCGGTACTTCGCGCACCGCTTCGGGCAGCTCGCTGCGTCGCACCGTCTTGGCGATGACGAACGCGCGGGCCCCGGCCGAGGCCACCTGCTTCTGATAGGCGGCCACGTCGATCTTCATCAGCTCGGCCACCCGCTTCGCCGATGCGGCCCACTGCGCCTGGAGCAGGTTCTGCTTGTCGATGCCCACCTGGAACAGGTCGCGCGATTCCATGATGGCCTTGCCCTGGGCGCCCAGGATCGGCGCCCGTTCGGGCAGTTCGCGGGTGTGCCGCATCCGCGTGGTCGATGTCACCTGTTCGTGGACGATGTCCGGCTTCCACGCCACCCGCCACTGGCCACCCACCAGGTTCAGGCGGGCCGTTGTCGTGAACTTCCACACACTCTTGTCGAATGTGTAGGTCTGCTGCAGCGCGACGCCGGCGACCCCGTTGCCCTCATAGGCCACCGGCTCGGTCACCACCTTGGGCTTGAAGCCGTCCATGCCCGACATGATCACCGCATAGTCGTCGGCGACCGCCTTCGTGATCGTGGTCGGGTCACCGACCAGCGGTAGCTGGGACAGGTTTCCCGTCTGCAGCGCCTGGGCCAGCTTGGTCACCGTGTCGTCAGCGGCCGGTTCGCCGTTCGGCGGCGTGGCGCGCGTCGCGCTGCCACCGGCAGTGGGCGTGGGTTGCGGGGTGGTCAAGCCGATCTTGCTGCAGCCGGTGAGCAGCACGACGGACGCCGTCGCGACGGCAACCCAGCGGCGGATGGTGCGCGTGTGAGGCATGGCGGACTCCTCGGATTGGCCACCACGATAGCCACCCGGGGAAAGGGGCCGACGGGTGACCACGCGGGGGGCAAGTCGGCACCTGACGGCAAATCAGTGCACAATGAGCCTGTGAGCAAAATCGTCGTCGTTGAGGATTCGGATGTCATCCGGACCGCCATTTCGTCGGCGCTGCGTTCACAGGGCCACCTGGTGAAGGCACTGCCCGACGGCACCGAGCTCGAGGCAGTGCTCGTGTCGGGCCGCCCCGACGTGGTCATCCTCGACGTGATGCTGCCCGGCGGGCGGGACGGTTTTGAACTGCTCAAGGTCGTCCGGCGACTCTCACGCACCGGCGTCATCATGGTCACCGCCCGCGACGAGGTCGAAAGCCGCGTGCGGGGCCTGTCCGAGGGCGCGGACGACTACCTGCCCAAGCCGTTCAGCATGTCGGAGCTCATCGCCCGGGTGGAATCGCTGCTGCGCCGCGTCGGTGACAACGGCGCCGAGGTCACCATCGGCGACCTGACCGTGGCCGACGGCGCCAGCCTGGTGCAGCGCAGCGGCGTCGAGATCAGCCTGACCGACACCGAACGCAAGATCTTGGCCGAACTGGCGCGCTCGCCGGGCCGGGTAGTGTCGAAAACCCACCTGCTCACTGCCATCTGGGGTTACGACGGCTACGACGAGAACATCGTCGAGGTGCACATCTCGTCATTGCGGCGTCGGCTCGAGGCCGCCGGGCCCCGGGTGATCCACACCGTGCGCGGCCGCGGCTACAAGCTGGAGAGCGCGTGAGACTTCCGGCCACGATCCGGCTGAGGGTGCTGGTGGCCATCATCGCGGTGATGGTGCTGACGACCGCCGGCACCATCTTCGTGGCCGGGCGCAGCCATGAGCAGGCCCTCGAACGCAGCGTCACCAACCTGCTCGATGCCCGCGCCGCAGCCGTCGTCTCGGCGGCACCGGGTGCCACCGATTTCGCCACACTGTCGCGGCGGGTGGGCACCATCCCCGGTTACCAATGGGGCATCAGCACGCTCGACGGACGCACCCTCGGCAGCGTTCCACCGGCAGAACTGGACTCCGTGGACTACCGCTACCGGATCGTCCAGCTCTCAGGTGGGGGCGAACTCGCCGGGGCCACAGCGGTCATCTGGACCACCACCGATGCCATCCGGGCCGACCAGGCCACGCTGCTGCGCCAACTGCTGGTCATCGGCCTGGTCGCGCTGGCGTTGTCCATCGCGTTGACGATCCTGGTCACCGACGCCGCCCTGCGGTCGTTGGACGAGATGGCCGACCGCGCCCGCAGGATCAGCGCCGGCGAGCGCACCATCCGCATGGCCGGTGTCGGCACCAGCCCCGAGATCGCGCGCACGGCCCAGGCCATCGACGACATGCTCGACGACCTCGAGCAGTCGGGGCGGCGCACCCAGGCCGCCGAGCTCGAGGCAGTCACGGCGCACGAACAGGTGCGCAGCTTCCTCACCGACGCGGCCCACGAACTCAAGACACCGCTGGCCGGCATCCAGGCCGCCTCTGAGGCGCTGCTGCACCTGCCCGGGGATGCCACCCCCGAGGAGCGCGCAGAATTGACGATCCTGCTGGCCCGTGAGGCAAACCGGGGTGGCCATCTGGTCAACAGCATGCTCGAGGCCGCCCACCTTGAATCGGGTGCCCACCTGCGGGTCGCCGAACTCGAGGTGCTACCACTGCTGCAGGCCGAGAAGACGCGGTTGTCGGTCTCGCTGCCGAAGCTGTCGGTCGACGTGGTGTGCGACGAGAGCGACGGCCCGCTGCTGGTCGCCGCCGATCGCAACGCCTTCACCAGCGTCATCCGCAACCTCATCGACAACGGGGCCACTGCGGCGGGGGTCGGCGGCTGGCTGATGCTGGTCTGTCGCCCCTTCGGCAGTGACACGCCCGGCCCGATGGTCGAGGTGCTGGTGGTAGACAGCGGTCCGGGCATCGCGGCGGCAGACCGGGAACGGGTCTTCGACCGGCTGGTGCGCCTGCCCAGCACCGTCAGTTCGGCGAAGGGCTCAGGCCTGGGTCTGGCGATCGCGCGCGGCTATGCCCGGGCCATGGGCGGCGACGTGGCCTACAGCGATGAACCGCTCGACCTCACGCTGCCCAGCGGCGCGGGTGCCGTGTTCAGCGTGCGACTGCCGCGCGTGCAGGTCCAGGACTAGGACTTCTGTTCGCCGGCATGGTCGCTGCCCGGCCGGTCGTAGTTCGGCTGCCACGCCTCGGCCGGCTTCCACGCTGCCGTGGCACTGCTGCCGTAGTCCGGCGGGGTCCAGGGCCGTGGTGTCCAGCCTGTGCGTGACCCTTCGTCCGGTTGGCCCAGCTCCGGCTGGCCCAGTTCCGGATGGCCCAGCTCCGGCTGCCCCAGCGCACTGATGCCCATGGGGGCGCTGAGGGTGAACGGCGTGGGTTCCCATTCCATGGGCTTCCACTCACCGGCCAGCAGCGGGTTCTCGAGTTCTGCGGCGACCCGGTCGGGTGCTGCGCGCTGCAGTGCCGGGCGCTCGACCTGCTCGATGGGGCCGGTCTGCACGATCGCGGTGGGGTCGATTCCTGCGGGTCGGGGCCGTGGTGCGGGGCTGGCGGGACGAGCCTGCGATGCCTTGGCGGCAGGACGATCCTGCGGTGTGCGGCCCTGCACGCCCTGCCGCGGCTTCGACGCACTGGTCTGGCGACGCGGTGAGCCGACGGCAGCTGACTCCGCGTCCACCGTCTGGGTGATGACCTCGGCGATGCCGGTCAGGCGGCGCTTGATGAAGTCGATCACCTTCTCATCGGTCATCGTCCCGAGCTGCACCCAGAAGATGTTGCCGTTGCTGAGCCCGAACGCCTGGTAGTTGTCGGGGCGCCACCTGTTCAACAGGTCCTGCAGGCCGGCCGGAGCGGCTCCCTTCTCGAGGCTGACGCTCGCGTCACCTGAACTCTTCACCGTGAAGTCGGGGCCGCGCAGGTGCTTCGTCCGCAGGATCAGGAACGTCGGGCCGGTGCCGCCCTCGGTCGCCTGGAACACCGCGAGCTGGCGCTGGTGGGCGCGGCCCTGGCGCAGGTTGAACAGCGTGCCGTTGGGCAGGTGGTCGTGACGGCGGTTCCAGCTGTTCACCAAGGCGTGGTCACGCCGTTCCAGCGACCAGCCGGCGATCTCGTCGGCCTGCAGCGTTGTGCCGGGACCAGCCACGGCCGGGCGCGAGCCCTTCTTCGAGAACCGCCACAGCACCACGCCCAGGCCGATGGCCCCGATGGCCCAGGGCAGCACCACCTCGGGATCGTCCACGTTGAACGAGATGAACAGCACGATGCCGCCGGCAACCATCAGGAAAGAACCACAGGACTTCACCCGTTCAGGCTACCGAGGTGGGGGTTACCGGCTCGGTGCACGCAACAACAGACCTGCCCCCGAATGACGCGGGGGCAGGTCTGGTGTCAAGCTGGCCGTGACGGCGACAGGGCTCAGCCCTGGCGCTGGTCGATCGGCACGTAGTCGCGCAGCACCTCGCCGACATAGACCTGGCGGGGGCGGCCAATCTTGCGGACCGGGTCGGCCTGCTGCTCGCGCCACTGGGCGATCCAACCGGGCAGGCGCCCCAATGCGAACAGCGCGGTGAAGTAGTCGGCGGGGAAGCCCATGGCCTCGTAGATCAGGCCGGTGTAGAAGTCGACGTTCGGGTAGAGCTTGCGCTCGATGAAGTACTCATCGTTCAGCGCGACCTCTTCGAGCTCCAGCGCCATGTCGAGCAGCTGGTTCGACTTGCCCGAGGCCCGCAGGATCTCGTCGGCATGCGACTTGATGATCTTGGCGCGGGGGTCGTAGTTCTTGTAGACGCGGTGGCCGAAGCCCATCAGGCGCACGCCCGACTTCTTGTCCTTGACCTGGCTGACGAAGGTCTTGGTGTCCAGACCCTCTTTGTGCATCTCAGAGAGCATCTCGAGCACGGCCTGGTTGGCACCGCCGTGCAGCGGGCCCGACAGGGCGTTGACGCCGGCCGATACCGAGGCGTACATGTTGGCATCGGCCGAACCGACCAGGCGCACGGTCGACGTCGAGCAGTTCTGCTCGTGGTCGGCGTGCAGGATGAACAGGGTCTCGAAGGCACGAACGACGGCGGGGTCGATCTCGTAGTCCTCCTGCGGTGTGCCGAACGACAGGCGCAGGTAGTTCTCGACGTACGAGAGCTTGGTCTTGGGGTACAGGAAGGGCTGGCCGATCGAGGACTTGTAGGCGTTGGCGGCCAGGGTCGGCATCGACCCGATCAGGCGCAGGCTGGCCTCTTCGATCTGGGCGGGGTCGGTCACCGACAGGGTGTCCTGGTTGAAGGCGCCGAGCGCCATCACGCCGGCGGCGAGCACCTGCATCGGGTGTGAGCCGCGGGGGAAACACGAGTAGAGGTCGCGCATGCGCTCGTCCAGCATCATGCGGCGCGACACCTTGCCGGTGAACGTCTCGAGCTGCTCGACGGTGGGCAGCTCGCCGTAGATCAGCAGGTAGGCGACCTCGAGGAAGGTGGACTTGTCGGCCAACTGCTCGATGGGGTACCCGCGGTAGCGCAGGATGCCCTCGTCACCGTCGATGAAGGTGATCGAGGACGAGCACGAGGCGGTGTTCACGAAGCCGACGTCGAGTGCGACGTGGCCGGTCCTGCTCAAAACTTTCGAAGCGTCGAATCCGTGCTGTCCGGCAGTGGCCGGGATGATGGGCATCTCGACTGAAGCGTCACCCAACTGGAGAGTTGCAGCATCGGTCATGGGGTCGGTTCCTCCTTGAAACGAGACGACCCGGCGTGGGCAACACCTCGGGTCACGTGCAGCACACACTATCGCCAAGCGCGGCCCACCTTGAAAATCTGTTCACAGCAGGCCGGTGAGCGAGGTCGGCTCCTCCACGTGCTGGCTTGCGTCCCGGGCGGGGACGGCGGCAACGCGTTCGCGGCCGCGGGGGGTGGCCGAACTGAGCAGCAGCCGGTCGACGACCTGGTAGAAGCCCTTGTCGCCGCCGTAGTCGCCCGCAAATTCCAACGTCACGAAGCCGTGCACGCCAGCGAAGAGGGTGGTGGCGGTCAGGACGATCGGACCCTCGAGGTAGCCCTGTTCGATGGCAGCGGCGACCGCTGCTGCCAGTGGCTCCTTGGACTTGTCGCGCGCTGCACGCAGTTCTTCGGTGTCGATGGCGGTGCCGGTCATGATGGCGAACCTGGCCTGACTGGCCCGGCCCCAGCGTCGATAGGCCGTGGCGAGCCCAACGATCCAGAGCAGCGGGTCATCATGGTGCACGTCCCTGATCGCCGCGGCGAAGCTGGTGGCCACGTTCTCGGCGACCGCCTCGAGCAGGGCATGGCGCGACCCGAACAGCGAATAGATCGCCGTGGTCGAGGTGTCGAGCGACTCGGCGAGGGGGCGCAGGGCGAAGGTGTCACCCTTCGTGGCCACCAGATCGGTGGCGGCGTCTAGCAGACGCTGACGGAGTTGGTCGTCGTGAAGTTTCGGTCGTGCCACGGCCGGGAGTCTAGCCACATGTGGGGATCATCACAGGCCCCACAGCCCCGAAATCGTTGAATAGGTTAAGCAAATTTTTCCGGGCAGGCTTGCCTAGCCTTGCTGGCGCCCCTGTGACAGCGGGCGTTGACTGGGGTCGTCGGATGCCGAACCACGTCGTGAGGGGTCGAGATGTCACTCGCAGCAGATCAGCCGGTGGTGGACGAAGAGGCCGTGCGCACGTCGGTGCCGGATGAGCTGGGCCCACGCCTGAACCGGCTGCGTGCCGGGGTGCTCGGCGCCAACGACGGCATCGTCTCGACGGCGGCAGTGGTCGTCGGTGTCGCCAGTGCCCAGGCCAGCACTGAGGTGATCGCCATGGCCGGCCTGGCCGCCGCCGTCGGTGGCGCCATCTCGATGGCGCTGGGCGAATACGTCTCGGTGAGCAGCCAGGCCGACACCGAGAAGCAGCACGGCGTGAAGCCCGAGCATGTCGTCAGTGCCTGGCAGGCCGCCCTCACGTCCTTCCTGTCATTCTCGCTCGGGGCCGCGCTACCGCTGCTGGCGATCCTGCTCACCCCCGAGTCGGCGCGCATCGCCGTCACGGCCGTGGCCACGCTCATCGGGCTGGCGCTGACCGGCGGCATCGCTGCGAACATCGGCGGGGCGCCGAAGGTGCCGGCGATGCTGCGCACGGTCATCGGTGGCACGTTGGCGCTGGCCGCCACCTATGTCGTGGGCATGCTGTTCAACACGGGGCCCTGATTCACCAGGGGCCATGATCTGTCGTCCAACTCGGCAACCCGCTGCCGGGGCCCGCGTCGTCACGCCGTAGGCTGCGAGTCATGACTACTCGTGTCGAAAAGGACTCCATGGGCCCCATTGACGTGGCCTCTGACCGCTACTGGGGTGCACAGACCGAACGCTCCCTGCACAACTTCGACATCGGCCGCGACACGTTCGTGTGGGGCCGTTCGATGGTGCGGGCGATGGGCATCCTCAAGAAGGCGGCCGCCCAGGCCAACGGCGAACTCGGTGAGCTGCCGACTGACGTTGCTGACCTGATCGTGCAGGCCGCGGACGAGGTGATCGCCGGCAAGCTTGACGACCACTTCCCCCTGGTGGTCTTCCAGACCGGGTCGGGCACCCAGTCGAACATGAACTCCAATGAGGTGATCAGCAACCGCGCCATCGAGATCGCCGGCGGCGAGCTGGGCTCGAAGGCGCCGGTGCACCCGAACGACCATGTGAACCGTGGCCAGTCATCGAACGACACCTTCCCCACCGCCATGCACATCGCCGTGGTGCTCGACCTGGCCGAGCGGCTCTATCCCAAGGTCGCCGAGCTGCGCGACTGCCTGGCGGGCAAGGCCGAGGAGTATGCGGAGGTCGTGATGGTGGGCCGCACCCACCTGCAGGACGCCACCCCGGTCACGCTGGGCCAGGTCATCGGCGGCTGGGTCGCGCAGATCGACTTCGCGCTCAAGGGCGTGCACGAGGCTGACGCCGGCGTGCGTGAACTGGCCATCGGTGGCACCGCGGTGGGCACCGGCCTGAATGCCCACCCCGACTTCGGCAAGCTGGCCGCGACGAAGATCTCTGAGGAATCGACCCGGGTGATGGGCCAGCAGATCGACTTCGTGCAGGCACCAGACCTCTTCGCCGCACTCAGCGCCCACGATGCCCTGGCCCAGGTCTCGTCCTCACTGCGCACCCTGGCGATGGCGCTGATGAAGATCGCCAACGACGTGCGCTGGTACGCGTCCGGCCCCCGCAACGGCATCGGCGAACTGACGATCCCCGAGAACGAACCCGGCAGCTCGATCATGCCCGGCAAGGTGAACCCGACCCAGTCCGAGGCGCTCACCATGGTGGCCACCCGCGTGTTCGGCAATGACGCGACCGTCGGTTTCGCCGCCTCGCAGGGCAACTTCCAGCTGAACGTGTTCAAGCCGGTCATGGCGCATGCGGTGCTCGAGTCGATCCGCTTGATCTCGGACGGGTGCCACAGCTTCACGCTGAACTGCGCCGTGGGCATCGAGCCGAACCTGCCGGTGATCGAGGCCAACCTCGACAAGAACCTGATGCTGGTCACCGCGCTGAACCGCCACATCGGCTATGACCAGGCGGCGGCCATCGCCAAGAACGCACACAAGTTGGGCATCAGCCTGAAGCAGTCGGCCGTCGATTCAGGTGCACTGACCGCCGAGCAGTTCGATGCCTGGGTGGTGCCTGCCGACATGACCCACCCGTCGAAGGGCTGAGCTTTCGCGCCAACTGCCCCGTCGCGAGCACCGGCCCCCACCCGTTGATCGGGTGGGGGCCGGTGTCGTTCGCGGATGGTTTCAGGCGGTGGCAGTCTCAGGCGGTCGTGGTGAGGCCGTCCCAACCGGTGCCACCCAGCTGACGGGCAGAGCTCCAGCGGCCGGGGCCGATGTTGGCATAGAAGAACATCTTGCCGTCGTTGCGCACGCCGACCATGTCCCAACGCCCGCCACCGTTCATGTCGCCGGGGCTGAACGCGGTCTTGAAGGTGCCCCAGCCGTGGCCCACGACGTTGACCGAGCTGATGTTGCCGGCGGCGGTCATGTTGTAGCGGTAGAGCAGGCCGTTGGTGCCGATGGCCATCAGGTCGGGCACGCCATCACCCGAGAAGTCGCCGACGCTGAACAGGTGGCGGATGCTGTTCCAGTTCCTGCCGATCTTCGAGGCGCCGGTGATCGCGGTGGCCCCCAGCTGGTAGCGGATGAGGTCGCCATTGGCGGCCCGCGCCATGATCCAGGGGTTGGCTGACAGGGTCGACTTCGGCACGACCGACAGCAGCGTGATCCCGTTCCAGTTGGTGCCGACATTGTTGGCGAAGCCGAGCTTGCCGGACTCCATGATGCGTTGGTACTGCATGGTCCCGTCCAGCCGACGTACCAGCAGGTCGGACGAACCGTTCACGTCGAGGTCGGGCACCTTCGACATCCAGTTCCAGACAGGGTCGCTGATGGTCTGGTGGGCGATGTTGGGCGAACCGACATTGGGGCCGGCCACGGTGCGGAAGGCGTAGTAGTGGTAGCCGAACGAACCGTTGATGTCGGCGCGGTGGTCGTTGTTGTAGTCACCGTGGGTGCCGCTGGTGCCGGGGGACTTGGGCTCGCGCACCTTGAAGATGGCTTCCCATTCGGTCGCCGACAGGATGTCGACCCGCGTCTGGCCCTGCAGGATCTTGTGGAAGGCCATCTGCTCGGGCCTTTCGGTGCTGTGCAGGTAGCCCGTGGCGCAGCCGCCGTGGGGCAGCAGCTGGTTGGCCATCTGGCCGGTCCAGCCGGTGGTGAAGAAGAACGTGCCGTAGTTGTAGTTCGTGTAGCTGAACGTGTAGGGGCCGACGGGCAGGGGTGAACCCGTGGAGTTGCAGACCTTTACGTTCGTGCGCCAGTGGCCCGAAGAGGCCTCTGGGTAGCCGACGGTGAGGTTGACGCCGAGCTTCGTGGCCGCGTCACCGAAGTTGACCCACGGCACGCTGCCGGGCTGCGGCACGGCGGCCGAGGCCATGAGGGGGGACGCCGTGAGGCCGGTCACGGCCAGGGCAGCCCCGGCGACCAGCGCAAGGGCACGGCGCCACAGGTGGCGGATGGGACGGGGGGTGGGTGCTGGTGCGGACATCGGAACCGCTCCTTCGGGGGTGATGTCAGGTGCCTTATGGAGGTGAGGAACAAAGTCCTCGCCCGACTGATACGCCCGCACCGGGGCAAAGGTTGCGAAACCCGGGAAGGATTCCTGACGCCCGCCGGTTGGCGGACGCCGCGCCGATGCCTCGTCCGGTCTCTGGCCCAGCACCGCCCAGCTACGCCTGCGGCCCGACGCTCACGGCCTCGTGCACCTTGCGCAACTGCAGCCACCACTGCTTGCGGGGGCGGCGGTAGCGCGGGTCGAGCTCTTCGTGCATGTGCTGCAGCGGTGACTGCTGCATGCCGGACGAGACCAGTCCGATGTACCAGCTCTGGGGCCCGTCCTCGGTCTTGGTGAACTCTTCGTCGAGCAGCGCCAACGCCTTGTCGACGAGCCGGGTGGCCTGCAGCCGGTCGAACGGTGTCGGGGCCGAGCCCTGCTGGGTGTGGCCCAGGATCGACTGGCGCACGTCGTAGGCCTCGCCGCCGGCCTCTTCGAGCAGCCGGGCGATGAAGTCAGTCGTGAAGTGCTCGTTGGCGTTCTCATTGCGCACGGCCAGGAACAGTCGACGGCCGTTGTTGAACTCGTCGTTCAGCCAGTGCACGTCGGCGCTGAGCTGGTCAAGGGTGATGCCCTCTTCGTGCAGGTAGACCCGTTCGGCGCCGCTGGCCAGACCGCCCATCAGCGCCAGGTAGCCGCAATAGCGGCCCATGGTCTCGACCACGAAGCAGCGCTGTGCGGCCGCCCCGGACATCTTGATCATGTCGATGGCATCAGTGATGACGTTCAGGGCTGAGTCGGCGCCGATCGACAGCTCCGAGCCGGGCAGGTTGTTGTCGATGCTCGCGGGCACACACACGATGGGCACGTTGAAGGCGGGGTATCGTCCACGCTCGTTGTGAATCTGGTAGGCGCCCTCGTAGGCGTTCATGCCGCCGATCACCAGCAACGCATCGACCTCGTACTGCTCGAGGGTGCGGTTGATGGCGTACATGTCCTCCATCGCGGGGATGGTGCGGCGGGTGCCCAGCACCGAACCGCCCTCACCGGTCAGGCCCTCGACCTCGCGCCACGTGAGCTCATGCAGCTTGCCGTCGCGCAGCCCCTCGTAGCCGTTCTCGACGCCGAACATGGAATAGCCACGGTTGATGCCGAGCCGAACCGCCGCACGCAGGGCGGTGTTCATGCCGGGTGCCAGGCCGCCGGCATGCAGGATCGCGATGCGCTTGGCGTCAGGCTCGGGATGGGTGCGCTCGGTCGAGATCAGCTGCTTGTGGATGTTGGCGGCCGCCAGGAACGACGAGCCACGCATGGCCATGGCGCCCTCGTAGTCGTGGGCGGCGATCAGCTCGGGCACCTGCCGGGTCCTGGCCACCGCCTCGCGCAGGCTGATCCGCGCGGTGCGGTTGCCCTTGATGCCGATGACCTTGGGGTCGTCGTCGGGGGACGCGCCGAGCACCTCGTGGACGGCGTCATAACCGAGCCAGGTGCTGGCCCACCGGTCGTAGGCGCTGGGGGAGCCGCCGCGCTGCACATGGCCAAGGATGGTGACGCGGGCGTCTTCGCCGGTCTGTTCACGGATGACATCGGCGACGCGCTGGCTGGTGATGGGGTTGCCGTCGAGGTCCTGGGCGCCCTCTGCCACGATCACGATGGAGTCGCGCCGGCCGGCTGCGCGGCCGCGGCGCAGGCCCTCGCACATCGACTGTTCCCAGTCGGCCGGCGGCGGGTTCTCGGGCACGAACACGTAGTCACAGCCGCCCACGATGGCGCTTATCAGGGCCAGGTAGCCACAGTGGCGGCCCATCACCTCGAGCACGAAGCGGCGCTGGTGGCTGGCAGCTGTGCTGGTGAGCGAGTCGATGGCGGCCACGATGCGGTGCAGGGCGGTGTCGGCGCCGATGGTCATGTCGCTGCCGACCAGGTCGTTGTCGATGGAACCCACCAGCCCGGCGATCATCAGCGCGGGGTGGCGGTCGGCCTGGGACTGGCTGATGTCGCCGGATTCGACCAGTTCGGCCAGCAGTTCGGGCCACTCGCCGCGGAAGCGGTCAAGCCCCGACAGGGAACCGTCGCCGCCGATGACGACCAGGCGGTCGATGCCGCGGTCGACCAGGTTGCGCGCAGCACGGCGACGGCCATCACGTTCGCGGAAGTCGAGGGAGCGGAAGGTACCGATGACGGTGCCGCCCTTGTGCAGGATCGAGCCGACGTCCTCCCAGCCGAACTCGCGGATGCCGTCGCCGCCCTCGATCATGCCCTGGTAGCCCTCATAGATCGCGAAGACCTGGGCACCGAGGCTGAGTGCGGTGCGTACCACCGCGCGGACAGCCGCATTCATGCCCTGGGCGTCGCCGCCGCTGGTGAGGATTCCGAGCTTGGGCCGTTCGGGCTGCGTCGACGTGGTCACACGGCCATTCAACACCGGGGCGGGGACAGCCGGGAGCGGGGTTGCCGCCAATTGCCATGACGGGCTGGTGAACCCTCGGTGACGGGCGTGTCCAGGACCGGGCAGGAGTTGGCGAAACGGGCTGGTGCAGGGGTGGATTCGTGAAGTCCGGCCGGGTTCTGGACACGCTCGATCCTGCACCAGGGCGGCCGGCGGCGGTGGGCCCGTGGACGAGGCCTCCTGGGGCTCCTCGGCACCCATCCGCGGGCCGATGCGATGTGAGGCCGGTCTGAACAGCCCCCGAAATCTTGCACCCGAGAAATCTTGCACAAGTGGCACCAGTGCCTCGTCCGCACCTGATTCGCCCGGGATGGGGCGCAGTTCTGGCGCCCATGTCACATGTGCAGGGTTCGGTTGGTCTGAGGCGGGCAAGCCCGGGAGCGGGGTTGCCACCAATTGCCATGACGGGCTGGTGAACCCTCGGTGACGGGCGTGTCCAGGACCGGGCGGGAGTTGGCGAAACGGGCTGGCGCACGCGTGGATTCGTGAAGTCCGGCCGGGTTCTGGACACCCGGCCCAGAGCCCCGTACAGCGATTCGGCCTGCAAAACGTCCAGGGCGCTGGTGATGGCCGGCAAGCGACAGGGCATCATTGGCATGACCGCGCGAGCTGTCGCCCGCGCACTGACTGGTCCTGGTGAGGGGTCGCATGGCTGGAATCGCTGGGGATGGGGCGTCCGACCGCACCCCTGACAAGGGCGCACAGAACCTGGGCGCACAGAACCAAGGCGCACAGAACCAAGGCGCACCGCTCGGTCGGCGCGCACTGCTTGCCGGTGCCGCCGCACTCGGCCTCGGCGCTTGCGCCCCCGATCTGGAAGGCAGCAGCCGAACCCCCTCGCCGACGCCCGCCGCCAGCGGGACACCGCACGGGCCTGCGACCACCCCCAGTTCGACCACGACCAGCGAACCGGCTTCCACATCGCCGCCGCCCGCCCGCTCGCTCACGGTGGTCACCAGCGGCGACCTGCTGTGGCACAACACCCTGTGGTTCTCGGCCGACCGCGACCACCAGCGCACCGGCAAGGGTGACCAGTTCGACTTCGACCCGATGTTCGCGATGGTCAAGCCGATCATCAGCGGCGCCGACCTCGCCATCGCCCACAACGAGGTGCCGTTCGCGCCGGCGGGCGGCCCCTACACCGGCTACCCGGCCTTCGCCGCGCCGCCGCAGATCGCGGCCTGGATGGCCACCATGGGCTGGGATGCCGCCACCACAGCCTCGAACCACAGCATCGACAAGGGCTACCCCGGGCTCGTCCGCACTCGCAACCTGCTCACGAAGGCCGGCATCACGGTCGTCGGCACCTACGAGACCGAGCAGCAGGCCCACACCCCCGTGATCATCGAACGGGCCGGGGTGAAGGTGGCCATCGTGTCGGGCACCTACGACCTGAACGGGCTGGTGCCTCCCGCCGACAAGAGCTGGTGCGTCGACAGGTGGGACGTCGACCGCATGCTCACCGCTGCCCGGCTGGCCCGCGAGGCGGGTGCCGACATCGTGCTGGCGCACCTGCATGGCGGCGATGAGTATGCCACCGCTCCCAATGCCGACCAGGTGCGGCGGGCCACGGCACTGGCCAATGCCCCCGAGGTCGACGTCGTCTTCGGCGAGCACGTGCACGTCGTGCAGCCGATCACCTCGATCAACGGGGTGCCCGTCGTCTACGGCATGGGCAACATGGTCGCCCAGCACCAGACGTCGGTGCCGCGTGGCTACGAGGGCATCACGGTGCGCTTCACGTTCACCGAGAACCCCGAACCCCGTCCCGGCAAAGTCGGACGATTCACGGTGTCGCGGCTGGAATACATCCCCACCCTCGTCACCCATTTCGGCGATGGTGCGGGCGGGGGACTGGTGCGCCTCTACCCCGTCAACCAGGCCCTGGCCGAGGGCGTCGGACCCACTGAACGGCTCAAGGTCGCCCTGCAACGCACCCGGGCCGCCGTCAGGTCACAGAACCCGCCCCCCGGCCTGGTCGAGGCCTGAGGGGCGGGTCCTGGGGCAGGGCCAGACGTCGGCTCAGCCGACCTTCTCGGTCCAGCCGAACTCGTCACCAGCGCGTCCGTACTGGATGTCGAGCAGTGACTGGCGCAGCTCGTTGGTCTTCGGGCCGACCGAGCCGTCGCCCACGGTGACCTCCCATTCCGGTGCCTTGAACCCGGTGATGGGCGTGACCACCGCGGCGGTGCCGCAGGCGAACGACTCGGTGATGGTGCCGTCCTCGACGCGGCTGCGCAGCTCATCGACGTGGATCGGCCGCTTCACCGCGGTCAGGCCGTGCTTGGCGGCCAGCGCCAGCAGCGAATCGCGGGTGATGCCCTCGAGGATGGTGTCCGAATCAGGGGTGAGCAGTTCGTCGTCGGCGGTCACGAAGGCGATGTTCATGGTGCCGCATTCCTCGAGCCACTGGCGCCGTGCGCCGTCCAGCCACAGCACCTGGCCGCAACCGTTCTGCGCTGCCTCTTCGGCAGCGACGAGGGACGCCGCATAGTTGCCGCCCGTCTTGGCCTTGCCGGTGCCGCCCGGGGCCGCGCGGATGTAGTTGGGGGTCAGCCAGAGCTTCATCGGCGCGTTGTAGTACGGACCGGCCGGGGTCAGCAGCACGCAGAACGTGTAATTCTTCGCGGGGCGCACGCCGATCAGGCGCTCGCTGGCGAAGGTGAACGGGCGGATGTAGAGCGACTCCTCGTGCAGGTTGCCCGGCACCCAGCGGCGGTCGAGGTCGACCAGCTGGCGCACGGCATCGACGAACGTCTGTTCGGGCAGCGGCGGCATGTCGAGCCGGCGGGCCGAGGCGGCCATGCGGGCGGCGTTCATCGCGGGACGGAACAGCCAGATCGAGTCGTCATCGCGGCGATAGGCCTTGAGGCCCTCGAAGACCTCCTGCGAGTAGTGCAGCACCGCGGCGGACGGGTGAATCGGCAGTGTGCCCTGGGGGACGATCCGCGCATCGTGCCAGCCCTGGCCCTCGTCCCAGTCGATGAGCACCATGTGGTCGGTGAAGTGCGCGCCGAACCCGGGGTTGCTGAGGATCTCGGCCAGCTGCGCCTCGGAGACGGCGGCCTCGTTGTGGGTGACCTGCAGCGGTCCAGGATGTGTTTCTGCCATGTCGGACAGGGTAGACCGCAGGGTGCCGCGGGGCGCGTGAAGGTCAGAGGATGAACGCCGGGTGGGGCGGTGCAGGTCGTCCCCCCTGTTGAGCGGATTGCAGCGAGAGCGTCCCGGGTAGGTATCGTGGCCCCGTCTGATAGCGCGCCCAGGGCATCTGACCGTCGGCCGCGCCGATTTGTTGAGTGCTCGGGGCCCAATCCGCGGAGGTTGCCACATGAGCGACACCAACACCCTGCACCCGAACCTGCAGCAGATCTTCCAGACTGTGCAGCGGCGCAACAACGGCGAGGCCGAGTTCCACCAGGCCGTGTTCGAGGTGCTGCAGAGCATGAACCCCATCGTCGGTCGTCGCAGCGAGTACGCCGAGGCGTCGATCGTGGAGCGCATCTGCGAGCCGGAGCGCCAGATCATCTTCCGGGTGCCGTGGGTCGACGACAGCGGCCAGGTGCAGATCAATCGTGGGTTCCGCGTTGAGTTCAACTCGGCGCTCGGCCCCTACAAGGGTGGCCTGCGGTTCCACCCCTCGGTGAACCTGTCGATCATCAAGTTCCTGGGCTTCGAGCAGACGTTCAAGAACGCCCTGACCGGGCTGCCCATCGGCGGCGGCAAGGGTGGTTCGGACTTCGACCCCAAGGGCAAGTCCGAGGGCGAGATCATGCGCTTCTGCCAGTCGTTCATGACCGAGCTGTACCGCCACATCGGTGAGTACACCGACGTGCCCGCCGGTGACATCGGCGTGGGTGGCCGCGAGATCGGCTACCTGTTCGGCCAGTACAAGCGCATCACCAACCGCTACGAAGCCGGCGTCATCACCGGCAAGGGCCTGACCTGGGGCGGCTCGCAGGCCCGCAAGGAGGCCACCGGCTACGGCGCCGTCTTCTTCGCCGACGAGATGCTGCGCCGGGTCGGCGAGTCGTTCGACGGCAAGCGCGTCGTCGTCTCGGGCTCGGGCAACGTGGCGATCTATGCCATCGAGAAGGCCCAGCAGTTGGGTGCCAAGGTGGTGGCCTGCTCCGATTCGTCCGGATTCGTGGTCGACGAGGACGGCATCGACGTCGAGACCCTGATCGATGTCAAAGAGGTCGGCCGCGGCCGCCTGACCGACTACGTGGCCCGTCGCCCCGGCGCCGTCCACACCGAGGCCAACGGCGGCGCGAGCATCTGGGACGTGCCCTGTGACGTGGCGCTGCCGTGCGCCACCCAGAACGAATTGGACGAGAACCACGCCGCCACCCTCATCAAGAACGGTGTGAAGCTGGTGGCAGAGGGCGCAAACATGCCCACCACCCCCAATGCGGTGGTCGCCTTCCAGCAGTCCGGCGTGCTGTACGCCCCCGGCAAGGCCTCGAACGCCGGCGGCGTGGCCACCTCGGCGCTCGAGATGCAGCAGAACGCCAGCCGCGACTCGTGGGACTTCGAGACCACCGAGGACCGCCTGCGCCAGATCATGATCGACATCCATGACGAGTGCGTGAACACCGCCGAGGAATACGGCATTGCCGGCGACTACGTCGGTGGCGCCAACCTGGCGGGCTTCACCAAGGTCGCCAACGCCATGCTGGCACTGGGTGTGATCTGAGCGGCGTGTGATCTGAGCGGCGTGTGATCTGAGCGGCGTGTCAGCTGACAAATGCTGAAGGAACCGATCCTCAGGGCGGACCCCACTTTGGGCTCGCCCTGAGGATCTTCTAAACTCTGCGTGTCGCGGTAGCGCGGCGTGGGCGACGGAACAAGCGACGAAACAGGGGTAGTGATGAGGGTGCGTGGCATGCTCGCGGGCATCATCCTGCCCGTGTTGACGGTGGCGACGACCTTGGTCGCAGGTTCGGGGGCGGCATCGGCCGTGCCGGCGACCCAGACCCAGAAGCCCAGCATCAGTGGCCTGCCGGTGGCACCCCCTGAACCCGCTCCGCTGCCGGGCATCCCCGCCCCGTGCGTCTCGGCTTTCGCCTGGCCCGAGGACGCGAGCCCCACCCACACCCGCAACCTGATGCAGAAACACTTCGGGCTGAAGCTCAAGGGTGACTGGTGGACCGACCCCGAGTACCGCCCGATGGTCAAGATCGTCTGGCAGACGCTGGACGCCGTGAACTGCACCGACTACCTGCCCCAGGTGCGCGCGAAGGCCAAGCACAACCTCACCATTTACGCGGCCGCCACCCGCAGCTGGGCGTGGGGCGACTGGGGGCTCACGCGTCCGGGTGCCCTGACCTTCGACTTCGCCAAGTGGCAACAGGCCCTCGACGAGGACGACCCGGGCCGGCTGGCGCGCCTGGTCATCCACGAACTGGGCCACGTCTACAACGTCGACCGCGGCGATTCACCCCAGTACTGGACGAACTTCACCCGCGTCTACCAACGCATCGGCAGGTTCTCTGACTACGGCACCAACGACATGGAGACCTATGCCGATGTGCTGGGCTACTACGTCGCCCGGTGCGCCAAGGACAACCCGTTCGACCAGCCGGGGTTCCAGGCGTACTACGACTGGGCCCGCACGAATGTCTTCAACGGCGTCGAGTTCGGCCCGGCCCCGGGCACCAAGGTTGACTGCTCAGAGTCGTACAAGGCGATGAGCACCCCGGCGACGACCGTGGCAAAGCCGGGCGCTGCCACGTGGACGCCCGGCCCCGGGATCGCCCGCAAGCCCTGACCGGCGCCCCACGCTCATTCCCGGGTGCCACCGCGCAATTGGGCGAGCACGCGTTGGGTTGCCTCGGCGAGGTGGTAGGGCAGCACCCCCGACGTGGTCGTGTCATGGCCCTCGCCGCCCAACCACACCTGCACCGGCGGGTTGAGTGCCCGCAGCTGGGCAGCGATGTCCTGCGACATCCTGCGTCCCCTGGCGGTCGTCGAGATGATCGCCACGGCCCGGGGGCCGAGGTCGCCGACCGCCCGCAGCCATCCGGACGCGCGTACGCCTCGTCCAAGTCTTCGCACATCGACGCCATTGCGGCGCAACGAGACGGCAAGCATCAGCGGCAGGATCGTGTGTGACGACGGCTCCTGCTGGGCGATCAGCAGCATGGGTTTTGCGTCGCTGATCCGGGCTTCTTCCCAGCGCTCGCCGAGGGTGAGCGATTCGTCCAGCAGGGTGTCGAGGTACTGCACGATCACCTGCTCGGCGCAGGTGACGTGCACGTCCTCCAGGGCGCCGACCCGGTGCCGTGCAGACAACTCGCGGCCGACCTGGGCGAGCCAGGTGTCGCAACGCTCCTCGAACTCGTCGAGCCCGATTGCCTGGTGCAGCAACTGCGCCATCGTCACCACGTCGAAGCGGGTTGCGGCGTCGACAAAATCGGCCGGGGCACCGCTGCCGTGCACGCCCGGGCGTTCGCGCGCCCCAGCCGTGACCATGTTCGCGGCATGCTGTGCGCCGACGCCCGAGTCGACCAGTTGGGCCATGGTGCGCAGCCGTTGGACGTCGACCTCGCTGTACATGCGGTACTGGCCCTCGGTGCGCCGCGGCCGCACGACCGCATAGCGGCGTTCCCAGGCACGCACCCGTGCGGCGGTGAGACCAGTCATCGCCGACACCTGCTTGATCGAGTACACCCTGAGCCCCACCCCCTGCTTGTGATACATCCTTGCGGAAAAAAACCTTGAAGCTGACCTGAATACTGCCCTGCAGGGCTCTTGTCAGTGGCCCCAACGTGTGCAAGTGTGAGTGCAACAAGGCTGGACAAACATTGTACGAGAACGCACCCCGACGAGGGGCCGTGTTGTCGAAGGAGGCAGCAGATGGTTGATTCCACGAAGGTCCGCCACGAGTCCTGGGTCGAGCAGGCCCGCTGTCGTGGGGCAGAGGACGAGCTCTTCCCCGAAGGCAAGCAGCAGAAGCGTGCTGCTGCCATTTGTATGGGCTGTCCGGTCCGCAGGGACTGCCTGATCGAAGCTCTCGACAATCGTCTGGAGTGGGGAATCTGGGGAGGTCTCACCGAACGGGAGCGCCGCGCACTGTTGCGCCAGCACCCGCGCGTGACCTCCTGGCGCGAGGTGCTCTCGCCCGAGCGGACGGCAGCAGCCCAGGCCAGCTGACGTCAGCACGTGACCGAACAGAAGAACTCGAACACAGCACAGCTCCCGCAGACGATGATGTCTGCGGGAGTTGTTTGTGTGTGGAGCGTCCGGGGTGTGCGGGTCAGCGCTTGCCCTGCCAGGCCACCCGGTCGCTGTAGCCCTCGGTCGAGACACAGCCGGTGATCGTCAGGCGCGTGGCGGTCGAGTTGCGGCGGGTGTTGTCGCGGGTCAGGTAGCTGTAGCTCATGTCGGCCTCGAAGCGCCAGCACGGGGTGAGCGGGGCCGTGCCGTCGACGAGCTTGGCCGAGTCAATGGCATTCGACGGGTTGGCGACCCACTTCACTTCGGCCGGGTAGTTGGCGTCGGTGGGCCGGGTGGCCCGGAACGGGCAGCCCGAAGGGGTGAAGTCATCATTGGTGAGGCACTCGTTGAACGAGGTGACGACCTTCTCGCGGGCATCCTTCTCGGCCTTCACGGTCATCTTCGCCTCGATGGGCAGGGTGACGGAACCTGCTGCCAGCGGCACCTCGATGGTCGGCTTCACCGGCTCCCACGGGGCGGCGCCCGTCGAGCTCTTCGGGACGACGGTGAACACGCCCGGCATGAACAACTGCGGCCGGGCGGATGCGGTGTTGCCGCTGTCACCGAGCTCGAAGCGCAGGCGGTCCTGCGCCTGCAGGGTGACCTCGCTGAACGGCCGCTCGATCTTCCAGTCGTTGCCGTCCTTCTTGACGGTGAGTTCCGCAGTGAACTGCTTGTCCTGGTGCTTGAACTTCACCGGCACCTTGCCGTCCTGCTCGGCGCCGACCTCGATGTCGGTGTAGGCGCCGCTGGGCTTGTTCCTGGCGGCCTCGTAGACGCCGGACGAGCCGACGCCGCTGATGATCTTGTTGAGTTGGGACCCGCTCGGGCGCTGGTCGTTCAGGATGTCGAAGAACTCGTTGACGACCCCCTTCGCGCCACCGCCCGAGCCACGCTGGGTGACGGCCCAGATGCCGACGCCCCCGGCAAGCACCGCGACGATGACCAGGATCGGCACCAGGGGGTTTGCCTTCTTCGGGGCCTGCGGGGTCTGGTAGCCGGTGCTCGGCGCCCAGGTGCTGGCCCACTGCGAGGGCTGCTCACTCCAGCTACCGGTGGCGTCCTGGCCCCAGCCCTGCGCGTTCTGGCCCTGCTGGCCCCAGCCCTGCGCGTTCTGGCCCTGCTGGCCCCAACTCTGCTGGTCGTAGGCATCGCCGGGTTGCCCCGCCGACCACTGTCCTCCGGGGCTACCCGGACCATTCCATTGCGACATCGTTGCTCCTCCTGACCCCCGATGGTGACATCCGGCAGGTTCAGGGGTTCGACGCGGCGATCCCCTGAGCGGTGCCCATGTGCGTGTTCGGCGTGGACCTCAGGCCTGTTTCGCCGGTGGGTGAGCAGACGGGGCCAGGGCTTGGCGTCACGATGCTCCCGTGGGGTTCACGGCGCTCCCCCTTAGGTGCATGACGCTCCTTGTGGGTTCACGGCGCTCCCCTTGGGGCCGGCCTTGAGGGGGGCGGCGCGCGCCGAAAGGGAGCGGCGCGGAACTGAGGGGGAGCGGCACGGGACTGAGGGGGAGCGGCACGGCCAGAGGGAGCGGCGTGGTGCACCCGGGCCGCCACAACGAACCCAGGTTGCACGTCGACACCCTTGTGCACGCGCCGACACCGGTGAACGGGTGTCGGCGTGCCCACAAAGGTGTCGGCGTGGGTGAACGGGGTGTCGGCGTGCCCACATAGGTGTCGGCGTGGGTGAACGGGTGTCGGCGTGCCCACAAAGGTGTCGGCGTGGGTGAGCGGGGTGTCGGTGCCCAGGGGTGCTGGGCGGTCCTGGGCCGAACGGTGCCCATGAGCGTGTCCAGAACCCGGCAGGAGTGCGCATGGGAGCGGCTACCGCGGTGCATCCGGCCAGCTCCTGCCCGGTTGTGGACACCCGCCCGCGCACGCCCCCGCCCCGCTGGCCGGAACACCCGCCTACCCGCGCCCCCGCCCGGCTCGCCAGAACCCGGCAGGAGTGCGCATGGGAGCGGCGACAGCGGTGCATCCGGCCAACTCCTGCCCGGTTGTGGACACCCATGCCCGCGCCCCCGTCCGGCTCGCCGGAACACCCGGCCGCCGGGCCCCGCCCGGCTCGCCGACACCCCGCCCGCGCACGCCCCCGCCCCGCTCGCCGGAACACCTGCCCACCCGGCATGGTTGAATCGGTGCGGACTTCGACACCCCCCGAGGAGCTCACATGGCCACCCTGGTCTTTCTGCACGCCCACCCCGACGATGAGGCCAGCCAGACCGGCGGCACCATGGCATTGGCGGGCGAGCTCGGCCACCGCGTCGTGTGGATCTGTTGCACCGACGGTTCCCAGGGCACCCGCAGCGGCGAGACCGATGAGTCGGTGGCCGAGGTGCGCCGCCGCGAGGCCCGGGCCAGCGCCGAGGTGCTCGGGGTCGACAGGCTGGTCTTTCTGGACCACCTCGACTCTGGCATGCACGGCTGGGACAGCAATGCCAACCCCGATGCGTTCATGAACGCCGATCCGCTCGAGGTCGGCCGCGACGTCGCCCGGCTGCTCGACGAAGAGGACGCCGACGTGCTCATCGGCTACGACTGGCACGGCAACTACGGCCACCCCGACCACATCATGGTGCACAAGGTGATGAACGCCGCCGCAGACCTCGCCGCCCGCCGCCCCCGGCTGCTGCAGTCCACCATGAACCGCGATGCCATCCGGGCAGGCTATGACCCCGAGAACAAGGCCGGCTTCGACCCCGATGCCCCGGCCGACGACGGCAACCCCGTCGGCACGCCCGAGGCCGAGATCGCCTGGAAGGTCAACGTCAACGAGGTGGTCATGCTCAAGCGTGAAGCCCTCGCCGCCCACGCCAGCCAGGAGGACGCCGCCCAGCTCATCGCCATGCCCGAGGGCTTTTTCGCGCTCGCGTTCCGCCACGAGTACTACATCGAGGACGGCGTCTCGCCCATGCGTGAGGCCTGGCCGTTCTGATGCTGCCCGATGTGACGCTGCGCGTCGTGCTGGCTGACACCCCGCAACTGCTGGCCGAGCACTTTCGCATTCGCCGCGAGGTCTTCATCGGCGAGCAGGGGGTCACCGAGGCCGAAGAGGTCGATGGCCGCGACGACCTGCCCACGACCGCCTGTGTGGTCGGACTGCTCGACCATGAAGGCTCGCCCGGCACCGTGGTGGCCGCCGGTCGGCTGCTCGACCTCGACCACCCGTCGGTGCATGTGGGGCGGGTCGCTGTCTCGTCCTCGGTGCGTGGCAGCGGTCTTGGACGAGAGCTGATGCGCGGCCTGGAACACCTCGCGGCGCAGCTGACCACCGGCGAGCTGACACTCGTGCTCGACGCGCAGGAGTACGCCCAGGGGTTCTATGCTTCGCTGGGATATGCGCGCACCGCGCGTGAGCGCTTTCAGGACGCCCGCATCTGGCATGTCGAAATGGCCAAGCGGGTGCGCTGAGCCCGGCGTCGCGCGTCAGAACAAGCCATCGGTCACCGGCGGCGCATGGGTCGGGTCGACCCCGGCGAACATGCTCGACAGTGATTCACCGCAGTGGATGCGCCGAATCGCGTCGGCGAACATCGGCGCCACCGAGCGTTGCACGAGGGCGGGCCAGTCCTTGGGGCGGGGCACCGTGTTGGTGCAGACCACCTCGCTGATGAAGTCGTGGTTGCCGAGCCGCTCGACGGCCCGGCCCGAGAACAGCCCGTGCGTGGTGGTCACCGAGGTGCCGGTGGCGCCGTGGTCGCGCAACCGGTCGACGATCTCGAGGATCGAGCCACCGGTGGCGATCTCGTCGTCGAGGATGATCGCGTGCTTGCCGGCCACGTCGCCCACGATCGAGTCGATCACGACCCGGTCGTCGGCCAGTCGCCGTTTCGAACCCGATGCCAGGGGCAGGTTGAGCAACCTGGCGAACTGCTGCGCCTGTTTGGCGGCCCCGAAGTCGGGGGAGACCACGACATGGTCGCTGAGGTCGCGTCCCCGGTAGTGGTTGGCCAGTTCACCGATGGCGGTCAGGTGGTCGACCGGGGTCGAGAAGAACCCATGCACCTGGGGTGAGTGCAGGTTCATGGTGAGCATGCGCGACATGCCCGAGGTCTTGAGCAGTTCGGCCACCAGTTTCGCGCCGATCGAGATGCGTGAGCGATCCTTCTTGTCCGACCTGGCGTACGCGTAGTGCGGCACCACCGCCGTGATCTGGGCCGCGGACGCCCCGCGCGCGGCGTCGATCATCATCAACAGCTCGACCAGGTGTTCCTGGGTGGGCGGCACCAACGGCTGGACGATGAACACGTCACGCTTGCGGCAATTGGCGAGCAGTTGCGCCTGCAGGCAGTCGTTGCTGAACCGGCTGGTGACGGCCCCGGACAGGGGAACGCCGAGGTTCTCACAGAGTTCGGCCGCAAACTCGCGGTGGGCCGATCCGCTGAAGATGACCACGTCGTCCATCGTCTGCCTCCATCGCCTGGGTGTTCGGGCCCGCTGGCCCCGGCATGGGCCACAGGCTACCGGCAGGCGATGTGGGCCGGTGCAGGGCGGCCGCACCCGTCAGCAGCTTTTTGCGACACCCTGTATCGCTACTAGAATCGCAGCATGACTGAAGCCCCGCAGGCCACCCCCACCGCCACCACCCCGATTGACGCCGACCTCGTTGAGGCCCGCCGCAAGCCGCTGCTCTACACCGCTGCAGCGCTGGTGGTGCTGCTGCTCGGCATGCTGGGTATGGGCATCGCGATCGCCAGCGGCAACCACGGACTGCGTGACGCCCACGCCGGCATCGGCTACCTGAGCGTGCTCGTCGGCATCGTCGCCTCGGTGCTCGCCTACCGCCACGGCAAGGCGCGCGGCAACCTCGGCACGTTCATGCATGCCGTGTCGCTTCCGGTGCTGATGCTGGTGCAGATCGGGCTGGCCGAGATGGACCTGGCCATGGTGCACATCAGCGTGGGCATCGTGATCCTCGTGGACGCCATCGCCCTGGCCACCCTGAGCGCCCGCAGGGGCAAGTAACCGGGGTTACCCCCGCCACAGTCCCCGGTCAGGCGCCGTGCCCGGCCAGGAACGCATCCACCTCGGACTGCGTCGGGGCAGTGTCCGGGCCCCGGCGGGTCACCTTGATCGCCGCTGCCGCGTTCGCCCGCAGGCAAGCCTGCGGCCAGCTGTCACCATGCTGCCGGGCCGCGATGAAGGCACCCGTGTGGCAGTCGCCGGCGCCGTTGGTGTCCACCGCCGTCTGGGGGAACCCCGGCACCAGCACGGTCTCGTCCTCGGCGTGCACCGCGCAGCCCCTGGCCCCGTCCCGGACGATGATCACCGAGCCGGTGGGCAACCGGTCGGCGGCAGCGGCCGCAGCCTGTTCCATGCCAACAACACCCGTGAGCGCCTCGGTCTCTTCCAGGTTGCCGGTCCACACGGTGGTCAGGGCCAGCATCGTCTCGTGCACGTCGTCGGGCAGTTCGGCGAACGCGGCGCCCGGGTCGAGCACCACGCCCACGCCGTCCGGCAGCAATGACAGCCAGGTGAGCAGCGGTGTGCGGGTCGACTCGACCGCCAGGCTGTAGCCGCTGACGCAGACCACATCACCGGCGCGCGGGTTGCTCGCCTGCAGGATGTCGATGCTGAGCTGCCGCTCGGCGCCCAATGTCGTCACGAATGTGCGCTCGGCCCCGGGTTCGACCATCACGAAGCAGATGCCCGAGTCGAGACCGAGGACGGGCTCGCCCGCGAGACTGATGCCGGCCTCTGAGAGCGTCCGACGGATGAGGTCGCCGTTCGGCCCGGTGCCGATCGCCCCGGCGTGGACGCATTCAGCGCCCTGCCGGTGTGCTGCCAGCAGGATGTTCACCGCCCCGGCGGCGTAACGGGTGAAGTCGGTGGCCATCACGTTGCCACCCCGTCGGGGGATGCTCGGCACCTCGGCGACGGCGTCGATCAGTGCTTGTGCCGTGTGGATGACCCGGCCCACGCGGGTGCGGGTGGCGTGCAGTTCCATGGCCCCTCAGTCGACGAATCGGGCCCACTGGCGCAGGCGGTGCGTCAGGTCGGCGTGCTGGGGCAGCGGGGTGCCGTCGACGGCAACCAGGGGCACCAGGCCGCGCACCGAACTGGCGAACCAGGCGCCCTCGGCGCCCCGCACCTCGTCGGTGGTCATCAGCCGCGTCGCGGTCTCGAACCCGGCGGCTTCGGCACCCTCGAAGACCATGCGCTGGGTGATCGAGTGCAGAATGCCGGTGCCCTCGATCGGGGTGGTCACGAGCACGCCGTCGATCAGGCAGATCAGCGCTGACGTGGGACCCTCGAGTGCATAACCGTCGGTGCTGGTGAACAGCACATCCTGGGCACCGCGGGCGTGGGCCTCGCGCTTGGCGGCGACGTTGACGGCATAGGCGAGCGATTTCACCCCACCCAGCAGCCACGGGGCATCGGCGAAGGCATTGCTGGGCATGCCGCGGCTGAGCATCGCCACGCTGATGCCGGCCCGGTCAGAGATGTTGCTGACGGGCATCTGGGTCAGGGTGAAGACCTCGGTGGGCCGGTCGGCGCCCGCACCGAAGCGCTGGCTCTCCTGCCCGTTGCTGTACATGATCTTGAGCACGGCCTCGCCGGGTTCGGTCCAGGCGTCGAGCGCCTCGTCGATGGTGGCGCGCCAGGCGTCTCGGTCGATGGGCTCGCCGCCGACCCCCACGATCGAGGCATCGAAACGGTCGAAGTGGGCGTCCAGGTTCTCGACGAGTGAATTGCCCTCGGCATCCGTGACCACCCGGGTCGCGTCGAAGCACCCGTCGCCGCGGGTGAACCCGAGGTCATCGGCGCTGATGACAAGTTGCCCTGCCGGGAACACGCCTCGTCCAATGACACCGACCAATTGCTGTGCAGACATGGTGCCCAGCTTAGGGGGCCCGGACATGACACTGCCCGGACGACCATGCGATCGCCCGGGCAGGAGTCAGGTGCGGCTGGGGTCAGGCGGCCTTGATGGCCGAGACCTCGAGCTCAAGGGCGATCTCGTCCGAGACGAGCACGCCACCGGTCTCGAGCGCGGCGTTCCAGGTCAGACCCCACTCCTTACGGCTGATCTTGGTCTTGCCCTCGAAGCCGATGCGGGTGTTGCCGAACGGGTCCTGGGCCTGGCCGTTGAAGTCGAAGTCGATGGTGACGGGCTTGGTGACGTCCTTGATGGTGAGGTCGCCGGTCACCTTGAGGGTGTCCTCGTCGACGACCTTGACGTCGGTCGAGGTGAAGGTGACGTTCGGGAACTGCTCGACGTCGAGGAAGTCAGCGCCGCGGACGTGCTCGTCGCGGCCGCCCTGGCCGGTGCTGATCGAGGCGGCCTTGGCCACCACGTTGATCTGGGCCGACTCGGGGTTCTGGCCATCGCCCGAGGCGGTGCCCTCGAGCTCGTCGAAGGATCCGCGCACCTTGGTCACCATGGCGTGACGGGCCACGAAGCCGAGGCGGGTGTGGGCGGGGTCGATGGTGAAAGTGCCGTTGATGTTGGTCAGACCGGTCATGAGGTGCTCCTAAAGATGTTGAAGGTTCAATCTTCGTGACCAGTGTAACCACAGCCCCCGGGCCTGTATTCCGGTTCGTCGAAAAAAGTTTCCTGAACAACTGATCAGGCGTGAGCGGGCCCCGAGTCAGCGCTGCTGCAGCTCGTGTCGAGCCGCCGCGGGGGCCGTCAACAGGTAGGACGCCGTCACCAGCTCAGCCACTTCGTCCCAGTCGGCGTCAAGGTCGATGTCAATGCCCAGCCAGCCGTAAGGGCCCAGGTAGCCCGGCACCCAGGCCCGTGGGTCCTGGCGCAGCGCCTCGGCGTCGTCGGGGTCGGGCAGCACCATGATCGACTGGTCATGCGAGAGCCATTCGCCGTCGACCTTGATGGAGCCGCCGTAGTAGGTGAAGACCTTCTTCGTGAAGAAGGCCGGTCGTCCATGGCTGATCTTGACCGATGCCTGCGGCAGGGCAAGGCAGATCTCGCGCACGCGGGCCAGCACCGGGTCGTCGTCGTCGAACATCTGTGGGTGTGCCATGCCCCTGAGACTACGTCGCGAGTAGGTTGGGCCCATGGACACCACGATCACGCTGCGTTCAGGCAACACGATCCCGCGCGTCGGGTTCGGCACCTACAAGATCCCGCAGGCCGAAACCCAGGCCGCGGTCGAGCAGGCCATCGAGATCGGCTACCGCCACATCGACACCGCGGCCATGTACGGCAATGAACAGGGTGTGGGTGCGGCCATCAAGGCCTCGGGCATCCGCGACGAGCTCTACATCGCCACGAAACTCGACAACCCCTATCACGCCCCGGACGACGCCCGCGCCGCCTTCGAACGCTCGATGGACGACCTCGGCATCGACATCGTCGACCTGTACCTGATCCACTGGCCGCTGCCGCGCAGCACCGACTATGCCGCCACCTGGCAGACGCTGGTCGACCTGCAGGCCACCGGGCGCATCCGCGACATCGGCGTCTCGAACTTCCTGCCCGAGCACCTGCGCCACATCATCGACGTCACGGGAGTGGTGCCGGTGATCAACCAGGTCGAGCTGCACCCCTTCCACACCCAGCAGGGGCTGCGTGATGTGCACGAGCAACTCGGCATCGTGACCGAGGCGTGGTCACCGCTGGCCCGGGCGCGGGTCTTCGACGATTCTGGGCTGGCCGCGATTGCCGAGAAGGTCGGGCGCACCCCCTCGCAGGTGGTGTTGCGCTGGCACCTGCAGTTGGGCAACGTGATCATCCCGAAGTCGACCAACCCGGGGCGCATGGCCGAGAACCTCGACCTGTTCGACTTCGAGCTGGACGACGAGGCCATGGCTGCCGTGTCGGCCCTGAACCGCGACATGAACACCGGCAGCACGCCCGACCAGGTCGAGGTGGGCACGCTCGAGGCGAAGCGGGCGGCGGCGAACAAGAGCTGAGTCTGGCCCGGGCTCAGCCCTCGCCGCCGATCCACTCGTCCATGCCCTGCTCGCGCTGGTGCTGGGTGGCCGAGATGTCGCCCTGCACATCCTTGTGCTGCATCGAGGCGAGCAGCAGCATGTGCGGCACGGCTTGCTCGATGACGGCTGTCTCGACGATGGCCTGCCCCCCGAGCGCGGGCACGGGGACGAAGGTGTACATGTCGTCGGCGGTCAGGGGACCGAGCTTGGCCAGGCATTCCTCGAACAGGGGCTCTTCGGTGACGTCGTCGTAGACCACGAACGAGTCCTCGTCATAGGTCCGCAGCGCGGAGCGGATCGACATGGCCTGGTCTTCGGCATCGCTGATGAGGTCGCCCATGTCGTTGGGGTAGACCTCGCCCCGCACGGGCACGATGGACACGCTCATGCCGGTGCGGGGGCCCCAGAGTTCGAGGTCGCCGAGCGCGCCGCGCACCAGTGGCACCCAGTAGTCGTCGTCCATCTCGAGGTCGAGGGTCTCGAGCCAGGCGTCGGCGGCGTCCTGCCATTCGAGGGGGTCGCACAACCAGAACCGGCCGTTGTCGAAACCCGAGAAGCCGAACTCCTGCCAGACCTCGAACATCTGCGCGGGCACCTTGTCACGCAACGCGTCATGGGCGGGGGTCAGGCTCGGGCCCTTGATGACGGGGCCGAGTTCGCCCCATTTGCGGCTCAGGTGGTCGGTGAACTCCGACATGCTTCCTCCGGGTCTTGGTTGGTGTGCGTCAGTGGTCGGCCGGCACCAGCTTGCCAGCCCGGGCGGTGGGGGTGGTGGGAACTCAGAGGTTGTGACCCAGGCTGATGGGGGTGTTGGGGTCCATCTTGCGCAGGGCATCGATCAGGTCTGGCTTGAGGTTCTTCCACTGCGAGCCGATTGAACTGTTCACGTTGCTCAGGCCCATGCTGTCCCAGTTGCCGTTCTTGCCGATCCTGTCGAGCCCGCCCGCGACGATGTCGGGCTCGTGCAGCGCGGCCACGGTGTCCATGAAGCCCTTGGTGCGGGCCTGGGCCAGGGCCGAGATGTCGTCGTAGGTGTTGCCGCTGGCGGTGACGCCGAACTCCTTCAGCTGCTTGGCGAACTCGGACGGATTGCTCGTCGCCAGCTTCTCGACCACTTGCTCCTGCCGCTTGGCCATCTGCTTCGTGAACCGCTCGCGGGCTTCCTTCTGCGCCTTGCCCGTGCGCTTGGCAGGGTTTTCGAGCCCCTCCAGGATCTGCTTGGGCGTCATGCCGTCGAAGTGCTTCAGCTGGCGCTCGAGCTGACGGGTCATCTCGTCGCTGTACTTCTGCATGCGCTTGGTGAGCTTGAACGGCACCTTCAGCACCTTGTCGGCCTCGCGGCCGGCTGCCTGCGCCGCCTCGCGCCCCAGCGCCTGCCCGCCTTCCCGGGCAGCGCCTCGTCCGCCCTTCTTGGCCGTCTGCAGCAGGTAGTCCTCGAGCATTTCCTTGAACACGCCGCGCATTGCTGCGTTGACCTTGGGCATCTCAGGCCCCCATCAGCTTGCTGATGCCGAAGTTGATCGCCATGTTCAGCAGCTTCTGGCAGATCAGCTTGGCGACCGGGATCCAGCCCAGTGAGACGCCCGCGGTCGGGACGGCCGCCGCGATGGCCGACGCGATCTGGATCACGGTGGCGATCAGGTTCACGACGAATGCGATCTTCAGGGCGATGATCGCGGCCCCCACCAGGAACAGGCAGCCGCCCATGATGTTCGCACCGAACTGCAGTTTGCGCGCCACATCATCGACGCCCTCGGATTCGGTGAAGGCGGTCCTGAACGCGTCCATCGCCTCACCGACGTTGTCGGCCAGCGCAGTGTTGGCGCCATCAGTCGCGGTCTGGACCACGCCGCCGAGCTCACCGGCATAGGCCATCCAGCGGGTGCCGTAGTCGAAGACCTTGTCCTCGTTGCCCTCGGGCCATTCAAAGCCGAGCTCGTTGAGCAGCTTGGACGCCTCGGGCGGCAGCATGACCGCCATCAGAGGTCCACCATCCGCGAGCTGGCGTCGGCGAAGCCCTGTTCGGCGGCTGCGTACTGGGTGGCGGCCTCGCGCAGCTTGCCGCCGTGGGCGCCGTATTCCTCCTGCACCGAGGCCACGGATTCCTGCACCGCCTGGATCGCCAGGCCATACAGCATCGAGGCGATCGAGCCGAGGGTGTCATTGGTGCCGAGCACAGTGACGTCCGAGACTTCGCCGAGCAGCGACTGGGTCTTCGCGACCAGGTCCTCGACCGCGGCGTCCATGCGTTTGCTGGACGAGTCAAGGCTGGCCAGGTTGAACTGCACATCAGCCATTGCCGCCACCGCCGTTCACACCGCTGCCGGTACTGCCCAGGTCGCGGGCGGAGCGCAGCATCTCGTGCATGCCCTCGGTGTACTTGTTCAGTTGGCGCACCGACTCGGCCTGGATCGATTGCAGGCGCTGCGACAGCTGGGCGAAGTCGGGCTGGTCACCCTGCTGTGCGGTGAGTGCGGCGATGTTGGCCTCGAGGGCGGCGTTGATGGCGGTGACCAGGTGTTCGCCGAGTTCAGGCAGGTCGAGCTTGCGCACGGGCGGCTGCAGTTCGACGCGCGTGACCTTGCCGGCCTTCATGTAGACGCTGATGCGGTCGTCATGGGCGTGGCCCACGACCTCTTCGGTCTGGCCGAGCTGGTCGGCGGTCGGGACGAGGCCGTCGACGGCGCGCTGGGTCTCGGCGATGAGGTCACTGAACAGCTTGTCGAAGTTCTCGCTCTGGCCCCCCATGTTCTGGCTCACTGTGGCCACCTTCCGGGTCGTGGGTTGCGCTGTCCATTGTTGTCCCGATCGGGTCACCGTGACGGAGTTTTCCACAGGCGAGGTCGTCCCGGGCGTGTTTGTCGGGGGCATCGACTAACCTTCGTGGGCGATGAGTGCCTTCCCCATGCCGGGCCCCGACGAGCCCGAGACCGCCGCCGGGGCACCGCTGCACCCACTTCAGGGCGCGGCGCCGGGTGAGGACGAGGCAGCGACCGGCGCCCCGAAAGCACTCGAGCACCTTCCCCCGGCCTATCCCGGTCGTGCACCGTGGGGCACCGCCCAGTCGCTGCGTGCCTGGCAGGCCGAGGCACTGGGGCAATACCTCGAGGCGATGCCGCGCGACTTCCTGGCGGTGGCGACCCCCGGCGCAGGCAAGACCACCTTTGCGCTGCGGGTCGCCTCTGAGTTGTTGCGCCGCCATCGGGTCAACCGCATCGTGGTGGTGTGCCCCACCGAGCACCTCAAGGTGCAGTGGGCCGAGGCGGCCGGGCGCGCCGGCATCAAGCTCGACCCCGGCCTGGGCGGCGGGGCGTCCCGCAAAGGGCGCAGCCGCGAGTTCGACGGGGTCGCGGTGACCTATGCGGGTGTGGCCGCCAACGTGTTCAGCTACGAGGCGCGGTGCTCGAACTCGCGCACGCTGGTGATCCTGGACGAGGTGCACCACGCCGGTGACGCGCTCAGCTGGGGCGATGCCATCAAGCAGGCGTTTGCGCTGGCCACGCACCGGTTGATGCTGACGGGCACCCCGTTTCGCAGCGACGACAACCCGATCCCGTTCGTGACCTATGACGAGCAGCCCGACGGCACGAAGAAGTCGCACGCCGACTACACGTATGGCTATGCCGATGCGTTGCGCGACCACGTCGTGCGGCCGGTGATGTTCATGAACTACGGCGGGCCGATGCGCTGGCGCACCAAGTCAGGCGACGAACTCGAGGCCAACCTGTCCGAGGCGCTGACCAAAGACCTGACCGCCCACGCCTGGCGCACTGCGCTCGACCCGAAGGGCGAATGGATCGCCTCGGTGCTGAAGTCGGCCGACGTGCGACTGACCGAAGTGCGCCGCCATGTGCCGGACGCCGGTGGGCTGGTGATCGCGACGAACCAGACGACGGCGCGCGCCTATGCCCGGCTGTTGGCCGAGATCACGGGCGAGAAGCCGACGGTGGTGCTGTCGGACACCCCCGGGTCGAGTGCGAAGATCGAGCAGTTCTCGGCCGGTACCGAGCGTTGGATGGTCGCGGTGCGCATGGTCTCAGAGGGCGTGGACGTGCCCCGGCTGGCGGTCGGGGTGTATGCGACGGCGACCTCGACGCCGCTGTTCTTCGCCCAGGCGATCGGACGATTCGTGCGCACCCGGCGCCGTGGTGAGGTGGCGACGGTGTTCCTGCCGACGGTGGCGGTGATCCTGGCGCATGCGACGCTGCTCGAGCGCCAGCGTGATCACGTCCTCGGACGTCCACGCAACGACGAGGACGGCCTGTGGGACGAGTCGGAAGCCCTGATGGACGAGGCCAACCGCACCCGCGACAACCCGGACGAGCTGCTGGGGTCGTTCGAGGCGCTGGGATCGGGCGCGGCCTTCGACCATGTGCTGTTCGATGCGCAACAGTTCGGGATGGTCGCCGAACCCTCGAGCGAAGAGGAACGCGACTACCTGGGGCTGCCCGGCCTGTTGGAATCGGACCAGATCTCGACCTTGCTGGCCGAGCGGCAGCGGCGGCACCTGGCCCGGGCCAAGAAGCAGGAGCAGCGCGAGAAGGTGCCCGAAGAGGTCAGCCTGCACCGGGCGCTCGAATCGTCGCGCAAGCAGCTGAACTCGCTGGTGGCGCAATACGCGCGGGTGACGGGCAAGCCGCACAGCCACGTGCATGCCGACCTGCGCCGTGAATGCGGCGGGCCGCCGCTGGGGCGGGCGACGACCGACCAGGTCGACCACCGGATCAGGGTGATCAAGCGCTGGCTGGATCGCTGATTGCCCGTTTGCCCATCGGCGGGAACTTTGCCGTGCGGCGCCGGTGTGCAAAGTTGCCGTGGTGAGGCAAACCCCCGGACGACCGTGCGGAGGGTTATCCACAGGTAGGGAATGCTGAGCGGCGGGTGCTACTGGATTGGGCTTTGCTGGGGGCATGACCTCGATCACCACCGCTGACCTGCATCGCCGCGGGCTCAACAAGCACCAGATCGCCCAGCTGGTGAAGAGTGGCCAGCTCGTCCGGCTGTCAAGGGGCATCTACCTCAGCTGTCCTGATGGACGACCTGCGGACCGACGGCTCCTGCACGAGGCGCTGGCGTCGTCCCGGGATGATGTGCTCGCCCTCGAATCGGCGGCTCTGTTGCACCGGCTGCCGACACTGTTCGTGCCCGAACTCGTCACGACCGTCCGTCCAGGTGGCGGACGCAGCCGGACGTCGCGGACACAAGCCGTCCTGACCGGGCCGCTTCCTGCGCAGCACGTGACGCTGGTCGGTGACCAGCTGGCCACCTCGATTGCGCGGACAGTAGTGGACCTGACCCGGGTGCGGGGGCTTGCGGCGGGGCTGGTTCCCTGGGAGGCCGCGCGCTGGAACGCCCGGGTGGAGTTCAAGCTGCCTGACTTCGACGCGCAGGTCGCCGAGGCCATCGACACGCTGAAGGGCCGCCACGGCATCGATCGCGCCCGGCAGGCGTTGTCGATGGCTTCGGCCTTGAGCCAGAGCCCCGCCGAAACCCGTAGTCGGCTGGCCATGATGGACGTCGGGCTGCCCATGCCGGTGCAGCAGTTCGAGGTGCTGGACGAGCGCGGCAATGTTGTCGCGACCACTGACTTCGCGTGGCCCGAGCTGGGGGTGCTGGGCGAGTACGACGGGCAGGACAAGTACACCGTGCTGGCCCGCCCGGGGGAGACGCCGGCCCAGGTCGTCCGCCGCGAGAAGCGTCGCCAGGAGGCGGCCGAATCGCTCGGCTGGGTGTTCGCGCGATGGGGCAAGGAGGAAGTCGCCCGGCCGGCCCTGCTGCTCACCCGGGTTCGTCGCGCGTTCGGCATCGCGGAGCGCAGAGGGCACCTCAGCCTGGCGTAATTGCCCGCCGGTGGGAACCTTGCCCATCGGCGGGAACTTTGCCGTGCGGCGCCGGTGTGCAAAGTTGCCGTGGTGAGGCAAACCCCCGGACGACCGTGAGCCCCACCACACCAGCTCACGTCGACGACTTGCGCCGCTCCAGCAGCTTCAGTGTTCCCCAGAACATCGCTGCCGAGAACACCAGCAGCGCCATGCCCGAGATGAACCACACCCCGGCGTTGTGCTCCCACAACCAGTCATCGGGCGCCGAGGGGTTCAGGCTGCGGTAGTCAATCGTGTTGGCCCCCATGCCAAAGGCCCAACGCCCCGGCACCAGATGCGAAATGAGGTCGAGCGGCTGGCGTCCGGTGATGTCGATCAACCCGCCGCACAACAACAGCTGCAGGATCACGCTGACCGCCAGCACCGGCATGGTCTGCTCCTGGGATGTCACCAGCCCCGAGAACAACAACCCCAGCATGCCGGTGGCCAGCGTCATCAGGAACACCATCCACACCAGCTCGAACGACCCCGGGAACAACGCCCCCTCGCTCGGCCCGTCCTTGCCGATGAGCACCACGATCACCAGCAACAGCGCCTGCACCAGCGAGAGCCCCGCCAGCACCGACACCTTCGACCACAGGTAGATCAGCGGCTGCACACCGACAGCCCGTTCCCGCAGGTAGATCGGGCGTTCGGCGATCAATTCGCGCACCGTGGTGACCATGCCCATCAGCGCGCCGCACATCACCAGCACCAGCAGCAACTGGCCCGGCTCGCTCGACGGCTGGCCCGACCCGAAGCCCTGCTCGCCCGGGATCACCCACGCCGCGAACCCCAGCACGATCGGCATCAGCAGGCTCAGCGCCGCATACGACCTGTCGCTGATGATGATCTCGAGCTGCCGGCGCACCAGTGTGCTGAACTGCCGGTCGGTCTTCGGTGGACGAGGCCGTGGCAGCTGGGGTGGGGGCCCCTGCCGCTGCAATTGCTGGGCAGGGTGCCCGGCCGCGGCTTGTGCGTGCCGCTCGATGGCCTGCCACCGGTTGGGGTCGGCCTTGATGTAGTCGAAGATGTCGGCGTAGTTGTCGGTGCCGAACCGCTGTGCCACCTGCGACGGCGGCCCGAAATAGGCCAGCTTGCCGCCGGGGGCCAGCACCACGACCGCGTCGCAGTCGTCGAGATTGGCCACCGAGTGGGTGATCACGAGCACTGTGCGGTCGCCGGTGGCCTGCTGGCGCAGCAGTTCCATGACGTCGCGGTCGAGGCTCGGGTCGAGGCCCGAGGTCGGCTCGTCGAGCAGCAGCAGCGTCGGCTGGGTGATCAGCTCCATCGCCACCGACGTGCGCTTGCGCTGGCCACCCGACAGCTTCTTGACCAGTGTGTCGGCGTGCGCGGTCAGCCCCAGCTCGCCGATGACCTCGTTCACTTCGCGGTCGCGGGCGGGTTTGTCGTAGTCAGCGGGCAGTCGCAGTTCGGCGGCATATCCCAGCGACTTGCGCACCGTCAGGTCGCGGTGCACGACGTCGTCCTGCGGCACCACGCCGATGCGGGTGCGCAACTGTTCATAGTTCTGGTACAGGTCGTGCCCCGCATAGAAGACCTGCCCCGACGTCGCCGGCTGTGAACCGGTCAGTGCCTTCAGCAGCGTCGACTTGCCCGCTCCCGAGGGCCCGACGATCGCCACCAGGCTGCCGCCGGGCACCGAGAACGAGAGGCCGTCCATCAGCACCTTGCCGTCCTTGAGCGTGAAGCTGATGTTGTTCGCCACGAGTGCGGTGTCGCGGTCGTCCAGTTCGACCAGCACGCCCTGGTGGTTGGCGAAGCTGGTGCGCCCGATGGTCAGCCGGTCGCCCGGGGTCACCAGCGCCTGGCGGATGTCGTGGCCATTCAGCTGCGTGCCATTGCGCGAGTTCGCGTCGCGCACCCCGAAGTTCGGCCCCTCACGGCGGATCATCGCGTGCTGCCGCGACACCAGCGGGTCGTCGAGCACCAGCATGCTGCTGGGGTCGCGTCCCACCGTGACGGTCACGCCGGGTGGTGGGTCAATGCGTCGTGGTGGACGACGCGCCGCGGGCGGTTGGGCTGGGCCGGAGGGGGCGCCCGCGGCCGTCCCGGGGCTGCCCGCACCCCTCGCACGCGGCACCATGCGCACCGTGTCGCCGGGGTCGGGGCTGAACTGCGGGGGTCGCTGCTGCGGAGCGGGCCCATGCGGTGGTGGGGGCCCCTGTGGCGGGCGCTGCCCCTGCGGCGGACGCCCCGGCCCGGCTCCCGGAACCCATGGTCCCTGTGGGGGCCGGGGACCCTCCTGAGGCGGTCGTCCCGGGGGGTACGGCGGCTGTCCCATGGAGCGGCCTCCCAACAATCACGTCGTCTGCATGGTCCGTGGCCACGATACCGGCGTGACGGTCAGGGCGTGCCACGGGCCGGACTCCCCGGAAAGGCGGACGCCGGCACGCCGCCACGTCCCTCCAGGGACGGATCCCACCCGCCCCCAGCCGCCATAGGCTGACCGGGTGAGCATCATCGAACGCCTGCGTGAGTGGTTCGGCTGGGACGACGACTGGGAGCGCCCGCGCCCGCCCATCGGGCGTGCCGATGTGGTGTTGGCAACGCTCGCGCTGACCATGGGGTGGCTGAACTCCGAAGCCGTGCTCTCGCAGCTCGCCCACGAACAGGTCACCTCGGCGACCTGGCTGCGCGTGCTGTTGCTCGTGACCGGCGCGGCGCTGCTCGTGTTCCGGCGCAGGTTCCCGCTGCCGACGATGCTGCTGCTCGGCGTGCACTTCTTCCTGGCCGTGACTTATGCGCCCGAGGTCGGCTACACCCTGGTCTTCCAACTGTTCGCCTTCCTGGGGCTCTACAGCGGGCTGGCCTGGGGATCGAACCGTCGCGCCACCATCCTGGCCGCAGCAGCGCTTGCGCTGGGTCTGGCGACCTGGCTCGTCTGGGAATTCGCTGTGGGGCGCGGGCTCGAAGGGCTCGGCATCCTGCCGGCCGAATCGGCGGGCCTGTTCAGCCCCCTGACGGGGGCGATCGTCGGGTCCGTGCTCGCCAATGGCGTCTACCTGTTCTCGTCGGTGCTCATGGGCCAGGTCGCCTGGCGCCAGGCCCGCACCGAGCACGTGCTGCGTGAGCAGGCCGAGACGATCCAGGTGCAGTCCGAGCGCATCGCTGAAGACGCGGTGCTCACCGAACGCCTGCGGCTCGCGCGCGAACTGCACGATGTCGTGGCCCACCACATCTCGGTGATGGGCGTCCAGGCTTCAGGAGCCCGGGCAGTGCTCTCGAAAGACCCCGACCTCGCCGCCCAGGCGCTCGACAATGTCGCCGATGCCAGCCGGTCGGCCGTCACCCAGATGCGCGGTCTGCTGGGCACGTTGCGCTCACCGCGTGAACTGGACGAGGCAGGGCGGGCCCCCGAACCCACCCTGGCCGAGGTTGCCGACCTCGCCCGCGCCGCCACCACCACCGGGTTCACGGTGCAGTACAGCCTGATTGAGCACGCCGAACGTGGGGCCGATGACGTACCGCTGCCGGTCGGGTTGACCATCTATCGCACGGTGCAGGAGTCGATCACCAATGCCCGGCGCCACTCGAGCGCGCGCCACGTGCGGGTGGTGGTGCGGCTCGACCTGCTCTTCGCCGAGGTCGAGGTCACCGATGACGGCACGCCCCGCCCCGGCAGCGGCGGCTCGGGCTACGGCCAGCTCGGCATCCGCGAGCGCGCCGAGTCGCTCGGCGGTGAGGTCGAGCTGGGGCCGCGCCCCACGGGCGGCTACCGCGTGCGGGTGCGGTTGCCGCTGCTGCGTCATGGCACCGGCCAGGTGGCAGGGTTGGCATCGTGACCGAGAAGCCGATCGACACCGAGAACCCCATCACCGTGCTGCTCGTCGACGACCAGGCCATGCTGCGTGCGGGCTTCGCCATGATCCTGTCCGTCGAGGACGACATCGAGGTCGTCGGGCAGGCGGCGAACGGCCAGGAGGCCATCAACGCGGTGGCCGGGCTCGCTCCCGACGTGGTGCTCATGGATGTGCAGATGCCCGTGCTCGACGGCATTGCCGCCACCGAACGCATCGTCGCCGACAGCGACGCAAAGGTCATCATCGTGACCACCTTCGACCGCGATGACTACCTGTTCGACGGCCTGCGGGCCGGCGCGGCGGGCTTCCTGTTGAAGAACTCCGACCCGGCGGTCCTGGTCGAGGCGGTGCGAGCCGTGGGGCAGGGCAATGCGCTGCTGAGCCCCGAGGTCACCATGCGGGTCATCGCCGAGATGACCCAGCAGCAGGTTCACCAGCAACCAGCCGCAGGCGGTGCCACCAGCCGCGCGCAGGCCTCGTCCACGTCGCCGGGGCCGTGCCCGGTGCGCGCTGCCGAACTGGCCCGGCTGACCGAACGCGAGCGCGAGGTGCTGGGCCTGATCGGACGGGGGCTGAGCAACCACGAGATCGCCACCCAGCTGTTTGTCGGCGAGGCGACCGTCAAGACCCACGTCAGCAACCTGCTCTCAAAGCTGCAGCTGCGTGACCGGGTGCAGGCGGTGGTCTTCGCCTATGAGGCCGGGCTCATCACTGTGGGGGAGCGCCGAATTCCGCCCCTCGACTGATCCGGACGACCCGGGCGGTCGGCAAGGCTTGGACCATCAACAAGCAGGGCCACCGACCAGGGGGTAAAATGCTGGAAGTTCAAGGGCTGACAAGGCGCTTCGGTGAACGCCTTGCCGTCGACGGGGTGTCATTCACCGTGCCGGACGGCGCCACCATCGGCTTCGTCGGTGCCAACGGTGCCGGCAAGACCACCACGATGCGCATGATCATGGGCCTGCTGGCCCCCACTGCCGGCAGCGTGCTGTGGGACGGCCACCACGCCACCGATGCCAACCGGCGCGCGTTCGGCTACATGCCCGAGGAACGCGGCCTCTACCCCAAGCAACCGATCCTGTCGCAGCTGGTCTACCTGGGCGAACTGCGCGGCATGACCCCGGCACAGGCCCGGGTCGAAGCCACCGACATGCTCACCGAACTTGGTCTGGGCGAACGGCTCAAGGACAAGCTCGAGAAGCTCTCGCTCGGCAACCAGCAGCGTGTGCAGATCGCCGCAGCGCTGCTGGCCAGCCCCACGATGCTCGTGCTCGACGAGCCCTTCTCGGGCCTCGACCCGATGGCCGTCGATGCCACCAGCGAACTGCTGCGCCGCCGCACCGGCGCCGGGGTGCCCGTGCTGTTCAGCAGCCACCAGCTCGACCTGGTCGAGCGGTTGTGCGACGGCCTGGTGATCCTGTCCGGTGGACGAGTCGTCGCCCAGGGCACCCGCGAGCAGCTCATCGCGCTCGGCCCGGTGCGCCACCGCCTGGTCGTCGCCGGTGATGCCGGCTGGGTGCGTGACCTGGCGGGCGTCCAGGTCGTCGACGTCGACGGCAACATCGCCGTGCTCGCCGACCTGGCCGAGGACGGCACCCAGGCGGTGCTGGGCGAGGCCATGCGCCGGGGGCCGGTGCACGAGTTCGCCCCCATCCGCCCATCCCTCAGCGAGATCTACCGAAAGGTCACGGACCAGTGAGCACCGACACCCGACAGGGCACCGAGGCCCTCGCGCAGCCGACCACCGCGACCCACCCCGCAGGCCGCCCCAGCACCAGGCCGTATTCACCCCCACGGCACCCGTGGACGATCGTGATGCGCCGCGAGCTGTTCACGAAGCTCACTGACAAGGCATTCCTGACCAGCACGCTGATCACGCTGGTGCTGATCATCGGTTTCGCCGGGGTGCAGATCTTCTTGGCACAGCGGTCACACGAGTCGGTCGTCGCAGTGAACAATGCTGCGGGCCAGTCGGTCGTCCACGGGGCGCACGAGATCGAGCACGCGGCCAACGACAAGAACTCGGTCACCGCGCGCACCGTCGCGTCCGACGCCGAGGGACGCCAGCTGGTGGCAGACGGGGCCGTCGACGCTTTCCTGCTGTCGCAGCCGGATGGCAGTTGGCAACTGGTCTTCGAGAAGCAGGCCGACCTGGGCCTGCAGCAGGCGCTCAGCCAGGCGCTCGCCGGGGTGGTCTCGGGCACGCTCGCCGTCGAGGCGGGCATGACCCCGCAAGAACTCGCCAGGGCCACCACCATCAACACCCAGCTGCTCGACGGGTCGGCCGACCAGGCGATGCTGGCCCAGGTGGTCAGCTTCGCGTTCGCGGTGCTGTTCTTCATGTCGGCGTTGACGTTCGGCATGCAGATCGCGGGCTCGGTCGTCGAAGAGAAGGCGAGCCGCATCGTCGAGATCATCTCGGCAGCCATCCCCATCAGGCATCTGCTGGCCGGCAAGGTGATCGGCAACACCCTGCTCGGCTTCGGGCAGATGGCGGTGTTCGGCATCGTCGCGCTGGTCGCGGTCAGCTTCACCCCGTACAAGGCGATGCTGCCGAGCCTGGGCGGTGGCGTGGCGTGGTTCCTTGTCTATTTCATCGCCGGGTTCCTGGCGCTGGCCTGTGTGTGGGCCGTGGCCGGCTCGCTGGCCAGCCGGCAGGAGGACCTGCAGCAGACGACCACCCCACTGACGCTGATTCTCACCGCCGTCTATTTCGCGGGGCTGTTCGTCACCGGAACCGCGCAGACGGTGCTGAGCTACCTGCCGGTGCTCTCGTCGGTGATGATGCCGGCCAGGTTCGTGGCGGGCACGGCCCAGTGGTACGACCTGGTCATCGGGCTGGTGATCAACCTGGTGTTCGCCGCCCTGACGGTCGTGGTCGGCGAGAAGATCTATCGCCGCAGCCTGCTGCAGACCGGCGGGGTGATCAGCCTGCGCCAGGCCCTGAAGCTCACTGATTAACGAACCGGTCTGCTGACGTAAAACCCGGGCCCGACAAGCCATTCCGACGCCGGTGGTGCACGAATGTGCCACCGGCGTCGGCGCGTCATGGAACTTGTCGCCCGGGGCTCCACGGACGTCCCGGGGCCAATATGGTGGAAGGCGAACCCTAACCTCGATGGGGAGGACCGCATGAAGCGTCTGAGCGTGGATGTCGTCGTGATTGGTGGCGGGGCCACCGGCGCGGGCGTCGTCCGAGATGTGGCGATGCGTGGATATTCCACGGCATTGCTTGACAAGGCCGACTTCGGCCAAGGCACTACCGGCCGGTACCACGGCCTGCTGCATTCTGGTGGGCGCTATGTCGTCTCTGACCAGCACTCGGCCACCGAGTGCGCCGAAGAGAATGCCATCCTGCGCCGCATCCAGGCCCATGCCGTCGAAGACACCGGCGGCATGTTCGTCGTGACACCCGAGGACGACCTGGAGTATTCAGGTCGATTCGCCATCGGGGCCACCGAGGCCAGGGTGCCGTTCGAAGAGATCACGATCAAAGAAGCGCTGCGCCGCGAGCCGCGGCTCAACCCCGGCATCAAGCGCGCCTTCGCCGTCGAGGACGCCTCGGTCGACGGCTGGCAGCTCGTCTGGGGTGCCGCCAACGATGCCAAGCGCCACGGTGCCCACCTGCTGACCTACCACCGCGTCACCGCCATCGATGTTGCCGACGGCGCCGTGCGCCAGGTCACGGCCTATGACGAGAAGCGCGGCGAAGAGGTGCTGATCGACTGCAGGTTCGTGCTGAACTGCGGCGGCCCCTGGGCCGGCCAGATCGCCGGCATGGCCGGGTGTGAGCAGGTCGAGGTCGTGCCCGGTCGCGGCATCATGATCGCGATGAACCACCGGCTGGTGAACAGCGTGGTCAACCGGTGCATCTACCCCGCCGACGGCGACATCCTCGTGCCCGTGCACACCGTCAGCATCATCGGCACCACCGACGTCAAGGCCGATGACCCCGACCAACTCGCGATCCCGCGCGACGAGGTGCAGCAGATGCTCGACGCCGGTGAGGCGCTCGTGCCCGGCTTCCGCCAGTCGCGCGCCGTGCACGCCTGGTCGGGCGCGCGCCCGCTGTTCAAGGACCCGCGGGTCTCGGCAGCGGACACCCGCCACATGACCCGCGGGATGAAGATCCTCGAGCATGACACCCGCGACGGTGTCTCGGGCATCCTGTCGATCATCGGCGGCAAGCTGACGACCTATCGCCTGATGGCCCAGCACATGGTCGACATCATGGAGGAGAAGCTCGGCGAGTCGCACGAGTGCAAGACCGCCGTCGAGGTCATCCCGGGCAACGAGGACCAGAAGCTGTACCACGTGACCCATCGCCTCGAGGAGCGCGAGAAGGACCGTCGCGACGACCAGATCATCTGCGAATGCGAGCTGATGAACCGCGGCATGATCACCCAGTTGATGGCCGAGCAGCCGACCGCCACCTTCGACGACCTGCGCCGCCAGCTGCGCCTGGGCATGGGCCCCTGCCAGGGTGGCTTCTGCACCATGCGCGCCACGGGTGTGGCACTGGAGGAGAAGATGGTCGACCTGGTGCGCGCCACCGAACTGATGCGGCTGTTCCTCAAGAACCGCTGGATCGGGCTGTGGCCGATCCTCTACGGCGACCAGGTGCGCCAGACCGCACTGGACAACTGGATTTTCCACGGCACGTTCGATGTCGAACACCTGCCGCATGCTGAGGAAGAGGTGCTGGTATGAGTCAGACACAGGCGAGCGAGGCACAGCCGCGCCGGGGCAGCGAGCGTGTCGTCGTCGTGGGTTCGGGGATCGCCGGGCTCACGGCGTCCATCGCACTGGCGCGGGCCGGCCGCACGGTGACCATGGTGACCAAGGGTCTGGGCGGTCTGCAGCTGTCGCAGGGCACGATCGACATCCTGGGCTACGCCGGTGACGACAAGACGCTGGTGACCAGCCCGCTCGATGCCATCGACCAGGTGGGCGACGAGCACCCCTACCGGCGTACCGGACGCGATGCGGTCGAGCAGGGTGTGGCGCTGCTGCGCGAGGTGCTGGGTGACGACGCGTTGGTGGGTTCGACCAACACCAACGACCTGTACCCGACCGCTGTCGGTGCGTTGCGCCCCACCGCGCTGGTGCCGCGCAGCCTGGCCAACGGCAAGGCCGAGCAGGGCAAGAAGTACGTGATCGTGGGCATCCACGAGCTGAAGGACTACCACCCGGAACTGATCGCGGGGAACATCGCCCGCACACCGCTGCCCGATGGCGACCCCGCCCCGGCGCGGCACGTCAGCTTCTCGCTGCCGGCACGTGAACACGAGATCGACATCAGCCCCGTCCAGTACGCCCGGGCGATGGACGACCCGGGTTTCCGCGCGCGGTTCGCCGCGGCGGTCAAGCAGGTCGTCGAGCCGGGCGAGACCGTCGGCGTGCCCGCAGTGCTCGGGCTCAACGACCCGACCGTCTATGACGAGGTTGAGAAGGCGGTCGGTGCGCCGGTCTTCGAGATCGTCTCGCAGCCCCCGTCGGTCGTCGGCATGCGCCTGAACCAGGCGCTGCTCGCCGCGGCAAAGGCGGCCCGGGTGCGGGTCATGCTGGGTGCCGAGGTCACCGGCCTCGAGGTTGACGGCGGACGCGCAAGCGCCGTCAAGGTGCACACGGCAGGCGGCGAGCGCAGGATCACCACCGACTGGGTCGTGCACTGCGGTGGCGGCTTCGAGTCGGGCACGCTGGCGGTCGACTCGTACAACAAGGTCAGCGAGACGGTGTTCGGGCTGCCGGTCAGCGCGACCGATGCCACCCAGCTGATCCATGGGGATTTCTGGGGCAAGCCGCAGCCGCTGTTCCAGGTCGGCCTGCGCACCGACGAGGGCATGCGCGTGCTCGGCGACGACGGCCAGCCCGTGTACCCGAACGTGCTTGCCGCGGGCGGGGTGCTCGCCGGGTCGATCCGGTGGGATGAGAAGTCTGGTGAGGGCATCGCCCTCGGCAGCGCGATGAAGGCTGCGGCCACCATCACTGAAGGAGCCAACTGATGACTGACCTCGACAACAAGCCGGGCACTGCCATGTCGCCCGCCGCAGGCCACGGGCATCCCGACACCACGATGCGCGAGACCCTCGACCACTGCGTCAAGTGCACCATCTGTGAAACGCAATGCCCGGTCGCGCGGGTGACGCCGAAGTTCCCCGGCCCGAAGTTCGTGGGCCCGCAGGCCGAGCGCTTCCGCAACGGCGAGTCCGTCGATGATTCGATCGACTACTGCTCGTCATGCGGCATCTGCACCCAGGCCTGCCCGCAGGGGGTCAAGATCGCCGAGATCAACACCATCCGCCGTGCAGAGATGCGCGCGGGCAAGATCCCGGTGCGCGACAAGCTGATCACCCAGACCACGCTGATGGGCAAGTTCATGACCCCGTTCGCCCCGATCGCGAACATGGCCCTGGGCAACAAGCCGATCCGCAAGATCGTCCAGGCCGTGGTGGGTGTGGCCGAGGACGCCGCGATGCCGCCGGCCCAGTCGCAGACGGTGCAGGGCTGGCTCAAGAAGCGCAAGCCCCCGGTCAAGCAGCCCACCCGTGAGCCGATCGTGTTCTTCACCGGTTGCGCCGGCGGCTACTTCGAGGTCGAGACGTCGAAGAAGACCATCGAGGTGCTCGAGTTCCTGGGCTATGAGGTGCTCGTCCCCAAGCAGGGTTGCTGCGGCCTGGCCCAGCAGAGCAATGGCCTGTTCGAGGGCGCACGTCGCGACGTGCTGTCGCTGTGTGACGCGCTGCTTTCGGCGGGCAAAGACCTGACGATCGTGTCGAGCTCGGGTTCGTGTGCGGGCATGATGAAGCATGAGGCCCACCAGATCCTGGGCGTGGACGACCCGCGCCTGCTCGACGTCGGCACCCGCATGCGTGAGACCTCGGAGTTCCTGCTCGAGATCATGGACGAGGGCGTGCTGACCCCCGAGATGTTCCGCGAGATCAACGTCACCGTGCCCTACCACCAGCCCTGCCAGGTGAAGTCGCAGGCCATGGGCATGCCGGCCCTGACGGTGATGGAATCGATCCCGGGTGTCAAGGTTGTCGACTCGAACCAGCCCTGCTGCGGCATCGCCGGCACCTATGGCCTCAAGAAAGAGAAGTACGAGATCGCCAAGGCCGTCGGCCAGCCGGTGTTCGACATGGTGAAGGCCACCAACCCGAACCTGGGGGCCTGTGACACCGAGACCTGCCGCTGGCAGATCGAGAAGCATTCGGGTGTGAAGATGGTGCACCCGGTCGAGCTGGTGCACCAGGCACTGGGGCTGTCGAACAACCTGCCGGTGTGAGGCCGGCACCCCTCAAGGAACCACACACCTGCCCTCGATGCGTCGAGGGCAGGTGTGTTCTTGTTCAGACAGCGGCACCCTGAGGTGTCTCGTGGTGGTGTGGCGCCAGGTCGCCCTGGCCCAGCAATGCCTCGACCACCTCAGCCGCGCGCTGCGACACGCTCGACAGGTTGTCGTTGAACTCTTCGCCGGCGTTCGGCCCGGCCATGTCAGAGATGCCGCGCACCGAGACGAACGGCACCTCGAACGAATAGCAGACCTGGGCGATGGCGGCCGATTCCATGTCAACCGCCACCGTGTCGGGATGCTCGAAGACGATCGTGTCGAGCAGGTTGCCGGCCACGAACACGTCACCTGACGCGATCGGCCCCAGCACCACACCGGGCACCATGCGCAGCCGCTCGATCGCCGCCATGTCCGCCGGGAACCGGGCTGGCATGCCCGGCACCTGCCCCGGCACGTAGCCGAAGGCCACCGCGTCGGCGTTGGAGTAGTTCAGCTCGGTCGAGACCACCACGTCACCGGGGGTCACCTTGCCCTCCATGCCGCCGGCGCTGCCGACCGAGATCACCAGGTCGGGCTGCCACAGGTGCAGTGCTGTCAGCACTGCCGAGGCACCATTGACCAGGCCGATGCCGCTGCGCACGAGCACCACGTCCTGGCCCGCGAGGCGTCCGGCCTGAAACCTGGCCGCACCCACCTCGGTCACGCGCTGCAGGTCGCTGGCGCGGTCGCTGAAGGGGCGCAGTTCATCGCCCATTGCGGCAATCACCAGCGCGCGCACCGTCGGGCGCTGGCTGGTCAATCCATGTTCTGCGGTGTTCATTGTTGCACCGTCTCCCACTCCGACTTGTGTGCAAGAAACTCGCTGGCCGCTGCCTGCGCACCGGCCAGGTCATGGCTGGCTGCCCAACCACACTGCACTTCGTTGGCGGCTGGCACCTCCTCAGCCGCGATGACATCGGACAGCGTAGTGGCCAGGGTGTCGAGGAAGGCCGGCATGCCGCCCACCTCGTCCTGGTTCACGACGGTGACATAGAAGCCTGTCTGGCATCCCATGGGGCCAAGGTCGATCACGTTGTCGACGTGGTCACGGATGCGTTCGGCCATCGTGTGCTCCAGCGAGTGCACGGTCGGCATCGGCAGGTGGGCCTCGTTGGGCTGGCAGAAGCGCACGTCGTACTTCGTGATGATGTCGCCCCCCGGCAAGTGCTTCGTGTCTGCCACGCGCACATAGGGGGCCGCTACTGTTCGGTGGTCAAGGTTGAAACTCTCGACGTTCTGAACCATGAAACGAACCTCCTTGTCCTGCGCGCTGTCCAGCGAGCATGCAACAGGATATCCATGGGCGAGGGATGAAGGATACATCCCGTAACACCGTTTTTGTTACGAATCTGAGAAATTCCCAAAAGGAATGGTGAACCCACGCTGTCAGCTGGGAATTTGGGTGGGCTAGCGTGGGTTCCATGTCTGGTAACGCTACGACCTCCGCATCCACGGCTGTGGTGCGTGGTGCGGGGCCGCAGGTGCGGCGCCAGAGGTCGGGTCGTCCACGTCGTTCGCCCGGATGGGTTCCCCAGCAGCATGGTGCCTGGGCGATCCTGGTCGTGCCCTGGTTGGTGGGTCTCATGCTGCATTCAGCCTCGGTGACCGTCAGCAAATCCTCCGAAATGGCCGCGCTCGTGCTCGGGCCGGCCTGGGTGTGCGGCTACCTCGCGTTCAATGCCCTGAATTTGTGGACGAAATCGCCGCCCTCGCGACGCGCGGCCTACCGGCACCCGCTGCTGGTGTACGGCCTGGCGACGGTGGTGCTGGGCGGGGTGGCCGTCGGGTATGGCGGGCCCGGTGTGCTCTGGTGGGCACCCCTCGGAGCCGTGTTGATCGGCGCGGCACTGCTGGCCACCCGGCACAAGCAGGAACGGTCGCTGGCTGCCGGGTTGGTGAGCGTTGCCGCCGGCACAGGGGTGGGGGTGGTCACCAGGTTCTGGTCGCCTGCCGACCTCGGTTCGGCCACGTCGACCGATATCGCCACGCTGGTGGCCACCGCCGCCTATTTCGCGGGCACGGTGCTGGTCGTCAAGACGATGATCAGGCAACGGGGGCACACCGGCTGGCTGCTCGGCTCGATCGGCTACCACGTGCTGCTGCTGGCGGGGGTGGTCGTGGCGGCCGCATCCGGGTGGTTGGGGTGGCCGTGGGTGCTCTTCGCCGCCCTGTGCCTGGTGCGGGCGGTGGTTGAACCGGTCGTGGCGAGGCGTCGCCCGTTGAGCCCGCTGCAGGTCGGGGTGGTCGAGATCGTGCTGTCGGTGGTGCTGCTGGTGGTGGCCTGGGCGGGCTGAACGGGCCACGTGGGTGCTCCCCGGCCTACGGGCCGAAGCCGGGGCCAAGCTGTGTCCGGGGCCAAGCTGTGTCCGGAACCCGGCACGAGTTCGCCCGAGTGGTCCTCCATGACCCCCATTCCCGAGCTCCTGCCGGGTTCTGGTGTGCCAGCGGGGCGGCCGGGTGGGGGGATGACGCCGTTCCCCGGCAGGTGCACCCACCACGCCGTGCAGTGCCCCGAGATCTTGCACAACTGGCACCAGTGCCTCGTCCGCAGCTCGTTCGCAGGGAATGGGGCGCATTCGTGGCACCCAGGTCACGTGTGCAGGTTTCGGCTGGCCTGGGCGGGCAGAGGGTGTCGGGTGCCACGGACGGGCGCCGGGGTCGATCCTGATCCGAAGTGCACGCCGACACCTTTGGCTGCACCTCGACACCCGGCTGCGGGTGTCAGCGTGTTCACAAGGGTGTCGGCGTGTCCTTTGGCGGCGGTCGGCCTGTGGACGAGGCCTCCTGGGGCTCCTCAGCGCCCGTCCGCGGGCGATGCGGGGGTGGGGCCGGGGTGCAGTGCCCCGAGATCTTGCACAACTGGCACCAGTGCCTCGTCCGCAGCTCGTTCGCCGGGAATGGGGCGCATTCGTGGCACCCAGGTCACGTGTGCAGGTTTCGGTTGGCCTGGGCGGGCAGAGGGTGTCGGGTGCCGCGGACGGGCGCCGGGGTCGGTCCAGATCCGATGTGCACGCCGACACCTTTGGCTGCACCTCGACACCCGGCTGCGGGTGTCAGCGTGTTCACAAGGGCGTCGGCGTGTCCCTTTCACCTCGACAGGAGTTGGTGAAATGGACTGGTGCGGCGGCGGACTCGTGAAGTCCGGCCGGGTTCTGGACACCCGGGCGGGCCCGGGCAGCAGGCGTCGTCAGTGCGAGCTGATCACCCGCACCCCCGCCTCGGCCGCAGCCTTGAGCTGGGGCTCATGGGGGTCCATGTCGGTGATGATCACGTCGAAGTCGACCAGCCGTCCGACCTCATACAGTGCGGTGCGGTCGAACTTCGAGGCCGAGACGACCAGCACCGAGGTCGTGGCCCGGGTCGCGGCGAACCGCTTGAACGCCGCCACATCCTCATAGGGGTGATAGACCATGCCGTCCTGGATCGCCGCAGCACCCAGGAAAGCGACGTCGACCCGCAGGCCGCCGAGCGCAGCCATCGCCGAGGGTCCGTAGAACGCCTGCAGCGCACGGCGGTACCGCCCACCGACCATGATCAACTCGGCATCGGAATGCTGCACGACCAGGTCGGCCTGCCCCGTGCAATTGGTCACCACCGTCAGCGAGCCCTTGTCGAGCACGCTCTCAAGGATGAAATGCGCCGTCGTCGAGTCGTCAACCAGCACCGAGTCGCCCCGCTCGACCAGGGGCGCCGCCAGCGGCACGAGCGCATGCTTGGACGACGCCTCCTGACCCAGTCGAAACACGAAACTCGTCTCGGACAGCGACGAAGCCGCCGCCGAGACCTCACCACGGGCGCGGATGATGACCTGCCGGGACTCAAGTTCTGCCAGGTCGCGATAGAGCGTCATCGCTGAAACGCCCATCTCGTCCTGCAGTTCTTCGACACGCATCGTGCCCCGCGAGAAGATCAGCGTGGCAAGCCTGTCCTGCCGCTCCTGCTTCGTCGTCGGGGTTCCCGGCTGGGCCACCACTACCACCGCGCTTCCGTGCTTGTTGTGAGGGGATGTGTGCTCGTCCGAGCGCTATTTCGACTGCCCGTAGCCGCTCATGCCGGCGCCGGCCTCGTCGAGGAGTTCGCGCGAGAGCACCTTCATCGACGCCCCCGCAGCCATGCCCGGGACTGCGGCCATGGCACGCAACTGCACCTCGCAAATGTACTCGAGATAGGGCAGCAGCGAGAAAGCCTTTGCGAGGGTGGGCCCGGTAGTCAGCGCGCCATGGTTGGCCATCAGCGCGCCGGTGCGCCCATGCAGGGCAGCGGCGACATTCTCGGCCAGCTGCGGGGTGCCGAACGTGGCGTAGGGCGAGACCCGCACCGGTCCGCCGAACATCGACGAGTAGTAGTGCGTCGCCGGGATCTCGTCGACGACCAGGCTCAGCGCCGTCGAGGCCGGGGCGTGGTTGTGGGTGATGGCGCCGGCGTCGGTCGCCGCATACACGGCCAGGTGCAGCGGCAGTTCGCTCGACGGCTTGTACTTGGCATCGATCGGGTTGCCCTGCAGGTCGTGCACACCGACGTCGCCGGGTTCCATGGTCTGGTAGTCCATGCCCGAGGGCGAGATGACGACCTGGTCGCCGACGCGCACCGAGACATTGCCCGCGGTGCCGACAACGAGCCCGAGTCGCTGCATCTCCTGACAGACGTGGACGACCTCAGCGCGTTCCTTCTCCAGCAACATGATGGGTGTTCCTCCTTGTGAAAGTGGATGAAGAGCTTGGTGGGGGGCATCCCCCCGAAGAAACTACGGGCGCAGGATGTACTTCGAGCCGAGGCCCTTGCTCATGTCTTCCAGCGAGTCGACCAGCGCCTCGAGCGGGCGCACCTCGGTGACCAGGCTCATGCCGTCGAACTTGCCATTGCCCAGCAGCTCGACCGCGATCTGCACGAACCGGGGCTGGTGGTGGTAGACGCCCTTGATCGTGTACTCGTTGTAGTGCATGTCCGACGAGTTCAGCGTGAACGGGGCGTTCTTCGGGGTGCCGCCGAACAGCACCGCGGTGCCACCCGGACGAAGCTGCAGCACGGCCTGCTCCCACACCTGGGGCAGCCCGACGGCTTCGATGACGACGTCGCCGCCGCGGCCGCCGGGGGTGAACGGCTTCACGGCGTCCGCGCATTCTTGCGGCGTCTCGAGCCCGGACAGGTTGACGACGTGTGCCGCACCCGCCTCGAGCGCCTGCTGCAGGCGGCCCTCGGAACGGTCGGCCACGATCACCGACGCGCCGCGCAGCTGCGCCAGCTTCAGGAACATCTGGCCGATGGGCCCGGCGCCGTTGACCACCACGGTGTCGCCGAGCGCGATGCCCGACTCATGCATGCCGTGCACGACCGTCGACAGCGGCTCGAGCGGGGCGGCGGCCTCGAACGCGAGTGAGTCGGGCAGCTTGTAGGTGTTGCGGTCGACGATCGCCTTGGGCACGACGATCTGTTCGGCGAATGCGCCGTTGAGGTACTGCAGGTTCTCGCACAGCGATTCCCGACCGATGGTGCATGCCCAGCACGCGCCACAGGGGGCGGTGTTGGCGGCGACGACGCGGTCGCCGACGGCGAACTTCTCGACACCCTCGCCGACCTCGGTGACGACGCCCGAGAACTCGTGGCCGAAGCGGGCGGGCAGCGTCGGGAACAGGGTGGGGTGGCCGCGGCGGTACGACTTCAGGTCGGTGCCACAGGTGGCGGCTGCCTTGATCTCGACGGCGATCTCGCCCGGTCCGGGCTTGCCCTCGGGAACGTCCTCGAGACGCAGGTCGCCGGGGCCGTAGAACATGTAGGCGCGCATGGGTGGGGTGTCCTCTCGATGTGGTGTGGGGTCTGGTGTGGATCAGGACGCTGGTGGGGTCAGTCGGCCGGGAACCGAGCGGGGGAGTGGGCCGAGGCCCACTCCCCCCACGGATTTCAGTTTGCGGGTGCCTTGGGCAGCACCGCGTCGACCAGGATCTCTTCGTAGTTGGCCGGGTCGTCCTGGATGATCGTGCGGGCAGCGGTCAGCAGCGGCAGCTGGTCGGCGATCTGCGGGGCGCGCTGGGCCACCAGCTGCACCGCGAGCCCGACGGCGGGTTCGCCCTCGACGGTCTGTTCCTGGGCTGCCATCGTCGCCAGCGCGGCCCGCGAGCCCTCGCCGCGCCCGATGCGGGTGCCGTAGGTGCCGTTGCGGCCCGAGAGCCCGGTCACCTCGAGGTCGCCCACGCCCGCCAGCCTGAACGCCGTGTCCGGACGAGCACCGACGGCCTCGCCCAGCAGCGACATCTCTTTCACGGCCTGGGCGAACGTGGCCGCCTTCAGGTTGTGGTGGGGACGTCCCCGCAGTTCCTGCAGGCCATCGGCGATGCCCAGCATGATCGCGTAGACGTTCTTCATGGGCGCGCAGATCTCGACGCCGATCTCGTCGTCGCTGGCCTCGATGGCATAGCGGCGTGAGCGGGCGGTGGTCGCGTACTTCGTCGACACCGACAGGTCGGTGCAGGCGAACACGGTGGCCGTCGGCTCTTCGGCGGCGCATTCGTTGGCCTTCACGGGGCCACCGACCGCGACGATCGGCGGCACCGTGACACCGTGGGCAGCGGCGATGCGCCGGATGCCGTCGGGCAGCAACTCGATCTGGCCGTCGTCGGCGGGCAGGAACCCCTTCGACGTCAGCCACAGCGCCTCGGCCTGGGCGATGCCCGGCAGGGCCATCTCGGTGACCTTGGCGACACCGACCGAGGCGATCGACAGCACGATCACCTGTGAGCCGGCCATCGCCTGTTCCAGCTCGGACGAGCGGAAGGTCTTCACGGCCGGGTCGATGACGACGTTGATGCGCGGGTGCGGCTGGCCGGCCTCGATGGCATCGACCAGGTGGTCGTCCAACCAGGTGCCCCACAGGTGCGTCGTCCAGCCTGCGCGGACCATGGCATTGGCCAGCGCAGAGCCCATGGCGCCTGCGCCCAGGATGGTGATCTGACTCATTTCGTGCCCTTCTGTTGCTGTTGGCTCACTGGTCACTCGACGTCGGACAGTTCGGCATCGGGGTGCTTGGTGGCGAACGCCTGCAGCGCGTCGGTGCTGCTCTTCAGCGCGCTGTAGAGCTGGCCCTGGATCTCGCCGAGCTCGTTGTAGATCTCGTGGCGTTCCTGGTTGGGCTCGTAGACGTCACCGAAGCGGGCCATCTTGCGGGCGGCCGTGGCGATCGAGGTGTCGCCGTGCACGCCGGTCGAGGCCATGGCCAGCACACCCGCGCCCAGTGCCGAGATCTCGTCCTCGAGGCAGGCGGTGATCGGCAGGCCGGTGGTGTCGGCCATGATCTGGCGCCACAGCGGCGAGCGGACGCCGCCGCCCATCGCACGCACGGTCGTCACCTTGGTGCCGGTGCCCTCTTCCATGCCGCGCAGCGAGCGGGCCATTTCGAGGCCGATGGCCTCGAGGATCGAGCGGTACATCGAGCCGCGTCCGTGGGTGCCACGCCAGCCGACGACGGCGCCGCGGGCGATCGGGTCCCAGTGGGGGCTCTGCACAGCGTTCCAGTACGGCAGGGTGACCAGGCCACCGGCGCCGACGGGCCGTTCTGAGGCTACGCGCTCGAGCTCGGGGTCGGGGCGTCCACCCAGTTCGGGATTGCCGAACGCGCTGCGGTACCAGGTGGGCAGGAATGCACCGGACGACTGCAGCACCTCGAGCACGTAGGTGTCGGGGACACCGCCGGCCAGGGTGCGGTAGACGGGCCCGAACGCGTACTCATTCGACATGACACCGGCGACCACGGCGGTGCCCAGGTTCATGTAGAGCACCTCGGGGTCGACGGCGGCCGCGCCGATGCCGGCGGCCTGGCCGTCACCGAGGCCGGCCACCAGGGTGATGTCCTGGGTGAGGCCCCAGTAGTCGGCGATGTCGCGCTTGACGACGCCGAGCACCTCACCGGGCTTGGCCAGCGAGGCCATCTGGTCGCGGCGCACGCCGGCGATTTCCATCAGCGAGTCGTCGAAGTCCTGCTTGGCGATGTCGAACAGGCCGAGTGAGTCGGCGCAGGCGACGGAGTCCTTCCACTCACCCAGCAGCTTGAAGACCAGGTAGGCATGCACGTCGACGACACGGTCGGCCTTCTCGAGCACGCCGGGCTCGTTCTCTTTCACCCAGGCCATCTTGTAGATGGCGGGGGTGACGTCGGCGGGCTTGCCCGAGAGCTCCCAGATCTGCTGGCTGCCGTACTTCAGGATCTGGTCGGCGGCGCGGATGTCGAGCCACAGGATGCCGTTGCGCAGCGGGGTGCCGTCCTCGGTGAAGGGGGCGAAGGTCTCGCGCTGGTGGGTGACACCCATCGCGACGATGCGTTCCTTGTCGGCCTGGCTCAGGTGGGCGATCGCGGCGGCGATGGCTTCGTTGGTGGAGTTCCACCAGTCTTCGGGGTTGTGCTCGCCGTAGCCCTGCTTGGGGGTCTTGAGCGCGATCTCGCGCTTGCCGAGCGCCAGCACCTTGCCCTCGGCGTCGACGATGATCGCCTTGCTGGACGTGGTGGAGGAGTCGACGGCAATGACAAGGGGGTCAGAGATGGACATGTGGACCTCGAATCAGCGTTGATTTCCAGCGGGTGCCCACGGTGGCACCCGGCTGGGGGACCACGTCCTCTGTGGTCGCCTCGTGGTCCATCCAACAGCATCAATGGTTGATTAACCAGATGAAGTGGTGAAATGAACGAACGTTCAAAGGGGTGGAACGATTGTGCAAGGTCGGGTTGTTGGACGGCCCGGCACATGCCTCGTCCACGCACGGCGGTGCCGGGTCATTGCCGGGTCGGTGCTTCAGTTGCTCGGCTGTCAGGTGTCACGGGACGAGGCATCGCCGCGGGCGTGGCCAGTCAGCCGAACCGCAGCACCGCCGCCGTGGCGTCGTCGTGGCGCTTCCCGGGCCGGTCGGTGCCGTCATCCTCGGCGGCGCGGATCTCGTCCACGACCGCGCCGAGTGGTGAATCCACCAGAGCTGTTGCGAGCGAGGCCACGTCATGCAGCGCCAACCTGTCGAGCGCACGCGTGATGCCATCCGAGCAGGCGACCACCGCACGCAGTCCCTCGAGTGGCACGCTCGCCGAGATCGCGTGGTCGGCCACCTTCGGGTCGTCCTGTGCCACCCAGAAGCCCTCGGGGTGGTTGCGGTGCATCTCGACGAACCGCGCCGTGCTCTCGGCGGCCATGGTCTCGGGCACGCCGCGCGTGCGCAGTTCTTCCCGATACGTGGACGCCCTGGCTGCGACACCCTCGACCAAGGTGTCGGTCACCAGCTGGGGTTCGTCCGAGCTGGGCACCAGCAGCACGGCGGCATCGCAGAGCACCATGTACTCGAGCTTGTCGCCATGGGTGCGGAAGGCCGCCACCGTTGCCGAGGGCGACCCGTCCTGCAGGATGCAGGCCGCCCCGTGCAGGTTGCGCACATGGCCGATCGCCAGTGCCAGCGCCTCGCGGGGGCCGAGTCGCCGGTCGTGGAACCGGTCATACAGGGCGTCGGCGAGCTTGTTCGCGTACCACGACACCGAGTGCTGGCAGCCGGCCCTGAACCGGTGGTCGACGCCTGCGCCGTCCACGACAACGGCGAGCCCGGGGCCGACGCGCACCGCGTCCTCGTTGGCACGCTCGGCCGACGAGGGGCGCGAGACCGAATCCGGCAGCAGGCGCGTCGTCCAGGGTTCGACGGTCGTCACGGTCATCGCACCGCCGGGACGTGCCAGATCTTGTCCAGGTAGTCGCCGATGGCACGGTCAGAGCTGAAGTAGCCCGACCGGGCGACGTTCAGGATCGACGCGTTCGTCCAGCGCGGCTTGTCGGCGTAGGCCTTCTCGACCTCGTCCTGGGCCTCGAGGTACGACTCGAAGTCGGCCAGGGCCAGGAAGCGGTCGTTGTACAGCAGGTCCGAGACCACCGGTGCGGCGGCCTCACGGTCACCGCCGGTGAAGTGGCCGCTGGCCAGCAGGTCGATGGTGCGACGCAGGCGCTCGTTGTGCTCGTAGACACCGCTCGGCACGTAGCCGGCGGCCTGACGGGCGGCCACCTCGGGCTCGGTCATGCCGAACAGGAAGAAGTTCTCTTCGCCGACCTGTTCGCGGATCTCGACGTTCGCGCCGTCGAGGGTGCCGATGGTCAGCGCACCGTTGAGCGCGAACTTCATGTTGCCGGTGCCAGAGGCCTCTTTGCCGGCCAGCGAGATCTGCTCGGACAGGTCGGCGGCAGGGATGAGCTTCTCGGCCAGGGTGACGTTGTAGTTCGCCGGGAAGGCGATCTTGAGCGCGTCGTCGACCCGCTTGTCGGTATTGATCGTCTCGGCGACCTTGTTGATCAGGAAGATCGTCTCTTTGGCCATCCGGTAGCCAGGGGCGGCCTTGGCGCCGAAGACCACCGTGCGGGGGGTGATCTGGTCGGGCGTCTTCTCACCTGAGATGATCTGCTCGTACAGGCTGACGATGTGCAGCAGCTTCAGCGACTGGCGCTTGTACTCGTGCAGTCGCTTGACCATGACGTCGAGCAGGTGGGTCTCGGGCAGCACGATGCCGTCACGCTGCGCCAGCAGTCGGATCAGGCGGTTCTTGTTGGCCTGCTTGGCCTCGACGAAGCGCTGCTGGAAGTCCTCGTCGCCGGCGTAGACCTCGAGTTCCTGCAGGCGGCCAAGGTTCGCCAGCCAGCCCTTGCCGATGGTGTCGGTGACGACGGCCGACAGGGCGGGGTTCGAGAGCCGGACGAACCGGCGTGGGGTCACACCGTTGGTCACGTTGGTGAACTTCTCGGGCATCATCTCGCTGAAGTCGGCGAAGACCTTGTCACGCAGCAGTTGCGATTGCAGCGCCGCGACACCGTTGACCTTCGAGCCGGCGACCGTGGCCAAGTAGGCCATCCGGACGGCGCGCTCGGGGAACTCCGAGATGATCGACATGCGGCGCACCCGCATCTCATCGTCGGGGAACTGCTCGCGCACCTGCAGCAGGAAGGCGTCGTTGATCTTGTAGATGATCTCGAGGTGGCGCGGCAGCAGCCGACCCATCAGTTCGGTCGACCACACCTCGAGCGCCTCGGGCAGCAGGGTGTGGCAGGTGTAGGCGAAGCACTGCTGCGTCGTGGCCCAGGCATCGTCCCAGTCGAGCTTCTCTTCGTCGACGAGGATGCGCATCAGCTCGGGGATGCCGATGACCGGGTGGGTGTCGTTGAGCTGGAAGATGATGCGCTCGTGCAGGTTGCGCAGGTCGAAGTCGTCGGGCAGCGAATCGATGAAGTCGCGCAGCGAGGCGGCGACGAAGAAGTACTGCTGCTGCAGGCGCAGTTCCTTGCCCTGGGGGGTCGAGTCCTCGGGGTAGAGCACCTTCGAGATGTTCTCGGCGAAGGTCTGGGCGCGCACGGCATCGGCATAATCACCGGAGTTGAAGATCTGCAGGTCGAACGCCTTGGTCGCCTGCGCGCTCCACAGGCGCAGGGTGTTGACACGGTCGTTGCGGTAGCCCGGCACCATGTAGTTGTAGGGCACGGCCAGCACATTCCAGTCCGGCACCCACCTGCTGCGGGTGGTGCCGGCATCGTCATAGGTCTCGGTGCGGCCGCCGAAGTGCACCTGCACCGAGGCCTCGGGGTGCGGGAACTCCCACGGCACACCCAGGCCCAGCCAGTTGTCGGGCTGCTCGACCTGACGGCCCTCGACGAAGGTCTGGCGGAAGATGCCGTACTCGTAGCGGATGCCGTAGCCGATGCAGGGGATCTCCATGGTGGCCAGGGAGTCGATGAAGCAGGCGGCCAGGCGGCCGAGGCCACCGTTGCCCAGGCCCGGCTCGACCTCTTGCTGGCGCACGGCGGCGATGTCGAGGCCACACTGCTCGAGCGCCTTCTCGGCGATGTCGAACAGGTCTGTGGCGAGCAGGTTGTTGTTGAGCTGTCGTCCCAGCAGGTATTCGGCCGACAGGTAACCGACGAACTTGGCGCCGGTCTCGCGGTAGTAGCGCTGGGTCGGCAGCCACTGGGCCATCAGGTAATGGCGCACGGTGCGGGCGAGTGCCAGGTACTGGTCGTTCTTGGTCGAGCGCGACAGGGTGACGCCCTGGCCGAAGTTGAGCTCGCGCAGGAACTCCTTGACGAAGCCGTCGACCGAGAAGGGCGGGGCGACCACAGGCCCGCGGGCCACGGGATGGGTCACCTCGGAGATCGGGCCAAGGGTGCCCTTGCTCTCGGGGGACTCGTCGGTGACGTCGAGCTTGGTGTAGGTGCTCATGTGATTCCTTCACGAAGGGCAGCTGACACAAACCTGCGCCCACTGGGAACGATCCCCCGTGGACGCAGCAATGTCCGGACAGGGCCCATCCTTACACGATTTACGTCCGTTGAGCAGGGGGCAACCGAACACTTCAGGTCGGCTTGTGGGATTTGCCACTCAGTGTTGACCCGCGACCATGGCCACCCGGACGAGTTCACACCGACGAGTTCACGCAGCGGGGCCCCGCACCGAATCCCGGTGCAGGGCCCTGCAACACGTGGTGGCGTGGTGGTGCCTCAGGCGGTGACCAGCTGGCGCTCGTCCTCGCTGACGTAGTCGACCTCGCCGTCGTAGAGGCGGCGGTTCAGCACCTTTTCGCGGGCGCTGACGATCACGGGCACGAGCTGCTGACCAGCCACGTTCGTGGCGGTGCGGATCATGTCGAGGATCGGGTCGATGGCCAGCAGCAGGCCGACGCCCTCGAGGGGCAGGCCCAGGGTCGACAGGGTCAGCGTCAGCATGACGATGGCCCCGGTCAGACCGGCGGTGGCGGCCGAACCCACGACGGCGACGAAGGCGATCAGCAGGTAGTCGGTGATGCCCAGGTCGATGCCGAACAGCTGGGCCACGGTGATGGCGGCCAGGGCCGGGTAGATGGCGGCGCAACCGTCCATCTTGGTGGTGGCACCCAGCGGGGCGGCGAACGAGGCGTACTCAGACGGCACACCCAGCTTCTCGACGAGGGAGCGACGGGTGACCGGCAGGGTGCCGATGGACGAACGCGAGACGAAGGCCAGGGTGATGGCATCCCAGGCGCCGGCGAAGAAGCGGCGAATGCTCAGGCCGTGCAGCTTCAGGATCACCGGGTAGAGCACGAACATCACGATCAAGCAGCCGACGTAGACGTCGAGGGTGAAGATGCCGAGCGGCGCGATCAGGTCCCAGCCATAGGTGGCGACCGCACGTCCGATCAGGGCGGCGGAGCCGATGGGCGAGAGCAGGATGACCCACCAGACGAGCTTCTGCAGCACCTCGAGCACCGATTCGCTGAGGTTGACGAAGGGCTCGGCCTTCTTGCCGACGGCCAGCGCGGCGGCGCCCAGCGCGATGCCGAGCACGACGATCTGCAGCACGTTGAAGTTGAGCGAACTGGTGACTGCGACAGCGCCATCAGCCTGGGCAACCTTCGAGCTGACCGAGGCACCGAAGATGTTGCTGGGGATGATCGAGGTGAGGAAGTCGAGCCAGGTGCCCTGGGTGGCAGATGCCTTGGCGCCCTCGGTGCCGATGCTGGCGTGGGTGCCGGGACCGGTGAGCACACCGATGACGATGCCGATCACGACGCTGGCAAGGGCGGTGATGGCGAACCAGATCAGGGTCTGCACGGCCAGTCGGGCCGCATTGGTGACCTGGCGCAGCTTGGTGATGCTGACGATCATGGCGAACAGCACCAGCGGCACGACGATCACGCGCAGCAGTTGCACGAACGCGTTGCCGATGATCGAGAGCGTCTGGGTGAGCCACTCGACGTCCCAGGTGCGGGCGATGAAGCCGAGCACGACGCCGACGGCCAGGCCGACGAAAATCTGGGCCCAGAACGGGAACTTCTTCTTCTTGGCCGCGGGCCGGGTGACCTGCGGCTGGTCGAGGTCGTCGACCGGGTCGGCCGAGGGGTGTGACTGCGACATGGGTACTGCCTTTCACCAAAAGTGAACGTTCGGCATGCGGCGGGTGCGGCAGCCGGGGGCGGGCAGGCCCAGAGGGAGCGTCTGCCACTGCACTGGGCAACAACCCGTGCATGTTCAACTATTCCCGATGGGGTGGATGAGTTTTCGGGCGGCCCCGGGAAACTCGGGGGTGGTCGGGGCGTGCCGGGCGGTCAGTACCAGGGCCAGCCGGTGGTTGAGGGGCAGCTGGGCTCGCGGAAGCCACGGAAGGCCACTGACGCCTGGGCGAGGGTGGTGGGCACTTTGGCGAGGACTCGTCCGGCAAGGGCCAGCGACATCAGCGGGGTGCCACCCAGGAAGGCGGCTCCGAGGGCCTGCACCGACATCGAGAGCTGGGGCTCGTCCCGGCTGCGCACGCACATGGCACCGGCCTCGTCGGCCTGCAGGCGGAAGGTGCCGTGGTTCCAGGGGCAGAGGTGGTCGGTGACCTCGAAGGTGACGTCGACGGGGGCCGAATAGCGGCGCGATGACAGCGCGCGGGGCACGTCGACGAGGCGGACGGCGAGGGCATCGCGGATGGTCCAGTCGAGGGCTTCGGGGTCTTGCACCATGTACTGGAGTGCCTCGTCAGGGGCACAATTGGCGCGCACGGAGTCGGCGGCGTCGAGGTCGAGCAGGAAGCGCCAGAGCTGGGCATAGGCCGAGCGGTGCACGGCGACGAGTTCGGGTACGAGCAGGCGGTTGACGGTGCGGCCGCGTTCGTCGAGGCGCTCGGCGAACCAATAGGTGGCATAGCCCTGGGGCTGGCCCTCGGCGTCCCAATGGATGGCGAAGCGGGTGGTGGTGCGCCCGGAGCGGGTGGCGGCCAGGTCGGTGAGGAAGGTCGACCATTGGGTGGGGGAGCGCTCGGCCCAGCCGACGTTCATCTGGCGGGCGCGGGCGTGGACACGAGGCAGCACCCCGGCGGCGACCTGCTCATCGACCAGGGTCACCCGGCCGGTGCCGAGCTCGACATCGGGCCGGTAGCCCATGAACCGGGTCTGGCCGTGCACGACGGCGGTTTGCATGGCCATGCCGAAGCCGAACCGGGTGTAGACCTCGGCCTGGTCGGAGTTCAGCACGGCGAGGGCTTCGCGGCGGTGTTCGTACATGTCGGTGAACAGGTCGCGCACGAGCTGGCTGAAGACGCCGCGGCGGCGGTGGGTGGGGCTGACGGCCGCGCAGGCGATGCCGGCCACGTCTTCGCGCTGGCCGCCGGGAAGCGTGAGCTGGCGTGGCAGCGCGGCAATGCCGCCCACCGGGTCGGCGCCGTCGAAGGCACCGCGGGTGCGTTCGAGCGGCAGCGACTGGCGCAACCAGCGCAGCGAGCGCTCGTCGTGGTCGCGGCCCTGGGCATTGCCCACCACCTTGGCCCAGTCGTCGAACTCCGCCGGGGTGACCGGGCGGGTGGTGATGACGGGGATCGAGGTGTGCGACATGGGGGCCACGAAACCATGCGGGTGGTTCACGGGGTGTGGATGCTCGGGCGGGGCTGGGGGCGCGTACTCACGCGTGTGGGGAGCGTGTCCGGGATCGGGCAGGAGTTCGCGGGATCAGCCGGTGAGCGGGAGCATTCGCCAACTCCGGCCGGGTTCTGGTCACCCGCCCGGCACGCGTGGCCATGCGCCTGCACCTGCACCCGCGCCCTCATGACCGTGCCGGGGTACACCAGGCGCTGGCCGAGGCGGTTGTGAGCCCCGGATCCCAGCAGTGTGCATCGACCGGTCCGAACCGGCCCCAACGACCCGGAAATCCGCAGGTCGATGCACGCTGCTGGAGTTGGGGCCTCACGAGGGGCACCTCGGGCTGCTCCTGATGGGCTGCTTCGGCGGCTGGGCTACTTCGGGGGCAACGTGCGGGCGTGGGCCACGCCCTGCTCGACGAGCTCGGCCAGCAGGTCGTCATCGAGATCGTCGAGCTCGGCGTGCAGCCAGCCCTTCATCTCGCGGCCGCGCATCACCATCGGGGCCAGGGCCGGGTGCCTGGCCGCCAGTTCGACGCCGGTGTGGTCGGCGACCCTCGCCATGGCACCACCATCGCCATTGGCGGCGACGGCCATGTTGCCGTTGACAAGGAAGGCGAGCCCGCCGAACATCGCCTTTTCGGTGATGCCGTCCTCGGGCTCGAGCAGCTCACGGATGCGGTCAGCCAGGCCGCGGTCATATGCCATGACCTGAGTATGCGCCGGGTGTCCGCAACCCGGCGGGAGTTCGCAGGATCAGCCGGTGGACGGGAGCATTCGCCAACTCCGGCCGGGTTCTGGTCACGCCCCCCGGCACGGCTTGGCCATGCGCCTGCACCCGTGCCCTCATGACCGTGCCGACGTACTCCAGGCGCTCGCCGAGGCGGCTGTGACCCCCGGGTCCCAGCAGTGTGCATCGACCGGTCCGAACTGGCCCCAACGACCCGGAAATCCGCCGGTCGATGCACGCTGCTGGAGTTGGGCCTCACGAGGGGCACCTCGGGCTGCTCCTGGTGGGCTGCTCCTGGTGGGCTGCTTCTGGTGGGCTGCTTCTGGTGGGCTGCTCCTGGTGGGCTGCTCCTGGTGGGCTGCTCCAGGTGGCCGATTCGCTGCCGAACCCCGCTGCCGTCACCGATGGGGCACCAATCCCGCCGGGTGTCCGCAACCCGGCGGGAGTTCGCAGGATCAGCCGGTGAACGGGCGCATTCGCCAACTCCGGCCCGGTTCTGGTCACCCCGCAACCGCACTGCGCGCCCGCCGCGTTTCGGGGCACATCACCGCCCGCCGACCTAGGCTGAACCCCATGGGCGATGACACGATCCTCGAGATCCCGGCACCCGATGGCGGCACCCGGTCGGTGAAGCTGTCCAGCGGCGACCGGGTGCTCTGGCCCGGGTCGGGCATGACCGACGGCCGCGATGTCACCAAGCGTGACCTCGTCGACTACCTGCTCGCCGTCGCTGAACCCTTCCTCGCCGCCAATGGTGACCGGCCCATCACGCTGCAGCGGTTCCCCGAGGGTATCGAGGGCGAGGAGTTCTTCAGCAAGCGCCCGCCCCAGGGCAAGCCCGGCTTCATCGACACGGTCACCTGCACCTATCCCTCGGGCCGCCGCCATGCCCAGCTCGTGCTGCACGAACCCGCCGCACTCGCCTGGACCGGCCAGATGTCGACCATCACGTTCCACCCGTGGCCCGTGACCGCTGACGCCAACCACCCCAACAGCCTCGACAACCCCGATGAGCTGCGCATCGACCTCGACCCGCAGCCCGGCCGCGGTTTCGCCGATGCCGTCGAAGCCGCTCATGCCCTGCGCGAGCTGATGGTCGAGCTTGGCTACCGCCCCTTCGTCAAGACCTCCGGCAACCGCGGAGTGCACATCTTTGCCCGCATCAACCCGACCCATGAGTTCCAGGACGTGCGCCACGGCGTCATCGGCATCGCCCGCGAACTCGAACGCCGCCTGCCCGACCTGGTCACCACCAGCTGGTGGAAGGAGGAGCGCGGCGAAAAGATCTTCGTCGACTTCAACCAGGCCAACCGCGACCGCACCCTGGCCGGCGCGTTCAGCCCCCGCCCGCTGCCCGGCGCCCCCGTCTCGATGCCCGTCGCCTGGGACGACCTCTCGTCGGTCACCCCCGGCGACTTCACGGTCCGCACCGTCCCCGAGCTGCTCGCAGCACACGGCAACCCCTGGCAGCACCTGGCCGACGATCCCGGCGACATCACCCGCGCGCTCGACCTGTGGCAGGCCGACCTCGACCGCGGCCTGGGTGAACTGAACTTTCCCCCCGACTACCCGAAGATGCCCGGGGAGCCGCCACGCGTGCAGCCGTCCAAGCGCCGAAAGGACCGTGACGAGGCCGAATACCTGCCGCCCAAGGCCGAGCGCGACGCCGAATGGGGAACCGCGATCACCCCGCCGTACGGCCCGATGCTGGCCAAGGCCGTCAAAGAGATCCCCAAGGTCGAGGCCATCTACGAGCCCAAATGGGACGGCTTCCGCACCCTGATCTGGCGTTCCGGCGACATGGTCGAGCTGGGCAGTCGCAATGAACGCCCGATGACCCGCTACTTCCCCGAACTGGTCGAGGCGATCAAAGAGAACTTTCCCGAACACTGCTGCATCGATGGCGAGATCGTCATGGTCGACCCCGAGCACGGCGACCGGTTGAACTTCGATGCGCTGCAGCAACGCATCCACCCCGCGGCGAGCCGCATCAAGAAGCTCTCGGTGCAGATGCCGGCCAGTTTCGTCGCGTTCGATGTGCTCGCGATCGGCATGACCGACTACACAGGGGTGCCCTTCGTCGAGCGCCGCGCCGCGCTCGAAAAGGCTCTGGCAAGGGCAAAGGCGCCGATTCACCTCACCCCGATCACCCGCGACCGCGATGTCGCGCGCGAATGGTTCACCCGGTTCGAGGGGGCCGGGCTCGACGGCATCATGGCCAAGCCGCTCGACATGGGTTACCTCGAAGACAAGCGCGTCATGTACAAGATCAAGCACGAGCGCACCGCCGACTGCGTGGTCGCGGGCTACCGCACCTACAAAGACACGGACGACGCGGTCGGCTCGCTGATGCTCGGCCTGTACGACGAGTCGGGCAACCTCAATTCCGTCGGGGTCATCGGGGCCTTCCCCATGGACCGCCGCCGAGAGCTGTTCGAAGAACTGCAGCCGTTGGTGACCAGCTTCGAGGGACACCCGTGGGCCTGGGCCGACCCCGGCCAGGGCGACGCCGCGGCCAAAGCCGCCCCCACTGAACAACTGCCCGACAACCGTGACCAGTCGTTCCCGCGCACGCCGACCTCGTCGGCCTACAGCCGCTGGAATGCCAAGAAGGACCTCTCGTTCACCCCGCTGCGCCCCGAGCGGGTGGTCGAGGTGCGCTACGACCACATGGAGGGCAACAGGTTCCGCCACACCGCCCAGTGGGTGCGCTGGCGCGACGACCGCACGCCCCAGAGCTGCACCTATGACCAGCTCGACGAGCCGGTCAGCTACGACCTGGGCGAGATCCTGTCGCTGTGACCAGAACCGGGCAGGAGTTCCCGAATCCAGCCATCAACCGCGCCCCTCCGCACACTCCTGCCGGATTCTGGACATGGCCCGTCCCATGCCCCCGCGCCGGGCCGACCTACGACTCCCGCCCGCGCCTGAACCGCCGCTTCAGCGTCACCTCCGGCAGCTCCGGGGCCCGCAACCGCGGCACGCTGCCCCGGTAGCCCGACACCCGGCCGAACCGGTCATCAGGGGCCTCGTTCCATTCCTGGCGCAGCCGGGTGATGTCGTCGTGACTACGGCCGATGAAGTTCCACCACATCACGATGCCCTCGTCGAACGGGGTGCCGCCCAGCAGCATGATGCGGGCCGGGGCGTCGGTGGGGTTGTGCAGCCGCAGGTGGTCGAGCCCGGCATCGCGCACCCCCAGCACGCTGTTGTCGAGGCGCACCCCGTCGAAGTCGACCACGCCTGAATCCACCAGCACCCCGTGCTCGAAACCGCCGTCGACGGTCGTCTCCCACGTCGCCCCGGGTTCGAGAACCACCTCTGAACCCAGCAGCGGCGTCTCGGTCTGCACGGGCGAGCCGGCATCACCGAGCCGCCCGATGAAGGTGCGCGCCCGCACCCCCGGCGCCACCGCGTCGACGTCCGGCTCGAAATGCTGGAATTCCCGCTCAAGATCAGCACTGTGCTCCGGCAGTACCACCCACAACTGCACCCCGTGCAGTGCCGCGCGGCTCTTCGTCGACACCTCTGAATGGGCGATGCCATGACCAGAGGTCATCAGGTTCACCTGCCCCGGCCGCACCATCGCATGCACCCCGCCCGAATCCCGGTGCTCAATCTCGCCCGAGAACAGCCAACTCACTGTTTGCAGCGACGTGTGCGGGTGCGGCGGCACATCCATGCAGGCACCCTCTTCGGGGCCGTAGTGGTCGATGAAGCACCACGCCCCCACGAACGAGCGGCGCAGGTTGGGCAGTGTTCGCCGCACCCGCATGGCGTCCTCACCGCCCAGCGCAACGTCCTTGGGCGGGTAGGTGTCGACCTGGCCGGGGTGGTGCTCAAACGGTACCGGGCAGTCGAGCAGTGCTGACGTCTTCTCGGTATTGCTCATGGGAGGCCTCCTCGGCCCATCGTGACACGGGTATCCCCGGTGAGGGGCGGCCCGCCGGAAGGTAACGTATGGCGCATGGCCGAGGAATTCCGATTGCGCGCGGGCGACACCGACCGTGACGCGGTGCTCTCAGTGCTGCAAGAGGCGCTGGTCGCCGGACGCCTTGACCGTTTCGAGTTTGATGAGCGCCAGACCCAGGTGATGTCGGCGAAGTTCTTGGACGAGCTGCCGCCGGTGGTGGCCGACCTTCCTGAGGGCGGGGCGCTCGTGATGATGCAGGGCCATGCAGGTCAGGCAGCACTCGCGGCAACGACCGGTCCCACCGCCGGTCTCGCGCAGCGTCCGGCCGGTGCCGTGGCCCCCGTCGACCCGTCGATGACCAGCGTCGCCGTGATGAGCGGACGCAACCTGGTGCCCGAATACGGCACCACCGAGGTGAAGCAGTTCTCGTTCTGGGGCGGTGACGACATCGACCTGGGGCGGGCATTCGGGCCCGGGGTCGAAATCGAGCTGTCGATGTTCGTCGTGATGGGCGGCAATACTGTTTACGTGCCTGCGGGCGTGCGGGTGATCGACGAAACGGTGGCGGTCATGGGCGGCAATGACGTGCGTGCGAAGGCGCAGGGCGACGGCTCGAACGGCGTGCTGCGGTTGACGGGGCTGGCGTTCATGGGTGGCAGTTCGATCAAGCGGTCCAAGCTCGACACGTCACAGGACGACTGAAGACCGCCGCTCGTCCGAAGACACTGAACCCCCGAACGCGCACGGCGTCCGGGGGTTCGTTGCAGGTGCAGCGTGACTCAGGCGGCCAGCACGGCAGCGAGTTTGGCAGCAGCGGCTTTGAGGTCGGCCTCGTGGGCGGCGACGATCGCGGCGGGCTCGGCCACGAGACCGTCGGCGCCGGGGGCGTTGTCACCGAAGGCGAGTGCGACCGGCTCGGTCACGACGTTGGCCTTCATGTTGCCCAGGATCTCGACGAGGTGCTTGCTGGCACGCGAGGCGCCGCCGAAGCCGTAGCCGATCACCATGGTGGGCTTGTCCTGCCATTCGGCGAACAGGTGGTCGATGGCGTTCTTGACGCTGGCGGGCATGCCGCCGTTGTACTCGGGCGAGAGCCACACGACGGCGTCGGCACCCTTGACGACCTCGGACCAGTTCTGGGTGGCCTCGAGGGTGTAGTTGCCCATTGCCGGCATCTGTGGCTCGGCGAGGAAGGGCAGGTCAAGCTGCTTGAGGTCGACGACCTCGACGTCGGCGCCGGTGGCCTGGGCCAGGGCCGGTGCGACGGAGTCGACGAGCTGGGTGCCGACGCGGACGGGGCGGGTGCTGCCGATGATGAGCTTGATGGTTGCCATATCTGGTGTGCTCCTGGGTGGTGGGCGAGATAGTAGAACGTTCAACCACCACTCTAGCGCTGGTGTGGGCTGTCGTATTCCCGGGTGTTGGTGGCGGGCCTGTGGGGGCCCGCGACGGGGGATAGGTTGGCCCCATGTTCATCGTGCATTGCTTCGTCCGCACCCATGAAGACAAGGTGCAGGACTTCATCGACATCTCGTCGGCCAACTCGAAGGCCAGCCTGCAGGAGCCGGGCTGCAAGCGCTTCGACGTGATCCAGCAGCTGGACGACCCCACCCAGTTCGTGCTGGTCGAGGGCTACGGCTCGCCCGAAGACCTGGACTTCCACAAGACCCAGCCGCACTACTTCGCGTGGAAGGAGGCCATGGAGTCGATCCAGGCCGAGCCGCGCTACACCCGCAAGTACCAGAACCTGCAGCCGGGGGACGAGTCCTGGGGCTGAGGCATCTGCCTGGCGACGGATGACCTGCACCGTGGCGGACGATCTGCCGTGCGGCGCCGTGGTGTAGATCGTCCGTCGACAGGCAGGTCGTCTTTCGACAGGCAGGTGTCAGGAGGCGAGCACGCCGGGTGATTTCGGGACGGGCGCCCGCCGTGACATTATCTGCGTATGGATGCAGATAAGCAGATGTGCGGACTCGACCTGGAGAACCAGTACGTCGAGCTCGCCGTCGAGGTCTTCGGGCTGCTTGCCGATGCCACCAGGGTCCGGATCATCCTTGCCCTGCGCGAACACGGCGAACTGTCGGTGAACCACCTGGCCGAGCTGGTCGACAAGTCCCCGGCGTCGGTCTCGCAGCACCTCGCGAAGTTGCGCATGGCCCGGATCGTCTCGACCAGGCAAGAGGCGCAGCGGGTGTTCTATCGCCTCGCGAACGAGCACGCCTCGCAGCTGGTTTCGGACGCGATCTTCCAGGCCGAGCACTCGCTGGGCGACGAGCCCCTGCATCACCACGCCGACAAGCAGGAGCAGGAGTGACCAGCCGCACACACGAGGCCCACTCGCATGAGGGGCACCAGGATCACGATCATGGGCATGACCACCCCCATGGCCATGACCACGCCCACGACCACCCCCGTGGCCACGCCCACGACCATGGTGACCACGGCCACTCCCACCCCACCGGCTTCAAGGGCTTGCTGCACGAGATCTTCGTGCCCCATTCCCATGACGCCGCCGACTCGATCGACGACGCGATGCAGGCCCACAGCGCCGGCGTCCGCGCCCTGAAGGTCAGCCTGGTCATCATGCTCCTGACGACCCTCTTGCAGGCCGTCGTGGTCGCCTTCTCGGGATCGGTCGCCCTGCTCGCCGACACCGTGCACAACCTCTCGGACGCGCTCACCGCCGTACCGCTCTGGATCGCCTTCGTGCTCGCCCGTCGCCAGGCAACTCGCCGCTACACCTACGGCTTCGGCCGCGCCGAAGACCTTGCGGGCCTGTTCATCGTGCTCATGATCGCCCTGTCGGCCGTCTTCGCCGCCACCGAGGCCATCGACCGCATCGCCCATCCCCGCCCGATGCAGAACATCGGCTGGGTGCTCGCCGCGGGAATCATCGGCTTCCTGGGCAACGAGGCCGTCGCTGTCTATCGCATCAGGGTGGGACGACGCATCGGCTCGGCCGCACTGGTCGCTGACGGCGTCCATGCCCGCACCGACGGGTTCACCTCGCTCGCCGTGGTCCTCGGCGGCATCGGCGTGCTGCTGGGCTTCCCGCTGGCCGACCCCATCGTCGGGCTGCTCATCTCGGCCATGATCGTGGTGCTGCTGGTCGGCACCATCCGCTCGGTGGGGCGCCGGCTCATGGACGGCATCGAGCCGGACCTGGTCGATCGCGCCGAACATGGGCTGGCCCACGTCGACGAGGTGCGGCAGGTCGAACAGGTGCGACTGCGCTGGGTGGGCCACCGCCTGCGCGGCGACGCGCTCGTCCGGGTGGCGCCGATGAGTCTGGCCGAGGCCGAACATGTGGCCGCCCGGGCCGAGGAATCGGCCAAACGCCACCTGCCGAAGCTCGACGAACTGAATGTTCGCGTCACCACGGCAGGTGGCGAGGGCTGAGTTACTGGCTGGGTGGCAGGCTGCTCAAACTGCCAGCGCCACCGCGGCCGGGGTGGTGTCGCGGCCCAGCAGCTGCTGCAGGTCGGTGCTGTCGGACTCCAGGGCACCCTCGGCGATGGCCTCGTCCATGCCGGCGACGAAGCCCGCCACGTCAGCCGGCAGGCCGGCCGACTCGAGCACGGACTGGTACTCGGCGACGGACTGGTTGACGTAGGTGACCTCGCTGCCGATGACCTCACCGACCGCGTCGGCGAGTTCGGGGTAGGTCAGTGCCGGCACGCCGGCCAACTCGTAGACCTTGCCGGCGTGCCCGTCGGTGGTCGCCACGATCGCGGCGGCTTCGGAGTAGTCCTTGCGGGCGGCGGCCGCAACCTTCGCGTCGTCGGCGGCGCCGAAGACCTTGCCGGTCGCACGGGCGGTGTCGATGGCCGAGGAGTAGTTCTCCCAGTACCAGCCGTTGCGCAGCAGGGCATGGTCGATGCCGCTCTCGGCGAGCAGCTGCTCGGTGACGCGGTGCTCCTCGGCCAGGGCCAGGGTTGAGGTGGGGGCGCCGAGCAGGCTCGTGTAGGCGATGAAGTCGACACCGGCCGCCTTCGCGGCATTGATGATGTTCTCGTGCTGGGCCGCGCGCTTGCCGACCTCGCTGGCCGAGACGAACACGAGCCGGTCAACACCGGTCAGGGCGGCGGTCAGGGCGGCCTCGTCCTCGTAGGGGGCCACGGCGACGGTGACGCCCTGGGCGGCGAGCCCGGCTGCCTTCTGCTCATTGCGGACGATGGCCACGATGTCGGCAGGGGCGATGCCGCGGGCGATGAGGGTCTCGATGACGTGTCCGCCGAAGGGGCCGGTGGCGCCGGTGACTGCGATGCGCATGGTGATGTCTCCTGAAGTTCGGTCTGGGGCGCTGTCTGTGGCGACCCGGTGGAGGTGTTTCACCTAGATCATGACACTAACTTTTCGTAAGCACAAATTGTGTGTTAGTGCTGCCTGCGAGTTACCATGGATGGCATGATCGACAGCATGCCCCCCGGGCAGGACGTCCCCCCCGCGGCGGACGTCTTCTCGAGCGCGTGCAGTTCGCGCGATGTGTTGCAGCACCTGACCGGCCGTTGGGGTGCGCTCGCGATGGTCGCGCTGCTGCGCGAGGACGACCTGCGCTTCGGTGAGCTGCGTCGGCGCGTCGGGGGCATCAGCGACCGCATGCTGTCGCAGACCCTGGGCCAGCTCGAGCGCGACGGTTTCGTACAGCGCACGGTGCACAGCGCGATCCCGCCGCATGTGGAGTACTCGCTCACGCCGTTGGGTGCTTGTTTGTGTCGTGAGGTCAGGATCACCCGAGCTGGCTCGGCACCGTCAGCAGCGTCCCTCGGCGATCAGGTCGGCGGCAGCGGTGTCCTCGGCGAATGTTGAACGGGTTCGAGTAGCGCATGTCGAGGTTGTCACACTTGAAGTCTCCGGCCTGCCCCGAACTGTTGATCAGTGGTGGATCGGATCGGCCGCCGGTAGCATCGGAGGCATGATCGTTTCAATAGCGTCGGCCATCCTCTACGTCAGCGATCAGGACTCCGCTCTGAGGTTTTACAGGGACATTCTTGGCTTCGATGTTGTCATGGATGCAGACATGGGCGAAGGCTCGCGTTGGCTGGAAGTCAAGCCTGCCGGTGCCCAAACTTCCATCGTGCTCAGCTCGGCTGAGTCGTTCGGAAAGCAGCCCGGCGAGGGTGCATTTCTGACGTTCGCCGCCGACGATGTTGCGGCCACCGTTGAAGAATTGCGTGCTCGAGGCGCGACGACATCTGAAGTGACGCGCGAGCCTTGGGGGACATACGCGACTGTCGACGCTCCCGATGGCCACAAGCTCCAGTTCAACGAGCGCCCTCAAAACTAGCTGCCCTTCCAGGTCTCCACCCTGGTTGTCCTCGGCCGGGGACTGGAGCTTCACACCTGCCGAGTCCGTAGCTGCTGGTGCGAGCATCGTCGAGAACGACGGAAGACATGACGGAAAACCTCACGAATGAGTTCTTCCGGATCCCGTCGAGCGCTGACGACTGTGTTGACCGGCCAATTATCGGCTCGATGGTCGAGGTAACCAGCTCGTCCGCGAGTAGCCGCCGACGGGCCGTGTCCCATGCATCCCACTTCCGCTCTGCGGCTTCACGGCGCTGCACGGTGCCAACGGGAGGGGCGCCAGCCCCACAAACAAGCACCCAGCGGCACGCGCCCCGGAGAATTCCGGGGCGCGTGCCGTTGGGTGCTTGTTTGTGTCGTGAGGTCAGCGCCAGCCCAACCCCGGGGCCACCTCGGTCAGGATCGCCTCGATGACGTGCGCGTTGTATTCCACCCCGAGCTGGCTCGGCACCGTCAGCAGCAGCGTGTCGGCGGCGGCGATCGCCTCGTCCTCGCGCAACTGCTCGATCAGCTTGTCGGGTTCATCGGCATAGCTGCGTCCGAACACCGCGCGGGTGTTGTTGTCGATGTAGCCGATCTGGTCATTCTTCTCACGCCCGCCCAGGAAGTAGCGGCGGTCCATGTCATTGGTGATCGCGAAGATCGAGCGCGACACCGAGACCCGCGGCGTGAAGCCATGGTCGTGCTGGGCCCACTGGTCGTGGAAGGCGTCGATCTGCTTGCGCTGTTGCACGTGGAACGGCTCGCCCGACTCGTCGTTCTTGAGCGTCGACGACATCAGGTTCATGCCCTTGTCAGCGGCCCATCGCGCGGTGGCGTCCGAGCCCGCACCCCACCAGATGCGCTCGCGCAGCCCCTCTGCATAGGGCTCCAGGCGCAGCAGTCCCGGCGGGTTCGGGAACATCGGCCGCGGGTTCGGTTCGGCGAACTTCGTCCCCGTCAACAGTTCGAGCGCGACCTCGGTGTGGCGCCGCGCCATGTCGGCGTCCGTCTCACCCTCGGCCGGCGCGAACCCGAAGTGGCGCCACCCGTCGATGACCTGCTCCGGCGATCCCCGGCTGATGCCGAGCTGCAGTCGGCCCTCGGCGATCAGGTCGGCGGCCGCCGCGTCCTCGGCGAACGTGAACGGGTTCGAATAGCGCATGTCGATCACGCCCGTGCCGATCTCGATCGTGGACGTGCGTGCGCCCACGGCCGCCAGCAGCGGGAACGGCGAGCCGAGCTGGTGGGCGAAGTGGTGCACCCGGAAGTAGGCCCCATCGGCGCCGAGTTCTTCGGCGGCGACGGCCAGGTCGATGCTCTGCAGCAGCGTGTCCGAGGCCGAGCGCACGGCCGACTCGGGATGGTCCATCCAGTGCCCGAACGAGAGGAATCCGATCTTCTTCATCGTCCAACCCCCAGGTTGCTCATCATTTGCTCGAAGGGCACCACGTCGTCACCGAACCCCTTGGCGGGGGCAAGTCGTGGGGTGCCGTTGGCCTTGTGGGCAGGGCCGTTGCCCTCGTCCTGTGACCCTGCCTGGACGACGCCCGCGCCGCAGACCCGGCCCACGAGTTCGCGCGCGGCCCGGCGCACGCGGGCGGTCAGCTGCCCATCGGTGCCGCCGAAGTCGCCGGTGGCGGCGAAGATGCCGGTGCGCACGGGGTCGGCGCCCAGGTAGGCGAACAGCGGGCGCAGCGCATGGTCGATCATCAGTGAATGCCGCTCGGAACCACCGGTCGCGGCCAGCACCACCGGCTTGCCGACCAGCGCCTCGGGCTCGACGATGTCCATGAAGCTCTTGAACAATCCCGAGTACGACGCCGAGAAGGTCGGGGTGACGACCACCAGGGCATCCGCGGCGATGACAGCGTCGAGCACGTCCTGCAGTTCGGGGCCCGAGAAGCCCGTCATGAACGTGTCGACGATGGCGTGGGCATGGTCGCGGATGTCGACGATGCGCGTCTGGGCGCCGTAGCCCTCGTGTTCGAAGGCGGCCTTGATCTCGCGCTCGAGTTCTTCGGCCAGCATGCGGGTGGTCGACGGGTTGCGCAGACCCGCCTGCAGCAGCACGATCCTGCGGGTCACAGGTCGCTCCCTTCAATGGTCTGGTCGGCCAGGTCGTCGGCGCCCGCGTTGCCCTCTTCGGCGCGGGTGCCGGTGTACTTGTCCTGCTGGGGGGCGCGGAATTCGTCCTCAACCTTCGGGCCACCCGCCGCAGCCACGCGGGCAGCGTGGGTCGGGGCGTCGGGCACACCGGGCTTGCGGACCTTGTCGAACTCTTCGCGCAGCACGGGCACGACCTGGGTGCCCAGGATTTCCATCTGCTTCAGCACCTCGCTGAGTGGCAGGCCGGCGTGGTCGATCAGCCACAGCTGGCGCTGGTAGTCGCCCACGTAGTCGCGGAACTTCAGGTGGCGCTCGATGACCTGCTCGGGCGAGCCGACGGTCAGCGGGGTCTGCGCGGTGAATTCCTCAAGGCTGGGGCCACCGCCATAGACGGGGGCGTTGTCGAAGTAGGGGCGGAAGTCGCGCACGGCGTCCTGCGAGTTCTCGCGCATGAAGACCTGGCCGCCTAGGCCGACGATCGCCTGGTCATAGGAGCCGTGGCCGTAGTGCTCGTAGCGGCGGCGGTACAGATCGACCATGCGCTGGGTGTGGCTCGCCGGCCAGAAGATGTGGTTGTGGAAGAAGCCGTCGCCGTAATAGGCGGCCTGCTCGGCGATCTCTGGCGAGCGGATCGAGCCGTGCCACACGAACGGCGGGACCCCGTCGAGCGGGCGCGGCGTCGCGGTGAACTGGTGCAGCGGGGTGCGGAACTTGCCCTCCCAGTCGATGACGTCCTCACGCCACAGGCGGTGCAGCAGGTTGTAGTTCTCGACGGCCAGGCCGATGCCCTCGCGGATGTCCTTGCCGAACCACGGGTAGACGGGGCCGGTGTTGCCGCGGCCCATGGTCAGGTCCATGCGGCCGTCGACCAGGTGCTGCAGCAGGGCGTAGTCCTCAGCCAGGCGCACGGGGTCGTTGGTGGTGATCAGGGTGGTGGCGGTCGACAGGATCAGCTTCTCGGTCTGCGCGCCGATGTTGGCGAGCAGCACCGGCGGGTCGGCCGGGGCGATGAACGGCGGGTTGTGGTGCTCGCCGACGGCGAAGACGTCGAGGCCGACCTGTTCGGCATGCTTGGCGATGGTCACCAGAGTCTTGATGCGCTCGTGCTCACTGGGCGTCTTGCCGGTGGTCGGGTCGGTGGTTACGTCACCGATCGAGAAGACTCCGAACTGCATCGACGACATCGTGCTTTCCTTCCGCTGATGGCTAACTATGAATCTACTAGTTCCTAGCAGGTGTGTCAGCTACTATGAACATCATAGTTCGTCAGATCATTCCCTGGGTCCAGTGTGGACCCGGTGGTCGTCCAGCGGGGGAGGGGTGCGACATGAGCGAGGGGTCGCAGCAGATGCCGGCGTGCTCGCGCATCGAAGACGTGATGGGCGTGCTCGGACGCGCGTGGGCCGGGGCGGTGCTGCAGGCTGCGCTGGCGGGTGCCGAGCGGTTCAGCGACTTCAAGCGGGCGGTGCCGGGGGTCAGCGATGCGGTGCTGTCGACCCGGCTCAAAGAGCTGACCGAGCGCGGCTTCTTCGAGCGCGAGGTCGACCCGGGGCCGCCGACGGCGGTGCGCTACCGGCTCACCGAGACCGGGCGCCAGGTCGAGCCGGTGCTCAGCGCGGCGGTCGCGTTCGCCGCGGCGAACCCGGGTGCGGTGGGCTGAGCCCGGGGGCCAAAGGGCATCGTTGGTCGTATTCCCTTCAGCAACGCCGACACTCTTGTGGGCACCGTGACACCCCTTCAGCCACCCCGACACCCATGCGGGCACGCCGACACCTGTTGACGGGTGTCAGCGTGTACACAAGGGTGTCGGCGTGCGTTCGAGGGTGTCAGCGTGCGTTCGAGGGTGTCAGCGTGCACCAACCCGGGCGGGCCCGTTCAGCGGGTCCGGTGCGGGTGGTGTCCCACGCCTGGCGCTGTCCGAGATTGTCGCCCGACGGCAGATCTGCCTCATGGCGGGAACTTTGCCCTGCGGCGCCGCACGGCAAACCGTCCGCCGACAGGCAGATTGCCCCTGGATAGGCAGATCGCCCGTGGACAGGCCAGCTCGGCGTGCACCAGCCCTGCCCAGCCGGTGTTGTCCAGAACCCGGCAGGAATTCACCCGAACACCGGATCGGCGGCACTTCCGGGCAAGTCCGGCCGGGTTCTGGTCACGGGCTGCGGCAGGGGTCGGACGAGCAGACCGGGCAGGTGGGCACGCCGCCACCCCTTCCGCCACCCGCGGCACCTTTCTGTGGGCACGCCGACACCTGCCACGGATGCGGCGCACCACGATGGCCTCGTGGTGCCCTATCCCAGCGTCACCGCCGTGAACTGGGCCAGTTCGCCCGCCGCCACACTGATGCGTTCGGCCAGCTCAACCCCCGGACGCTCCGCCTGCCATTCATCGGCCGTCACGAACAGCGAGCTCGGCAGCACCACCGCCCGCTGGTAGCCCAGCATCGGCCGCACGGCCTGGTCGAGCACCAGCGTGTGCCTGGTCGTCCCACCGGTCGCCGCGATGCTGGTCGGCACCGAGCGCAGCGCGTTCGGCGGCAGCACATCCAGGAACGACTTCAACAACCCCGAGAATGATGCATTCACCGTCGGGGTGGCCACCACCAGCGCGTCGGCCCGCTGCACGGCCTCGACGGCCGTGACCAGTTCGGGTTCCCAGTGGTGCTCGACCAGCGCCCGCACCACCGCCGTGGCGACCCGACGCAGTTCGAGCACCTCGACCTCGGCGTCGAGCCCCGCCCTGCCCAGGGCCGCGGCCGTCCCCTCGGCGACCTCGCGCGCCAGCCGCGTCGTCCCCGAAGCCGGGCCGTGCCCGGCGCTCACGGCCACCACCCGGACGACGCGCGCGCCGACAGCCACCGCAGACGCGACGCCACCCGGCACCAGTTCAGCCTGCGCGCTCATCGGCCCGCCCGCTCGTCACGGCGCTGGCGCGGCGACGCGAACGCCCACCTGGCCACCACGTCGAGCGCGAACCCGATGGTGCCGATCACCAGGATCAGCGCGGTGATGTGGTGGTAGGCCAGTTGGTCCTTGGCGTTGAGCACCGCATAACCGAGTCCTGAGGTCACGCCCAGCATCTCGGCGGGCACCAGCACCACCCAGCCCAGGCCCATCGCCAGTCGCAGCCCGGCCAGCACATTCGGCCTGATCGCCGGCAGCACCACGTGGCGCACCACCTCGGCCCGGGACGCACCCAGGCTGCGCGCCACCTGGCGATGTGCTGGGCGCACGGCCCGCACACCGTCGGCGGTCGCCGTCAGGATCGGCCACACCGCGGCCGCCGCGACGAGCGCGACCACCGGCAGCCCGCCGACACCAAATGCGATCACGGCCACCGGCGCCCACGACAGCGGCGAGACCATCCGCAGGAACAACTGCACCGGCCGGGTGGCGCGGTCGAGCCAGCCGATGCTGCCGACGGCGATGCCGCCGACCACACCCACCACGAACGCGACCGCCAGCCCGGCGAGCAACCGGAACACCGACGAGGCCGCGGCGTCCACGAGCGAACCTGAGCGCCACAGTTCGGCCAGCCCGGTCAGCGTGAGCGTCGGCGAGAACCCCGTCACCAGCGGCCGCGACGCGAACAACACATCGGTCAACAGCCACCACAACCCGACGGCGGCGGCGACGCCCAGCACGGGCAGGGTCCAGCCAGGCAGTGCCACCGAGGGACGCCGTGGGCCGGTGACGACTGCAGCGGGTGCGGCGCCGGGTGCGGCGCCGGGTGCGGCGCCGATCGCGGACTGGTCAAGAGATTGCGCACTCATGAGCCGATCAACTCCTTGCGGGTGGCGATGGGTTTGCCCGCCTGCTGCAGTGACGTGGTGACGAACCGGGCATCGACGAGCTCGGCGTGGGCATCGGCGGCGTTGGCGGGCAGGAACCCGGTCTCGCCGTCGATCGTGGTGGTGCGCAGCTGGTCGACCAGCGCCTGGGTGTAGCTGGTGTGTGGATACGCGCTGAAGCCGAGGCGTTCGGGTGCCCAGTCGGGGTGCTGGATGACCTTGGCGTAGGGCGCCCGGGCACGGGTGAACACCTTCGAAACAGCAGGTTCGGGCTGGGGCAGGAAGCCGGCCCCGGTCAGCAGTGCGCCGGCCTCGCTGCGGTGGTCGTCGAGCCATGACTGGGCCGTGACCACGGCATTCGTGAGTGCCTGGACAGCCTGGGGGTGCCGGTCGACCAGGTCCTGGCGCACGGTGATGGCGCAGCAGGCGTGGTCGGCCCAGACATCCCCGAGAAAGCGGTGCACGTGGCCGATCTTCTGTTTCTCGGCGACCGCGCTGAACGGGTCGGCGACGGCGAACCCGGCGATGCTCTTGGCTGCCAGCCCGGCGACCATCTCGGCGGGGGCCATGAGCACCAGTTCGACGGTGCCCGGCCCGGCTGCTTCGCCGATGACCGGACGAAGCCCCGCCTCGCGCAACAACCGCTGGCTCAGCACCGAATGGACCGACCACCACGCCGGCATCGCCAACCGCCTGCCCGAGAGTTGTTCGGTGCTGGTGATGTCGTCGGACACCGTCAGCGTCGAGCCATTGGTGTGGCCCCAGGCCACCACCTTCAGCGGCACCTGCTTGCCGAGCCGCAGCTGCAGGGCCAGCGGCATCAACAGGTGCACGGCGTCGACGGCGCCGACCGACAGTGCCTGCGCGAGTGCGTCCCACGAGCGGAACAGCACCGGCTTGGCCGACGGCAGGCCGGCGGCGGCCAGCATCCCGCGCTGGTGGGCGACCAGCAGCGCCGAGGCGTCGGTGATGGGCAGGTAGCCGATGCGCAGTTCGCGGTCGAGCACGGCCGCATCGCGCACCAAGTGGGGTTCGGCGGCGAGCCAGGCGCCGCGCGCGCCGAGGGTGGTGAGTCCGGCGGCGGCGCCGACGCGGCCTGCGGTGCGCAGCAGTGAGCGGCGGTTGAGGTCAGCCATGGCGGTGTCCGGGGGTGTAGTGGGTGGTGGTGGCGAAACCCGAGAACTCCGCGTCGTCGGGCTCGTTGACGGACTCATCCGCGGTGCCCGCGTCGTAGCCGCGCCGCAGTTGCGCCCGCAGCGGGTGGGTCAGCGCCGCGGTGGCATCAGCGGCCGGGGCATGGTTCGTCCAACCGTGCAGGATGTGCCCGGTGCGACTGACCAGCACGATGTCGTCGGCGACCACCAGTGCCTCGTCCAGGTCGTGGGTGACCAGCACGGTGGTGAGCTGTTCGGTGAACGCAGTGGCGCGCAGCCACTGCTGCAGCTCGTGGCGGGTGGCCGGGTCGAGTGCGCTGAACGGTTCGTCGAGCAGCAGCAGCCCGGGCGAGATCGCCAGCGCCCGCGCCAGGGCCGTGCGCTGGGCCTGGCCGCCGCTGACCTCGTCGGGGTAGCGGTCGACGACGTCCTCGAGCTGCAGCAGGGTGACGATGCGCTCGACCTCGGTGGCGCCGCCCGCAACCAGGTCGTGATTGGCGCGAAACCGCAGGCCGAGCTCAATGTTCTCGCGGACGGTCAGCCACTCGAACAGGTCGGGGTTCTGGCCCACGACCCCCTCGCGCGGCTTGGCATCGCCGTCGAACGTCACGGTGCCGGCCAGGGGCGCCAGCTCGCGGGTCAGCAGCTTGAGCAGCGTCGACTTGCCCGCGCCCGAGGGCCCGAGCACGGCGAGCTGCCGCCCCCGGACGATCTCGAGCGACAGGTCGTGCAGCACCGGCCGGCCGGCGTATCCGGCATCGACACCGGTCAGGCGAGCGAGGACAGTTCCCACCGCAGGTGTCCTTCCGAGGGTGACTGCACGGGCAGGAATGCGGCCTCGCGGAAGCGCCGGTTGGCGCCTGACGAGACCAGGTAGCCACGACCGCCGGCCAGCGTCAGCTCAAGGCGGGTGACCTGCTGGGCCAGGTGGCTGGCGTCGAGACGCAGCTGCAGCAGCTCGCGCACGGGGGCGGCGGTGACGTCGGCTGCCAGCCGCTGCCAGCGGTCGAAGAACTCGCCGACCTGGTCGCCCAGCTCGCGGGCCTCGGCACCGAACACCGAGTTCTCGGACCGGTCGAGTGCCGGCTCGAGCTCGGCCCACGACCGTTGGATCAGCCCCGCCGCGAACGAGGTCTGCAGCACCAGGAAGCTCGGCTTCACGGCACGGACGAACCCCGCCAGGTCAGTGCTGAGCACCTGGTGGGCGCCGATGCGCACACCCTCGAGCTTCAGCGTGCCCGAGGCGGTGGCATCGAGGGCCAGCAGCCCGTCAATGTGCCGCGGGGCCAAGCCATCGTCCCCGTGGCGCACCCACACGACCAGCCCGCCGCCGTCGGGCGTGCGGGCCGGCAGCACCAGCACGGCGCCGGGCACCTGGTTGCTGATCCAGGTGACCTGGCCGTCGAGTGTCCAGCCGCCGTCGGTGGTGGGGGTGGCGGTGATGCCCAGGTCGCCGAGCCCCGCGAGCGACTTCAGCGCCTGGGCCATGCCGGTGGCACCGACGACCTCACCGCGGCGCAGGTCCGCGAGCAGGGTGGTGGTCTCAGCGCTCGCCGGGTGCGCCGGGTCGAGCGTGCCACGGGCCAGGTAGTCGACCACCACGCGGTGGGCCCACACGGCGAAGCCCGTCGACAGGCATTCGCCGGCCAGTGCGGCGATCGTCTGGGCGCTGGCGCGCAGGTCGGACGACTCTGGGCGGGCCGCCAACAGGTCGTCGACGCCCTGGTCGAGCAGGCCGGCCTCGCCCAGGTCGCGCAGTTTCGGGGCGACGGGCGTCCCGAGGCTGTCGACATCGCGGGCGTCGGCGGCGAGCTGGCGCAGTGCGTGGCTGAGCGCGGGCGAGGTGAGCGCGGGGCTGGGGGCGGCGACGGCTGTCATGCGGATTCCTCGGCGAGCTGGATCTGGGTGAGCTGGTGCAGCCGGTCGATCGGGGTGCTGACGACGGCGCGGGCGCGTTCGATGGCGGCCTCGTCCGGGCCGTTGTAGAAGCACAGGCACTTCGCCATGTCTTCACGCACGTAGGTGCGCAGGAAGTCGACCTCGGGCACATTCGCGTACAGCGGGGTCTTCTCGGCCTTGCGGGTCAGGTAGGTGTCCATGTCGATGTGGCTCGGGATGTCCCACTCGACCAGGTAGCCGGCCTCGGGACGGGCGGCCTTGATGTCGTCGAGGTCGGCGCCGACCAGCCGCACCAGGGCGGGCTCGGTGGCGACCTCGGCGTCGAGGCCCTCGAGCAGCGCGGCGACGGTGTCGGTGGTGTCGGCCTCGATGATCGCGAAGATGCGCGACTGCTCGGCGGTGACCTGGGCCTCGATGAGCTGGGCATCGTGGGCCCGGGCGCGGTTGTCGAGGTCGGTCAGCGTGGCCAGGGCGTCGGGCTGGGTGGCGGCGGGGACGATCTCGACGAGGAACAGGTTGGACATGGTGGTGCTCTCTTTCAGGGTGTGTGGTGGTACCCGGCGTGGGTGTGGTTGCCCCCGGGTACGGCGAAGCGGCCCCAACGCAGGTGTGGGGTCGTTCGGGTGTGCGGGGGCATGCTGGCGCGAGGTCGCGTCAGCGGCTCAGGGATGCGCGGGCAGTCGTCGTCCGGGTGCGTGGAGCCGGGGACGGGAGTGCGCTCAGCGCGGGGTGTGCCCGCTCAGCGGGGGCAACAGGGGGCGTGCTGCATCTTGCCGGCGCGGCCGATGCTCGCAGCGGACAGGGCCAGGGTCGCGTTCTGCGACTGGAAAACCTGCATCATGATGTGAACCCTTCTGGACGTCCCGCAAGAAGCGGGCGTGGCACAGAAGCTACGCGAGGCGGTGGCGCGCCGTGAAGGGGTGGTCCAGAGCCTGAGAAATCTGGGTCGCGGGAATAATCCGGGGGTGGGGTGGGGTTCGCGGGCAGGGCTGGCTCAGCCGCCCATGGGGGCACACTGACACTCAGGGCACGCTGACACTCAGGGGCGCGCTGACACCCTTGTGAGCACGCTGACACCCGTACGCGGGTGTCGAGGTGCATCCAAAGGTGTCGGCGTGATCATCCGATGTGGATCGGCCCCCGCGCCCGTCTGCGGCATCGAAACCTGCACACGTGACCTGGGTGCCATGAATGCGCCTTGTCCCGGGCGAACGAACTGCGGACGAGGCACTGGTGCCACTTGTGCAAGATGTGGGGCTTGTCACGCCGGCCCCAACCCCACATCCGGTCCGCGGAGGGGGCTGAGGAGCTCCAGTCGGCCTCGTCCACGGGCCCTACCGCCATGCAGGGGCACGCTGACACCCTTGTGAGCACGCTGACACCTGCACACGGGTGTCGAGGTGTCTCGAAAGGTGTCGGCGCGCACATCCGATGGGGATCGGCCCCCCGGGCTCAGGCAGCCGCGGCCCGACGTGGGGCGAGCAGCTCGCAGCGGGTCGCCATCTCGTTGAGCATGGGGACGATGGCCTCGGTGGTCTCCGGGGCCGGGGTGAAGACCCCGTCGGCCACGCTCTTCATCGCGAACGGGATGGCCACGTGCTGGGTCACGACAGACATCTGCAGGGCGAGCAGTGTCTCTTTGAGGTGCGAGGCGGCGCGCAGGCCGGCCGAGACGCCGCCATAGCTGACCAGGCCGACCGGCTTGTTGGCCCATTCGGCGCTCAGGTAGTCGAGGGCGTTCTTCAGCGGTGCCGAGAAGCTGTGGTTGTATTCGTTGATCACCATGACGAACGCATCGCAGCTGCCGACGAGGGCGGCCCAGTTCTTCGTGTGCTCGTGCTGGTAGTTGCCCATGCGCGGGTGGAATGGCTCGTCGAAGAACGGCAGGTTGATCTCGGCCAGATCGAGCGTCTTGACCTCGAAGGCGCCGTGCTCTGCCGCCGCTTGCGCGACCCACTCGCCGATGGGCAGGCCGATGCGGCCGGGGCGGGTGCTGGCGATGATGACGCCGACGACAGGCTTCGTTGAAGATTCACTCATGGTGCCAGTCTTCCACTGGCGCAGGAGTGGTCACGTGCGTGCTCGCTCAGGCGGGCAGTGTGTAGGCCAGCTCGTAGTGGTGCACCCCGGCATCGTCGATCTCGAGGTCGAGTTGGCCGCGCAGGCCAGCGAGCTCACCGGTGCCGGAGCCGTTGACGACCTGGTAGTGCAGGATCTCGTTGCCGTCGTCGAGGTCGCCAAACTGCTGCAGCAAGAACGTGCCACCGCGTCCATGGACGGTGCCCTCGATGACCTCGATCGCGACATAACCGGCGTGGCCGGTCTCGGGGTCGCCGCCGGCAAGCATGACGCCCGTGCCGGTGCCGGTGATGTCGCCCGACCAGGACTTGGTGAGCCCGAAGCGGGCGACCTGGCCATTGACGACCATCTTCGGGGCCGACATCTCGATGGTGAACGTTCCCGTGGCAGTGGTCTGCATGGCCGTCACGTTACCCGCGTGCGTCGGGTCGGGACGCCGCTTCGAGCCGATCCCGGACAACCGCGGGTGGGGGGTTGGTGATGGCAATGCCGTCGAACACCACGGTCGGCACCACCTCGTTGCCCGCATTGACGCTGCGGACGAACTCGGCGGCCTGCGGGTCCTGCCAGATGTTGACCCACTGCGCGTCGTCGGCCAGGCTGCCAAGGGACGAGCGCAGCTGCGCGCAATACTGGCAGCCGGGGCGCCAGTAGACGACGACGGGACGATCCTGGTCGGCCATGGACATGTCCTCCTGGGTGGCGAATGCTCAGGGCCAGCTTTTCACGGTCTGGCCAACCGGGTCACGTTCGGTCTAGCCCGCCGGCCAGTAGGTGTTTGGGTCGAGCCGCGAGCCGAAGATGGCCTGGCCCACCCGCACGCAGGTGGCGCCGTGCTCGATCGCCAGTTCGAAGTCGCCGGACATGCCCATCGACAGCTCGTCCCAGCCCCCGCCGTCGGCATCGCGCAGCTCGCGCTGGGTCTGCTGCATCACTTCGAAGCATGCGCGGATGCGGTCGTGGTCGTCGGTGAACAGCGCCAGCGTCATCAGCCCGCGCACGTCGAGGGAGTCGAACGCGGCAATCTTGCGGGTGAACGTCAGCACCTCGGCGGAGGGCAGACCGAACTTCTGCGGTTCGTCGGACGAGTTCACCTGCACCAGCACCTGCAGGCGACGGCCCGCGGCCTGCAGGCGCTTGTCGAGCTCGGCGGCCAGCTTGAGTGACGACAGCGCCTGGAACTCGGTGGCGAACTCGGCGACGAGCTTTGCCTTGTTGGTCTGCAGGTGGCCGATGACGGCCCATTCGATGTCGGTTTCGGCGAGTTCGAGCCACTTGGCGTGGGCCTCCTGGGCCTTGTTCTCACCGAAGCGGCGGTAGCCTGCGGCGCGGGCCTCGAGGATGTCAGCCGGTGGCTTGGTCTTGCTGACCGGCAGCAGACGCACCTCGCCGGCATCACGCCCGACGCGGGCGGCGGCATCGGCGATGCGGCGTTCGACCGCGGCGAGGTTCTGGGCGATGGTGCTGGTCATGTGTCATGACTACCACGCCGGCCGGGCGGGACGTCACTCGATGCGGGGGCGTCGGCGGTGGTGGTGGCCAGAACCCGAGTGACCTGACGCGTGTGACCTGAACGCGTGTGACCTGAACGCGTGTGACCTGAACCCGGCCGGAGTTCGCCAAATGCGCCTGTGGCGGGCGGAATTGGCGAACTCCTGCCGGGTTCTGGACGGCCGAGCACAGCCCCGCGTCGCCAGGCGAGGGGGCGCCAGAGGAGGGGCGGGCTCCGCGGAGGCCGAGTGGGGCGGGAACTTGCACAAGTGGCAGGGGTGCCGCTTCTGCAAGCGATTCGGCCGCTGCGGGCTGCTTTCGTGGCGCTGGTGTCACGAGTGCAAGTTTTGGCTCGGGGCGCCGCCCGGAACCGGCGGCACCGACGGGCTCGACAAGGCGGACGCTCGTGCGGTGGCGGCTGGTCCAATCGTGTGACCAGAACCCGGCCGGAGTCGGCCGGAAGCGTCTGTGGCGGGCGGTCTTCGTGAACTCTGGCCGGGTTCTGGACAGCGTCCAGGCGTGTGACCAGAACACGGCTGGAGTCGGCCGGAAGCGTCTGTGGCGGGCGGTCTTCGTGAACTCTGGCCGGGTTCTGGACACGCATACCCGAACAGCCCCAGCCCAGCCGAGCCAGCCCAGCCCCAGCCCCAGCCCAGCCCCCGGGTCAGCCCTCGCGCATCGCCAGGAAGGCATCCACGAACTGGGCCACGCCGTCCTCCAGGTGGTGGGGCAGCACCAGCTTGGCGACGTCCTTGACCTCCTGGCGGGCGTTGTCCATCGCCATGGGCCAGCCGATGCTCGACAGCCAGCGCACGTCGTTGCCGCCGTCGCCGGCACCGGCCACCGTCTCCGGGTCGATGCCCAGGTGCTCGAGCAGGTAGTGCACACCGTCCTCCTTGTCCGAATGCGGCCCCGTGACCTCGCAGGCCTCATCCAGTGACAGCGACGTGTTCGGCGTCAGTGCCTGCACCTTGGGGAAGAACTGCGCCATGCGCTCGGCCGAGGTGCCCGGCATCAGCTTCAACATCGTGCCCGGGTCGACATCGCGCAGGTCGGTGATGATCGGCTGCATGCCCTCGTTGGCCGCGGGCAGGAAGTTCAGCAGCCAGTCGTCGCCCTCGGCACCCTGCTGCAGCAGGATCGCGTCGTCGGTGAACGCCGAGCACGGCACCTGTTCGGCATGGCACAGCTCGATGACCTGCCGCGCCAGGTCGGCCGGCACGGGGTCGCGGCGCAGCACCTCGCCGGTGGCGATGTCGGCGTTCAGCGCACCATTGGCGGCGCTCGTCCAACCATGCAGCCCCGCATCGTGCAGCGCCTTCGCGCAGGCATACGGGTGGCGCCCCGAGACGATGATCAGCTTGATGCCGGCCTGGTCGAGCTTGCGCAGCGCGTCGAGGCTGGCCGGGCTCACCTGGTGGTCGGCATCGGTGAGCGTGCCGTCGACGTCGAAGCACAGGGTGGTGACAGTGGCCATCTCGGCGGGGATCTGCATGGCACCTGATCCTAGGGGCTGCGGACGACGTGTGGCCCGGCGACCACAGCTGCTGTCGCGCCCACCGCCGGGGTTTGCTCGTGTGAGCGCAACTCAGAGCTCGTCGTCGAGGTCTGTGCGGTCCTGGGTGACCTCGACGCCCAGCGTGTCGACGCCCTTCCAGACCCGGTCGACCAGCCACGCCGGCAGCGTGATGCCGAACCCCACCGCCAGCGGCGCGAGCACCCACAGCGGCAGGCAGACCAGCACCGCGAACACCGCCGCCAGCGCGCGCACCGGGTGGGTGATGATCCGGCGCATGGTGACGTCCATGACCTGGTTGCGGGTGGCGGCGTAGGGCAGGGTGCCGGCCGCGTGGGTGTAGTTGACCAGCAGCAGCGCCATGATGCAGTACAGGAACAGCGCCCCGGCCAGCAGCCCCCACCTGGTGCTGCCCTCGAAATAGGCCCACGACGTGAAGGCCGTGAACAGGCCCAGGAAGATCAGCACCACCGACAGCAGGCTCATCATCCAGTCGCGTTTCAGGGTGCGCCTGACCTGGCGCAGCACCACCTTGTGGGCAACCTCAGCCTGGGTGTCCAGGTCGTCCATCACCCGCGTCGCGCCGGCCCACGCCGGCAATGCCGTGATGATGCCCATCGTGCACGCGAAGGCGACGACATTGGCAGCGGCCTGGCCAGTGCTGGCCCGCAAGATTCCCACGCGGTGATGCTACCGGGCGGCCGCACGCCGCCGCCCGGCCGCCCCGCCGCACGCTCGTCGTCAGGCCAGCAGCCGGATGCCCGTCAGCCCACTCGCGATCTCGGCCGGCCCTCCCCAGGTCGTGCCGTTGTTCCAATAGGCCCACAGCGTGCCGTCGGCGCGCAGCGAGACCAGGTCGCGGCGCCGGTCGTTGTTGATGTCGCCGGGTGAGGTCACCAGCCCCATCGACTGCCAGTTGCGGCCCACCTGGGCCACACCGGTGATGCGCCCGTCGCCGAACGCGTAGCGCAGCAGCGCCCCCGCCTCGGTCACGGCGAGCAGGTCGGGCACGCCGTCGCCACTGAAGTCGTCGGCGCTGGTGGTGAGCCGGATGCCGTCCCAGTTCTTGCCGATCACCCGCACGTCACCCAGGAACCCGCTGCCGCCGGTGAACGAGTAGCGCACCAGCAGCCCGTCGCCATTGCGGGCGACCAGGTCGGGACGACCATCGCCGGTGATGTCGTTGAGCACCGTCATCAGCGACATCGACCCCCAGCCGCGGCCGACCTGCTGGGCATCGCCGAACCGGCCCTCACCCACGCCGGCATAGGCCCACAGCGTGCCGTCGGCGCGCAGCCCGACCAGGTCGGTGCGGCCATCGCCGTCCATGTCGGGCACCAGCGAGAGCCAGCGGAAGTTGCCCCAGCCCTGCCCGACCGGTGTCGGCGCCGAGACGGTGGTGCCGAGCGTGGCATACAACTGCAGCGTGCCGTCGGTGTGCACGGCCAGCACATCAGGGGTGCCATCGGAATTGAGGTCGCCGAACTGGTTCACCTCGCCATAGCTGCACGCGCCACCTGCAGGCGCCGCGCAGACCCAGTACTGGCCAGAGGCGGTCTGCGAGGTGGTCGCGGTGACCAGGGCGTACAGTGCCGTGCCGGGCGCGGTCACCGTCAGCTCGTTGCAGGTCGCACCCGACCCGGACGCGCACGGCGCCGACGTGCCCAGCAATGACCCGCTCGGCGCGTAGAGCTTCAGCGTCAGGCCACGCCCCAGGCTGTCAGCCAGGTTGGTCGTCGAGAAGGTGTAGCGCTGGCCCGCCGTCGTCGCGACCCGGAACACATCGACATCAGTGCCCTCATGGGCATACGCGCCCGGCAGGCCGTACAGGCTCTGGGTGCTCCACCGGCCCAGGGCCAGCGGCGAGGCCGTGTTGAGTGAGTTGTTCGGCTCACTCGACGGGTCCCATGACATGTCCGCCGGGGCCGGCAGCACCCGCAGGCTGTAGTTGCCCGTGCGCCCCAGTGGGTGGCGCACCCGGACGAAGCGCTTCTGGCCGGCGCTGGCGTTGACCTCGAGCCTGGCCACCGTCAATCCCGAGCCGACGCAGCTTTCACCCGTCTTCGACTGCGCCTGGTTGTAACCGACGACGCAGGCACCGTCGAGCGCGGCCGAGGCGTTGTACAGCTCGACCGTGTACGTGCCCGTGGCGGGGGCGGTGAACGTGAACATGTCGAGGTCGCTGCTGCTCGACAGGGCGCCCGTGCGGCCGGTCAGGTCGACCGCCACAGGGGTCGCCGTGGCGAAGGAGTTGTTCGGTTCCGGGTCGCTGGCGTGCGCGGTGGCAGCGGGCAGCAGCGCCACCAGCAATGCCGTCGTAGCGACGACAGCCGCGGCTCGTGAGGGGATGGAGGATGATCTGCGGGGGAAGAAGCGCATGCCCCACACGGTAGAACATGCCTCTGACAAGTCCCACCCACGACGACCGGGGCGCCCCCGTGGGAGCGCCCCGGACTCAACCAGCGCTTGAGACTCGAACCCGGCCGACCAGCCCTCAGTCGAGCTGGCGGGCAGCACCCTTGTCAGCCGACTGGGCAAACTTCGCGAAGATCTTCAACGCATCCGAGACGTGGCGCTCCCGGTTCGCGGGCTTCCAGCCCTGCTGCTCCTGGTGGGCGCGTCGGGCGGCGAGTTCGTCATCGGCGACGTCCAGGTGGATCCGGCGGTCGGGGATCGAGATCTCGATCATGTCGCCGTCCTTGACCAGGCCGATGGTGCCACCGGATGCCGCCTCGGGCGAGATGTGCCCCAGCGACAGGCCCGACGAGCCGCCCGAGAAGCGGCCGTCGGTGATCAGTGCACACTTCGGGCCGAGCCCGACACCCTTCAGGTAGGAAGTGGGGTACAGCATCTCCTGCATGCCGGGGCCACCCTTCGGCCCCTCGTAGCGCACGACCACGACGTCACCGGCAACGATCCTGCCGCCCAGGATCATCTCGACAGCTTCGTCCTGGCTCTCGGCCACCTTCGCCGGGCCACGGAAGACCCACTGTTCTTCGGGCACACCCGCGGTCTTGACGATGCAGCCGTCCTCGGCGAGGTTGCCGTACAGCACGGCCAGGCCGCCGTCCTTGGTGTAGGCATGCTCGACCGACCGGATGCAGCCGTTCTCGGCATCGGTGTCCAGGCTTTCCCAGCGGTTCGTCGACGAGAACGCCTCGGTGGTGCGCACCCCGCCGGGGGCGGCGTACCAGAGGTCCATGGCCTGCTCGTCAGCGGTGCCGCTGCGCAGGTCCCACGTCTGCATCCACGACGCGAGCGTGGACGAGTGCACCGCATGCACCGACTCGTCGAGCAGGCCGCCGCGGTACAGCTCACCCATGATGGCCGGGATGCCGCCCGCGCGGTGCACGTCCTCCATGTAGTAGTTGTGCGTGTTCGGGGCCACCTTGCAGACGCAGGGGGTGTGGCGGCTCAGCCGGTCGATGTCGGGCTGGGTGAAGTCGACCCCAGCCTCGTGGGCGGCGGCCAGCAGGTGCAGCACGGTGTTCGTCGACCCGCCCATGGCGATGTCCACGGTCATGGCGTTCTCGAAGGCCGACTTGGTGGCGATCGAGCGCGGCAGCACCGACTCGTCGTCCTCGTCGTAATAGCGCTTGGCCAGGTCGACGACCAGTCGCCCGGCATTCAGGAACAGGTCGCGACGCTTCGACGCGGTGGCCAACGTCGAGCCGTTGCCGGGCAGCGACAGGCCGAGCACCTCGGTGAGGCAGTTCATCGAGTTGGCGGTGAACATGCCTGAGCACGAGCCACAGGTGGGGCAGGCCGATTCTTCGATGAGCGAGATGGTCTCGTCCGACACGTTCTGGTCGACGGCGCTGACCATGGCGTCGATCAGGTCGAGGCGGGTCTTCGCGGTGCCGTTGGTGGGGTCGATGACCGCGGTGCCGGCCTCCATGGGGCCGCCCGAGACGAACACCGTGGGGATGTTGAGCCGCAGCGCCGCCAGCAGGTGGCCCGGGGTGATCTTGTCGCAGTTGCTGATGCAGACCAGCGCGTCGGCCTGGTGGGCATTGACCATGTACTCGATCGAATCGGCGATGACCTCGCGGCTCGGCAGCGAGTACAGCATGCCCGAATGGCCCATCGCGATGCCGTCGTCCACGGCAATGGTGTTGAACTCCTTGGCCACACCGCCCGCCTCGTGCACGGCGCCGGCGACCAGCTGGCCCATGTCCTTCAGGTGCACGTGGCCCGGCACGAACTGCGTGAACGAATTGGCCACCGCCACAATCGGCTTCCCGAAATCCGACTCGGCGGTGCCGGTGGCGCGCCACAGCGCGCGGGCACCGGCCATGTTGCGGCCGTGAGTGGTGGTGCGGGACCGAAGTGCTGGCATTGAGCTGTATTCCTTCCTGGGGGCGCCGACGGTGACCGACGACCGGCAACAGTCTAGGTCGCAGCGTGGACGACGCCCGTCGCGCGTCGACATGCGACCCTGCCGCGGTGCGGGGCGGGCGACCCGGACGCGCGGCCGCCTAGGATGAACCCGACCGCGGCGGCGTCGAATGGGGGCGGAGGGGATGATGACGGCCATCTGGCACTTCATCGGCCTGGTGTTCGCATCTGCCGGCGACGTGATGCTGCTTCGTCCGCCCGCCGAACTGTTGCAGGGCGACGAGGTGCGCTGGGGTGTTGCCATCGCGGTGGTCGTGGTCTCGGCCATTTCGGGGCTGGTCGGCAAGGCCGGGTTCCTGGCGATCAACCGCGTGCGCGGGTTCGGCTGGGTGCTGACATTGCTGCTCGTCAGCCTGCAGACGCTGGTGGGTCTGGTGTTCCAGGGGCTGGTGCTGTGGGCGGCGGCGTGGGCCATCGTGAACGAGCCGCCCGACGTCGGTGTGGTCGTCAAGGTCGTGATGTTGTCGACGGCCCCGCTGTGGTTCTCGTTCTTCGGGGTGATGCCCTATCTCGGCACCCTGGTCGAGCGGGTGTTGTGGGCCTGGACGCTGGTGACGCTGTGGGCCCTGATGGACCACCTTTTGCCCAGTACCGCACCCTGGCTGGTGCTGGTGGTCGTGGCCGTCGGCTGGTTGGTCGCCCGGCTGGCCACGATGCTGCTGGGTGCGCCATTGCAGTGGGTGCGCCGCACGGTCTGGCATGCGGTGATGCGGCGGCCGTTGCAGCCGAGCGCCCGGGTGCTGCTGGATGCCGCCAGCCCGCAGGTGCTCGCCCAGCACCATGCCCCGCCCACCCAGGCCGTCGACGCCGGGTCGGTGCTGCATTCTGTGCCCGCAAGGTCGTCCCGGGGTGGTCGCTGATGGTGCAGGTCGTGCAGTCGCTGTTCGTGCTGGTGCTCGCGGTGGTCGTGATCGCCTGGGTGCTCTCGCCCCTGGAATCGCTTGCCTGGTGGACCGCCCGTGGTGAGAAGCAGAGCGCGAAGGCCGCCCTCGAATACGAGGCCGCCATGGAACAGCCCCTCGGCGACGAGCGGGTGCGGCGGGTCTTCGTCGTCTACTACTCCGGCATCGCGGCGTTCGACGATGACTTCCTGGCCCGGGCCGAACGGCCGATCCTGCGCCGGCTCGAGCAGCATTTTCCCGAGATCACCGTCATCGAGGAGCTCTATCCATACGCCGTTGAGAACCGGGGGCTGGTCGATGACAGGCGTTCGTCCCCGTTCTGGCGGTGGGTGGTCAAGGGGCAGAAGTCGAAGCGCTGGTCGCCGCTGTTCACCACAGTGCTGAACCTGCGCAACATCTACCAGGTGCTGGTCTCGGCCGACCCGCGCTATGGCCCGGTGTATTCGGCCGGCATCGCGCAGGTGGCGTGGACGCGGCTGGCCCGCAACGGCTACATCCCCGGGCTGGACGAGGTCATCCTGCTCGGCTGGAGCGGCGGCGCCCAGATCGCCGCCGGTGCCGCGTGGTACCTGGGGTCGGCGGGTGCCCGGGTGACGCTGGTCTCGCTGGGCGGGATCTTCACCAGCGACCCCGGTCTCGAGCGCTGCCAGCGGATCATCCACCTGACGGGCTCGAAGGACTGGCAGTCGCGGCAGATGGCGCCGATGGTGTTCCCCGGACGACGCTCGTGGGTGAAGCGCTCGGCCTGGAACCGCGCCAGGGCCGAGGGACGGGTGACCGAGCAGGTGATCGGGCCGTTCAAGCATGTGGGGCGCGGGTCGTACCTGTCGGCAACCAGGCTGGCGGACGGGCGGACGTATTCGGAAGCCACCTCGGATGCCCTGGCCGAGGCGCTGGAGCAGGCGGGCTTGTTGGTGCGGCAGGACTGAGCGGCTCCGTGTGCCGGACGACCTCAGATCCGGCTGCGTACTTCGCGCAGCAGGTCAGCGGGCGCCAGGTACATCGAGGGGTAGTCACCCTGCCAGAGCTGGTTGCCGTCCGCGTCAATCAGGACGAAGCCATGACCGGGCAGGCCGGCGTGCATGCCCTTGCCGATGGTGTTGTACGCCTTGGACACCGTGCCATCGTCGAGCAGGTAGGGCGTCGAGACACCGAACCGGGCAAGGTCGGGCTGGATCTCGGCGGCAGTGTTCATCACGATGGGCAGCACCACGATCCCCGAGGCTGCGAACTCCGGATCCTGTTCAATCAGGGCCATCTGTTGGGTGCACGAGGCGCAGCCGGCCCCCTCGTTGAAGTACAGCACGACAGGCTTGCCGCGGAAGTCCGACAGTGACACCTTCGTGCCCGCGGTCGTGGTGAGGGTGAAGTCCGGGGCCCTCCCGGAAGCGCTGCCTGAGGTGGGACGGGCGCTCCACAACCCGAACGCGACCACACCGGCGATCAGGAGCGCAGCCAGCACCGTGCCCGCCCGGAACAAGCGTCGTCGACGGGTCTGCGTGGCGGCTGCCCTGGCCCGCTGTTCATGCAGCTGTTGGCGTCGACCAGTCGTGGGATGCTGGCTCGGGGGATGGTGGCTGGTGGGCATGGTCATGACCTCGACTCTTCGGGCTCGGTGGCGGATGCATCGTCGGTGGCTGCTTCGTGGCAGTCCGCGGTCCCGGTGGCAGCCATCCAGTTCGTTGTCGCAGCAACGCGGCGGGTCGCGCGCCGCCTGTCGTGCAGGGTGAACCAGACCAGTCCGCCCGCGAGTGCCAACAGACCGAGGCCGAGCAGGGGGTCGGGCACGGGTGCCAGCCAGGTCAGGATCGCCTGGGCCGCGTCCGTGACCCAGTCGCCTGCAGCCTGCTGCACGGCGTTGCCCGAACCGGTCATGTTCGGTGAATCCGCCAGCGTGATGACCCACACGCCCATGACGACGAAGGCGATGGCCACCGCCAGGTTGAGGGTGTTCGTGCGCAGGGTGCGTCCCAGCACCGTCGGGCGCAGTGGCCGGGCTCTGATCCAGGTGCGCTCACCCAGGCGTGCGGCGTCCCACACCAGCGCCATGAGGAACAGGGGGATCACCATGCCGAAGACAAACGCAACTCCCAGCACGAGGCCGCCGATGGGGCTGCCCGACAGCGCCGAGAGTGTCATGACGCCCATCAGCACGGGTGCGCAGCAACTCGAGGCGATGCCCGAGAACACACCGAGGCTGAAGAACGTCGCTGAGTCGCTGCGGGTGGTGTCCGGGGCGCGCAGGGACGAGGGCATCGACCACATCTTTCCCGAGATGGCGAGCACCGCCAGGCCGATCATCAGCAGTCCCCCGGCCCAGTAGAGCACCGCGTGGTATTTCGCGATCGCGCCGGCGATCAGGCTGACGCCCAGCGTGATGGGTACGAGCACCAGCGCCAGCCCGGCCGCGAAGACGAACGTCAGGGGAAGCAGTCGCCACCGGTTGTTCTTGGCGGCAGCGGCCAGGTAGGACGGCGCCAGGAACACGATGCAGCAGGGGGCGAAGAGCGCCACCATGCCGGCAAAGAAGGCGGCCAGGATGCTGCCCGTGGCCAACAGCTCGGAGCCCATCAGGCACCCTGCCGCTCAGGGATCGCCCTGTCGAGCCTTCGGACGGGCAGTCGGCCGGCGCTGAAGAACTGCCCGTCCACCAGGGTGAGGGGGAACATCGCCGGACGATGCTGCGCGAGCAGTTGCTGGCCCCGTGGTGAGGTGGCCGGCAGCACCTCGAGGGTGATCTGCCCCCGCGCCTGCCTGGCGAAAAGTTCCTCATGCGCCGCGTCGCAGAAGTGGCAGGCCGTCGTCGTCACGAGCACGACATGTGGCAGGTCGGGGATGGTCCGGTGGAATGGGTCAACGGGCTGGCTGCTGGTCACGCTGTTCATGGTTTCCGACCGAGATCGGGCAGGCGTCAAGTCATGGTCAAGGCCCGGTCAAGACTGGGCAACAAGTGATCGCGGGTCACCGATGATGCTGGCGCCCCGGATGCGCTCGTTGACAGCTGGTCGGCTGGCATTGCCCTGAAGGTGGTGCAGTGCCGGTTGGCTAGCGACTGTGCCTTGAGTGGCCTGTTTCCGACGAGCGATTCATGAAGAACATCATCGCCGCCATGATGATCATGCAGAGCACAGGAAAGACCAGGGCCGAAAGACTGGCCGACCCCGTGGGGATCAGGTAGCCGACGATCAGGAACATCGGCAGGCACATGAGCACGTGCATCCAGTGGTTACCGTGGCGTGTGTGTCCCGTGCCCGCAGCATCCCGCTCGGGCAGCCGCGTCGAGGCGTACGGATCCGCCGCGAACCGGTCGTACTGCTCGTCAGTGACGCCGGTGACGGGGTCGCGGTCCTGGGTGCTCATGGAAGTCTCCTCACCTGGTAGTGGCTGTGTCCCCAGCCTGCCCGCCGTTTGTCGATCCGACATCGGCGGCAGGTCAAGAACGCCTCAAACCTTGGTGCTTCAGGCGCTCAGGCCACGTACTTCAAGGCGATCATCATCCCGGCCTCGGCGTGGTAGATGTTGTGGCAGTGCACGGCCCAATCGCCGACATTGTCCGCATCCAGGTCGATGGCCATTGACTGCATCGGCGCCAGCAGCACTGTGTCCTTGCGCAGGCCGGACGGCAGGGCAAATGTGTGCCCATGCAGGTGCAACGGGTGGGTCATCATGGTCATGTTCATGACATTGAGGCGCAGCCGCTGGCCGGACTTGACTGTCAGGGGCTTGTTCTCGCCGAACTTGGCGCCGTTCATGCCCCACTGGTACGGCTTCATCGAGCCCTCGAGCGTGAGCTGCTCCGTGGCGTCCACCCCCTTGCCCGGCAGCCGTGCGGAGTCCGCGGGTTGCAGCTGCGAGCCCATGAGCACCTCGCCCGAGAGCTCTGCAGGGCTGACATCGCGGCCCGGTGCCTGGCCGGCCCCGGTCTTGACCAGGGCCAGGGCCTGACCCCCGTCCATCTTGCCGAAAGGCCGTGCCACCAGCGGGAACACCCCGTCACCCAGGGTGACAACCGCGTCGAAGCGTTCACCCATGCCGATGTAGAAGGCGCCGACCTCTTGTGACACGACCGGGAACCCGTCGGTGTGGGTGAGCGTCATGCGGTGACCGCCGAGCGCCACGGTGAAGATGGTGTCGGACGCTGCATTGATGATCCTCAGCCGAATCCGCTGGCCCGGCTTGGCGGTGAAGACCTCGGGGGCGTCCGGCACTCGTCCATTGATGAGGAAGTGCGGGTAGGTGACGTCGCCGGCGTCACCCCACGGCTGCGTGCCCCCCATGCCGTGGGAACCGTGGTCCATGCCGCCCATGCTTGGGCCGGTGCCGCCATCGGCAATCAGCTTGGCCAGTACCCCGTCGGGGGTCTGCCCGGTGCCGTCCAGCCAGTCGTCGAGTACGACGACCCACTCGGCGTCGTACTTTCCCGGCTCCTGGGGGTCATCGATGATGAGGGGGGCGTACAGCGCCCGGTCAAGTTGTACGCCCACATGGGGATGGAAGAAGTAGGTGCCGGGGTCGGGGGCGGTGAACTCATAGACATGTTTGCCTCCGGAGGGGACGGGGTCCTGGGTCATCCCGGGCACGCCATCGGCGGTGTTGTTCAGCCGGATGCCGTGCCAGTGGATGGAGGTGTCTGCAGGGAGCTGGTTGTCGAGGGTGATGCGCAGGAAATCGCCGGCAGTGGCACGCAGCACGGCCCCGGGGGCGCTGTCGCCGTACGCCCACGTCGCATAGCGCGGCCCGCCAAGGTCGACGGTCACCGGCTTCGCGACGACGGTCTTCTGCACCAGCTTCTGTCCAGCGCTCGGTGTCGCGGGGGCGGGTGTGACAGGGCTGGTTGCAGAGTTGTCACTGCAGCCGGCGAGGGCGGCGCTGCCGACCCCCAGTCCGGCGACCAGCAGGTGGCGGCGGGTGAGCAAGTTCATGTATCGCCTTTCGGTCGGTGGGGGTGAAGGCCGGCCGGTCGCTGCCTGTCAGCAGGCCGCCGGCGCCGAGCAGGACGGCGATCCAGAGCGCGGCTACGCCCATGAGCAGTAGCAGCAACAAGCCCCAGCCCATGTATTGCCCTCCTCCGGCAGGGCGCCGGCAGTCGCAAACCGTCCGGCGTGACGTGTCGAGTGTGCTGGCGCAGCACGAAGGAAACGTCCTCGTTGGGTCAAGGTTTGGCCAAGATGACCCTGTCGTCCGGGCCGGGGCGGCGCAGTGCTGACCCGCTCGTCATACTGGGTGCCATGACCACAGCCGTGTCCGCAGGTGCCACCGTGCTTGTTGTCGACGACGAGAGGCCCCTGGCCGGAGTGATCGCGTCCTACCTTGCCAAGGCGGGATTCAGCACCCTGCAGGCGCACACAGGGCCGGACGCCGTGGCGCAGGCGAGGCTGCATGACCCGGACGTCATCCTGCTTGACCTCGGGCTTCCCGAGCTGGACGGCATCGAGGTGTGCCGGCAGGTGCGCACCTTCTCGGAGTGCTACATCCTGGTGCTGACAGCTCGCGGTGACGAGGTGGACCGGCTCATCGGGCTGTCGGTGGGGGCCGATGACTACCTGGTCAAACCTGTCAGCAACCGCGAACTGGTCGCCCGGGTGCAGGCAGTGCTGCGTCGCCCCCGCCGTTCCGTTGCGGCCCAGACCGAGCCCCAACGCGTGGTGGGTGCGCTGCGCATCGACCCCGGCGCCCGCGAGGTGTGGGTGGCCGGCCAGCCGGTGGCCCTCACGCGCACCGAGTTCGACATCCTCGACGTCATCTCGGCCCAGCCGCGCATCGCGCTCAGCCGTCGCCAGATCATCGACAGCGTCTGGGACGCCGCGTGGGTCGGCGATGAGCACGTCGTCGACGTCCATGTCGCGAACCTGCGCCACAAACTGGACGACGACCCTGCAGCGCCGCGCTACATCACGACCATCCGCGGCGTCGGCTACCGCTTGGGCAGGGGGTGACCCCGATGCGCGGACGGGTGGCATCGTGGCGACTCGGCACCCGCATTTTCGTCGCGCAGGCCGTCGTGCTGGTCGCCATCGTCGTGACCGCTGGCCTCGTGGCGACGTTCATTGGTCCCCCGGTCTTCCATTCCCACCTTGTCGAGTCGGGCCACGCCGAGAACACCGTGGGCCTCACCCACATCGAGCGGGCCTTCGCCGATGCCAGCCTGATCTCGTTGGCCGTCGGCCTGCTCGTGGCGCTCGCCTGCGCCCTCGTCATCACCTGGTTCCTCGCCCGACGGACGGGACGCCCGGTCGAACAACTCACCCGGGCCGCCGCGGCCTTGAGCCGGGGGCATTACGAGGCACGCGTCGATGTCGACTCCGGCGGCCCCGAGCTGGCGCTGCTGGGCACCACGTTCAACGCCATGGCCGATCGCCTTGCGAATGTCGAGAACACCCGCCGCCGCCTGCTCTCAGACCTCGCCCACGAGATGCGCACGCCCATCGCCACCCTCAACGCCCATCTCGAGGGCATGGCCGATGGCGTTCTGACGTGGGACGCCAACACCCGCGCCGTGGTGGAACAGCAGGCCGAACGGCTCACCCGTCTCGTCCGCGACCTGGACGAGGTCTCACGCGCCGAAGAGGGCCGGATCGTGCTCGAGCCCAGCCCGCAGCAGGTCAACGACCTTGTCGAGCCGGTCCTGCAGCAGTTCCAGCGCAGCTACGCGGCCAAGAGGGTGGAACTCACCAGCACCCCCTGCGAGGCAGTGGTGATGGCCGACCCGCAGCGCATCGCCCAGGTGCTGGGCAACCTGCTCAGCAATGCCCTGCGCCACACGTCGGCCGGCGGTCGGGTCAGCGTCACCTGCAAGCGCCGCAACGACGAGGTGACGATCACCGTGGCTGACACAGGCGAAGGCATGACCGATGACCAGCTGGCGCACATCTTTGAACGGTTCTACCGCGGTGACCATGCGCGGCAGGAAGAAGGTGGATCGGGGATCGGGCTCACCATTGCGCGCGCCCTTGCCGAGGCCCATGGGGGACGCGTGGTGGCCTACAGCGCCGGGGTTGGACTCGGGTCCCGGTTTCAGCTGACCCTTCCCAGCGTTGGCGGCAGCGGCGAGTGAGGCGGCCAGTCCTTGTGCCCCGGGTCGGCCGGACGACCTCAGCGCTCGCCAGACGGGGCCCAACCCAGGCGTGGCGCCAGTTCAGTGGCGATGTCATTGACGATCTGGTCGTAGTCGCTCGGCTGCAGCGTGAACGGCAGTGCGAAGGCCACCTCTTCGACCTGCCGGAAGGCGTCGCGGGCCAGCAGCTGCTCTGCCAGCTCTTCGCTCGTCCCCAGCAGGTCTGGCGCGAACTGGGCGTGCTTGGGGCCGAAGGTCTTGCCCACCCGCTGGTCGCGTTCGGCCTTGTAGGCACGGTAACGCTCGACCTGCTCAGGGGTCGCCGAGTCGGTGGGGATGACCACCAGCCCCTGCGAGACCCGCGCCTTGTCGCCGTCCTTGTGCAGCGAGCGGAACGCGCGGATCTGCGCTGCCTGGACGTCGTCGAAATCGCCCTCACCCATGATCACGCTGGACGTCAGGAAGTTGAGCCCGGCCTTCGCAGCGAACTCGACCGAGTTCTGGGAACCGGCGCCGTACCAGACGCGGTCGACCAGCCCGGGGGAATGCGGCTGCACGCGGTCGGAGAACTCCTCGATGCCCTTGCGGCCCGAGAACGTGCTCAGCGCATCGCCGCGCAGGGCCTCGATGAGCCGTTCGACGCGGCGGTAGCTGAAGTCCTCGTGCTCGGCGGTGTCGGGGTAGAGCGCGTGGGCGAAGTTCTCGTAGTTCATGGGGGCGCCGGTGCTGATGCCCGGGTTGATCCGCCCGCCCGACAGCACGTCGACGGTGGCCAGGTCTTCGGCCAGCCGCAGCGGGTTCTCGGCGCCGAGCGGGGTCACTGCCGTGCCGAGTTCGATGCGGGACGTGCGCTGGCTGGCGGCAGCCATCACCGCGATCGGCGACGAGATGCCGTGTTGGAAGTGGCGGTGGCGCAGCCAGACGGAGTCGTAGCCGAGGGCCTCGAGGTGTTCGATGAGGGTGAGGGTGTACTCATGCCCGGCGGCGGGGTTGTCACCGTCGAACGTGCCGAGGGTCAGCACACCGAGGCGGCGCAGGGGGCGATTCGCGGCGGGCTCGTGCTCTGGGTTCGCGGGGGGCTGGTTCTCGGTCACGGGCCCATTCTTGTGGGTCGGCCGTGCCGGTGTGGGGGTCGTCCTCTGTCAGCGAAAAACGGCTTGGGCGACCGATCTAGCATGGGGCATGGCCAGTGACCTGAACCCTGAACCGCCGCCGTCGGAACCGCTCTGGCGCGACCTGCTCGGCGGGCGTCTGCGCCGACGCCGGTATGAGCGTGGCGAGACCTTGGACGATGTCGCGGCGAGGGCCGGTGTGTCGCCGCAGTATCTGTCCGAGATCGAGCGTGGCCGTAAGGAACCCTCGAGCGAGATGGTGCAGGCGGTGGCGGGGGCCCTGGACCTGACCCTGCTCGACCTGACCACCGGAATCGCCCGCGACCTGACCGCCAGGCAGCCCCTGCCGTTGCGCCGCACCCCGGCGAGGTCTGGTTCGGTGTCGGCCTCGTCCGGGCTGCAGGGTGCGGGCAGGGTGCTGGCGCTGGCGGCGTGAGCTTCAGCGCTGGTGGATCACCTCGTCGAGCAGGCCGTAGCGGCGGGCGGTCTCGGCGGTGAAGACACGGTCATGGGCGGTGTCGGCACGTAGCGTCTCGACGCTCTGGCCCGTGTGTTCGGCGAGCACGGCTTCGATGTCGGCCCGCACGCGCACGACCTCGTCGGCCTGCAGGATCAGGTCGGGGATCGCGCCGCGGCCCTGGGTGGCGGGTTGGTGCAGCACCACCCGCGCGTGGGGAAGGGCGGATCGTCGTCCGGGGGCGCCGCCGGCCAGCAGCAGGGCACCGACGGCCACGGCCTGGCCCACGCACGTCGTCGCCACGGGCGGCTGGATCAGGCGCATCGTGTCATAGATGGCCAGGGCAGCACTCGGGTCGCCGCCTTCGCAGTTGATGTAGAGGTTGACCTCCTGGTCGGGGTTGGCCGATTCGAGGTAGAGCAGCTGGGCGATCAGGGCGTTGGCCACGCCGGCGTCGATGCCGGTGCCGAGGTAGACGATGCGTTCGGTGAGCAGGTGGGAATAGACGTCCATGACCCGCTCGCCGCGGGGGTGCTGGGCGATCACCTGGGGGATGGTGTAGGCGCTCATCGGGTCACCGTCTGCACTCGTTCGAAGCCGGAGCTGAGGCGGCGGCGGGGTCGGTAGTCGGCGAAGCTGTCGACGATGGTGTCGATGAACCCGTAGTCACGGGCCTGTTCGGCGGTGTACCAGTGGTCGTGCAGCGAATCTTCGAAAACACGCTCGGGCGGCTGGCCGGTGTCGTCGGCGATCAGGCGCAGCACGGTGTCGCGGGTGTGGCGCAGGTCGTCTGCCTGCAGTTCGATGTCGACGGCGGTGCCGCCGATGCCCGAGCTGCCCTGGTGCATGAGCACTCGGGCGTGGGGCAGGGCGCGGCGTTTGCCGTGGGTGCCGGCCGACAGCAGGAACTGGCCGGCGCTGTAGGCGATGCCGAGCGCCAGGGTCGAGACGTCAGTGGGGATGGTCCTGATGATGTCGCGGATGGCGAGCATGGCGGGCACAGAGCCGCCGGGGGAGTGGATCCACAGGTCGATGTCAGCGGATTCATCTTCGGTGGCGAGGGTGATGAGCTGGCTGGCCAGCAGCACGCCGTTGTCGTCGGTGAGCACGCCGTCGAGCACCAGCACACGGCGCTCATAGAACTCGCGGCGCACCGCTTCGCTGAACAGGGGCGGGGTGGGGGTGTCGTCCATGGGCCCACGATGGCGCGGGGCGGGCGGTGAGGGCGAGGGAATCTGCTGGGGGCAGGGCTGCTGTGGGCAGAGGTCTGGGGTAGATGGTGTCCAGAACCAGGCAGGAGTTGGCGGTGGGGGCTCTGGAAGGGCGCGGAATCGGAAGTTCGGCCGGGTTCTGGACACAGGTGCGGACAGCGATGAACATAACGATTGACGATAACAACGAGAGTCGTTATGGTGATGGTTGGGCCCACCCTCCAACCCCCGAGCAAGGACCACGCCATGTCCGCTGAAACGACCCCCGAGAAGCCGAACCCCCTCATCCGTCTGGTCAACACCCCGCCATCGACCGCAGACATCGTCGTGCTGCGGGCGTTGCTGGTGTTGATCATGATCGGTGCCGCTGTGGCCACCGTGGCCGCACTGTGGCCCACGAGCAGCATCAGCTACACCGCCCTGACCGATGACACCACCCCCGCACCCGGGCCCGCCGGCACAGCCGCCAATGTCTCGCTCGCCCATGCTGACGAACTGCTCTGGATCATCACCGACCCCACCCTCGGTCAGCGCCTGCTCGTGGCCCTGCCGGTGGTCTTCGTGGCCGCTTTGGTGGCTGTGGGGGCGTGGCTCGTGCTGGGCATCGTCACCAGGATCAGCCGGGGTGAAGCCTTTGGTCCGGCCGCCATCCGCAGGCTGTCCCTGGTGGTGCTGCTCGGCGGCATCACCGCCCCCTTTGTTGAGCTGGCCAGCAGGTTCGCCCTCAGCGCGCAGCTGCAGGACCAGCCCCAGGTGTTCTTCCGGTTCGAGCTGATGGACATCTGGCCGATCGTGGTGGGCATGGTGTTGTTGCTCATCACCCAGGTCTTCAGGCGCGGCGCCGCCATGACCGACGAGCTGGCGGGGGTCATCTGATGCCCGTCGACGAACCCCACCGGGTGGTCTGCCTGCTCGATGACGTGCTGACCGCGCGGGGCATGACCCTGACGGCGCTGGCCGACCAGGTCGGGGTCAGCGTGGTGAACCTCAGCATCCTCAAGAACAACCGCGCCAAGGCGGTGCGCTTCTCGACGCTGACGGCCATCTGCGATGCGCTCGGGTGCACCGTGGGCGACCTGTTCCAGGTGGTGCCGCCGCAGTGACCACAACCGGGCAGGAGTTCGCGAAAAGGCCCGTGGACCGGCGCCAATCCTGAACTTCTGCCCGGTTCTGGGCACGTGGCGCCGATGAGCGACCTCCAACCGCGCCGCGACCTCCGACCGCGCCCCGACCGCGCCCGAACCGCCCCCCAACCGCGGCCCGGACTCAGCCCCGGTCTCACTCCCGGCCCGGCACCGCCAGCCCCAGCAGCGGCACCTCATCGGCCGCAGCGCCGACGACGCCGGCCACCACACCCGCCAGCCAGCCCGTGGCCTGCTGCTTCAACTCCGGCGACAACCCCTTGATCGCCGTCAGGTAGTCATCGCCCGCCTCGGCCCGCGATGCCAGGTGCTCCACCAGCTGCGCCGGCGCCACCACCTGGCCCGACCCCGCCGCCGCAGCCAGGAACCCCTCGACATTCGCCACCAGCTCAGCCCTGGCCTCGTCCTCAGGCTCAATCCGTGCCACCAACGCCTGCAGCCGCTTCACCCGCTCCTTGATGCCGGCGGCCAGCTGCGCCTGGGCACCGTCCAGCACCAGGCCACCGAACTGCTGGCGGGCGAAGAACAGGCTGCGCACCTGCGCGTACCAGTTCTGCAGCGCCACCAGCGAACCGATGTAGCCCAGGTTCTTTTCGAGCAGCGGGTTCAGCCGACGGTACCGGTGGCGCTTGTTCGGCCGGCGCAATCCGGCGACCGCCTCGGGCAGCACCAGCACGCCGTCCTCGTCGATGTCGTCACGCAGCACCGACCCGGCGCCGACGACGACCCCGAACCCGGTGCGCACCGGCCCGACGGCGCCGCCCTGCCCGCCCAGGAAGATTGCCGGCTGGTCGACCAGCACCCCGCGCGGCACGTCGCCGAACAGTGACGGGGTGGTCTTGTCGCCGTCCGGGGTGAAATTGAAGTGGATATAGCTCGAGCCCACCTCGGAATGGTCCTTGGGTCCGGTGCCGCCGGTCAGCATCGCATCGCAGAAGTTGATCAAGCTGCCGAGCGTCGCGTACGGGAACAAGATCGTCTGCTTCAGCCCCACCGTGTGTGCACCGCTGGCATGTTCCTCGAGGATCGTCCCGGGCCGCACATGCGCCCCCAGCCCCATCGCCGCCCCCTGCAGGAACACCGCCCCACTGAAGAACCCGGCCTCGAGCCGCACATCGGGCCCGAGCTGGCAGTTCTCCACCGTCGCCGGCCCCTCGGCGCCGAGCACGCAGCCCGCCGAGATCACCGTGCGCGCGCCGCGCAGCCGCACCCCCGGGTGCAGCGTCACGTCGTCCGCGATCTGGTCGATGGTGACGTCGTCGTCGATGTCGACGCTCCAGGGGTTGGGCACGGACGCGCCGCGCGCGATCAGGGCCGCGACCTTCGCGGCGCCGCGCGGCGGGGGCAGGGGCAGGGCAGCTACGTCCATGGAGTCCTCCTGGGATGGTCTGGGACGCAGCCTAGTGTGACCGAGCGTTTCGTAAGCTGGGGGCATGGCCGAGATCCGAAAGTTCGCCCCGGGACGCGGGGGCGACATCGCGCAGGCCCTCGCGAAAGCGATGGGCGAGGGGGTGCGTCCGGCGACACCGGGCGCCGGCGACAAGCCGGCACCCCGCAGCAAAGCCCCGGCCGCAGGGCCGACGGCGACGTCGGGTGCGCTGTGGGACCCGTTCCTGAAGGCCACGCCGGCCAAGGTGGTGCGCAAGTCCGAGAAGGGCGAGGACGAGGGCACCGCGGGCACCGAGCAGGAGTGAACCCGCACCACCTGAACGTGCCCACCCGGCTCCGCTTGCCCTCGACCCTTTGTAGCAGTACATTGATTGTATCAATACGAAGGAGTCGCCATGAGCATCGCTGTCTGGGTCGCCATCTCGATCGCCATCGTCTACGCTTCGGCACCCGTGACCTCCGGAGGCCTGCGCACCCTCGACGACAAGGCGCTCGCGCGCTACGTGCACAAACGCGGCCTGCCGCTGCCGTACTCGTTGCGTGACCCTGTCATGAACCGCATCCGGGCCACCGAACGCGCGGCCGTCGCCTGCGGATCGGTCGGCGTGGTCGTCGGAGCGGTGCTCGCGTTCGTGCTCGAACGCGTCGGATCGGGCTCGACGGGCTGGGGCGCACTGGCCCTGGCCGGCGCATCCGTCGGTGCGGCGCTCGGCGGGTTTGTCGCCACCCGGCGCAGCCCACAACTCCTGCCGCACGCGCCACGGGTCGCCCGTGCCACCGCCACCACCGTGGCGGACTACGTCACCCCGGGGGAACGCCGGGCCTTCTGGCTCGTCCCCGGTGTGATCGCCGCGGGCATTGCCGCAGCCTGCGTCTGGTGGGCGCTGTTGTCGTCCAAGCCCGAAGGCCACCTGACGCTCATGGCCATCGCCACGATCGTCCCGCTGGTGCTGCTGGGCACATGGGCGCTGATGTTGCCGGCGACGAACCGCGTGCTCGCCGCGCCGCAGCGCGCCACCACCGACCTCGAGCTGGCCTGGGACGATGCCACCCGCAGCGATGCCCTGCGCGGATTGTTGGACGTCGGCATCACGGCGGGCTTCGCGGCCCCGCTGGTCTCGCTGTCGGTGGTCGCGAACCTGATGCTGACCGCCGACCTGGGCGACGACCTGGTCTGGATGGGCTTCGGCGCGCTGCTCACCGGGCTGGTGCTCTGGATCGTGCTGCTCATTCCGTACGCCTCGGGCCGTGCGGTGCGCAATCCGTCCCGGTCGCTGTGGGCGGGGCGAGCATTTGGCGAGGACAACCTGGGCGGGGCCACGGCATGACCCTGCGCATTGATCCCGGCGCCGTCCAGCCGCCATACGAGCAGCTGAAAGCCCAATTGGTCGACCAGATGACGTCAGGCCAACTGCCCGCCGGGACGAAGCTGCCGCCGGTCAGGCGGCTGGCGGCAGACCTCGGCATCGCGCCGAACACGGTGGCCAGGGCATACCGCGAACTGGAACATGCCGGGCTGGTCGTCACCGCCGGGCGACATGGGACGGTCGTGGCTGAGCACTCAGGCCTGGCTGCGGGCAGCAGCGGTGTGGACGACGCCCACACGCGCGCCGCGCGATTGGCCGCTGACTACGCCGCCGGCATGCAGTCGCTCGGGTTCAGCCACCAGGCCGCCATCGACGAGTTGGCGAGCGCCTGGCGCCGGGTCTGAACATACTGGCCGTCCCGAGCGGCGTCGTCGCGGGCGGGACTCAGCGCGGGCTAGAGTCAACTGCCATGCCCCGCATCGCCGCCCCCACGCTGCACCAGCACCGCGAACAGACCCTCGCGGCGCTGATCGACGCGGCTGCCGACCTGCTGCGGGCCGGGGACGGCCGCCAGATCACGGCGGGGGCAGTGACCCGGGCCGTCGGGATGTCGCGCAACAGCCTGTACCGCTACGTCGACTCCGTCGACGACCTGCTGGTGCTCGTGTTGAACCAGCACCTGCCGCTGTGGACCGGCACCGTGGAATCCGCGATCGCGTCCGCTGCCAACCCGCATGAGCAGGTGCTGGCCTATGTGCGCAGCAACCTTGAACTGGGCGGCCCCGGGGGCGAGGCGTGGCTCATGCGGATGGCCGGCGGCATCGCGGCCCGGGCACGGGCCGAACTGGCAGGGGTGCATGAAGACCTCGGCCGCATGCTCACTTCGGCGGTGGCCGCGACGGGGGTGGGCCAACCTGCGCTGGTCGAACGCATCGTCGGTGGCATCGTGTCGGCGGGGCTGGCCCGGCTCGACGCGGGTGATGACCCGCGGGCGGTGATCGAGCGGTGCGTGCGCTCGGCAGCCGCCGTGCTGTCGGCCTGAATTTGCCTCAACCCGGCGGCGTCAACCCAGCAAGGTCAACACCGCTGCCACCCGGCGGTGCACATCGGCGTCGGCGCTCAACCCGAGCTTGGCGAAGATGCGCTGCGTGTGCTTTTCGACCGCACCCTCGGTGACGAACAGCCGCTTCGCGATGCCGGCGTTGGTGTGGCCCTCGGCCATCAGTTCGAGCACCTCGCGTTCGCGCGGGGTGAGGGTGGCGACCGGGTCATCGCGGCGGCCGCGCCGCATCACCTGCGCCACCACCTCGGGGTCGAGCACCATGCCCCCGGCCGCCACGCGGTCCACGGCGTCCAGGAAGGTGTCGATGTCACTGACCCGGTCTTTGAGCAGGTAACCGATCGCGCCCGTGCCCGACGACAGCAGGTCGGTCGCATACGAGAGCACCACATACTGGCTCAGCAGCAGGATCGGTGCGTCGGGCCAGTCAGCGCGGATGCGCATCGCCGCCTGCAGGCCCTCATCGGTGTGCGAGGGCGGCATCCTGATGTCACTGATCACCAGGTCGGGACGACTGGCGAGCGCGCGGCCCACGAGGGCGTCGCCGTCCTCGACCATGCCGATGACCTCGTGCCCACCCTCGGCCAGGATGAGCGCGAGGCCCTCGCGCAGCAGCACGGAATCATCCGCGATCAGGATCTGCAAGGAATCACCGCTTCGATGGTCGTCGGCCCGCCCTCGGGCGAGGTCACGGTCAGGGTACCGTCGACACCCGCCACCCGGTCGGCGAGCCCCGAGAGGCCGTGGCCCTTCGCCAGGCTGGCGCCGCCCAGGCCGTTGTCGGTGATGGTGATGAACAACCACTGGTCCTGCACGCCGATGAAGACATCGCAGCTGGTGGCCTGCGAATGCTTGTTCACGTTGGCCAATGCCTCGCTGACCACGAAGTATGCGGCGGTCTCGACATGGTCGGGCAGGTCATCGGGCAGGTCGGAATAGAGCGTGACGGGCACGATCGAGCGGGCCCCGGCCTCGGTGATGGCCGCCTCGAGGCCCCGGTCGACCAGCACCGGCGGGGCGATGCCGCGGCTCAGCTGACGCAGTTCGGCCAGGGTCTGCTGGGTCTGTTCCATGGCGTCGCCGATGAGCTGCTCGGCGCGTTCGGGATCGTGGGCGGCCTGCCGCTTGGCGCGGGCGAGGTCCATGTTCAGGCGCACGAGCCGCTGCTGCGGGCCGTCATGGATGTCGCGCTCCAGGCGTCGCAGCGAGTCAGTCTCGGCCTTGCGCACGGCGTCCCGGCTGGCGGTGAGGTGGGTGATCTGGGCGCGGCTGTTGAGCAGCTGGTCGCTGAGCCCGGACTGCAGCCTGGCCCAGCCGCGCAGCACGAACGGTGCGGTGACGAGGAAGACCAGGCCGGCGAGGAACTGGGTGGCGACGTCGAAGAACAGCGGGAAGGGCACGCCCAGCAGGTCGCCGAGACCGGTCTGCTCGTCACCGAAGATCGACTCGGTGATGATGCTGGCCAGGGGGCCGCCGACGGTGCCGATGGCCCCGGCGAGCCAGGTGACCGCGATCGAGAAGCCGATGGTCGACAGGATGAACCCGACGGTGCTCCACAACACGTCGAGCCAGGCCTGCGGGTCGGCGAGGGGACGCAGCAGTTTGCCCAGGCCGCTGGCCTGCGGGGCTGCCGGCAGGTAGGGGTTGGCGGCGACGGGCTTGTTGTTCACCGAGGCGATCCAGCGACGCTCGACAGTGGCGAAGCCGCGGGCGACATAGGCGCCGGCGACCATGATCGGCAGGCCGACCCAGATGATCACCGTGCTGACGCCGACCGACAGCAGCGTGAAGACCAGGATGAAGGCGACCAGCATCATCGGCCAGTTGCCGAGCAGGTAGCCGACGTCGTGGCCGAACTGCTGGCGGCGCGTGCGCCGGGTGGGGTGGGAGTTCTGGGCGTGGGTGCCGGTGGAGGGGGTCGACGGTGGGGGCAGGGTCATCGTGTTCATGCCTCCAGCCTCGTCGCGATCGCCTGGGGACAGTATCCCGCAGGCTGGCCAATGGGGGTGGGGCTGGCCCGACAGTCGGCACCGTGGCTAGGTTGGGTGCACCGCACGAGAGAGGGAAGGCCATGTCGGACGAACGCGACGCCCTGTATGAGTGGCTGGCCATCTGGCGCGACCAGGTGGTGGGGCTGCTGACCGAGCGCGAGGTGCCGATGGTGACCGTCGAGCTGCTTGAGCTGCCCGGCGCCGCGACGATCAAGGTCTCGCCCCGCACCGACATCGCCCCCGTCATCGCCTGGGCCGAGCCCACGCTGGCATTCATCTCTCCGCCGGGCGACGAGCGGCCCTTCTTCATCGTGGGGCTGGTGGGTGGCCCGGGCCGCGAGGTCGTGCTCATCTGCGGCGAGCCGCCGTCGGCCCCGGACGAGCAGGTCGTCGAGCTCACGGAGGACGACGTCAACTGGACCCCGATCTTCGACCATGTCGAGAACGCCGTCGAAGAACTCATCGTGTCTGACAACTTCCACTTCGGCAACGCCGCCGCGGCCCTCACCGATGCCGCCCGCGTGCTCGAGTACGCCTTCCCCGAGGGGCAGACTGACGCCCAGACGCTGATGGTCGTGCAGTTCCCCGCGCTGCGCTTCGCCATGGTGCAGTTGATGGAGGAGGCCCGCACCCGCCAGAAGCGGATCCACCAGCGCCACCTGCTCGACCACCCCGAGCAGATCGCGCGTGAATTGCTCGCGGGCCCCGACGTCGCGAGGTTCGAAGGCCTGACCATCACTGCCGCCACCCCCGAGGTCTACCGCATCCTGAAGTCGCATGACCCGTGCGTGACCAAAGAGGCCTGCGCCCCCGTGGCCCGGGCGGTGGTCGCACAGTTGCGGCGACGGTAGCCCGCGGCAGGGGTGACAATGGCCATGTGGACCCCGTCTTCGTGACCCACACCCCGCCGCCGCAGTTGCGCCCATTCGTGGCCAGCGCCGTCGGCTACCACGTGCCGGCGGCACCCGCCGGCGTGCATCGCGGCCTGCCCTCGCGGCACCTCACGCTCGTCATCGATCTCGACCAGCCGCTCGAGGCAACGGCACCGACCGGCAGCACCTCGGCTCGCGCGATGCTCGGCGGGTTGTCGACCTCACCCGTGCTGCTTGCCGCGGCCACCCCGCAGCGCGGCATGCAGTACGCACTGACGGTGCTCGGCGTGCATGCGCTGCTGGGGGTGCCGTCCAGGGCTGTGGCTGGGCTCAACCTCGACCTCGTCGACGTGCTCGGCCCCGATGCGGCGCGGCTGCTCGACCGTCTTCATGAGGTCAGTCCGCCCGGGGGCGCCACACCATGGGCGGGCTTCGACATCGTGGACGACCTGCTGACCGCACGCCTCACTGCGGTACAGGGCCCGCCGCCCGAGGTGACCGAGGTCTGGCGAGCGATCTTTCGCCCCAGCAACCCCTTGACAAGGGTCGATGCCCTCGCCAATCACATCGGCTGGAGCCGGCGCCACCTCACCGAGCGCTTCGGTGACTCCACCGGCCTCACCCCGCAGTCGGCGATCCGGCTGGCCCGGTTTGAACGCGCCCACGACCTGCTGCTGGCCCCTGCACGGGCACCCCTCGCCGCCCTCGCCCTTGCGGCCGGCTACGCCGACCAGGCCCACCTGTCCCGCGACTGGCGCGAGTTCAGCGGCGACAACATCAGCACCTGGCTGCGTGAAGAGCTCCCATTCGTTCAAGACCGCCCGGCCGACGCAGGCACAGACTGAGGTCATGAACCAGCACACCTTCACCACCCCGCCGCCGCCCACCGTGTGGCCGTCCGTGGGGTTCACCAATCCAGATGCCGGCATTGCCTTCCTCGAGGGGCTCGGCTTCGTCGTCACCGCCCAGTACCGCGACGAGGACGGCACCATCCAGCATGCAGAGGCCCGCTGGCCCGACGGCGGCGGGGTGATGTTCGGCAGCCGTGGCAAACCCGGCGACTGGCGCGCACTGGGCCCTTCTGGCTGCTACGTCGCCTGTGCCGACAAGGTCCGGGTCGAGTCGGCGCTGGCCGGGGTGCGCGGGCTCGAGGGCGTCGAGGTGCTGGCCGAACCTGAACTCACCAGCTACGGCTCGTTCCAGTTCAACGTGCGCGATGCTGACGCCAACCTGTGGTCGGTGGGCACCTACCTGGGCGAGTAGCCGCCCGCGCCCGGTGGCCACCCCTGACCAGAACCCGGCGGGAGTTCACGGATTCACCCCACCAGCGGGCATATCTGCAAACTCCTGCCGGGTTCCGGTCACGTGCCCACCAGATCACCGTGCCCACCAGATCACCGTGCCCACCAGATCACCGTGCCCACCTGAACACACGACCGCGGCGTAGCGTGGATGGGGATCCGACAGGAGGCACCACGATGCCAAAGGCAACACGGTCAGGCCGCGCCAAAGTGGGCGAGATCCCCGAAACCCTCGAGCGGTCGTCGCAGAAGGCCCAGGACACGTTCGCCCAGACCCACGATTCCGCCATGGAGCAGTACGACGACGAGGAACGCGCCGCCCGGACGGCCTGGGCCGCCGTCAAGCACAGCTTCGAAAAGGTCGGCGACCACTGGGAGGCCAAGCAGCAGCCCGGCCCCTCCGATTCCCGCTCCGAAAAGGGCGGTCGCACCGGTGGCCGCACCCACGGTGGGGTCGACGCCAATGCCACCAAGCAGCACCTCTACAGCATCGCCCAGCGGCTCGACATCACGGGCCGGTCGTCGATGACCAAGGCAGAACTCGTCGAGGCCATCGACGACGAGAACCAGAAGCGCACCCGCACGGCCGCCGACTGATCCAGCTCAGGCTTCGTCGGTCGCGGCAGTGGCCGTTTCCCCGAGCCGGTGCTCAGGGCTGGTCCCATGCATCGTCCTCGTCAGTGACTAGGGGCACGAACAGGTACAGGCCGTGCTGGGTGTCGCTGAGCGTGCCGTCGGCCCGTTTGCGGACGCGGTGCATGACCCCGCCCACGGGGATCACCATCACCCCCGGTGAGGCCAACTGGTCGACCAGTTGTTGCGGCATCGACCCGGCCATCGCCGAGACCAGGATCCGGTCGAACGGGGCCTCATCGGGCAGCCCGAGCACGCCCGCAGGGGCTTGGTGCACCTCGGCCCACGGCAGCTGCTGGCCGGCGACCGCAGCCCGTGCCCGGGCCGTCAGGTCGGGAATGCGTTCGACCCCGAACACGCGCCCCGAACTGCCCACCAGTGCCGCCAGGATCGCGGTCGTCCAGCCCGAACCGCAGCCGACGTCGAGCACTTTGGCGCCCGGGACCACCTCGAGCAGCGCGATCATCTCGACCACCGTGCTGGGCTGGGAGTTCGTCTGGCCGTGCCCGATCGGTAACGGGTGGTCGCGGTCGGCGAAGCGGCGCTCCGACCACGGCAGGAAGGCGGTGCGGCGAAGGGTGCGCAGCACCGTCCAGACCTGCTCGCGGTCGGCGGGCCGTTCGGTCATGGAACCGTCCTCGGCACCTTGCCGCCGAGCTTCAGCAACGCGCACATCACCTTGTGCGCCGGGTCAGAGGCCTCGCCGAACATCAGTGGGCAGCCGCCCTCGATGACGGTCATGCCGTGCTCGCGGCCCCACTCGGCCGCCTCCGGCGAGACGCTGCCGGCGTCGACCGAACGATGCATCCAGACGTGCGTGATGCCGAGTGCGGACGCCTCGCGGACGGTCTCGTCGGCATGCTCGGGGCTGGTGGCGATGACGACGGCCTCGACACCGCCCGGGATGGCGGCCAGGTTCGGCCAGGCGGGGTCGCCCTCGACCGTCTCAGCATGGGGATTCACGGCAAACGTCTCGAACCCGCGCTCACGCAGGCGCTGGTAGACGGTGTTGGCGCCGTGACCTTGTGGGGTGCGCGACACCCCGGTGACTGCGATCCGCCGACAGGACAGGAAGTCCTCGGCGGCCTGCTTGATCTTCATTGATCCGACTTTCCACCTGGTGGTGGCCCTGGGCAGGGTCGCCTGGTTCAACGCTACGCCGCTGGTGGCGGATCGGCGACAGCGGGGCCCGGTATCGACCCGGTAGTTCTGTGCACGCAAAGTTCTGTGCACGCAAAAGTTCTGTGCACGCAAAAGTTCTGTGCACGCAAACCGGGATTCCGCCCTGGATCAGGGCAGAATCCCGGTTTCGATGCACGCAACTTCGCAGCTGGCTACTTCGCCTCGCGGGTCAGGTTGCGCCAGACCCCGATCGCTCCCGGCACGATGATCCACAGGCTGACGGCTGCCGCGAGCTTCACCCACCCCATCGTGGTGGGGTCATCCGCCGTCAGCACCTGCGAGGTCGTGGCCACGTCGATCCAGCTGGCGATCCGTTGCCCGGTCTCGCCGAACATCCCGATGGTCTGGACCACGCTCGGCAGGGCCATCACCATCACGATCGCCGCCGGTGAGTTCATGATCACCAGCGCGAACGCCGCCGCCATCGCGCTCGAGAGCAAGAACGTGCCGAGCTGCCCCAGCAACATCCGCGGCTCGAAGCCCCAGTCGGCGGCCTGGTCGATCACACCCGTGCCGACAAGGGTGGTCACCGCTGACAGGCCCTGGCTCAGCGCCCAGCCGAGCACCGAGATCACCAGGGCCACCACACCCTTGGCGGCCAGCACCCGGCCGCGCCGGGGCTCCACCGCGAAGGTGGTCAGCATCGTGCGCTGCCCCCATTCCTGGGTGAACAGCAGCACGACGGCGATCGGTACCAGCAGCGTGATGGGAAAACTGATGAACGCCGCAGGCACCGCCCACCCGGTGCCGAAGATGTCCGCGAACGGCCGGTACAGGGCGGTGATGCCCACTGCCACCCCCACGGCTCCGAGCACTGCGATTGCATCCAGGGCCAGGCTGGTGCGGGTGTCGACCAGCTTGCGGAATTCCACGGCGACCAGCCGTCCGAAAGTGACCCGTGGCGCGACCTCGACGTGCGGCAGGGCGCGGGGGCCGGCACCGGGCCGGTCGGACGACTCCCGCTGGTGGGTGTCGGTGCTGGTGATGAGTGGCGAACCGGTCTTGGTGGTGGTCATGCTGCGTACCCTTCGCGAGAGGTGGACATGGTGCGTTCGAGGAACATTTGTTCGAGGTCCTGGCCGTCGGCCAGCAACTCTTCGACAGGGGCATCGGCGACGATGCGGCCGTGGCCGATCATCACGACGCGGTCGGCGACCTGTTGCACCTCGTGCAGCAGGTGCGAGCTCAGCAGCACGGTGCCGCCGCGGTCGGCGAAGGTGCGCAGCAGCTGGCGCATCCAGTGGATGCCGTGTGGGTCAAGGCCGTTGGCCGGCTCGTCCAGGATCAGCACCTGCGGGTTGCCCAGCAGCGCATGGCCGATGCCGAGCCGCTGGCGCATGCCGAGTGAATACTTGCCGACCCGCTGGCGCGACTCCTTCTTGGTGAGGCCGACCGTCTCGAGCACCTGGTCGACCCGTGACGAGGGGATGCCCATCGCGAGGGCCCCGAGGGCGAGCACTTCGCGGCCGGTGCGGCCGGCGTGCTGTGCCGAGGCATCGAGCAGGATGCCGACGTGGGCGGCGGGGTTGGGGATGTCGGCGTAGCGCTGGCCCAGGATGGTGACGTCGCCGGCGGTGGCACGGGTCAGCCCGACGGCCACCCGCATCGCGGTCGACTTGCCGGCGCCGTTGGGGCCGAGGAAGCCGGTGACGAGTCCGGGCTCGGCGGTGAATGACACATTGTCGACGGCGGTGAGGTCGCCGTAGCGCTTGGTCAGGTTCGTGAAGGTGATCATGACTGGGAATCTGCTCTGGCCAGCCGGGTGGCCGCCACTGGCAAAAGGCTGCGGTTGGCTCCACCGTTGGCGTGCTCGTCCGATCAAAGGGCAGGGCAGCATGAGACCAAAGTCGATCCCACTGCCGACCGTTGGCGGGCCGCGTCCGTACGCGGTCCCCATAGGCTGGTGGGCATGTCGTCCGAGCCCATGCCCGCACAGAGCCGCCCCCGCGGGTGGGCGCTGACGTGGCGTTATGGCCTGGCGATCGGCTACCTGCTGGTGACGCTGCTGCTGGGCATCGCCGCTGCCGCGGTTGACCAGGTCGCCCCGTCGCTTGCCGTGACCGAGGTCGTGTTCGGCATCGCCGGGCTGTTCCTCATCCGGCTGCGCCACCGTCGTCCGGTGACCACGGCCGTCGTGCTGCTGCTGATGGCGAGCCTGGCCACGACGGTGGGCCTGCTGGTCGCGTGGGCGCTCGCGCACGTCGCGACCCGCCGCCGGTGGAAGGAGATGCTTCCGCTCGGGCTGCTGGCCCTGGTGTTGTCGCTGGTGACCGTGTGGTTGCAGATCGAGGTCTTCAAGACGCTCGACACCGCGGGTATCCCCGGCTGGTTGATGTATCTGCAGATCGCCGTGTTCGCCGTCCTCGCCATCGCGGTGTCGCTGGCCATCGGGTTCTCGGTGGGCGCCCGCCGCGACCTGCTCGCGTCGCTGCGCCAACGCGCCGAACAGGCCGAACTCACCCAGGAACTCATGGTGTTGCAGGGCCAGGCCGCCGAACGCAACCGCATCGCCCGCGAGATGCACGACGTGCTCGCCCACCGCATCTCGCTGGTCAGCATGCACGCCGGCGCGCTGGCCTACCGCACCGACCTGCCGCCCGACGACGTGCGCCAGGTCGCCGCACTGATCCAGGAGAACGCGCACCAGTCGCTCGAAGAACTGCGGGCGGTGCTGGGTTCGCTGCGCGAGGACGCCCCGGCCGCGGCGGTGGCCGGCTCGGGTGCCGGGGCGTCAGCCGTCGCCAAGCCGCAGCCGACCATCGCCCAGGTCGACGACCTCGTCGCCGACGCGCGCGCGGCCGGTGCCAGGGTCGACTACACCAACACGGTCGAGCACCCCGAGCTGCTGCCCACCTCGACCGGGCGCCACGTCTACCGGGTGGTGCAGGAGTCGCTGACGAATGCCCGCAAGCATGCGCCCCATGCGCGGGTGACGGTGCAGTTGTGGGGACGACCGGGCGACGGCCTTGCCGTGCGGAGCACCAATCCCACCTTGCGGAGCAGCAATCCCACCGTGCGCAGCACCAATGCAGTGGCGACGGCCTCGTCCACGAAGGCATCGGGCGAACCGGTCGTGCCGGGCGCAGGCGTGGGACTGCTGGGGCTGGCCGAACGGGCGCAGATGTCCGGTGGCCGGATCAGCCACCGGGTCGATGAGGATGGCGTCTTCGAGTTGGAGGTGTGGCTGCCATGGTGAGCGCAGGAACAATTCGAGTGGTGCTGGTCGATGACGACCCGCTGGTGCGGGCAGGGCTGAAGCTGATCCTGGGGGGCAGCCCCCAGATCGAAGTGCTCGGTGAGGCAGCCGACGGTGCCGACGCCGCGGCGCTCGTCGACGAGTTCGCGCCCGATGTGGTGCTGATGGACATCCGAATGCCGCGGCTGGACGGGCTTGCGGCCACCGAAGCGTTGCTGAAGCGGCCGAACCCGCCGCGGGTGATCATGCTGACGACCTTTGATGCCGACGACATGGTGCTGCGGGCGCTGGCCGTGGGGGCAGCGGGATTCCTGCTCAAGGACACCCCGCCGGCCCGCATGGTCGAGGCGATCCAGCAGGTGGCCTCGGGTGAGCATTCGCTCTCGCCGACCGTCACTGCCCAGGTCATCGCCGCGGCGACCCAGGGCGAGGCGGCGTCCCGGCGCGCGGAGGCGCTGGACTCTCTGGCCACGCTCAACGACCGTGAGCGTGAGGTGGCGCTGGCGATCGGGCAGGGCCTGACGAATGCGCAGATCTCGCAGACGTACTTCATGTCGGTGGCGACGGTGAAGGCGCATGTCACGCGGATCCTCGAGAAGCTCGGGGTCACGAACCGGGTGCAGGTGGCAATTCGGGTGCACGACGCGGGATTGGGCTGAGGTTCACGCACCCGTTGGGTTCATGCCGCTCCCCCTGACGCGCACGACGCCCCCTTTCGGTGCACGCCGCACCCCGTGGGGCGGGATACAAGGGGAGCGGCGTGGACCCACAGGGAGCGGCGTGCACTTGACGGGGAGCGCGCTGCCCTCACGGGGGGCGTGGTCATGCCTGCGCGATGCGGGTGGGGGGTGGGTTCGCCCCTGCGGATGGCGCTCTCAACGGGTATCACGCACCAGTCGGTACTGCACCGCATGCTGGTTCAGCTCATGGCATTCGCGGGTGCGCTCGAGTCGTTCGATCTGACGGTGGTGCCACGCCCGCAGCAGCGAGCGCAGTCGGGTGGACAGGGTCTTTCGGGGATGCATGACATGCCTCCGCCCCTGGGGGCTGGGTTGTGGCTTGGTGATCCAACTGTCGGCCGAGCGAGGACGAGTGCCATCAGCCAGATCGAGGCATCTCGTGCGCCGATCGTTGACCGGCGCCGGCAGTGACTACGTGGTGACGTCGTCCCATTCCGGGATGACGTCTTCGGCTGGGGCCGGCCGCCCCGGCAGCAGGAACCCTGCAATGACGGCGCTGGCCAGTGCGATGCCAGCGGCGACGGCGTAGCCGCGCTGGAATCCGGCAGTGACGCCGAGCAGCAGCCCGGACGCCGCCACGCTCGACATCAGCGCGGCCCCGAGAGAGGCGCCCAGCTCGTGGAAAGTGCTCAGCAGCCCCGAGGCGACGCCCGCCTCGTGCGGTGCCACGCTCGAGAGCACGGTCACCGAGGCCACCACGAACAGTGCCCCGAGGCCGGCCGAACCGATGCTGGTGGCCGTCACGACGAGGCTGGTGCTGCTGCCGGTGGCTGTCAGCGACAGCCCGGCGGCGGCGAGCACCAGACCCGCCACGCCCACTGCACGTGCACCCAGGGGGCCGATGGCTCGTCCGGCGGTCTGCGCACCGACCATCGTGGCCAGCGCCACGGGCAGGAACAGCAGGCCCGTGGTGAGCGCGTTGTGGCCGGCCGCGCCCTGCAGGAAGAACGTGCCCAGGAAGAACACCGAGACCATCAGCCCGGTGCCCACCAGCAGCACCATCGACCCGGCCAGCACCGGCCGGCGGCCCACCAGGGCGGGGTCGACCAGCGGCTGGGGTCGTCCACGCAGCCAACCGGCGAGCGCCAGGAACAGCAGCACACTCACCGCGAGCGCTGCCAACGGGCGGGTCGAGACCAGCCCGGCAGAACCGGCATCGATGCAGGCGAAGATGAGCGACCCGAAGGCGAGGGTGCCGAACAGCGCGCCGACCAGGTCGAGCCGGGCACCGGCTGCCCCCGCAGGCAGCCTGGGCAGCACCGCGGGCAGGGCGACCAGCACCACGACGCCGACGGGCACGTTCACCAGGAACACCCACGCCCAGCCGGGGCCCGCGGTCAGCAGCCCACCGACGAGCACGCCGACGGCCGCTCCGACCCCGCCGAGCGCCGACCAGATGCCCAGGGCCTTGTTGAGCTCATCGCCCTGGAACAGCCGGACGATGACCGACAGCGCGGCGGGTGACATCAGCGCGGCGCCGATGCCTTGGGCGACCCGGGCGACGATGACCAGCGTGCCGGAATCGACGAGCCCGGCAGCGAGCGAGGCCGCCGTGAACAGGGCCAGGCCGATCATCACGATGCGGCGAGGTCCGACGAGGTCGGCGAGGCGGCCGCCGGTGAGCAGCAGCCCGCCGAAGGCGAGGGTGTAGGCGCTCATCACCCAGGTGAGGGCCTCACGGCCCATGCCGAGTTCGGCGCCCATCTGGGGCATTGCGATGGCGACGACGGTGATGTCGAGGATCAGCATCAGCTGGGCGACGCCCAGCAGGGCGAGGGCCTTCCAGCGGCGGGGGTGGGGCGGGGTGGTGGGCATGGGCTCATTCCTTCTGAAACTTGAACGGTCGTGTACAAGTTGAAGCTAACAAGGTGAATCGCGTGGTTCAAGTTAATTTTGAACACGTGTGTACGAACTTGCGGTGGGAGTGAGCGATGCAGGGGGCGTCGGCCCTGGTCTGGCCCAGCAACGTGGGCTTAACAGCCTTAAAAAGACCTGCTCTGTTCGATTGGCGCATCGACCGGCGTCAAACAGCCCTTTTCGGGCCGGTTGACGCCGGTCGATGCACGCTGCTGGGTGGAGTGGCTGGGGGAGAGCTGGGTGGAGTGGCTGTGTTCAGGGGCTGGGTTGAGGGGCTGGGGGAGGGCTGGGTTCAGGGGCTGGGGGAGGGCTGGGTTCAGGGGCTGGGGGTGGTGCCCTGGCTAATGCGCCGGGTGCCCGCCCGTGCCCGTGCCGACCTCATCCGGCTTGCGCAACAGCAGGCTCGCCGCCACGGCCAGCACCCACACGGCGCCGGCGCCCAGGAAGGCCCAGTGTGAACCCCGCAGCATCGCCACCGCGTGGCCGGCGCCCCCGCTGGCAGCGGCGTCGGTCTGCATCGCGAAGATGGTGACGAACAGGGCCGTGCCGGCCGCGCCGGCCACCTGCTGGATCGTGCCGAGCATCGCCGAGCCGTGCGAAATCAGCCGCCCCGGCAGCCCGCCCAGGGCCACCGTGAACAGCGGGGTGAACGTGAAGGCGAACGAGGCGCTCATCAGCATGTGGCCCACCATGACCAGCCACCACGGGGTCGAGGGCGTCAGCATCGAGAACCCGACGAAGACCGCCAGGATCACCAGGCTCGCCGGCGCCACCAGCACGCGCGGCCCGACCCGGTCATAGAGTCGCCCGACGATCGGCCCCAGCACGCCCATGAGCAGGCCACCCGGCAGCATCATCAGGCCCACCTGCAGGGGCTCGAGTCCATAGACCTGCTGCAGCAGCAGCGGCAGCATGATGATGGTGCCGAACAGTGCCATCATGCCGATCGCCATCATGGTCACCGCGATGCGGAAGCTGCCGATCCTGAACGTGCGCAGGTCGAGGAAGGCCCGGTCGCGTGCCTGCAGCACGAACTGCCGCGCGATGAACGCCCCCAGCCCGGCCACGCCCATGCCCAGGGCGACCACGGGCTGCCAGGTGGGCACCAGCGGGTTGCCGATCAGCGAGAGTCCATAGACCAGGGGGCCGAACGCCACGACCGTCAGTGGGATCGACCAGCCGTCCAGCGGCACCGGCCGCGGGACGTTGGCATTGCGCAGCTTGAGGCGTCCCAGCGCCAGGATCGCCAGCGCAATGGGCAGCACGAACGCGAAGATGTAGCGCCACGACCCCAGCTGCAGCAGCACGCCAGACAGCGTCGGGCCCACGGCCGGGGCGACCGAGATCACCATCGAGATGTTGCCCATCATCTGCCCGCGGCCCTTTTCGGGGACGAGCTGCATGACGGTCGTCATCAACAGCGGCATCATCACGGCCGTGCCCGAGGCCTGGACGATGCGTGCGCCCAGCAGCACTTCGAACGTGGGCGCCAGCGCGGCGATGGCCGTGCCGGCGCTGAACAGCGACATGGCAAGGGTGAACACCGTGCGGGTGTGCAGCCGTTCGAGCAGCCAGCCCGTCACCGGGATGACCACGGCCATCGTCAGCATGAACGCCGTCGTCAGCCACTGCGCCGCGCGCTCGGTGACGCCGAAGCTGCCCATGATGCGCGAGAGGGCCACGTTCATGGTCGTCTCGTTCAGGATCACCACGAACGCCGCCACCAGCAGGATGGCAATGATCGAGCGGTTCTCGCCGGCATCACGCCCGGACGACGCCAGCTCGCGCGCGTCCATGGTGGTAGCGGCGCCACTGCGCGTGGGGGAGGGGGTTTCTCGTGGGTCAGTGCGCATCCGGGGGGCACTCCTTCCAGAAGGTAGACTTGGGTGTCCGAGTTGGAACGCTAGCAACACAAACCTTCTGGTTCAAGATAAATTTTGACATGCAAGTCCAGATTCCGGTGCGGACGCCCGGGCACCACGAGTCGCGACAAGGAGGAGGCAGCCATGCCCGCCACTGAGGCACCCACGACCGGTTCGCTCACCACCGATGAGCAGGAGACCAGGCGAAGGGCCGATGCACGCCGCAATTCAGCGGCGATCCTTGACGCGGCCACCCGCTGCCTGGCGCGTGACCCCGACGTGAGCCTGAAAGAGATCGCGAGTGAGGCAGGCGTGGGCCGGGTCACCCTGTACGGCCACTACGAGACGCGCGCGAACCTGATCGACTGTGTGGTCGACCGGGCCATCAGCCAGACCGAGGCCGACCTCAAGGAGCTCGACCTGTCGGGGGACCCGGCCGAGGCGATGGTCTCGCTCATCGCCGTGACCTGGGACTTGACCCACCGGTTCGGCGCCCTGGTGGTCGCGGCCGAGCGGTCGCTGCCGCCGGGCCGCATCAGCGACCTGCACCGCGAGCCCGCAGTCCGGGTGCGTGAACTGCTCACCCGGGGACGCGAGAGCGGGGCGTTCCGTGACGACATGCCCATCGAGTGGCAGGTCGATGTGATCCGTTCGCTGGTGCATGCCGGGGTCGATGCGGTCTATCGCGAGCAGTTGAGGGCCGAGCGGGCCCGCGAGCTGGTGCCGATGACGGTGCTGGCGTCGTTGACGGTGTGATTCAGGTGCTGAGTTCAAGGCCGAGCGCGGTCGCCGGTGTCGGACGCCGCGCGGCCAACAACTGGGTCGGGGACTCGCCGGCATAGCGCGTGACCGCCCGGGTGAAGTGGCTCTGGTCGGCATAGCCGTGCTTGGTCGCCAGCTCGGCCAGTGACAGCCGGCCGAGGTCGGCCGATGCCTGTTCGAACCGCACGATGTCGGCTGCCTGCTTCGGGCTCAGCCCGGCGTACGCAGTGAAGGTGGTCGTGACGTGACGATGGCTCCATCCCGTCTCGGCGACAAGGTCAGCGATGCGGACGCGGCCCCCGCTTGCGCTCATCCGGTTCCACAACCAGACCACCCAACCGGGGGTCCCTGCGTCATCCCGGGACGCCCACTGCTGCACCTGTGCTTGCACCAGTGCGAGGCGTTCAGCCCATGAATTGCGGTCCGCGAGCTGCTCGGCGAGCAGGCCAATCCCTGGCAGCAGCTCGTCCAGCGGGGTGACCCGGCGCGACACCTGTTCGGCGGGCAACCCCAGCACACGGCTGACCCCGAGGGGGTACAGGTAGACCTGCACACAGTCCTGGCGCCCGATGAAGCTCGTGCTGGCATGTCCCGGCGAGAACCCCGCCACGAACGACCCGTACCCGCGCCCGGCCCCGGTGGCGTCCGAGAGGTGGTCGCCGTGCAAGGGGGCGCTGAACGAGATCACCAATGGCACGAGGCTGCCGGCTGGTTGGCAGCGTTGGACGAGCCCGGACGCGCGTTCGGAGATGCCGACGAGGCCCGCGACCAGCCCCCGCAGTGGTGGTGCTGGCCCACGCTGGACGAGTGTGATCTGGTGCTCGACCATGGGGCCCCCTCGCCTGGTGGGTGGTCGAAAAGGTTCAAGACATCGAGACTACGTCGGGCAAGCATGGCGGTATGAGAAACCTTGCGATCATTGAATTCATCACCGTCGACGGGGTCATGCAGGGCCTGGGTTCACCGGACGAGGACACCGACGACGGCTTCACCCGCGGCGGCTGGGGGGCGCCTTATGCCCCGGCGATCCACGAGGCCGTCGCGGCTGAGGATTCGGGCCAGACCGAGGCCTTCCTGTTCGGCCGGCGCACGTACGAGAAGATGGCGGCCTTCTGGCCCCACCAGCCCAATGCCAACCCGATGGCGCGCCAGTTGAACGAGACGCCGAAGTACGTGGCGACAAGGACGTTGGCTGGGCTGGACTGGTCGGGTGCGCAGGTATTGCGGGGCGACCTGGGGCCTGCGGTGGCCGACCTGAAGGGCGGCGGCGATGGCGACATCGTCGTGCTGGGCAGCGGGCACTTGGTGGCCCAACTGATGCAGCTCGGGTTGGTCGATGAGTACCGGCTGTTCATACACCCGCTGCTGTTGGGTGCGGGCAAGCGGCTGTTCGGGGCGCTCGCTGCGCCGGTGAACCTACGGCTGGAGTCCGTGAGCGCGACCAGTCTGGGCACGGTGGTGTTGAGGTATGAGTGCTGCTGAGACGTGGGCGAAGTTGCGTGAGTCAAACGGCTGATCGGGCCTGTGGGCGGCTGGTGTGGCGGTTTCGCTGCACAAAACTTCGGCGACTGGCAGGCTCAGGGCTCGGGTTCCGTTTCGGGATCCTCAACATCCGGCCGCCCCGGCCGCAGCGGCCCGGACGGCGTGTCGAACACGGGCAGGGGCCGACCCTGCGTGCGTTCGTACCAGTCCGCGTACGCCCCCACGGCCGTCGGCAGCGTCGGGAACAGGTTCTGCTCGCCCACCTTGTCGACGAACCCGGCCCGCAGCAGCTCCTCGCGCAGGTCCTCCTTGACCCGGGCCACTGCCAACCGGATGCCGTCCTGGTCCAGCTGGCGCCGCAACTCCTCCAGAGCATCCACCGCAGTCAGGTCGACCTCGACATTCGCCTCGACGTTCAGCAACAGCCAGAACACCTCACCCCGCTCGCGGGCCTCGTCAACCGCAGCCAGCGCCCGGCGGCTGAAATCGCTGGCGTTGGCGAAGAACAGGGGCGAGTCATAGCGATAGACCACCAGCCCCGGCACCTGCACCGCCTCGGGGTAGTCGTCAATGTCGTGCATGCCGGCCACCTGCGGCACATAACCCAGGATGCCGTCATGCGGGTGGACGATGCGCCTGATCAGGTCGAGCACCGACAGCCCGATCGCGACTCCGACGCCGACCAGTACCCCGAACACCAGCACGGACGCCGTCGTGGCCAGCGCCAGCACCAGCTCGCTGCGACGAAAGGCGGCGATGCGGCGCAACTCGGCCACATCAACCAGGCGCACGGCTGCGAAGATCACCACCGCCGCCAGCGCCGCCGTCGGGAACCGTCCCACCAGTGGTCCGAGCCACAACAGCACCGCCACCACGAGCACCACCGAGACCAGCGAATGCAGCTGGGTGCGCGCCCCCATGCTGTCGGCCAACACCGTGCGGCTGCCACTCGAACTGATCGGAAAGCCCTGCATGAATCCCGCGGCGATGTTCGCCCCGCCCAGTGCCAGGAACTCCTGACGGGCGTCGACCTGCTCGCGGTGTCGTTGCGCGAACGCGCGTCCGGTCAACACGTTGTCGGTGTAGGCGACGATGCTCACCCCGAGCGCGGCCGGCAGCAGCGCCCACAGGTCGATGCCGCCCAGGTCGGGCGCGCGCGGTCGCGGCACGCCCGCGGGCACGTCACCGACGATCAGGACGCCGTTCGTCGCGAGGTCGAAGACCGCCACGACGACCGCGGCTGCGACCATGCCGATCAGCGGCCCCGGCCATTTCGGCGCGAACCGGTGGACGACGAACAGCACCACCAGCACCCCGGCGGTGAGTACGAGCGTCGGCCAGTGCACCTGCTGGGCGTTGCGGACCGCGGAAGTGACCTCCTGGATGACACTGCCCGAATCCACGGGGATGCCGGTGGCCTTGGTGATCTGGCTCACGATCATCAGCACGGCGATGCCGGCCAGGTAGCCCACCAGCAGCGGACGTGACAGCAACTCGGCCAGGAACCCGAGCCCGGCCAGCCAGCCGACAAGGCACAACACCCCCACCGCGATCGCCATGGCGGCGGCGACGTCGGCGTAGCGCCCGACGCCCACCGCGGTGATCAACCCGCCCACACCGGCGGCGGTCATCAAGGCGGTCGTCGACTCGGGGCCCACCGACAACTGCCGGGACGACCCGAGGACGGCATAGACGAGCAGTCCGGGGCCGACGGCCCAGAGCCCGGTGATGGCGGGCAGGCCGGCGACCTCGGCATAGGCCATCACCTGCGGCACGAGGTAGGCGGTGACGGTGATTCCGGCCATGATGTCGCCGCGCAGCCACGCGCGTTGGTAGTGCATCAGCACCGCAACCCCGGGCAGCAGCCGTTGCCAGCGCGGGGTGGTGTCAGTGCCGGGTTGCCGGATCTTCGTCGACCGGGGCATCTGCCCACGATACCGCCGCGGGTGGGGGCGGCGTGGGGCGGGTGGCGGTCAGGGAAGCTCATGCAGACTTGCTGGACTGCTCCCGATCGTTGGTCTGCTCTGCGGGGTCGGCCTCTGCCTCGAGCTCGGCCATCGGGCCGCTGCGATCGGTCGCGTGCCGGGTGGCCTCCCAGTCGGGGTTGCCGGGCAGGCCGTCCAGTCCGGGGTTCGGCTCGTCCTGACCCGCGATCGCCGAACCGCGCCGCGAGCTCGAGATGACCCCTGCGATGGCGATCACGGCGGCCACCCCGGCGATGACGTAGCGCAGCCAGCTGGGGTCGTCGCCGAGGGCCGACATGCTCACCGCAGCCGGTGCGACCAGCACCGCGACCAGGTTCATCACCTTGATCAGTGGGTTGATGGCCGGGCCGGCGGTGTCCTTGAAGGGGTCACCCACCGTGTCGCCGATGACCACTGCGGCGTGGGCGTCCGAGCCCTTGCCGCCATGGTGGCCGTCCTCGACGAGCTTCTTCGCGTTGTCCCAGGCGCCGCCCGAATTGGCCAGGAACACTGCCATCAGGGTGCCGCAGGCGATGGCGCCCGCCAGGTAGCCCGCCAGCGCGGGCACGCCCAGCCCGAAGCCCACCGCGATCGGCGCGAGCACCGCGAGCAGGCCCGGCTTGAGAAGTTCACGCAGCGAGTCACGGGTGCAGATGTCGACCACGCGACCGTACTCGGGACGACCGGTGCCGTCCATGATGCCGGGGATCTCACGGAACTGGCGGCGCACCTCGAAGACCACCGCACCGGCTGCACGGCTGACGGCCTGGATCGCCAGCCCCGAGAACAGGAAGACGACTGCGGCGCCGATGATGACGCCCACGAGAACGCTCGGTGAGAACACCACCGACTGCAGTTCGAACTCGGTGTAACGGCCGCCAAGCACGTTGGCGACGGCATCGGTGAAGGCCCCGAACAGGGCAGTGGCGGCGAGCACCGCGGTGGCGATGGCGATGCCCTTGGTGATGGCCTTGGTGGTGTTGCCGACCGCGTCGAGCTCGGTGAGGATCTGCGCGCCCTCGCCATCGACGTCACCCGACATCTCGGCGATGCCCTGGGCGTTGTCAGAGACGGGTCCGAAGGTGTCCATGGCGACGATGACGCCCACCGTGGTCAGCAGGCCGCAGCCCGCCAGCGCGATCGCGAACAGGCCCATGACACCGGCCCCGCCCAGCATGAATGCCCCGAGCACGGTCAGGGCGATCAGCACGGCGGTGAACACCGCCGATTCGAGGCCCAGCGAGATGCCCGAGAGCACCACCGTCGCAGCACCTGTGACCGAGGTATTGCCGACGTCCTGCACCGGCTTGTGCTCGGTGCCGGTGTAGAACCCGGTCAACGCCAGGATCAGCGCCGCCAGCACGACGCCGATGGTCACCGCTGCGAACGCGACGATGCGGGGGTCGTCGATGGGCCCGCTGAAGTTCTCGACCCCCAGCGCCGCGAACGAGTCGGGCAGGTAGACGAAGGCCGCCACGCCCGACAGCACCAGCGAGATCACGGCCGAGGCATAGAAGGCCTTGTTGATGGTGGCCAGGCCGTTCTCGCCCGCCCGGGGGCGCATCAGGTAGACACCGGCCAGCGCGGTCAGCACACCGATCGCCGGGATGATCAACGGGAAGATGAGCCCCTGCTCGCCCCACGCGGCCCGGCCCAGGATCAGCGCGGCCACCAGCGTCACGGCGTACGACTCGAACAGGTCGGCGGCCATGCCGGCGCAGTCACCGACGTTGTCACCGACGTTGTCGGCGATGGTGGCAGCGTTGCGGGGGTCGTCCTCGGGGATGTTCTGCTCGACCTTGCCGACCAGGTCGGCGCCGACGTCGGCGGCCTTGGTGAAGATGCCGCCACCGACACGCATGAACATGGCCAGCATTGCTGCGCCGAAGCCGAAGCCCTCGAGGATCACGGGGGCATTGCCGCGGAAGATCAGCACGACCAGCGCGGCGCCCAGCAGGCCGAGGCCAATCGTGGCCATGCCGACGGCAGCGCCGGTGCGGAACGCGATCTTCATGGCAGGGTCGCGTCCCTGGTCACGGGCTGCGGCGGCCACGCGCACGTTGGCCCGCACCGCCAGCCACATGCCCATCCAGCCGATCAGTGCCGAGAAGCCTGCGCCGGCGACGAAGGCGAGTGACCGGGCGATGCGCAGCACCCAGCCGTTGCCGTCACCGTGGATCGGCAGGGCGAGCAGCACGAAGAACGCCACCACCGCGAAGATGCCGAGCGTGCGGAACTGCCGGGTGAGGTATGCCGAGGCGCCCTCTTGCACGGCGAGGGCGATCGCGCGCATGTTGTCGGTGCCGTCGGCGGCGCGCAGCACCTGCGCGCGGTAGACCAGCGACATCGCCACTGCCACTGCCGCGAGCGCCGCGATGACGATGACGATGGACACGCTGCCGGACGACAGGGACACTTCGAGGGGACGGTGAAGCATGGGCGTTCCTCCAATGGGTGCGCGGCCCCGTTGCCACGCCATTGACCCGGTTCAGGTCGATCGTCGTGAGCCTACATCGCAGGGCTTACTCCAGTCCGAGAAACGCCACCATCGCGTTGACAAGCTCATGCGCCTCGTCCCCGGTGCGGGCCTCGGCGAAGATGCGCAGCACCGGCTCAGTACCCGAGAAGCGGCACACCAGCCAGGCGTCGTCCTCGAACCTCACCTTGGCGCCGTCGACGTAGTCGACGGAGGTGACCGGTCGACCGAAGTCGGGCAGCTCGCGGCGCTCGAACAGCTGTGCCATGAGTTCGCTGCGGCGTCCGGGGGTGAAGCCCCATGCTGTCTCGACCATCTCGAGGCTGCCGTACTCGGCGACGATGTCGGCCCAGTGCTCGCTCAGGTGGCGTTTGCTGGCCGCGAGCATCTCGACGAGCAGCGAGGCGGCATAGACGCCGTCCTTACCGGCGATGTGCCCGCGCACGGTCAGGCCACCGGACGATTCACCGCCGATGATCGCATCATGTTCGGCCATGGCAGCGCTGATGTGCTTGAACCCGACGGGCACCTCGTGGGCGCGCTGCCCGTGTTTCTCGGCCACCCGGTCGAGCAGGTGGGTGGTGGCGAGGTTGCGCACCACCGGGCCCTGCCAGCCCTTGTCGACGAGCAGGTAGCGGTAGAGCAGCACCAGGATCTGGTTGGCCGACAGGTAATTGCCCAAGTCATCCACGATGCCGAGGCGGTCTGCGTCGCCGTCGGTGCCGATGCCCAGGTCGGCGTCACCGTCGCGCACCCGCTGGCGCAGCTCGTGCAGCGTCTCGAAGTTCGGCGACGGCAACTGGCCGCCGAACAGGGTGTCGTGGCGGCTGTTGATGACCTCGACATCACAGCGCGCCGTCATCAGGATCGTCTGCAGGCAGGTCTGCGAGACGCCGTACATCGGGTCGAGGATCACCTTGAGGTGGGCATGGCGGATGGTCTCGGTGTCGACCTGGTCGAGGATTGAATCGATGTACCAGTTCATGGACTTCTGCACCGTGACCAGCGGGTGGGTGCTGATCTCATGTGCGGGGGTGCTGGTGACGTCGTCGACCGTCAGGGCATTGATCTCGTGCTGCAGTTCGGCAGTGACGGCGGCATCGGCATCGCGGCCGCCCTCGGTGAAGACCTTGACGCCGTTGTAGAGCGCGGGGTTGTGCGAGGCGGTGACGGCCAGGCCGTAGGCGGTGTTCTTGCTGCGGACCGTGAACATGATCATGGGTGTGGGCGCGGCCCGGTCGATCACGGTCGTGGGGATGCCGTTGCCGACCATGACCTCGGCCAGCCACCAGGCCGACTCGCGGCTGAGGAACCGCCGGTCATAGCCGATGACGATGCCGCGCTCGGCGACGCCTTCGCGCTGCATGCGGTTGGCAAGGCCCTGCCCGAGCAGGCGCAAGTTGGCGAGGGTGAAGCCGTCGGCGATGATGGCACGCCAGCCGCCGGTGCCGAATTCGATCATGGCGCCAAGCTATCGCGGGGGTCTGACAAGTTTTCGGCGCGCGCAGTGCTGGTGATCAATCGCTCAGGGCGGGGTGTCGGATCGGGCTGGGGTCGGGCGAGCGCTTCGCGACGCTGGGGCAGGGGGACAGCTGCCCGGCACCTCCAACGGCCCGACCGAGGCGATCAACGGCCGGCTCGAGCACCTCCGCGACTACACCCCCTCGAGTGGGATGAGCCCTCTATCATCGGTCCATGACCACTCGGCTGAACCCCTACCTGAGCTTCGCGGGTGATGCCGCGGACGCCCTGGCGTTCTACCAGGACGTGTTCGGCGGCGATCTCACGATCAACCACTTCGGCGACTTCGGCACCGACGACCACGGCATAGGCGGCCAGGTCATGCACGGCCAGCTGGAAACAGCGTCTGGCCTCACGCTGATGGCCGCCGACATGCTGCCGGGCGAGACGTTGCGGCCCGGAAACAACCTCGCGGTCAGCCTCGGCGGGAACGACACCGAGGAGCTGCGCGGCTACTGGCGGGCGCTGTCGGACGGAGGGACCGTGACGGTTGACCTGGCCACCCAGCCGTGGGGCGACGAGTTCGGGATGTGCGTCGACCGGTTCGGGACCTCGTGGCTGGTCAACATCGCCGGGGGCGGCTGACCTACCCGATCCGCGGTGCGCACCCTCGATTGGGGATGAGCCGAGTTGTGCCCGGGGTGGTCGAAATCCTCGGGCCTCCCTGGCGGCCAATGCCCGCTGTCCGGAACCGGGCCGGAGTTCTTGGATCGGGGTGTGGTGGGGCGGGAATCGGGAACTCCGGCCGGGTTCTGGACAGCGGCTCCACCGGCCGTTCAGTCGAGCAGCCCAGTGCGTCGCCCAGCCGCCTCAGGCCGACACGTGGATGGCGATCTTGCCCCGGCCATGCCTGGTCTGGCTCAACCGGAACGCTTGCGCGGCGTCGGCCAGGTCGAACACCGCCGCCAGCACCATCTTCACGCTGCCGGCATCGAACAGTTCGCCCAGGGCTTCGAAGTCTGCGCGATTGGCGGCCACTTGCAGGTAGTGCCCGCCGCGCTCGACAATCTGGCGGTCGGTGATCGAGGCGTGCCGCCCTTCGGGGGCAAGCACCGCCATGGTCTGGTCGGCGACCCCACCCCCGACAAGGTCAACCACCACGTCGACACCCTGCGGGGCCAGCGCACGCACCTGGTCGACCAGGCCATCGCCATAGGTCACCGGTTCGGCCCTGAGACCACGCAGGAATTCATGATTTGGCGCGGAGGCCGTGCCGATGACCCGGCCAGCCCCGAGCGCCCGGGCGATCTGCACCGCCAGGTGACCCACCCCACCCGCTGCGGCGTGCACCATGACCGTGTCGCCCTCGCCGACCCCGGCCAGCCGCAACACCTGGTAGGCCGTCAGGCCTGCGCAGGGCAGCGCACCCGCCTCGTCCCAGGTGAGCGAGCGCGGCTTCGGGCCGAGTGCATCGGCCGGCACCGTCATCAATTCCGCGTAGCCGCCGCTGCGCACACCGCGGCCCTCATGCCCGTAGGTGACGACTTCATCACCAATGGACCAGCCCGTGACACCTTCGCCGACCGACTCGACCACCCCGGCGGCATCACGTCCGGGGATGGCCGGAAAGGCGACGGGCATGTCCGGGCGGCCCTTGACGATCTTCCAGTCGACGGGGTTGACCGACGAGGCCTTCACCGCAATCCGCACCTCGCCGGGGCCGACGGTGGGCTCGGCCGCCGCGTCAGACAGGTGCAGCACCTCTGGCCCGCCGTGCTCTGTGTACTCGATCGCCAACATGGCCCGAGTCTAGGTCGCGGGGGCGGACAGAGCGGTGCCTGGTGCCGGTGTCGATTTCCGGGCCAAAGCCGGTGATTGGGGCTGACTGGGGCGCCCCTTCGTGAACTCCTGCCGGATTGTGGTCACCCCCCGGTGTGACCTGCCCCCGGTGCGACCTACCGCCCGCCACCGCCGGTCGGCTGAATAAATGCGTGGCGCCACGCCCCCGCGCACTGCCACCATGGACGCGCCGCCGCCCACGCAGCCGCACCGGGATACCGGCCGCGGTCCTGCACATTGGGGCAACGGCCCAACCTCCGGTTGGTGGCAGCTGACAAACAGCCAAGGGTTCGACTCCCGGTCTCAGCGGGCACCACATCGATACGGGTTCACCCACGCCTTGCGCCCTCCGCGCCCTGCCCACGGGCACCAGCGGAACGGCCCGCCGCGGTGCGCCCCGGTGTGGTGCCTGCGCCACCGCCCCACCCCGCCCCCACCCCACCCCGACCCACCCCACCCCAAACCCGAACCAACTCACCCAATCCCGACACCAACCACCACCAGGCGCATCGAAGGAGGTCGCCATCATGAAGTTCACCCCGTTTCACCTCACCGTCTTCCCCGGTGAGTGCGCACTGCGCTACCGCCACGGCCGGTTCCAGGGCGTGCTGACCCCCGGCCGCCACCCGCTCCGCCTCGGCGACGAGTTCGTTGAGGTGCTGGTGAAGTCGCGCACCACGGCCCTTGCCCCGCAGGAGGTCGGCACCGCCGATGGCCTGGTCGTGCGTGCCACCGCCGTGACCCGCTGGCGAGTGGTCGATGCCCGGGCATTCCACGAGCGCGACGCCGACCCGGCCTTCGTGCTCTACCTCGCCGTGCAGCTCGCGCTGCGTGACCTGGTTGCCGACATCGAGGCGCCCGTGCTCGTGCAGCGGCTGCGCACCGAGCCCGACCTCGGCCACCGGCTGCGCACCGCCGTTGCCCAGGCCGTTGCCGAGCTCGGCATCGAGGTGCTCGAGGTCGTCGTGCGTGATGTCGTGCTGCCGCACGAGGTGCGCCGCATGGCCATCGACCTCGCCACCGCCCGCGGACGCGCGCTCGAGCAGCTCGAAGAGGCCCGTGCCCGCACGGCGGCGCTGCGGGCGCTCGCCAACGGAGCCAAGCTGCTCGACGACCACCCGGCGCTCGCGCGTCAGCAGTTGGTCGCGTCGATGCCGCCCGGTACGCAGCTGGTGCTCAAGCTGGACGACACCGACGCCTGAGCAAGCCCCCCGCCCCACCCCGGCCCCCAGCCGGGGTGGGGCGGGCCCACGCCTCCAGCGCTCAGCCCGTCACCGCACCCATCGCCGCCGACTTCACCAGCTGCGAATACTTCGCCAGCACCCCACGCGAATACCTCGGCGGCAGCGGCGCCCACCCCTGCCGGCGGGCCTCGAGTTCAGCCTCGTCGATGAGCACGTCCAGGCTTCGTCCAGCGATGTCGACCCGCACCCGGTCACCATCTTGGACGAACGCGATCGGCCCGCCGTCGACCGCTTCGGGGGCGATGTGGCCGATGCAGAGCCCGGTCGTGCCCCCCGAGAACCGGCCGTCGGTGAGCAGCAGCACGTCCTTGCCGAGGCCGGCGCCCTTGATCGCCGCCGTGATGGCGAGCATCTCGCGCATGCCCGGCCCACCCTTCGGCCCCTCGTAGCGGATCACCACCACGTCGCCGTGGTTGATCTGCCCGGCTTCGAGCGCATCCATCGCGGCACGCTCGCGTTCGAAGACGCGCGCCGGGCCCTCGAAGACATCGGCATCGAACCCTGCAGACTTCACCACGGCACCGTCCGGGGCGAGCGAGCCGTGCAGGATCGTCAGCCCACCGGTCTTGTGGATCGGGTTGTCGATCGCATGGATCACCTTGCCGTCGACAGCGGGCGGGTTCAGCTCGGCCAGGTTCTCGGCCACCGTCTTGCCGGTAACGGTCAGCGCGTCGCCGTGCAGCAGCCCCGCGTCGAGCATCGCCTTCATGACCACCGGGATGCCGCCGTGCCGGTCGACATCGTTCATGACGTACTTGCCGAACGGCTTCATGTCGCCCAGGTGCGGCACTTTGTCGCCGATCCGGTTGAAGTCATGCAGGGTCAGGTCGACGTCGGCCTCGTGCGCGATGGCCAGCAGGTGCAGCACCACATTGGTCGACCCGCCCAGCGCCATCGCCAGGGCGATCGCGTTCTCGAAAGCCTTGATGGTCAGGATGTCGCGGGTCGTGATGCCCTGGCGCAGCAGGTTCACCACCGCCTCACCCGACCGGTGGGCGAAGTTGTCGCGCCGACGGTCGGCGCTCGGCGGGGCCGCCGACCCGGGCAGGCTGAGCCCGAGCGCCTCGGCGACCGAGGCCATCGTGTTGGCCGTGTACATGCCGCCGCACGCACCTTCGCCCGGCGCAAACGCGCACTCGATGCGTTTCAGGTCATCGCGGCTCATCCGCCCGGCCATGCACGCCCCGACGCCCTCGAACGAGTCGATGATCGTGATCTCGCGTTCGGTGCCGTCGCTGAGCTTCACATGTCCCGGCGCGATCGACCCCGCATACAGAAAGACGCTCGACAGGTCGAGCCGGGCACTGGCCATCAGCATGCCCGGGATCGACTTGTCGCAGCCGGCCAGCAGCACGGTGCCGTCCAGGCGTTCGGCCATCACCACGGTCTCGACCGAATCGGCGACCACCTCGCGCGAGACCAGCGAGAAGTGCATGCCCTCGTGTCCCATCGAGATGCCGTCCGAGACCGAGATGGTGCCGAACTGCAGCGGATAGCCGCCGCCGGCATGCACGCCCTCTTTCGCGGCCTGGGCCAGCCGGTCGAGGCTCAGGTTGCAGGGCGTGATTTCGTTCCAGCTCGACGCGATGCCGACCTGCGGTTTGTCCCAGTCCTCGTCGCCCATGCCGACGCCGCGCAGCATGCCTCTGGAGGTCGTGGCCTCGATGCCGTCGGTCACGACCCGACTGCGGGGTTTGATGTCGATTGACCCAGATTCGACGGCGTCAGATTCGATGGCCTCAGATTCGATGGCCTCAGATTCGATGGCGTCACGGCCTGCGGTGCTCATGGCCCCAATCTAGATCGATCACTCCACCCCGCGGGCGTTCCGCACCGCATCGAGCAGCCGGTCAGCCACCTCACGCTTCGAGCCCGCCGTCTCGGTGACGACCTCATCGTCAGCACCCAGCACCAGCAGCCGGTTCTCGGCCGCCTCGAACCCCTTCGTCCAGCCCACTTCGTTGATGGCGAGCAGGTCGACACCCTTGCGCCGGCGCTTGCGGCGTCCCCGTTCGAGCAGTTCGTCACCGGTGGCCGTCTCGGCCGCGAACCCGACGACGGTCTGGCCCGGACGACGCTGCCGCGCCAGCCCCGCGAGGATGTCCTCGTTCTCGACCAGGGTGAGCACCGGCGGCCCTGATTCCTTGGTCAACTTCTGTTCCGAGGCTTCGGCCACCCGGTAGTCGGCGACGGCGGCGGCCATGATCACCACATCGGCTTCGGCGGCGGCGCGGCGCATCACCGTGCCCAGCTCGGCGGCCGAGCCCGCCCGGGTGATCTCGATGTCGGGCCGGTCAGCCTCGCGCAGCACGTCGGCCTCGATGTTCGCCGCCGCCAGCAGCACCCGGGCGCCGCGGTCGGCGGCCGCGACCGCCAGCGCCACCCCCTGGCGCCCGCTCGACCTGTTGCCGATGAAGCGCACCGGGTCGATGGGTTCGCGGGTGCCCCCGGCCGAGACCGCGAACGTCAGCCCGGCCAGGTCGTGTTGCAGTTCTCGTGGACGAAGCAGGTCGAGCGCCGTCGCATGGATCGCCTCGGGCTCGCTCATGCGCCCCGGCCCCGAGTCGCCGCCGGTGAGCGGCCCGTCGTCCGGCCCAACCAGGTGCACGCCACGCGACCGCAGTGTGGCCACATTTGCCCTGGTGGCGGCGTGGTGCCACATCTCGGTGTGCATTGCCGGCGCGATCAGCACCGGGGCAGTGGTGGCCAGCAAGGTGGTGCCGAGCAGGTCATCGGCCAGCCCGGCCGCCATCGACGCGATCGTGTTGGCGGTGGCGGGGGCCACCACGACCAGGTCGGCCTTCTGACCCAGGGCCACATGCCTGACCCGCGGCACGTCGTCGTGCACCGAGGTGGTGACCGGGTGGCGCGAGATCGCCTCCCAGGTGGGCAGCCCCACGAAGCGCAGCGCATCGTCGGTCGGCACGACATGCACTTCGTGACCGTCGGCAATGAACAACCGGACCAGGTGGACGACCTTGTAGGCAGCGATGCCACCGGTGACTCCCACGACAATGACCATGGTCGATTGTTTCACTTCACCCCGGCCGAGTACGGTCGCCCCATGTGCACCGTCGTGATCCGCGTGCCCGAACCCGGCGCAGGCCCCATCAGGATGCTCGCCGTCCGCGACGAGGACCCCGGTCGTCCATGGCGCCCACTGGGCAGCTGGTGGCCCGACCACCCCGGTGTGCAGGGGGTCATGGACGAACTCGCGGGCGGGGCCTGGCTGGCGGCGGACGACGAGCGCCTGGCGGTGCTGCTGAACCGCGCCGGTGGCGCCGAAGGCCCGGTATTCACCTCGCGCGGGACGCTCGTCCTCGACTCGGTGGCCGGCCGACCCCTGCCCGACCCGCTGACCACGCTGGGCTTCAACCTCGTCGAGGTCAGCGCGGACGGCGCCCGGGTCACCTCGTGGCACGGCGGCGCGCCCCAGGTCGTCGACCTGGCGCCGGGCACCCACATGATCGCGCACGACGACGTCGACGACCCCTCGACAGCCCGCATCGCGGCCTGGCTGGACGCCTTCGCCGCCGCCCCCACCGACGACCCGCACCACAACGGCGAGGGCAACTGGTGGGACGAATGGCTGGCCGTGCTGGCCCGGACCACGAGTGTCGGGCCGCTGGACGACCGCGCCATCATCCGCGACAACCGGGTGCACGGCTACCCGACGCTGTCGCTGCTGGTCAGCGTGGCCTCGGTGGGCGTCGGTGGCGTCGAGGTGGCGATGCGCACCCTGGCCGAACCGGGGCAGTGGAACGAGGCCGTACCGGCTCGCCACCGCTGAGCGCCGGTGCTGCGCGGGTTCACGCGGGCGGCTGGTGTCCTGCGGGGAGTCAGCCATGATCCATTCTGCCTCGTCCGCCCCGAATGCGCGCCATGGCAGGATGGAGCGCGTGCCTGCTTCGTCCACGACCCCCGGAAAGCGCCGGGGGAGCGCCGCATGAGCCCCACCGAACTTGTCATCGTCGCCCTCGCGGGTGTGCTGGCCGGTGCGATCAACGCGTTGGTCGGTTCAGGCACCCTGATCACGTTCCCGACGTTGGTGGCATTCGGGGTGGCCCCGGTCTCGGCGACCATGTCGAATGCGATCGGCCTTGTCGCGGGCGGTTTCTCGAGTGCCTGGGGGTATCGCCGCGAACTGCGGGGGCAGTGGGGACGCCTGCGTTGGCAGATCCCGGCGTCGCTGGGCGGCGCGCTGGTCGGCTGCTGGCTGCTGCTGCACCTGCCCGAGACGGTATTCGGTGCAGTCGTCCCGGTGTTGTTGGTGCTGGCGCTGTTGTTGGTCGTCTTTCAGCCCCGCATCAATGCGTGGGTCAGGGCCCGCAGTTCGGACGAGGCTGCGCAGGCGGGTGGCGAAGGACACCTCGGCCGGGGGCGCCTGCTGCTGCTGGTCGTCGGCACGTTCCTGGTCGGTATCTATGGCGGCTATTTCACGGCGGCGCAGGGCATCCTGCTGATGGGCCTGACCGGGGCGCTGCTGCATGACGACCTGCAACGGCTCAACGCCGCCAAGAATGTGCTCACCCTGGTGGTCAACATCGTGGCGGCGCTGACGTACACGATCGTTGCGCCCGACCGGATCCACTGGGACGTGGTCGTGGTGATCGCCATCGGGTCGACCATTGGCGGCTGGCTCGGGGCCCGCTACGGGCGGCGGCTCAAGCCGGGGCCACTGCGTGCCGTGATCGTGGTGGTGGGGCTGATCGGGCTCGTGCGGTTGCTGATGAGCTGATGGTCAGGGCCGTGCGGGCTGGCGGTCGCGGTGGGTGAATGCCCAGGCCGGGTCGAAGATCATCATGGACGCGACCAGTCCGCAGATCATGGTGATCACCTGCAGCACCACGAAGATGCCGTTCGACATGAACCCGAACAGGTCGCCGTTGTTGAAGTGCAGCAGTGCCTGCAGCGCCGGGGCGCCGGGGATCATCACCAGCAGCGTCGGCACGAGCATGATCAGCCTCGTCAGGCCAAGGCGCCGGGCGACGATGTGGCACAGCGAACCCATCACCAGCGCCCCGACGAACGTGGCGACATGCGACATCGCACCGGCGTCGACCAGCACGAGCCGCGCGACACTGCCGGCGATGGCCACGATGGACGAGCCCAGCGCCTCACGCCACGGTGAATTGAACATCAGGGCCCAGCCGAGCACGGCGAAGAAGCTCGCGACCACCCGTAGCGACCAGAGGACGGCCGGTTCGCCCAGTGCGGGCGGTGGGTCGGTCGGCTGCAGCCCCGTCACCGAGGCGACCGTCCAGATGCCGACCCCGATCGACAGCATGACGACCACGGCATAGACCATGCGGCCCACCCCGGCTTGCAGGTCGAGCCTGGCCAGGTCGAGCCCACCGGTGAACAGCGGGAAACCCGGTACCAGGAAGACGCTGGCGGCGACGAATCCGGCCAGCAGTTTCGGTGTGGACAGCAGTTCACCACCGTGCAGCAGGAATGCGAGGGCGGCGTAGATCGTCGAGGCGGCAACGGTCGAGATGACGACACAGCCGAACAGGTTGAGGTGGCGGCGCAACAGAAACCGGTGCACGACAAATGCGCCGGTGGCGGCCAGCAGTGCCGAGAGCACTTCGCGCGCCCCCGCCCCATTCAGGAAGGCCACTGAGGCGCAGGCGAGTCCGACGGCCAGGGTGACCAGCCAGGAGCGGTGCAACGGTGTGCGGGCCCCGATGGCATCGAGAGCGGCGGCGATGTCGTCCGGGGTCTGGTGCTCGGGCAAACGCCGGGTCAGGTGCTGGATGGCCCGGATGCGGTCGGCGTCGACGCCCGGGGTGGTGATCTCGCCGGCCTGGGTGCGGAACAGCCCGCCGCGGTGGATGGTCACCACGATGGTGGTGAACGTGATCTGGGCCTGCAGGTGGTCGACTCCGAGGCTGCGGGCGACCCGCTGCATGCTCTGGCGCACGCGCAGTGAACTCGTGCCGGCGCCGAGCATCAGGTTGCCCGCGCGCAGCACCAGGTTCGAGGCGCTGATGAGTTGGCGCGGCTCGAGTGCACGCTCGTCCGGGAAGTGGGCGTCCGGGTGGGCTTTGGTCACGGCAGCAGTCTAGGACGGGTGTGATGAGTGCGGCCGTGACCCCTGGGCGGTGGGTTGACGCGCGCCAACAATGCGTCAGGAATGTCCATTGTGCGGGGGTGGGTGGGCAACGATAAATCTGTTCTATAACATGAGCGTGGAACCTCGGGCATTCCCGACAAAAGTTCGTCGAGTGTGTGCGGGTTCAGCCACCAGGCCACCCCTCCGATGGCCGTCACCACCCTGTGACCCTGGTCACATCTGTCCTGGAAAGGACCACTCGAATGAAGTTCAACCTGCGTGGGATCGCCGCTGCCGCGGCGGCATCCGCGCTGTTGCTGACCGGCACGGGCATTGCCCAGGCCGAAGAAGGGGCGCTCGTCACCGACGCGGCGCTCGCTGCCTGTATCAATACCGCCATCGACCCGACCCGGGCTGCCGATGCTGCCATCAGCACGGCCGATCTCGACAAGCTGACCGCGCTGACCTGCAGCGGCAAGGGTGTGGCCGACCTGGCCGGCCTGGAGCACGCCACCAACCTGACCTCGATCAATGCGTCCAACAACGTGCTCACCGATTTCGATGAGCTGGCCGGTCTGTCGAAGCTCAAGACCGTGTCGCTCGACGACAACTACATCGCGGCGCTGCCGGCTGACATGAGCGCAATGACGAGTCTGTCGATGCTGCAGTTGCAGCACAAGACTGCGGGTGCGCCCAACAAGGGGATCACCTCGCTGGCGCCGTTGGGCGATGTCACGACCCTGGGCCTGATCAATGTTGGTTTCAACCAGGTGGCTGACCTGTCGCCGCTCACGGCGTCCAAGGACACCCTGACCGCGATCTATGCCGCGAGCAACCCGCTGACGTCGTTCGCGCCAGTGGCTGAACTGACGAAGCTGGGTCGGCTGTGGGCCTCGGGCCCGGCCGGGACGACCACCGCGCTGGATGTGGCCCCGATCAATGGTCTGCCCGAGCTGCAGCAGCTGTACCTGAACGACCGCGCGCTCGGTAACGCCGACATCGCCAAGCTCGACAACCTGCCGAAGCTGAACCAGCTGCGCATCCACAACAACAAGATCACCGACCTGTCGGTGCTGCAGCCCTACCTGGCCCGCACGCCGTTCCAGCTGTGGGCGACCGGCCAGAAGATCACGCTGGCCGACACCGCGCTGAACGTGGCCCAGACCCACATCGTCAAGGACGTCGACGGCGACCTGATGCAGTTCAAGGCCCCGGAGGCCGACGCTGCCGCGCTGAAGATCGACTCCGTCCAGGTCACCCACCTGCGCGGCGGCACCCACAAGTTCACCTGGAACAACGGGTCGAACGACTGGTCGACCAACGGCAAGGTCTTCAGCGGCACCTTCACCCAGACCGCGGTGAAGCCGTTCCAGGCCACCGCCAACGGTGACCTGTCGACCGGCTGCACCGTGAACTGGCAGGCCGCTGCGGTGATCGACCAGGACCTGGCCGACTACTCCAACAACGGCTTCATCAAGGTGGTGCGCCCCAGCCTGTTCGCCGAGAATGATGGCCTGCTCGACGCCCACCACTGGGTGGGTGCCTATGGCGCCGGCCCGCTGCATTTCCGCATCCCGGTGGCCACCAACCATGCCATCAATGACGCCAAGCTCGTGATCACCCCGGGTGCCAACTGGGACATCGCCGAGGCCTCCGTGGCCAACAGTGACTGGGCCAACTTCGTCAAGGTCAACTCGCTGACCGACGATGAGCAGGCTGCCTGGCCGGCCGCCAAGGCGATCCATGCCCCGGCGCCGACGGTCGAGGACGGCAAGCTCGTCTTCAACCTTGGTGACCTGCCCGCAGGCACCTCGTTCCAGGTCACGTTCGACGGCATCATCACCGACGGGTCGAACCCCGCCGCTGGTGGCGTCTACCAGGTCGATGCCAACCTGAGCGGCGCGTTCGTCCCCGGTGCCGGCGCTGAGGGCTGCACGCGGCCCGAGCTGCCGCCCCTGGGCAAGGACTTCGCCTGGGGCGACCAGAGCGGTGACCGCATCGGCGACATCATCGCCGTCGACAAGCGTGGCGACCTCTACACCTGGTTCGGCACCCCCGGTGGCCTCAGCGGCTCGTGGGCCAAGGCCGGCGGCGGCTGGCAGAACTTCACCTGGATCTCGCACACCCCCGACGTGAACGGTGATGGCAAGGACGACCTGATGGGCCTGCGCAAGGACGGCGCGATGTTCCTGTACCTGGGCCGCGGCCTGGGCCAGTTCAGCTCGCCGACCCAGGTGGGCAAGAACTGGAACGGGATCACCAACATCACCGTCGTCGGTGACATGAACAAGGACGGTCGTCCCGAGGTGGTCGGTGTCGGCAAGGACAACGGCAACCTGTACCGGTACACGCTGACGGCTGAGGGGCTCAAGAACGCCAGCTTCATCGGCAAGAACTGGCAGGGCATCAACCGGATCACCTCGGTCGGTGACTTCAACAATGACGGCACCGCCGACATCATCGCCACCAATGCCGCGGGCCAGCTGTTCGCCTACTACTCCGGACCCGGCGGCACGATCATCCAGGCAGCCCTGGTCGGTCGTGGCTGGACCGGCTTCACCGCGATGTTCGCCCCCGGCGACATGACCGGTGATGGCCGTGTCGACATGGTCGGACGCAACGCGGACGGCGTGATGTACCTGTACGCGAACCTCGGCGGCGGCCGCTGGGGAGTCGCCAAACAGATCGCCACTGGCTGGCAGGGCTACACCCTGTTCGGCTGATCGGTTGATGGGCTGGCCGGCTGACCGAGTCGCGGTTTGCCCTACAACGCAACAGTTGCCCCAGTGCCTGCACTGGGGCAACTGTTGCGTTCAGGGGCAATTCGGGGGCGGGCGCGTGAGTCCGGGCGTGCGGGCATCGGGGGTGGACGAGGCAGGCGCTGGGCCCTTCACCGGCTTGACCCCATGCATAGCGGGGCGACTCGTCCACACGACAGTGTCGGCACGCCCTTGTCGGGGCGGGCGGGGTGCCCGCGGCGGTGACCACGCTCCCGATGAGGGCATCACGCCCCCCTGTAAGTGCACGCCGCACCTCGTGGGTTCATGCCGCTCCCTTTGGGGCCCGGCGCAGGGGGAGCGTCGCGAACCGCACGGGAGCGTCGTGCACCGGAGGGGGAGCGGCGTGCGAGGGGGCAGACCATCCGCCAACGGCTCGTGCCCGTGGGCATGCTGGGCCGGGTTGGCGGGGCAGGCGCGACGCTCGGCTACGGGTTGATGCCGGTGGGTGCGTTCCTCGGTGGCGTCGTCGGTGAGGTGTGGGGGCTGCCGGCCGTCCTGTGGGGCTCCGCCGCCGTCAGCGTCGTGGCCGTTGCCTACCCGTTCTTGCGGGTCTCGCAGCGGTTGGTGGACGCGCACGAGGTGGCCGAGGGCGCGGACTGAAGGGGTGCGCTGATGCGGGGGCCTGAAAATGTCGGACGTGGCGCGTAGCGTGAAACCATGGCACCCGGGGCGGATCCGAGGCCACCAAGAGGAGGACATCGATGTCCCTTGCAGCATCCATCTCCATCGCCTTCCCCGGCAACGCCGCGGATGCGTTCACCTTCTACCAGTCCGTGTTCGGCGGCGACCTGAAGCTCTTCCGGTACAAGGATTTCCCTGACATGGGCATGCCGGACGATGCCGTGGCACACGCCTCGCTCACCACGGACACCTTCATGCTGGTCGGGGGCGACAGCATCGGCGAGACCCCGAGCACCGTCTCGGACGTCTACTCGATCATGCTGGTGCCTGACTCCGTCGAGGCGGCGCAGGAACTGATCACCGCATTGACCGCGGACGGCGGTGAGATCGCCATGCCCTTCGAACTCGCCCCCTGGGGCGACCACTACGGCCAGGTGCGCGACCAGTTCGGTGTGCTCTGGCAGCTTGACGTCGGCCCGGCGCAGGAAGCCTGAGGCGCGCGACCCGGGCTACTCGTTCGACACGTCGAACACGTTGCCCTGCGGGTCGGCCAGCGTCACCCGGCGGTACGCCTCGTCGTCGCCATCACCACCCCTTGGGGTGGGGCAGCCAGGCGACGGCGAGGTGGACCGCTGCGAAAAATGGGGCGCGGACGGTGAAGTGGGGCATGGGTGGCTTTCGTGGTGAAGCATGGGTGACCCGGTGCCGAGGGGATCGGAGCCGGTGGGGCTGGAGGGGCCCGGGTGCGGTTCGGGAGGGGGACCTGGTGAACCGGCGGAACTCTTGCGTGACGTCCATGCATGACGCAGTTACAAAATAGCCCGGCCGTCCCTTGAACGTAAAGAGATTTACCTTGGTTGGGCGCGGAGTGAGCGATGCGCCCACCGCTAGGATCAAGTGCTTGACTGCTGAAGGGAAGAAGCTCGTGGACTACCGCCGACTTGGACACTCCGGACTGACCGTCTCTGCCGTGGGGCTCGGTTGCAACAACCTGGGCCGCATCGGCACGCTGACCGAGCACCAGGCGGGAGTCGACCAGGTGGTACACGCCGCCGTCGATGCGGGAATCACCCTGTTCGACGTGGCAGACACCTACGGCGGCAGGACTCCCGGGCTGTCCGAGCAGATGCTGGGCAAGGCGCTCGGCAAGCGCCGCGACGAGGTCATCGTCGCGACCAAGTTCGGCATGGACATGGCTGGGGTCAACGGCAACGACTTCGGTGCCCGGGGTTCGCGGCGCTACATCGTGCGTGCCGCCGAGGCCTCGCTGCGTCGGCTCGGCACCGACTGGATCGACCTGTACCAGTTCCACACCCCCGACGCCCTGACCCCGATCGACGAGACCCTCGCCGCCCTCGACGACCTCGTCACCGCCGGCAAGGTCCGCTACATCGGGCACTCGAACTTCGCTGGCTGGCAGGTGGCCGAGGCCGAGTTCACCGCGCGAGCGCTCGGTAGCACCCGGTTCATCGCGAGCCAGAACCACTACAACCTGCTTGACCGCCGCGCCGAGCTCGAAATCACCCCCGCCGCCGAGGCCTACGGGCTCGGTGTGCTGCCCTACTTCCCGCTCGCCAACGGGCTGCTGACCGGCAAGTATTCCCAGGGTTCCGCCCCCGACGGGTCGCGGCTCACGTTCACCCGCCAGCACCTGGTCGAGAACCTCGACCTCGCGCAGATGAAGGCGTTCGGCGACTTCGCCCGCGAACGTGACCTGACCGAGGTGCAGGTGGCTTTCTCGTGGCTGGCCTCCCGGCCCAGCGTCGGCAGCGTCATCGCCGGGGCGACCAAGATAGAGCAGGTGCAGCAGAACGCCGCGGCCGCCGGCTGGGTGCCGACGGCCGATGACGAGGCCGCACTCGACGAGATCTTCCCGGTGGCGCCGAAGGTCGCGCTGTTCTGAGTCGGTTGTGGCTCTGAGACGGTGCTGTGGCTCGACCTCAGCGGCGCCGCGTAGGCACCTCGGGTTCGCCCAGCGACAACATCAGCCGGTTGGCCCAGTTGAAGAAGGCCGCGCCATTGATCACGTCCACGATCTCGGCGTCGTCCAGCCCGGCATCACGCAGCCGCTGCACACTGTCGGCCCCGAAATCGAGCGGGGTGTCGCTGAGCGCCACCGAGGCCGCGGTGACCGCGTTCCACACGTCGTCGCCCACATCGGCCGAGGTACCCTCGTCGAGCAGCCGCTGCACGTCATCAGTGCGGCCCGACTCGCGGGTGGCGGCAGCCGAGTGCACTGAGGCGCAGAAGACGCAGCCGTTGTGCCGCGAGGCGGTTGCCGCCGCCAGTTCGCGTTCGGCCCGGCCGATGCCGCCCTGGATGTTGAAGAAGATGTCCAGGTCGGTCAGCGTGCGGGCCTTCAGCGCCGCCGCATTGCGTGCCAGCAGCCGGAAGTACGGCATCTTTGCCCGTGCAGGCTCGATCAGGGCCTCGCGCTGCTCGTCGCTGAGCTCGTCCTCGGCCAGCGGCGCGAGCCACGGCACCCAGCCGAGGCCCTGCTGGGTGAACTGCTCGGGGCGGGCCAGTTCGGGGTAGTTGGTGACCAGGTGGTCGCTCATCGGGTGGTCCCTCCGTCGGTGTTGAGCACGCGCAGGCCCCAGGCCACGCGCAACTGGAAGCTCAGGAATGCCACGAGGTGGCTGAGGGTGACGATGTCGTCGGCGCCCCAGCCGGCGTCCACGAGCGACTGCAGTGCAGCCGGGCTCGACTCGCGGGGCCTGAAGACCAACAGGTGGGTGTGGGCCAGGGCCGCGGCAAGCCGTGGCCCGAGCGCGGCGATGGCCTCATCCGATGGCTGCCAGCGCAACCCATCGGTGTTCTCGCCGGTCAGCCCCGGTTCGCGGTAGTTGCCGAAGGGGCCCCGGGTGGCCGAGGCCGCAGCCGCTTCGCGCACTGGCGCGACCAGTGCCTCGTCCTCGTCGGTGAGCAGGTCGGCGTAGAACGCCGTGGCCTGCGCGAAGCCATGCAGCAGCGAGACAAACGTGGCGACCGCGTAGCGTTCGCGCAGCAGGAAGGTGCCGGGCTCGACCGGTTCGAGCAGCGCTTCGAAGCTCAGTTGGGCGTTGTCGCGGGCCTGGGGACGCTGGTCCCGCACGCTGGCGAGGCGACTGCCCGGGCTGATGCCGGCGAGCAGGTCGATGAGGTCGGCCGTCATGGGCGCTCCTGTCGTGGGTGGGTCGAACGTGCGTGGGTCACACATCCGTGGTTCGGACACGCACGTGCTCGGTGCAACCCGGGAAGGGCGCGCCCGTATTCCCGCAGTCCGGTGGCTGGGACGAGACCCTGCGGTGGAAGGATGGGCCCATGGAACCCACGCCAGGACGCATTGAACTCGGGCCCTCGAACGCCGACCTGCTGCTGCACACGACGTGCGAGGGGGCGATGGCCCGCATGGGACATGACCTCACGCTCGAGGTCCGCGACTGGACCGGCGAGCTGGTGGTCGGCGCCACGCCAAGTGAGTCGCAGCTGAAGGTCACCGCCCAGTTGGGTTCCCTTGCAGTGCGCGAGAGCCGCGGCGGGTCGAAAGAGGTGTCCGACGGCGACCGGGCGGCGATCCTGAAGAACGCCGCCAGTTCGATGGGGGTGGCGAAGCAGCCGCAGCTGGTGTTCACCGCCACCTCGATCACCGGCACCTGGGACCGTGGCAGGGTCGAGGGCGCGCTGTCGCTCAACGGGCGTTCCGAGGTGCAGGCATTCGACGTGGCGGCGGTCGAGGACGGCTGGCGGCTCAGCGGTGTGATGAGCCAGGGCCGCTATGGCATCAAGCCGTACAGCGCGCTGATGGGTGCGCTGCGGGTGGCCGACGTGGTCGATGTCGAGGTGACGCTCACCATCTGAGTCGGGTTTCTCGCCACGGGCGAAACCTGCCCTCACATTTCGCCGACTGCTTCGGTGAAGGTGGGCGGGCGCGGTGTACTTGGGTGTTGTGACCGTCCTGATCGACAAGCCCAGGTGGCCGGCCCATGGCACGCTGTTCGGGCACCTGGTTTCTGACACCTCGCTCGAGGAACTGCACGACCTCGCCGAGGCCGCCGGCTTGCCACCGCGTGCGTTCGACCGCGACCACTACGACGTGCCGGCCAGCCTGTACGACGACTGCGTGGCCGCCGGTGCCCTCGAGGCGCCCTCGCGTGAACTCGTCCGGGCGCTGCGCCAGGCCAACCTGCGGGTGACCAAGGCCGACTGGCATGCCGACCGCGAGGCCCGCCGTGAGCGGCTGCGGCAACGGTGGCCGCTGGCCACCGGACCGGCCGACGACCTGCTCGAGCGGTGGTCGTCCCGTGGTCGCTACTACCACGACCTGCGCCACCTGGAACACTGCCTCGACTCACTCGACGTCGTCGGCGCGGACGAACCCGTGGTGGCGCTGGCCGCGTGGTTTCACGACGCGGTCTACGAGGGGCGGCCGGGCCGCGACGAGGACGACTCAGCCGCACTCGCCGAGTCAACGCTCGAGCCCATCCTGCCCCGGGCCGACGTGCGTGAGGTGGCAAGGCTGGTGCGGCTGACCGCCGGCCACCAGCCCGCCGACGCCGACGTGCGCGGCCAGCAACTGTGCGACGCCGACCTGGCGATCCTGGCCGCCGACCCCGCCCGCTATGCCGTCTATCGCCGCGACGTGCGCCGTGAATACCACGAGGTGCCGTTGGCGATGTTCCGGTCCGGGCGCCGGCAGGTGCTCACCCACTTGGCCGCGCTCGACCCGCTGTACCGCACCGACCCCGGACGAGAGCTGTGGACGGCGCCGGCGATGGTGAACCTGGCGGCAGAGATCGCCCTGCTCGAGGCTCGTGCGCGGGCCAGGTGAGTCAGTCGCGGTCCACGTTCCACGGCGGCGGGGCATTGCGGTAGGTCTCATGGGTGGCCACCGGTTCGGCTGCCGCGCCCTGATCGTCCGATTCGGGGGTGGCCGCATCGCTTGCCTGGGCATACGTCCGGCTCACGCGGCGGTAGATCGGTGAGAACAGGGCCGCGAGTGCCGCCAGACCCATGATCACCCCGGACACCAGGAAGATCAGGGCGATGCCACGCGCCTGGCCGTCCCCGAGCAGCGGGCGAATGGCGGCTGCTCCGGCGTCAGAGCGGGTCCACGGGAAGATCCACACCTCGGCGATCGGCGCGATCAGGAACGCGGTCACGGGCGCGGCCGAGGTCTCGACGGCGGCAGCGAAACCGAAGACGCGACCCTGCTTCTCGAGCGGCACCACCCGCTGGATCACCGTCTGTTCAGCGGCCTCGACCGCGGGGGACAGGGCCATGTAGACCCAGATGCCGATGATGAACAGCAAGGCCCATTCGCGGATCGTGAACAGCGCACCCACCGCGGCCATCAGCATCAGGGCGAACAGCATCGTCCGCAGCGGGTTCTTGCCCAGGCCGGTGCGGCCGATGATCGCACCGCCGACGATGAACCCGGTACCTGCGATGGCATAGACGACGCCCCACACCTCGACGCTGAACATCTCGAGGCCATAGGGGTCGAGCAGCGCCATGTAGACACCCCCGATGAAGTTGTTGAACGTCGAGAACAGCAGCAGCGCGAGCAGGCCCGGGATGGCGCGCACCGCCAGCCATGAACCCATGAGGTCGAAGTGGCCCTGGGCATCGGACGCCGCGGGCTCGACCTCTTCGGGCATGTGCAGCGTCAACAGGTGCACCCAGACCGCGGCGGTCAGCACGAGCGCGATCACCAGTGTGCCGCCCATGCCGAGCTGGCCGACGGCCAGGCCGGACAGCACGCTGGTGACCATGAAGGCCAGGCCCTGCACGGCGCCGACCATGCCATTGGCCTTGTCGCGGGACTCGGCGTCGACCAGAATCGTGACGGTCGTCGACAGCGCAATGTTGCGCATGTTCTCGACGATGGCACCGACCAGGATGAGCGCGGCGAACACCCACAGCCAGGGCTGGTCCATGCGGATGCGCGAGGCGGCTGGGGCCATGAAGAAGACCCCTGCCGCGAGCACGAAACAGGCGAGCGTGAACAGGCCGGCGAACCGCATGATGTCAAGTTTGCGGAACCGGTCGACGAGCGTGCCGAAGCTGATGGCGGTCACCGACATCAGCAGCATGTAGCCGCCGCCGACGATGCCCGTGGCGCGCACATCGCGGGTCTCGAGATAGATCCAGAAGACCAGCGCGAACCACAGGAAGCTCGTGGTCAGGTTGGCCAGTCCGGTGTTGACCAGGATCGACCAGAACGTGCGCATGCGTGCCTCGACCGGGCGGCGCGGGGCCGTCGTCGGTGAGGTCGCCGGTGCAGCGGCGGGTGGGGCCGTGGCCGGTGGGGGTTGCTCGGTCATCGTCGTCTCCTCGGGTGCTGCAACTCCCCGAGTTGCCGAACAAATCTATGCGCGCCGTGGTGGTGGGACAAGCGTGTTTCGGTGGCGGTTCAGGGGCGGGGCCACGAGCAGGTGGGGCATCTGCGCGTCCGGCGCCGCGAGTGAGTGTCCCGAACCGGGCAGGAGTCCGCGAAAGGCGCCAGTGGGGGGCCAGGTCCCGGAACTCCGGCCCGGTTCTGGACAGGGTGGCGATCGGTCCGGCCGGAGCCGGGGCATCGGTTGCCTCTCGGGGCACACCGGGCTCCAGGGCATGCTGGTCTGGCCCGTTCGGGTACAAGCCGCCTCCTGTGGGCACACGCCGCTCCGTGAGGCACACCGGTCCATCGCGGTCAGGCGCCGCCGCTCCCTTTGGGCGCACGCCGCTCCCGTCAGCCCGGGGTCCAAGGGCAGCGGCGTGGCAGTCAGGGGAGCGTCGTGCGCTTGACGGGGTGCGGCGTGCTCCGAAGGGGAGCGTGGCGGGGCCGGGGCGTGATCCTCCCCCCTTGCAGCGGCGTGGCGGGCCGGGGCGTGATCCTCCCCCTGCCGCGGTGTGGCGGGGCCGGGCAGCGGTCCTCACCCACCCGTTGAAGCCTGAACCCCGAGGTGAACCTTGAACTCGAGAGAGTGTCCAGAACCCGGCCGAAGTCGGGGAATCGCGCCACCAGCGCGTCACATCCGCCAACTCCGGCCGGGTTCTGGACACCCGGGAGCCGGCCCCGCACACCCCGCCCCGCACACCCCGCCTCGCACCCGCCGCCCACAGGCTGAGAACGGCACCCGCACCCCCGCACCGCACCCACCGCCCACTCTCGGCTGAGAATCCGGCGCCACCTCTTCCCCTGCCGCCCCGCGTACAGCATTGTTGCTGCATGAGCGAGCGCATCGTCGTGCTCGGCGGCGGGTACGTCGCCATCACCCTTACCAAGGGCCTGGCCCGGGCCATCCGGCGCGGCCAGGTCGAGGTCACCGTCGTCAGCCGCGAGAACTACCAGGTCTGGCACGGGTTCATCGGCGAGATGTTGACCAGCCGCATCTCGGCCCACACGATCCTGAACTCGGCGCGCCGCATGGTCGCCCCCGCACGCCTTGTCGTGGCCGAGGTCACGGGCATCGACCTCGCCGCCCGCACGGTCACACTCGAGGATGACCGCGGTGACCAGCGCATCCTGCGCTATGACCAGCTGGTGATCGGCATCGGCACCGCCGACCGCCAGGACGCCTTCGACGGCCTGACCGAGCACGCGTTCATGATGAAGACCTTCGACGATGTGTTCCGGCTGCGCAACCACCTCATCGCCTGCTTCGAGCGGGCCGACCACGAGCCCGACCCCGCCGAACGACGCCGCCTGCTCACCTTCGTCGTCGCCGGCGGCGGCTTCGCCGGCTGCGAGATCGCCGGCGAGCTCACCGACTATGCCCGGCTGCTCGGCCGCATCTACCCGGGAGTCCAGCCCGACGACCCGCGCATCGTGCTGGTCTACCCGGGTGAGCAGGTGCTGCCCGAGCTGACCCCGCGCACCCTGCGCCAGGGCCAGCGCTCGCATCCCGAGCTCGTGGCCTATGCCACCCGACGCCTCGAGCGCCTGGGCGTCGAACTCATCGAGTCAGAACGCGTCGCCGGCGTCACCGACCATGCCGTGCAATTGCGCGACGGTGAGGTGATCCCCACCGCCACGGTCATCTCTGCCATCGGGTCGAGCCCGCACCCCGTGCTCACCCAGGTCGAGGGGCTGCCGCGCACCGAGTCGGGGCGCATCCAGGTCGATGCCACCTGCCAGGTCGTCGGGCACCCCGGGGTCTGGGCGGCCGGCGACTGTGCCGCGGTGCCGCATCCCCGCGGTGGCCTGTGCCCGCCCGTGGCGATCCATGCCCTCGAACAGGGACGACACGTGGCCAGGAATGTGCTGCGCCGCGCGCATGGGCAGCGGCCGACCCCGTTCGCGTTCACCGGTTTCGGGCAGGGGGCGTCCTTGGGGCGGCGCAGCGCGGTCGCCGAGATTTATGGCCGCGAGATCACCGGCACATTTGCGTGGGTGCTGTGGCGCACGCTGCTGTGGCGCTACGTGCCCACGTGGGATCGCAAACTGCGGCTCGTCGCCGACTGGGCGATCTGGCCACTGGTGGGCCGTGACGCAGTCGAGATGAGTGTCTCTGATGCCGATGACTTCGAGCTGCACCACATGCGGTTCACCGATGGAGAGGTGATCGTTGACGAGGGCCGCGCCCGATTCGTCCACGTCATCATCGAGGGTCAGGCAGAGCAGGTGGCGGCGGGTGAGGTGCTGCACCGGTTCGGCGCCGGAGACGTCGTCGGCCTGCGCTGGCTCGACCAGGCCCACACCGAAAGCGTCGTCGCCCGGGGCGTCGTGCGCACCATCAGATTGCGGACGAGGCAGGCGCGCGAGCTGCAGACGCTGGTGAAGGCCCTGTCGCAGGTGGCCACGGATCGGGCAGACACGTCGCTTCCCTTGTCGGATCGGCAGCCGGACCCTGTCGAGGGCGCTAGCGTTTGAAGCCACACATCGTTTCTGATGACAGAAGGTGACACACATGCCCTATCCGAGCTCCCTGTCAGGTACCTGGGTTGCCGACCCGGCGCACTCGTCGCTCGTGTTCATCGCCCGGCATGCCGTGGTGACGAAGATCCGTGGCAAGTTCACCGATTTCGACATTCGCATCGACGCGAATGCCGACGATGTCGAGGCCTCATCGGTGCAGGTGCACGTGCGCGTGGCCAGCGTCGACACCAACCAGGAACAACGCGACGCGCACCTGCGCAGCGCCGACTTCTTCGACGTCGAGCGCTGGCCCGAGATGACGTTCATCAGCACGTCTGTCGAAGAGGTGGATGAGGACGTCCTGCTCGTGCAGGGTGACCTGACGATCCGTGATGTCACCCGCAGCATCTCGTTGCCGCTCGACTTTCTCGGCGTGCAGGTCGACCCCCTCAGCGGGGTGGAACGCGCCAGCTTCGAAGGCACCCGTCGCATCAACCGCGAGGACTTCGGACTGAGGTGGAATGTGCCGCTCGACAAGGGTGGCGTGCTGGTCTCGGAGCGGATCAACATCGAGATCAGCGTCAGTGCGGTGCGTGAGCAGGACCTGCCGAAGCTGGCCGGCGAGGGCTGAGGAACCCGTCCACGGGCCAGCAGCCGCCTGCCACCACACGACAGAAAGAAACCCTGCCCTCGACGCATCAAGGGCAGGGTTTCTGGTGGTTCCTATGACTCAGAGCCCGTGGTTCAGCGGTTGCTGGGCGCGAAGATCTTCTTGATCCAGCCCATGAACCCGCCCTGGGCAACCTCGGCCTTGGGCTCGTCCTCGACGGCAGCGCGGGTCGGGGCGGGCTCGACGACCTCGGCCTCGGCGGCCTCGACGACCTCATCGGCAGCGGTCTCGTCGGCGGCAGCCTCGACAGCCTTGATGGCCGAGACCTCGAAGTTGAGGGTGATGTCCTCGCTCACGAGCACGCCACCGGTCTCGAGGGCGGCGTTCCAGGTCAGGCCGAAGTCCTTGCGGTTGACCACGACCGAGCCGCTCAGGCCGACGCGCTCGTTGCCGAACGGGTCGAGCGCAGCGCCCTCGAACTCGAAGGGGATCTCGATGGCGCGGGTGACGTCCTTGATGGTCAGGTCGCCGGCAACCAGAAGGGTGTTCTCGTCGGTGGCGCTCACCCGGGTCGAGGTGAAGGTGATCACCGGGAAGGTGGCGGCGTCGAAGAAGTCGGCCGACAGCAGGTGGCCATCGCGGTCAGCCGAACCGGTCTTCACCGAGGCGACCTGGACGGTCAGGTTGATCGAGGCGTTGGTGACGCCGGCCTCGGTCGAGGCGTTGCCCTCGAACTCGGTGAACTGGCCGCGCACCTTGGTGACCATGGCGTGGCGGGCGACGAAGCCGATCTCGGTGTGGGTGGGGTCGATGGTGTAGGTGCCGCTGAGGGTGTTCAGGGTGCTCATGAGTGTCCTTGGGTGACGGGGCGAGCCCAGAAGCCCACCGAAAGTTGAATGCACAAGTAATAGTAGGCCGTGCTGGTTGAACTGTCAACTACGACGACCCCAGCCTAGCCCCTTGTGTTCCTGGTTGCGCCGAGCGTACGCTGAACATGTTCACTGAACATGTTCGATGAATGCATTCACTGAAAGGCGGACGACCGTGCGCACCACCCGTGCCCAGCTGAAAGAAGCGACCCAGGCGCTTGTCATCGACGCGGCCAGCCGCTTGTTCATGCAGCGTGGGTTCGCCGCCACCACGGTGCGCGACATTGCCGAGGCCAGCGCGGTCAGCCCGGGCACGGTGATGGCCGTCGGCGACAAACCCGCCCTGCTGGTGCGCGTCTTCGACGACCTGGTCGCGGCGCTGCAGCGGGAATGGGCCGGCGCCGATCCGGTGGCATCCGCGCCCGGCGAGAGCTGTGCCGACGGGCTGCTGCGCGTCGTCCGGCCGTTCGTCACGCTGTTCACCGACCACCCGGGCCTGTCGCGCTGCTATGTCTCGATCCTGGTGTCGGGCAACCACTCGTCGTCGCTGCTGACAGACCTGGCCGACCGCTTGGTCGAGCAGTTCGGCGAGGTGATCGTCACCCACGGCGTCCCTGCGCCGCAGTCCCGCGACAGGGCGAGGGCGCTGTACGCCGCCTACGTGGGCACGCTGTTGCTGTGGGCGTCCCGCAGCACGGTCGACCCGGACGACGTCGCCGCCGACCTGCGCGCCACCTTCGACGCCATCTGCCCCGGCAAGGAATAGCCCTCATGTCCATCATCCCCGATCCCTGGTGGCCCTCGGCCGCACTGGCCCTGGTCGTGCTGGTCGATGCCCTGCTGACCGCGTACCCACCGAAGTTCGTCCGCGACTGCCTCGACGGCGTCCACTTTCCGCGTGAGTGGTGGTGGGTGCTGGTGGTGGTCAAATTGCTCGCCGTCGCCGGGCTGGTCGTCGGCCTGTGGTGGCCGGGTGTGGCCCTGGCCGCCAACGTCGGCGTGATCGCCTATTTCGTGTGCGCGGCCGTGGCCCATGTGCGCGCACGGTTCACCGGCCAGACGTTCTGGGTCAACTGCGTGGGCATGCTGGTGCTGTCCGTCGCGGCGCTCGTGCTCGCCTTCGGCCCGGCTTGACCTGCGTCAAGGAATGCCGCGCGCCGGCGACCTAGCGTGGTCACATCCGGTCCGAACATTGGAGGAATGATGACCACCACCATCGCGATCACCCTCGCGATCATCACCGGCCTGGCAGCCCTGGCCGCAGCGCTGTTGCTGCACCCCGCCACCGCCAGTGCCCATTGCGACACCATGGACGGCCCCGCCGTCAAGGACGGCCGCACAGCCCTCGAGGAGGGCAACCTCAACATCGCCCTGAAGTGGGTGCACGCCGACGGCACCGAAGAGCTCACCCGCATCTTCGACCAGGCCCGGGCGGCCCGCGCCCTCGGCGAGGCAGCACGGGTCGTGGCCGACCAGTGGTTCCTCGAGAACTTCGTCCGCATCCACCGCGCCGGTGAGGGGGCGCCGTACACCGGCATCCAGCCCAGTGGGACCGCCATCGACCCCCGTGTCGCGGCGGCTGACGAGGCGATCGAGGTCGGCAACCTGGCCCCGCTCCAGGCACTGGTGCCCGCCGAACTGCATGACGAGCTGGCTGAACGGTTCGCCGACGTGCTGGCCCGCAAGGACTTCAACGTGGATGACGTGGAGGCCGGGCGGTCCTACATCGAGGCCTATGTCAGCTTCTTCCACCTTGCAGAAGGTGAAGAGCACGGTCACCACGGTCACGACGAGCACCACGCCCACTGACCAACCACCACCCGGGAGGAGGACCCATGAACCAGCTCACCTGGCTGCTGGCCATCGCCGCCATCGCCATCGCTGGCGCCGTGGCCGGCCTGGCACTGCGCCGCTGGGTCCTCTTCCCGGCCCGGGTCGAGTCGTCGTCGATGCGGCCGACGCTCGACCCCGGTCAGCGGCTGCTCGTGCGCCGGGTGCGCGGCCTGCACCAGCTCAACCGTGGTGACGTCGTGCTCGTCCACTCGCACGAACTGGGTCGCGTCGTGGTCAAGCGGGCCGTCGGGTTGCCGGGCGACTGGGTCGTCTTCGACAAGGACGGACGTGCGCACCGGCACCAGGTCGGCGACGGCGGCGTGTTCCTGGTGGGTGACAACCGCGAGCAGTCCAGTGACAGTCGCCGGTGGGGCCGACCCGATGTGCCGGTCGGGGCGGTGCTGGGCAGGGTGGTGTGGCCGCGAGTGGGGCGAAGGCAATCAGCGCCGCGGGCGCTGGCGTCGTCCGGGTTCAGCCCTGCATGTCGACGAAACGTGAGTAATGCCCCTGGAACGCCGTCGTGATGGTGTCGGTCGGCCCGTTGCGGTGCTTGGCCACGATCAGGTCGGCCTCACCGGGGCGATTGTCCTTGTCATAGACGTCTTCGCGGTGCAGAAGGATGACCATGTCGGCGTCCTGCTCGAGCGAGCCTGACTCACGCAGGTCGGACAGCATCGGCTTCTTGTCACCGCGCTGCTCGGGGCCACGGTTCAGCTGGCTCAGCGCGATGACCGGCACCTCGAGCTCTTTGGCCAACAGCTTGATCTGGCGGCTGAATTCCGAGACCTCGAGCTGGCGGCTCTCGACCTTCTTGCCAGAGGTCATCAGCTGCATGTAGTCGATGATCACCATCTTCAGGTCGTGGCGCTGCTTCAGGCGCCGCGCCTTGGCCCGGATCTCCATCATCGTCAGGTTGGGCGAGTCGTCGATGTAGAGCGGTGACTCCGAGATCAGGGGGGTCTTGTTGACGACGCGGCGCCAGTCCTCGTCGTTCATCTTGCCGCCGCGGATCGAGCCCAGGAACACCTGGGCCTCGGCGCTGAGCAGGCGCATGACGATCTCGGTGCGGCTCATCTCGAGGCTGAAGAAGACCGTGGCCAGTTTGTGTTTGATGGCCGCCGCGCGGGCGAAGTCGAGCGCCAGGGTGGACTTTCCGACTGCCGGACGGGCCGCGACGATGATCATCTGCCCCGGGTGCAGGCCGTTGGTCAGGTTGTCGAGGTCGGCGAAGCCGGTGGGCACGCCCGACATCATGCCCTTGCGACCCTCGATGGCCTCGATCTCGTCGATGGTCGGCTCGATCAGGTCTTTCAGCGGCTGGTAGTCCTCGCTCGCCTTGCCGTCAGCGACCTCATAGACCGCCTGCTGGGCCGCGTCCACGATGTCGGCGACGTCACCCTGGGCCTGGTAGCCGAGCTGGGCGACCTTGATCGATGCCTCGACCAGCCGGCGCAGCACGGCCTTGTCGCGCACGATTTCGGCGTAGTACGAGGCGTTGGCCGCCACCGAGATGGACGAGAGCAGGTCGTGCAGGTACACATGGCCGCCGACGCGGCTGAGTTCACCACGCTTGCCCAGTTCATCGGCGACGGTGATGGGGTCGGCCGGTTCACCGCGGCCGTACAGGTCGATGATGGCGTCGAAGACCTGCTCATGGGCGGGGCGGTAGAAGTCGCGCCCCCGCAGCACCTCAACGACATTCGCGATGGCGTCCTTGCTCATCAGCATGGCACCGAGCACGCTCTGCTCGGCGGCGATGTCCTGAGGGGGAGTGCGGTCGATGCCCTGGTCAAAGCCCTCGCTCACCGGTCCCCCTCACTCGTTCCACGGCCAACAGCACCCGACTCTAGTGGGCGGAAGGGCCCCTCAATAATGCACCTTGCCCTCATGGGCCGCCCAGGCCTGGAAGGGGGCCAGCCGGTCGTCGGGGTGGTCCAGGTGCGCCCGGGTCACCGGGGTTTCGAGCACTGCTTCACCCCGAAGGCCCCGCAGGATCAGGTCGTCGTCGAAGCCGGCTGCGGCGGCATCGTCGCCGGTGGCAGCGAATTCCACCCGGTCGAGGCGGGCCCACTGCGCTGCCGCGAGGCACATGGGGCACGGCTGGCACGAGGCGTAGAGCACGCAGCCGGTCAGGTCGAAGGTGCCGAGGGCCGCGCCGGCCGCCCGGATGGCCATGACCTCGGCGTGGGCGGTGGGGTCATTGAGGTCGGTCACCCGGTTGGCGGCCGTGAACGTTCGACCATCCGGGGCGACCAGGACAGCACCGAAGGGTCCCCCGCCTGCGGTGACGTTGGCGATCGCCGCGGCAATTGCTGCCTCGAGATGGTCCATGGTGATGCCCTCCTGGCGGTGCTCGGGCCGGCCCTGCCTGACATGGCGGACTGCGCAACGATACGGCCCCGTTGGGTTGCGCGCAAGCGGTTCGGCAATGCGAGTTATCCACAGGCTGGGGTCCCGCCTGTGGACTGTGGTGGACGTGCGGGGAGAATGCTGTGGACAACACTGTCATGGCTGTGGGTATCTCGTTCATCTGGCCAGTAACCCGCTGTTGACTACCGGTTTTACCAACGAAGGAAAATTCTTTGGGGGCGGGGGCTGTTGACAGCGATGCCCAAAGCAGGTTCTCAGGTTGGGGAAAAGCTGATCATTCAACCGGCTCGCCAGGGCTTTGTCCACAGGTGGTAGGAGGTCGCGGAGCGCCGAGCTGTTGATCTTGGTCGGGGCGGACCCGGTGAAGCTGCTGGTGGGCTGCTGTTGATCTTGGAACCGGGTGCCCACCGTGCGGGGTTCGCCTCGTCTGCCGACAGGCGAATTTGCCACCCCCGGTTTTGGGGCCAGTACCCCCCGGGGGTATGGTCGGCGCATGACCGAAACACCCACTGAAGACGTGACCCATGACGGCCACCACGGTGGTCACCATGGCTACATGTCTGCCAAGGACGACTATCTGAAGCGCCTGCGTCGCATCGAGGGGCAGGCCCGCGGCCTGCAACGGATGGTCGAGCAGGACACCTACTGCATCGACATCCTCACCCAGGTGACCGCCATGAAGAGCGCCCTCGAGTCGGTGGCGCTGGCCCTTCTCGAAGACCACATGAGCCACTGCGTGCTCGACGCGGCCCGCAAGGGTGGCGTCGAGGCCGACGAGAAGATCTCTGAAGCCAGCGCGGCCATCAAGCGCCTCGTCAAGTCCTGACCGGCGTCGCACCACCTGGCAACAACCCACCACACCCACAAGGGAGAACCATGATCAGCAACTACACCGTTACCGGTATGACCTGCGGCCACTGCGTCGGCGCTGTGACCGAAGAGGTCAGCGGCATCGAGGGCGTCTCGGACGTCCAGGTGAAGCTCGAGGGCGGCACCATGGCCGTCACCAGCGCCCAGGCCGTCGACTTCGAGGCCATCAAGGCCGCCGTTGCCGAGGCCGGCAACTACGCGGTGCAGCCGGCCTGAGCCGACCCCCAACCTGTCGCATCGCGGCATGTCCACAACCCGGCAGGAGTTCGCGATCCGCGCCATCGTGTGCCGCTGGTCGCCAACTCCTGCCCGGTTGCGGACACCACCGGCGAGGCACCCCACCCAGCACCAGAACTCCTCAGGAGAAGCCCGGCATGACTGCCACCACTGGCACCACTGAACCAACCCGCATCGCGCCAGAACGCGACCTGCGCAACTCGATCGAACTCGACATCCAGGGCATGACCTGCGCCTCGTGTGCCGCCCGCATCGAGAAGAAGCTCAACAAGGTCGAGGGCGTGCAGGCCAGCGTCAACTACGCCACCGAGAAGGCCCACATCCTCGCCCCCGAGGCCATGGGCGCCGACGACCTGATCAAGGTCGTCGAGAACACCGGCTACGGGGCGAGCATCCCCGAGCCCGAAGCCGTGCCCGTCGACCGGGCCGCCCAGCTGCGCACGCGGCTGATCGTCTCGATCGTGCTGAGCGTGCCCGTCATGGCGATGGCCATGATCCCCGCGCTGCAGTTCACGGGTTGGCAGTACGTCTCGCTGGTGCTGGCGCTGGTCGTGTGGTTGTGGGCCGGCTGGCCGTTCCACAAGTCCACGCTGGTGAACCTGCGCCACGGCGCCACCACGATGGACACCCTGATCACCCTGGGCACCACTGCCGCCATGGGCTGGAGCATCTACGCCCTGGGCTTCACCCATGCCGGTGACCTCGGCTTCGTCCACCCCTTCGAGTTCACGCTCGACCGCTCGATGTCGGGCGCCAGCGTCTATTTCGAGGCCGCCGTCGCCATCATCACGTTCCTGCTGCTGGGCCGCTACATCGAGGCGCGCTCCCGGCGTGAGGCCGGTGCCGCCCTGCGCGAGCTGTTGAACATGGGCGCCAAGCAGGCCGTCGTGCTGCGCGATGGCCCCGATGGCGGCCAGGTCGAGGTCGAGATCCCGATCGAAGAACTCGCCGTCGGCGATGTCTTCGTCGTGCGCCCCGGCCAGAAGGTGGCCACCGACGGCGTGGTGCTCACCGGCAACTCGGCCATCGATGCCGCCATGATCACCGGTGAGTCGGTGCCCGTCGAGGTCGGCCCCGAGAGCACCGTGGTGGGTGCCACCATCAACACCAGCGGCCGCCTCACCGTGCGCGCCACCGCCATCGGCCAGGACACCCAGCTCGCCCACATCGCCCGCCTCGTCGAACAGGCCCAGACCGGCAAGACCCAGGTGCAGCGGCTGGCCGACAAGATCTCTGGCATCTTCGTGCCCGTCGTGCTCGCGATTGCCCTCGTCACGTTCATCGCCTGGCTCATCGCCGGCGCGTCCCTGTCGTTCGCCGTCACCAGCGCCGTCGCGGTGCTGATCATCGCCTGCCCCTGCGCCCTGGGGCTCGCGACCCCCACGGCGCTGCTCGCCGGCACCGGACGAGGTGCTGAGCTCGGCATCGTCATCCGTGGCCCCGAGGTGCTCGAGCAGGCCCATTCCATCGATACCGTCGTGCTCGACAAGACCGGCACCCTGACCACCGGCCAGATGTCGGTGACCTCGGTCACCGTCGCGGACGACGCCCGCACCGCGACCAGAGAGTCGCTGCCGGCAGAGCAGTTGCTGGCCCTCGCCGGTGCCCTCGAGTCGAACTCGGAACACCCGATCGCCCGCGCCATCGTCGAGGCGGCAGGCCAGGTCGAACCGGCCACCGACTTCGAGAACCTGCCCGGCTTCGGCGTGCGCGGCACCGTCAACGGGGTCGTGCACCATGCCGGCAACCGTGCGCTCATGCAGCAGCAGGGCCACGAGCCCGGCCCCGAGCTGGTGGCTGCGGTCAACCGCGCCGCCGACGAGGGTGCGACCCTGGTGTTCGTCGCCGACGACCGCGGGCTGCTAGGCCTGGTCGAGGTGCAGGACACCGTGAAGCCGACCAGCGCCGCCGCCGTCCGCGAACTGCGCGACCTGGGTCTCGAGCCCGTCATGCTGACCGGCGACAACGAGCACGCCGCCCGGGCGATGGCCGCGAAGGTGGGCATCGACAAGGTGCATGCCGAGGTGCTGCCCAGCCACAAGCTCGACGTCGTGCGTGAACTGCAGTCGCAGGGACGCCGCGTGGCGATGGTGGGTGACGGCGTGAACGACGCCGCAGCGCTGACCCAGGCCGACCTCGGCATGGCGATGGGCAGCGGCACCGATGCGGCGATCGCTGCCAGCGACATCACGCTGATGCAGTCCGACCTGCTGCTGGCCGCCGATGCGGTGCGCCTGTCGCGGGCCACGTTGAAGACGATCCGGGTGAACCTGTTCTGGGCGTTCTTCTACAACGTGATCGCGATCCCGGTCGCGGCCCTGGGCTTCCTGAACCCGATGTTCGCCGCCGCCGCGATGGCGTTCAGCTCGGTGTTCGTGGTGGGCAATAGCCTGCGACTGCGAGCATTCAAGCGCCGTCGCTGAGGCCTCGTCCACGGAGCCCACACACTGCAGCCGCCCCGTCGACCCACAAGGTCGGCGGGGCGGCTGAAGGTTTCTCAGCTTTCATTTGGGAATCTCTCATCGAACGCTTATGCTGAGACAGGCTTGGCTCAGGCTGGGCCCGTTCCGAGACGCTGTCATCACCCGGGCTGCGTCGCTGTTGAGAGGTAACAAAGCTCGTGAAGAAGGTTTCCCGCCCCGCGCTGATCGCGCTGTCCGGCGTGGTCGCCCTTGGCTTGATCGGCGGGGGCACCGCCACCGCGATCGCCATGGACACCGATGCCGTCACCGTCACCACCGACGGCCAGGTGCAGAACGTGTCGACCCGCGCGAAGGACGTGCAGGGTCTGCTCGACCAGCTGAACATCACCGTCGGTGAGCATGACGTGGTCGCGCCGGCCCTGAACACCAAGATCAGCGACGGTACCGCGGTCACCGTCAAGGTGGGCAAGCCTGTCACGCTGACGATCGACGGCAAGACCGTCACCCGCTGGACGACCGCGCTGACCCTCGACGACGCGCTGGCCCAGTTCAACCTGGACGATGCCGACAACATCCTCTCGACCAACCGGTCGACCGCGCTGGGCCGTGAGGGCCTGCAGGTGAGCGTCACCACCCCCAAGACGGTCACGATCACGAGCAAGTTGGGCACCACCACCGTCGAGGTGCCCGGCAACGCCACCGTCGGCGACGCGCTCAAGAAGGCCGGCATCACCCTGGATTCCCTCGACAAGGTGAGCGCCAAGCCCGAGAGCCCCGTGAGCGCCGGCCAGAAGATCACCTACCAGGACGTGGCCTACCGTCCGATCGTCGTGACCTCTGATGTCGCCTACGACGTCAAGGAGCAGAAGGACGCCACCCTGCCCAAGGGCGAGACCAAGGTCATCACCAAGGGCGTCAAGGGCCAGAAGCAGACCTTCATCACGCAGGTCTACCTCGACGGCAAGCTCGTCTCGAACAACCACAAGACGGGCGAGAAGGTCGTCAAGCAGCCGGTGACCGAGGTCATCGCCGTGGGCACCAAGCAGCCCGAGACCAGCTCGAACAACTCGTCCCCGTCGTCGACGTCGACCGCCCCGAAGACCACCAGCACCCCCAGCACGACCAGCTCGACGCCCAAGTCCGGTGGCTACTCGGGCAGCTGTGAGGCTTCGATGTACTGGCAGGGCCAGATGACCGCCACGGGCGAGACGTTCAACCCCTGGGGCATGACCGCCGCGCACAAGACCCTGCCGTTCGGCACCAAGCTCAAGGTGACCAACGTCGCCAATGGCAAGAGCGTCGTCGTGACCATCAATGACCGTGGCCCCTACATCGGTGGCCGCTGCCTCGACCTGGCCAAGGGGGCGTTCCTGCAGATCGCGCCCGAGAGCGCCGGTGTCGCCCAGGTGACTTACGTGCAGGTCTGATCCAGCAGCTTGCTGTCAACCCACAGCGCGGGCCCTCCTTTGATGGGGGGCCCGCGCTGTGTGTTTGGGGTGTCTGCTTTGGTGGTGTTGGACGAGGCAGTCGCTCGGCTCAGGAAGAAGCCTCGAGCCACTTTGTGGCGGTGACGCCCGCCTGGGCCACCGGCTGCTTGACGGTGAACTGGACGTAACCGTCAGCCAGGTCGATGAAGCAGCTCGCGGTGTCGGTGTCGTCGCTGGTGGCGGAGTTGCCGCAGACGGCATCGCCGCTCACTGCAGCGTTGACCAGCTTCGCCCGCGCCGCCTCGCCGCCGTTCGGCACGGCCAGCACGATCGCGAGGGCCGCAGTCTGGCCCTTCAGATAGATCGAGACGGTGTTGGTGGTGGCGGTGGTGTTCGAGTTCTGCCAGCCGTCGAACGATGCTGCGGGCTTGATCGACTTCGCGCTCAGTGAGGTCCATTTGCCGGGGTCGGCCGGCGCCTTACCGGTGTTCGGGGGTGCCGAGGTGGTTTCGGGTTCGGTGGTTTCGGGTTCGGTGGTTTCAGGTTCGGTGGTTTCAGGTTCTGTGGTTTCAGGCTCGGTCGACTGCGGCTCGGTGCTGGTCTGCGGCTGTGTCGAGTTCTGCTGCGTCGTCTGGTTGGTCGTGGGCGCCGCGGTGTTGTCGTCCCGGTTCAGCAGCCACACGCCACCCAGGATCAGGGCCAGCGCCACCACGGCGGCACCGATGATCATCGGCAGGTTGTTCTTCTTGGGCTGCTCGGGGCCGGGACCGGGGTAGTACGGGCCCTGCCCCCCACCCTGCTGCCCGTAGCCCTGCGGCTGTTGGCCGTACTGCTGCGGCTGCTGGCTGTACTGCTGGCCATAGCCCTGCGGCGGGCCATAGCCCTGCGCCTGCTGGCCGTAGCCCTGCGGGGCCTGCCCGGCGCTCGGCTGTCCATAGGGCTGCCCGGCGCTCGGCTGGTTCTGTGGCTGCCCCTGGGGGCCCCACGGGCCATGGGGATTCGGGTTTCCCTGGTTCGGGGGATTGGACATGTGTACTCCTGGAACGACGTTCGGGGTGCGTCACCGGTGGACGTGTTGGCTGTGGAAGTGGCGCTGCCCACCCGGGAAGAGCCGGGTGGGCAGCGCTGTGATGCAGGGGGCCGCTACTAGTTGGCGCGGCTCATGCAATAGGTACGCGGCGCGGGGCCGTCGGGAGCGACTCGCACCGTGTTGCCGGTGCCGGCGGTGCAGAGGTTCTTGTCGGCCTTGCCGTCGACGCGCTTGACGAGCTTGAAGTCGGTCGACTTGGTCGACTTGGCGCAGTCGATGACAGCCTCGCCGAACACCTTGGTGGTCGACTTGGTGTAACACTTGCCCTGCTCGAGGTTTTCCATCAGGCACAGGCGGGTCGTGGTGCCACCGCGGGTGGTGGTGTAGCGCGCGTAGTTGGTGGCACAGGTGCCGCCATCGGTGATGACCTTGGCCACGTAGAACGAGCTGCCGGACAGGTCGCCGCACTCAGCCTTGGACAGGTTGTAGCGCGAGGTCGAGACCTCGGTGATCCGGATGCAGTCGCCCGCCTTGTAGCCCAGCGCCGTCTCGGTCTCTTCAGGCGTGGTCTCGGTCTCTTCAGGCGAGGTCTCCGTTTCCTCGGGGGACGTCTCGGTCTCTTGGGGTGAGGTCTCAGTCTCGGACGGCGATTCGCTCGGCGACTGGGACGTCGCGGTGCTGACCGGGGTGGTGGTCGCGGAGTCGCCGCCGCGGGTCAGCGCCCAGATACCGACGCCGGCCACGAGCACGGCCACTGCCACGATCGCGGCAATCAGCGGTGTGTTGTTCTTCTTCGGGGGCTCCTGCTGCGGGGTGTACCCGCCGCCGTAGCCGCCGCCTGCCGGGGGCTGTCCGTAGTTCTGCTGGCCGTAGCCGCCCTGCTGGGGCTGCTGGCCGTAGCCCTGCTGGGGCTGCTGGCCATAGCCACCCTGCGGTGACTGCTGACCATAAGGGTCCTGGCCGTAGCCGCCCTGCTGGGGCTGCTGTCCGTAGCCGCCCTGCTGGGGCTGCTGGCCGTACGGGTCCTGGCCGTAGCCTCCGGGCTGGTTCGGGTTGTAGGGCGGGTTCGACATGTGAGACTCCTCGAAAGTCCTGAATGAGGTGAATCGATCGTAACGATCGAAAGGGTCACCCGAGGATGGTCAGAATTCAGGACCCGGTGGGCTGTTCGCCGTCCCGGGCCTTCGCGATGGCCTCTTCCAGACGCACCAGCTTGCCGTCCAGTTCCCCGGTGTGACTTGGCCTGATGTCCGCCTTCAACACCAGTGAGACCCGCGGTCCGTACTCGAGCATGGCGTCCGAACACCGGCGCACCACATCCATGCATTCGTCCCAACTGCCCTCAATGGTCGTGAACATGGCATCGGTGCGGTTCGGCAGGCCAGAATCACGCACGATCTGCACGGCACGGGCGACCGCATCATGCACCGAGGCGTCGGGATTGTTCATGCTGGGGGCGACTGAGAAGGCAACGAGCATGGTGCCCATCCTTCCATGCGCCGGGTGCGGGGCAACAGGTGCCGGACAACACCGCTACCGGGCTGTGACCTGACCTGTGCCGGTGTCGTGCCCGGCGAGGTCAATGATGCGTCCGCACGCGGCAATGACAGCCGGGTCGTGGGTGATCACCAGCACCGGGCGGTCCCCGGCCGCCTGCCACAGGTCGTCCATGAGCGCCTGTGCCGTCTCGCTGTCGAGGTGCTCGGTGGGTTCGTCGATGATCCAGCAGTCCGAGTCGTGGACGAGCACCCGCGCCAGTGCCAGGCGCCGGGCCTCGCCACCGCTGATGGCGGTGCCTGCCTCGGCCAGCACACGATCGGGTGCCAGGGGCAGTCGGGCCCGCCCCAGGGCTTCGAGCACGTCGGCGTCGGTGGCGTCCTTGTGGCCGATGCGCACATTCTCGGCGACGGTGGTCGCGAACAGGTGCGCGTCCTGGGCCAGGTAGCCGACGCGCCCGCGCACGGCCACGGTGCCCGACTGGGGCGGGATCGCGCCCATCAGGGTCGCGGCGACCGTCGTCTTGCCGCTGCCCGAGGGGCCGACCAGGGCCACCCGCTCGCCGCGCCCGACCGCCAGCGAGAAGTCGCGGACCACGGGGGCGTGCCCCGGCCAGCCGATGTCGGCATGGTCGACGACCAGGGCGGGGTCAGTGCTGTGTTCGCCGGTCACATCGCCCTGGCCGACCGGTTCGGCGGCCAGCACCGCGTCGAGTCGGGTCAGGGCACTGCGGGTGCGGGTGAAGGTCTGCGCGGCCTGGGTGAGGCCATTGATCACCTCGTGCATCGCCAGCGGCACCAGCACCAGCACCGCGAGCAGCCGCGGCTTCAGGTCGCCGGACTCGACGGCGGCCCCGCCGATCCACAGGGCGCTCGCCACGGCGATGCCGGTGGCAAGCAGTTGGGCGCCCTGGGCCAGCCCGCGAACCCACGAGGTGCGGGCCTCGATGCGGCGCAGTTCGGCGTCGCGGGCCAGGGCCTTGTCGAGGGCGGCCGTGCCGGCCCCGGCGGCGACCAGGTCGGACGCAGCCCGCGCCAGTTCATGCACCTCGTCGGCGAGGCGTCCGCGCACGGGGGCGACCGCGGCGTCGTGGCCACGGGTGATGCGGCTGGTCAGCAGCGGCACGACGATGCCGGCGAGCACCGAGGTGGTGAACAACACCAGCGCCGAGCCGATCGAGAACCGGCCGAGCAGCAGCGTCGTCCCGATAATGACGAGCGACGCGGCACAGAACGGCACCACCACGCGCACGACCAGGTCGTTGATGGCGGCAACGTCGCCGATGACACGGTTGAGCAGGTCACCGCGACGTCGTCCGAGCAGGGTGGTGCGGCTCAGCGAGTCGTAGGTGCGCAGGCGCAGGGCCTGCTGCAGGCGCAGGGCGAGGTCGTGGCCAACGAGGCGTTCGACGTAGCGGAAGAACCCGCGGCTGATGCCGAAGAACCGCACACCGACGGCGGCGGCCTGCAGGTAGAGCACCGGCGGCATCTCGGCGGCGCGGCTGAGCAACCATCCCGAGACGCCCATGAGGGCGACCGAGGCGCCGGACGCGCACGCCGCGAGCAGGACCGAGGCCACGAGGCGCCAGCGGCCGTGGGGAACGTCGGCGAGCACCTGGCTGAAGAGGTGGCGCAGCTGGTTCATGCGGGCACCCCATTCCTGGTGGTCTCGAGTTCGACGACACGGTCGGCGACGGCGAGCACCGCCGGGCGGTGCGAAACCACCAGTGCCCCGGCGCCGGTGGCGCGGACGGTGGCCAGCACCTGGGCCTCAGCGTCGGCATCGAGGCCGGCGGTGGGCTCGTCCAGCACCAGCCAGCGGGCGGCGCCGTGGGTGATGCGCAACCAGGCGCGGGCCATCGCGACGCGCCGGCGCTCACCCGACGAGAGTCCCTCGCCCAGGTCTTCAACGCGCTTGTCAGGTGGGAAATCGACGCTGGCGGCGGCGAGTGCCTCGGCGACCTGGTCATCGGTGGCGGTGGGCAGGCCCAGGCGCACATTGTCGGCGACGGTGCCGTTGACCATGCCGGGGGTCTGCGGCACCCAGGCGGTGAGGGCGTGCCAGCTGTCGGGGTCGGTGTCGGCCAGCGGCTGGGCGCCGAGCAGGATCTGGCCGCGGGTGGGGCTGGCGAACCCCATGACCAGGCTGAGCAGCGTGGTCTTGCCGCTGCCGGACGGCCCGGCGAGCGCAACGACCTCGCCGGGGTGGACCGTCAGCGAGACGGCATCGACTGCGGGGCGTTCGGCGCCGCGGTGCTGGAAGCTGACGGCGTCGACGACGATGTCGGCACTGGCCGGGGCTGCGGCGGTGCCGGTCATGGCCGGGGCCGAGTGGTCGATGATCTCGAAGGCCGCGTCGGCGGCGGCGACCCCATCGGCGGAGTCATGGAAGTGGGCACCGACCTGGCGCACAGGCAGGAAGGCCTCGGGCGCCAGCACCAGCACGAACAGGGCATCGAAGAAGGTGACGTGGCCGTAGACCACGCGGAAGCCGATCGTGACCGCGACGACGGCGACCGAGAGCGTCGCCAGGAATTCGAGGGCGAACGAGCTGAGGAACGAGACGTACAGCGTGCGCATCGTCTCGCGGCGGTTGGCATCCTCGGTGATGATGACGCCCTTGCGCTGGGCCCGTGCGCGGCCGAAGGCCTGCAGGGTGGGCAGGCCCTCGATCAGGTCGGCGAAGTGGTGGGCGAGGCGGTCGGCGACGGAAAAGCGGCGGGCGACGGCCTTCTGGGTGGTCCAGCCGATGAGGGCCATGAACACCGGGATCAGTGGCAGGGTGAACGCCACGATGATCGCCGAGGGCCAGTCGGTGACCAGGATCGCGGTGCCGATGATGAGCGGCACCACCAGTGCGAGGCCGAGCTGGGGCAGGTATTTGGAGAAGTAGCCGTCGAGGTCTTCGAGGCCCCGGTTGACCACCTGGATCAGCGTCGAGGTCGGCACGTCGGTGCGGGTGGGGTTGGCCAGTCGCGCGGCCAGGATGTCGCGGCGCAGGGTCGACTTCACCTCGGCGGCGGCACGGTGGGCGAGGGTCTCGTTGACCCATGAGACCAGGCCACGCAGGGCGAACACCGTGACCAGCGCGGGGATGACCCAGGTCACGGGGCCGAGTTGGTGGGTCTCGAAGACGCCGACGATGCCGCGGGCCAGCAGCCACGCCTGGGTGATCATCAGGGCGGCTGAGACCACGCCGGGGGCCACGCTGGCCGCCATGTAGCGGCGGGTCGGCTGCGCCCGCTGCCACAACCTCGGGTGGATGGGGCCGGCCATGGTGTGCCTCCTGGTGGTGATGTCGGGTGCTGGGTGTCCGGGACCGGGCAGGACTCACGGTATTCCGCCTGTGCAAGGCCGGATCGGAGAAGTTCGGCCCGGTTCTGGACGCTGGTTCTGGGCGGTGGTGCTGGGCGGGTGGATGAATGGGCAGCCCCACATGCAGACGGCCCCACACCGGGTGGTGCGGGGCCGTCTTTGTTCAGCCAGGGCCAACGCGATCAGGCCGGAGTCGGCACCGGCTCCGGCGCGTCTTCGGGCAGGTTGTCGAGGCTGATCCGCTTGCGGAAGACCCAGTAGCTCCAGGCCTGGTAGCCGATCACGATGGGCACGAAGATCGCCGCGGCGATCGACATGATCGTCAGGGTGTAGGGCGACGACGACGCCTGGTACATGTCCAGGCCGGGGCCCGACACGGTGTAGAAGCCGAGGTTGCCGTACATCTTGATGAAGATGGCCACGACAAGGCCGATCACACCCACACCCGTGCACACGAACGCCCAACCGGTGCGATTGCGACCGACGAGCACACCAGCCGCGAGCACGGCGAGGCCGCCCACCAGCCCGAGCACCCAGGTCACCACATGGGCGGCTGGGTTGTCAGGACCGTAGGCCAGGTTGCCCCACACCGCGAACACCAGCAGCAGCACGCCGGCCACCAGGGCCAGCTTCTGTGCCAGCGCGCGCGCGTCCTCGTGCATTTCACCCTTGGTCTTGAGCGACACGAAGGTGGCGCCGTGGGCGCAGAAGAGCACCACGAACAGCACACCGCCGAGCAGCGCGAACGGGGTGAACAGGCCCCAGAACGAGGTGGGGATCAGCGGCGGGTCACCGGCGACGGCAAGCCCGCGCACGAAGTTCGCGAAGCCGATGCCGAGCACCAGCGAGGGCAGGAATGAGCCGATGGTGGCCATCCAGTCGAAGGTGTTGCGCCAGCGGGAATCGGGGTGCTTCGAGCGGTACTCGAACGAGACACCTCGAATGATCAGGCCGAGCAGCACCAGCAGCAGTGGCAGGTACAGGCCCGAGAACAGGGTGGCGTACCAGCCGGGGAATGCTGCGAACATCGAACCGCCGGCGGTGAGCAGCCACACCTCGTTGCCGTCCCAGAGCGGGCCGATGGTGTTGACCATCAGCCGCTTGCGACGCTCGGTGCGGCCCAGGATCGGCAGCAGCATGGCCACGCCGAAGTCGAACCCCTCCAGGAAGAAGAAGCCGGTCCACAGGATCGCGATCAGCACGAACCAGATGGGCGTCAGGACCGGGTGCCCGGTCTCGAGCAGGGTCATGGTTTCCAACATTTCTTCACACCTCCTAGTAGGCGAACGACATCGGCGCGTCTTCGTCCGTCTGGACTTCGACCGGGCCCACCTCGGGCAGGCCCTTGCGCATGTAGTGGAAGAACAGGCCGACCTCGAGCACCGCCAGCCCGCCATAGACCAGCGTGTAGACGATCATCGAGAACAGCACCTCACCCGTCGAGGTGCCCGGGGAGACACCCGCGAGGGTCGGCATGACACCGGCCACGAGCCAGGGCTGGCGGCCCATCTCGGTGAAGAGCCAGCCGAACGAGTTGGCGAACAAGGGCGCGAACGGCAGCACGCCCATCGCCAGTTGCCACCACTTGGTGGGGGTCGGCACCTTGTCCTTGCGGACCATCCAGAGGATGAGCAGGGCCCCGCCGATGCCGATGAAGCCGAGGCCCATCATCAGGCGGAATGCCCAGTATGCGACCGGCACGTTCGGGGTGATCTTCAGTCCGGGGTAGTTCTTCTGCAGCTCAGCCGCATAGGTGCGCTGCAGTTCGGTCTGGCTGCCGTCGTTGCGCTTGAAACCCTCGTTGGCGTACTGCTCGCGCAGGTCGTTCATGCCCTGCACCTCATCGCCCCACACGCCCGTGGACAGGAAGCCCAGCAGGCCGGGGACCTCGATGATGTGCTTGGCTTCGGTGCCGGCAGGGTTGCCGATGGACAGCACCGAGAAGTTGGACCCGTCCGAGGTGTTGTAGTGGCCCTCGGCGGCGGCCATCTTCATGGGCTGCACCTCGACCATCACCTTGCCCTGGTAGTCGCCTGAGATGATGACGCCGACACTGGCCACCAGCAGCACGCAGGCACCGAATCTCGAGGCCCAGCGCCACGTTCCGGCGTCGTGCTTGACCTGCTCAGGGACGTCCTCGCCCTTCAGCCGGGGCTTGAGCTTGGCCAGGTGCCAGGCGCCGACGGCGGCAACGAGCGCGCCGGCGACCATGAACGAGGCCGCGATCTGGTGGGGGTAGGTGGCCAGGAAGACCGGGTTGGTGAGCAGCGCGCCGAAGTCGGTGAGTTCGGCGCGGCCGTTGCGGAAGGTGGCGCCGACGGGATTCTGCATCCAGGAGTTGGCGGCCAGGATGAAGATGGCCGAGATCATGGTGCCGATCGCGGCGCAGTAGATTGCCATCAGGTGCAGCTTCTTGGGCAGCTTGTCCCAGCCGAAGATCCACAACCCGAGGAAGGTCGACTCGAGGAAGAAGGCGAGCAGTGCCTCGAGCGCCAGCGGTGCACCGAACACGTCGCCGACGAAGCGGGAATACTCCGACCAGTTCATGCCGAACTGGAACTCCTGGACGATGCCGGTGACGACACCCAGGGCGAAGTTGATCAAGAAGAGCTTGCCGTAGAACTTGGTCAGCTTGAGGTAGCGGTCGTTGCCGGTCTTGTACCAAACCGTCTGCATCACAGCGACCAGCATCGACAGCCCGATGGTGATCGGCACGAAGAAGAAGTGGTACACCGTCGTGATCCCGAATTGCCATCTGGCAATCACTTGAGCGTCCATGGGTGGAATGTACTACGTCCTGTGGTATTGTCCCAAACGGATCGCTACACTGAGCACGTGGCCATGTTGGGAGATCTCGAGAGCGCGATCATGGACGTCTTGTGGGCGTCGCGTGAGCCGCTGTCGGTGCGCGTGGTCTTCGAGCAGTTGAGCGCCGATCGCCAACTCGCCTACACGACCGTGATGACCGTGCTCGACCGGCTGGCGAAGAAGGGCACGGTGCTGCGTGAGCAGCAGGGGCGGGCCTGGATCTACAGGCCGTCCGAGACGAGGTCGGCGATGATCGTGGGCGAGATGCAGTCGTTACTCGACCAGGCGGGCGACGAGGCCAACCTGGTGCTGGCGCAGTTGGTGGAGCGGCTGCAGGCCACGCAGCGGGAGCATGTGGCGCGGGGTGCTGAACGCGTTGCCGGCGGCCAACTGAACACTGCCGTGCCGGGGCTGGCCACCGGGCTGCTGCCTGGCTGTGACCAGAACCGGGCGGGAGTTCGCAAAATCGGGCAGGTGGCGCCGTGATCGGGCAAGTTCTGCCGGGTTGTGGACGGCGGGCTCGGGGCGGTCGGCTGTGGACAACGCCGAATTTCAAAGTTGTCCTGTGGAAAACCGACGCTCGGAGCTGAATCCCCACATAACCGTGGTGTGAAGACCGCAGATGTGCTTGATGAGCTGGACCGCCACGGGGTGGTGCGCGCCGCCGACCTGCCCGGCAGCGCCCGTACCCTTTCGAGGCTCGCGGCGCGTGGGGTGGTGGTGAGGATGTTCCCGGGCATCTATGCCCTGGCCGCCCACGCGACCGTGCTCGAGGTGCGCTGTGCCGCGCTGATGCTCTGGGACCCCGATGCCGTCATCACGGGTCATGCCGCCGCCAAGCTCTCATTCTGGGACGAGGCAGACATCGACCAGATCGAGTTCCACTCCACCCGCAAGAAGTGGGCGCCGCGGGGGTACCGGCTGCATCGCTCGCGGGTGCCGGTGGCCGATGTGATCACCCGCCGTGGCCTGAGGATGACGCGTGCGGCCCGGACAGCGGTGCACCTGGCCAGGCATGACCTGGGCGAGGCCATCGACCGGGCCCTGTTCGCGGTGCGGGAGTTGAAGGCCCGCCACCTTGACCAGGCGCTCGAGCGGGCCAGGGGACGGTGGGGCAACGGCAAGCGCCGGCCGGTGGTCTGGGCCAGCCGCGATGAGCCATGGTCACAGTTCGAGCGGGCCATGCACGAGTTGCTGCGTGACGCCGGCATCAAGGGGTGGGTGGCGAACCTCGGGGTGGTGCTCGACAAGGAGCGTTCCCTCGACATCGCCTTCAAGGGTGTGCGCGTCGTCATCGAGGCCGACAGCTATGTGCACCACTCGAAGCGCAACCAGTTCGAGGACGACCGCGACAAGCAGAATGCGCTGGTCGAACACGGCTGGTGGGTGATCCGTGTGACGTGGCGCATGCTGGCTGACCCCGTCCGGCTGGTGGCCCTGATCAAGAGGGTGCTGGCGCTGGCCAGGCAGGATGCGCGCCGCAACCGGCGGCGTCAGTCGGCGGCGTCGAAGGTGCGGTAACGCCCCCGGGTGTGGTGCAGCGGGTTCTCATCGGGCCCGATCGCGATGTCGACGGCCCGACAGGTGAGTTGCAGGTTCCAGCCGACCTCGTCGGTGGATTCCAGTTCGAGGGCCGCCCAGGTGGTGGCATCGACGAGTCGGGGACCATGAGCCGTCTGGGTGAACTCGCCGTGCCTGAATGCCCCGCCCGGCGCCGGCGCGATGCCGCCGAACATGTCCGCGAGCCCACGGTGCTGCCATTCCAGCAGCGCCACCGTGGCCCGACCCGTGTGCTCGATGGCGGCCGCGAGGTCTGAGGCAGGGTCGACGAAGCCCACCACCCGCCATGGCTCGCCTGGCACGACCAGGCAGGAGCTGACGGTGAGCCCCGCGGGGCGTTCATTGCCCGTGCCGGCGAGGTCGCCGGCGCACCACAGGCTGACGCGGTTGCCGAGCCGGCCGCGCAATTGACGCCCCAGCACCCGCTCGGGGTCGATGAACGGGTGCTCCGCATGGATGGTCATGCGCGCCAGCGTAGTCCGCGGGCCCCCGGCAACCACTGCTGACCAGAACCGGGCCGAAGTTCGCCGGATCCGCCCGTGAGGGGGCGGTTCCGCAATCTCCGGCCCGGTTCTGGTCAGTGGGGCACAGGGTGGCGTCAGGCGGGTCAGGGGCATCGCGGGTCGAGGGCAACGCCGCCGACATGAGCATGCCGTTGGGCCCGGCTCAGCCCATCATGCCCATGCCGCCAGCACCGCCCCCTGGGGCCGCCCCCGCGAGCTCAGCGCCGTCGTCAACCTCAAGCGCGGCCTTGAACTGGGACTCGTAGAGGTCGTAGTAGTGACCCTCACGGGCCAGCAACTCGGCGTGAGTTCCCTGCTCGACGATCCGGCCCTGCTCCATGACCAGGATCACGTCGGCATCTCGAATGGTCGACAGCCGGTGCGCGATCACGAACGCCGTGCGGCCCTGCCGCAGCCGGTTCATCGCATGCTGCACCAGCACCTCGGTGCGGGTGTCGACAGAGGACGTCGCCTCATCGAGGATCAGGATCGCCGGATCGGCCAGGAACGCCCGCGCGATGGTGATCAGCTGCTTCTCGCCAGCAGAGATGTTCGAACCCTCGTCATCGATGACAGTGTCATAGCCATCGGGCAGCGAGTGCACGAACCGGTCCACATAGGTCGCCCGGGCGGCCTCGAGCATCTGCTGTTCGGTGGCCTCGACGTTGCCGTACAAGATGTTCTCGCGAATCGTGCCGCCGAACAGCCAGGTGTCCTGCAGCACCATGCCGAGCCTGGTGCGCAACTGCGCCCGCGACACTGAGGCGATGTCGACGCCGTCCAGGGTGATCCGGCCACCGTCCAGCTCATAGAAGCGCATCAGCAGGTTCACCAGCGTCGTCTTGCCGGCACCGGTCGGGCCGACGATCGCGACCGTCTGGCCCGGCAGGGCGGTCAGCTCCAGGTGCTCGATCAGCGGCTTGTCGGCCGAGTAACTGAAGCTCACCTGCTCGAAGCGCACCAGGCCCTCGGTGACCGGCAGCTCACCATCCCGGTCGGGCACGATCTCTTCGGCGTCGAGCACCTCGAAGACGCGCTCGGCCGAGGCCACGCCCGACTGCAACAGGTTGGCCATCGACGCCAGCTGGGTGATCGGCTGGGTGAACATGCGTGAGTACTGGATGAACGCCTGCACATCACCCAGTGGCATCTGCCCCTGGGACATCCGAACCGCCCCGAACACCGCGATGACAACGTAGTTCAGGTTGCCGATCAGGAACATCACCGGCATCATCATGCCGCTGAGGAATTGCCCCATGAAGGCGGAGCGCTTGAGTTCGTCGTTGCGTTCGGCGAAGACGTGCTCGACCTCACGCTGGCGTCCGAAGACCTTGACCAGCGCGTGACCGGTGAAGCTCTCTTCGATCGTCTGGTTGAGCTTGCCCGTCGAGGCCCACATGCCCTTGAACTGCACCTGGGCACGCTTGCCGATGACCGCCGCGGCCACCCCCGACAGGGGCAGGATCAGCAGGGTGATCAGCGCGAGTTCCCACGAGACCCAGAACATCATCGCCAGCACGCCGACGACCATCAGCACTGCGTTCAGCATCTGCTGCAGCGTCTGCTGCAGGGTCTGCGAGACGTTGTCGATGTCATTGGTCATGCGGCTGAGCAGCTCACCGCGTGGCTGCTTGTCGAAATAGCTCAGCGGCAGCCTGTCGAGCTTGGCCGAGAGTTCCTTGCGCATCGAGTACACCAGGCGCTGCACGATCCCGTTGAGCACATAGCCCTGGATGAACGTCAGCAGCATCGCGCCCAGGAACAGCCCGAGCGCCAGCATCAGCACCGAACCCAGCGCCGTCGAGTCGATGCCCTGGCCCGGCACGACCGGCATCGTCCGAAGCAGGTCGGCGAAGTCGCCACGACCCTGCGCCCGCAGTTGCTCGATCAGCACCTCTTTCGACACGCCGCCGGGCAGTTGCTTGCCCACTACGCCGGCGACGATCAGGTCGGTCGCCCGGCCCAGGATCTTCGGGCCCACGACGTTGGCGGCGATACCGGCGATGGCGAGCAGCACCACCACGATGACCAGCGGACGTTCGCCGCGCATGCGCCCCAGCAGGCGCTTCAACGACGGGCCGAAACTCGCCGCCTTCTGGGCCACGGCCATGCCACCCATCGGCCCGTGCCCCGCACTGGCACCCGCCTTGCGGGCGATCGCCTCGTTCTCGTCGCGTGCATTGGCCTTCACTGGCTTGACCTGCGCGCTGTCGGTCTTGTTCCCGGGGTCCGTGCTCATGCTGCGGCCTCCTCTGCGCTCAGCTGCGAATCGACGATTTCGACATAGGTCGGGCAGGTCTGCATCAGTTCTTCGTGGATGCCACGCCCGACCACGCGCCCGTCGTCGAGCACGATGATCTGGTCGGCATGGCGAATGGTCGAGACCCGCTGTGCGACGATCAGCACGGCCGCCTCGCGCGTCGCCGGCCGCAGCGCCTCGCGCAGACGCGCGTCCGTGGCAACGTCGAGCGCCGAGAACGAGTCGTCGAACACATACAGGTCGGGCTTCTTGATCAGCGCGCGGGCAATCGAGAGCCGCTGCCGCTGGCCGCCCGAGACGTTGGTGCCGCCCTGGCTGATCGGTGCCTGCAGTTGCTCGGGCATCTCGCCGACGAAGTCCGCCGCCTGGGCGATGGTCAGCGACTGCCACATCTGCTCGTCGGTCGCGTCCGGGTCGCCGTACTTCAAATTGGACGAGACCGTGCCGCTGAAGAGGTAGGGACGCTGTGGCACCAGGCCGATGGCAGCCCACAGAGTGTCCGGGTCGAGGTGGCGCACGTCCACCCCGCCCACCAGGATGCGTCCGCGGGTGGTGTCGAACAGCCGCGGGATCAGGTTGACCAGCGTCGACTTGCCCGAACCCGTCGAGCCGATGATGGCCGTCGTCTGGCCGGGGTGCAGTTCGAAGCTCACGTCGTACAGCACTGGCACCTCGGCACCTGGGTAGTTGAACGTCACATTCTCGAAGCGCACATGGCCGGGGCGCGGCATCTCGGTGAGCCCCTGCTTGGGGGGCAGCACGCTGGTCTCGGTGTCGAGCACCTCGTTGATGCGACCTGCAGAGACCTCGGCGCGCGGCGCCATGAAGACCAGCATCGTGGCCATCATCACGCTCATCAGGATCTGCACGAGGTAGACCATGAACGCCGTCAGCTGGCCGACCTGCAGGGCACCGGAATCGATCCGGGTGCGGGCGAACCACATCACCGCCACCTGCGAGATGTTCATCACGCCGAACATCAGCGGGAACAGCAGCGCCATCAGGCGTCCGATGCGCAGGTTGAGGTCGGTGAGGTCGGTATTGGCCTCGTCGAAACGGCGGGCCTCGTAGGGCTCGCGGGCGAATGCCCTGACGATGCGGATGCCCGTGATCTGTTCACGGACCACCCGGTTCAGTGTGTCGATCTTCTGCTGCACCTGCTGGAACAGCGGCATCGCGCGCATGATCAGCAGCCCCAGCGAGACGCCGAGCACGATCACCGCGACCAGGATCACCCCGGACAACTGCACATCTTCACGCAGCGCCATCACGACGCCCCCGATCATGGTGATCGGTGCGGTGATCATCATGATCAACGACATCAGCACCAGCATCTGCACCTGTTGCACGTCGTTGGTATTGCGGGTGATCAGCGAGGGCGCGCCGAAGCGGTTGACCTCGCGGGTGCTGAACGACAGCACGCGGTTGAACAGGTGTGAGCGCAGGTCTGCGCCCAGGCTCATGGCGGCCTGCGCGCCGAGGTAGGCCGCCGAGATCTGGCACAGCGCCTGCAGCGCGGCGACGCCCAGCATGATGAAGCCGTTGCGCCAGACCAGGGCGAGGTCCTGGTTGAGCACGCCGTCATCGATGATGCGGGCGTTGAGTGTGGGCAGGGCGAGGGACGCGGCGGTCGCCACGACCTGCAGCAGCACCACGGCGCCCACGAGGCCGAGGTACGGCCTGATGTGGGTGTTGATGAGTCGGATGAGGTTCACAGTGACTCCTGGAGAATCGGGGAGGACTGGGTGCTGGGTGGGGCCGTGGTGGTGACGACACCGTGCAGCAGCACGTTGACCACCTCGGTCATGTCGATGGCATCGCGATCAGCGTGCGAACCGAGCATCGGGTGGTTCACGCTGAAGGCCAGCGAGCGCAGGTGGAAGGCGACGGTCAGGGTGGGCAGTCGCAGCTGGTCCGAGAAGGGTTCGAGTGCCTCGGCGATGGCGCGGTCCATTCGGTGCATGCGCTCGAGATGGGCCGCGTGGTCTTCTGGACGGTGGAACGGCTTGCCGGCCGCGTGGGCGGTGATTGCCGAGAACAGCGTGGTCATCTCGCGAATGCCGACGCCCAATGTCTCGAGGATGGCGGTGACGGTGCCTTCGAGGGTGTCCTGGCGCAGGGTCGCCAGGTGGTCGGCAGCGGGACCGCTGTCGAGCCGGCAGGTGACCAGTGCCTCGACGAGGTCGGCCTTGGTCTCGAAGTAGCGGAACAGGGTACCTTCGGCGATGCCCGCGGCCTCGGCGGCCTGGCGGGTGGTGAAGCCGAGCGGGTCGCTCAGCAACAGGGGGGTGGCGGCTGCGATGATGGCAGCCCGCCGCTGGTCGGGTGGTAGCGCAGGTGCTCGTGGGCTCACGTCGTCCAAGAATAGTGAGTGAGTACTCACTCATCAAATGAATTCTGGGCCACGAATCCATGTCAGGGGCATTGCCTAGGATGAACCCGTGAGCGCTCCTGTGACCCGCAGCATCCTCGGCCCGCTGGCCGGGCAGACCTTCGACGCCGTCATCTTCGACATGGACGGCACGCTCGTCGACTCGACCGCGGCGGTGATGCGCAGTTGGACGACCTGGGCCATCCGTTACGGGATCACCGCCGAACAGCTGGCCCACAGCCACGGCATGCCCTCGGGCATGATCATCGAGCGGCTGCTGCCCGAACACACTCGGGCCGAGGCCACCGAGTTCATCAACCAGCTCGAGGTCGACGATGTTGAGGGCGTGGTGCCGCTGCCCGGTGCGCGCGAGGCGCTGCTGGCGCTGGACGAGTCGCGTCGCGCCATCGCCACCTCATGCCACCGCCCACTCATGGATGCTCGGATGCGCGTCAGTGGGCTGCCCCGGCCCAAGGTCATTGTGACCGTCGATGATGTCGAGCGCGGCAAGCCGAACCCCGACCCGTTCCTGCGGGCGGCGGAGTGGCTGGCCGTTGACCCCGCCAAGTGCCTCGTGGTCGAGGACGCCCCGGCCGGACTGCAGGCGGCGCGGGCGGCCGGGTGCGCCACGCTGGCTGTGATCAGCACCAATACGCGTGACCGGCTTGAACCCGAGGCCGATGCCGTGGTCGACAACCTCGCCGCCGTGCGGTTCATCGACGACAGCTTCGACGGGGCCCGCCCCGGGGTGGTGGTCACCACCGCCTGAGCGGGCCCGTGGCAGTGCGTCTGATCAGAAGCCCGTGAACGGGTTGTGCTGTTCCTGCTCGTGCTGGGGCTGGTCGTGCTGCTGCTCGCCCTGGTCCTGGTCGTGCTGGGGCTGGTCGTGCTGCTGCTCGCCCTGGGGGTCGGCTTCGGCCTGGTCCTGCGCGTCCGAGGCGCGCTGCGGGCCGTCGAACTTCACGGCCGTGCCGTAGGCGGTGACCTCAGAGGCGCCGTCGCTGATCTTGCCGCCGTCGAAACGCAGGCCGATGACCGCGTCGGCGCCTGCCCGGGTGGCCATGTCGACCATCGCGGTGACGGCGGCCTGCCGGGTTTCGGTCAGGATCACGGCCAGGTCAGCCTGGGCGCGCATGTCACGCGGGCGGGTGACCACACCGATGACCTCACCGAGGATCTCGTGCACCTCGTGCCCCGGGATCGCCTCGGTGGTCGCCACGATGACCTCACGCTCGGCAATGACGGCCCTGCGGGGTTCGGGTTCGGGCACTGGGCTCGGCGGCACCGGGCTGGGCGGCACCTGACCCTGCTGGGGCTGGCCCGGGTACTGCTGGCCGGGGTACTGCTGACCGGGCTGCTGCGGCGCCGACTGGCTGTGCTGCGGCGCGCCCCAGCCAGGCTGCCCCGGCTGGTGTTGCTGCGGGGGCTGCCCGGGGCGCTGCGGGGCACCCCAACCACCGGGCTGCTGTGGCGGTTGCGGCTGCTGCGGCTGGCCCCACTGCGGGCCGGGCTGGCCCCACCCCGGCTGCTGCGGCGGCTGGTTGCCCGCGCCGGAGTTCGGTCCCCAGCCAGCCGACGGCTGTGACTGCGGCTGGCCATAGGGGTTCTGGCCGTACGGGTTGTTTCCGTAGGGAGGGTTGCTCATGCGCCCCAGCCTAGTTGGTGGTGTGGACCAGGACCCGGCAGAAGTTGGCGATCCTGCACGCGTAGCGGCAGCTCCGGCCAACTCCGGCCGGGTTCTGGACACCGCCGCTGGACACCGCCCGGCAGCCCATCAAATCGCCCCGGCCGCCACCGGTCGATAGGCTGGCCCCCGTGACTGAACAGAACGCCCCCACCCCCACCCCCGCGCAGACCGCCGCCGACCACGAGCAGGCCGTCTCGGAGCAGGTGCAGGTGCGGCGTGACAAGCGTCAGCGGTTGCTCGACTCGGGCCAGCAGGCCTACCCGGTCGACCTCGAACGTTCCCACACCCTGGCGCAGGTGCGCGAGCAGTGGGGCCACCTGGAGTCCGGTGACGAGACCCAGGACGAGGTCACCATCGGCGGCCGGGTCGTGTTCATCCGCAACACCGGCAAGCTGGCCTTCGCCACCCTGCAGGACGGCTTCACGCCGGCTGACAACGGCGAACGCCTGCAGGTGATGCTGTCGCTCGCCGAGGTCGGCGAGCAGCGGCTGTCCGACTGGAAGACCGATGTCGACCTGGGCGACTTCGTCTGGGTGCGCGGCCGCGTGATCTCGTCGCGCCGCGGTGAGCTCTCGGTGATGGCTGCCGACTGGCGCATGGCGTCGAAGGCCCTGCGGCCGATGCCCGTGCTGCACAAGGAACTCTCGGAAGAGGCCCGTGTGCGCCAGCGCTATGCCGATCTGGTGGTGCGCCCCGAGGCCCGCGAGATGGTGCGCACCCGCTCGGCGATCACCCGCAGCCTGCGCCGCACCCTTGAGGACCAGGGCTACCTCGAGGTCGAGACCCCGACGCTGCAGCTGATCCACGGTGGTGCCGCGGCGCGTCCGTTCAACACCCACCTGAATGCCTTCGACAACGACATGACGCTGCGCATCGCGCTCGAGCTCTACCTCAAGCGCGCCATGGTCGGCGGCACCGACCGGGTCTACGAGATGGGCCGCATCTTCCGCAACGAGGGCATCGACTCGACCCACTCGGCCGAGTTCACCATGCTCGAGGCCTACCAGTCCTGGGGCAACCAGTTCACCATTGCGCAGCTGGTCACCGACCTGATCCAGAATGCCGCCCGCGAGCTCGACCTGCTGCAGGTCGACTCGTCCCACGGCACCATCAACCTGGACGGTGACTGGACCTGGCTCGGCATGTACCCCGGCCTGTCAGCCGCGCTCGGCGAAGAGGTCACCCTCGATACCAGCCGCGCCGACCTCGAGCGCATCGCCGGCGCGCACGACATCGAGGTCAACCCCGCCTGGAACGACGGCAAGCTCGCCATGCAGCTGTTCGGCGACATCGTCGAGCCCACCCTAATCCAGCCGACGTTCGTGTGCGACTACCCGGCCGTCGCCCAGCCGCTGGCCCGTCCGCACCGCGACGACCCGCGCATGGTCGAGGCCTGGGACCTGATCATCGGAGGCGTCGAGCGCGGCACCGGGTTCAGCGAGCTGATCGACCCCATCGTGCAGCGCGACGTGCTCACCGCCCAGTCGCTGCAGGCGGCAGCCGGTGACCCCGAGGCGATGCAGTTGGACGAGGACTTTCTGGCGGCCCTCGAATTCGGCGCCCCGCCGATGGGTGGCCTGGGACTGGGCATCGACCGGCTCATCATGCTGTTCACCGGTGCCGGCATCCGCGAGACGATCCTGTTCCCGCTGCTGCGCCCGGCCTCGCACTGAGCCACCGACACTCCCGCACCCGACACCCCGCACCCGACACCCCGCACCCGAATCCCCGGACGCGCGAAACGCCGGGCCCCTCCAGGGGCCCGGCGTTGTCAACGTTCAGCGAGGGTGCCGGCTACTTCCACAGCGTCGACAGGGCAAACGCCGCCGCCATCAGGCCCATGCCGATCAGCACGTTCCAGTCACCCAGCGCCGACATGAAGTCGATCCGGTTGCCGGCGATGTAGTACACGACCAGCCACAGGCCACCCAGCACGCCGACAGTGATGAACAGCGGCGGTACCCAGCGGCGCGAGACATAGTCGGCCTTGGCCTGGCGCTCCCGGCGCTTCTGGGCGGCCTCGACGACGTCCTGCGTCTTGCGCTTGGTCGCCGCCGACTTCGACACCTTCGACTTGGCCATGCTTCGTGTCCCCCAATATCCGGTCGCGCCCATGGTCATGGGCCCCGTGGTTTCTGGAAGGTAGCCTAGTCGAGACCGGTCACACCACCGAAACCGCGAGGAGGAGCCATGGGCGCAGGCACCACCCCCGGGCCCCGACGGCGGCTGGCGACCCGGCTGCAGCGGCTGTTCCGCCGCGCCCATGCCCGTGCGCGACGACGCCGCAAGACCACCACCGGACGCCTCGCGAGCCTGCTGGTGGTCGCCATCGCGGCGCTGATGGCCACCATCGGCGCACTGTCGGTGCGCGGCGGTGACCCGCGCGCCGGCAACCGCGACCTTGCGGGGCAGGTGCAGGCTCGCTCGAACGAGAACAAGGCGTTGGCCGCCAAGGTGGCCGCCCAACGTGAAGAGCTCGACAAGCTCTCGAAGACGTCGGGCGACCCGGCCCTGAACGCGCAGCTCGAACAGGTATCAGCCCGGGCCGGCGCGTCCCCCGTGCAGGGACCGGCCGTGAAAGTCGTGCTCGATGACGCCCCGCTCGACGTCAAACCCGAGGGCGTCGACGAAGACCTGCTCATCGTGCACCAGCAGGACATCCAGATGGTGGTGAACCTGTTCTGGGGTGCCGGCGCCGAGGCCATGACGGTGCAGGGGCAGCGGGTCATCTCGACCACCGGCATCAAGTGCGTCGGCAACTCGGTGGTGCTGCACGGCATTCCCTATGCCCCGCCCTATGAGATCGTCGCCATCGGTGACACCGCCCGCCTGCTGACCGCGATCCAGGCCAGCAGCGAGGTCGCCATCTACAAGCAGTACGCCGAGGCCTATCGCCTGGGCTGGGCTCTCGAGCAGGTGCCGCACGTGACGATGCCCGGCTTCCAGGGCGAGGCGGCGCTGAAATACGCCAAGCCCCCGAGCTGAGCCCCTCGTGCACAGATCTCAGTAAACCCGGATCTCAGTCAACAGCAACCAACGGTGACATGCCCGCGGCCCGCTGCACCGCCCCCGCATCGCCGCAGTCGGCCAGCCAGTTGGCGAGCATCTGGTAACCGCCCTGGGTCAGCACCGATTCGGGGTGGAACTGCACCGCCTCGAGCAGCTTGTCGCGGTGCCGGATGCCCATGATCACGCCCGACTCGGTCAGGGCCGTCACCTGCAGTTCGTCCGGCAGGGTATCGGGGACGATCGCCAGCGAGTGGTAGCGCGTCGCCGTGAGCGGCGACGGCAGCCCCGCGAACACCCCCAGGTCGTGGTGGGTGACCAGCGAGGTCTTGCCGTGCAGCAATTCCGGGGCCCGGTCGACGACGGCGCCGTGCGCCACGGCCATCGCCTGCAGGCCCAGGCAGACACCAAAGATCGGGACGAGGCCGCCGTGGCTGCGGATGACATCGATGCAGACACCGGCGTCCTCGGGGGTGCCGGGGCCGGGTGAGACCAGGATGCCGTCGTAACCCGTGTGGAACCCGGGGTCGGCGAAGCGGGCGTCATCGTTGCGCCAGACGTCGACCTCAGCACCCAGCTGGGCCAGGTAGTGCACGAGGTTGTAGACGAATGAGTCGTAGTTGTCGATGACGAGGATCTTCACCGATCCATTGTGCCCCCAGGAGCCCGTCAGGGGGTGCCGTCGTTGCCCGGTGTGGACGCCCCGGAGCTGGTGTTCGGCGAACTCGGCGCCGGGGTCGAGGCCTGACTCGTCGCCGGTGTGCTCGGTGCGCTCGAGGCGGATGGGGACGAACTCACGGTCGGCGTCGGCGGGGCCACCGCCACCTCGACCTGGATCGGCTTGGTGCGGTCGGCCACCACACCGTCGCCCGGCGTCTGGTCGAACACCTCGCCGGGGCGTGCCTGCGAGGTCGGGGTTTCCACCACGGTGATCGTGAACCCGCTCTGCCGGGCCAGCGCCTCGGCATCAGCGGCGGTCTTGCCGCGCAGGTTCGGCACCACCGAGGTGCCGGTGGCGACGGTGATGGTCACCTCGGTGCCCTGTTGCACATCGGCGCCCTCTGAGGGGTTCACGTTCGAGACCTGCCCCTTGGAATACTGCACAGGCTCGGTCCTGGGGTCGTCCGCGACGACCTTGACCGTGAACCCGGCCTTCTTCAGCGCATCGGTGGCCTGGGCCTGGGTCATCCCCAACAGGCCCGTGGGCACCTTGCTGGTCTTCGGGCCAAGGTTCACCGTGATGTTGACGGCCGTGCCCTCGGGCACCGTCGCCTGCATCACCGGGTTCTGCTCGACCACCTGGCCACGGGTCTCTTCGGCCTGGTTCACATAGGTCACGGCACCGACCCGCAGTTTGTAGTTCACGATCGTCGACTTGGCGGCGTTCTCGCTGAGCCCGACCACGCCGGGCACCTGCACCTGGGTGACCACCGGGGTCTCGGCCGGCTTGAACACCTGCCACAGCCCATAGCCCAGAGCGCCCACGAGCGCCAGCACCAGCACGGCGACCACGATCGGCAGTGTGCGGTTCTTGCGTTCGGGTTCGTCGTCGACGTCGGCCATCGCGTCGACCTGGTCGGACGAGGCCCCTGCGCCGGCCACGAGGGGCGTCACGGGCGGGTCCGGCGGCACGGGCAGCGCCACGGGCACCACGGCGGTGACCGGCTCGCCCGCCAGCAGGCGGCCGATGTCGTCATGCATTTCCTCGGCGCTCTGGTAGCGCTGGGCCGGGTCCTTCGCCAGCGCCTTCAGCACGATCGCATCCATCGCCGGCGTGATCTCGGGGTCGAGCTCGCTCGGCGCGACCGGCAGCTCACGCACATGCTGGTAGGCGACGCTCACCGGGGAGTCGCCGATGAAGGGCGGGCGACTCACCAACAGCTCGTAGAGCAGGCAGCCGGCCGAATAGATGTCGGAGCGGGCGTCCACGGTCTCGCCGCGGGCCTGCTCGGGTGACAGGTACTGGGCCGTGCCGATGACCGCAGCGGTCTGGGTCATGGTGGCCGAGGTGTCCGACACGGCGCGGGCGATGCCGAAGTCCATCACCTTCACCACACCGTCGGCAGTGAGCATGACGTTGGCGGGTTTGATGTCCCGGTGCACGATGCCGGCGCGGTGCGAATAGGCCAGGGCGCCCAGCGTGCCCTGGACGAACTCCAGCGCCCGTTCGGGCAGGATCTTGCGGCCGTCGCGCAGCACATCCTTGAGGGTGTGGCCCTCGATCAGTTCCATCACGATGTAGGGCACGGTGATGTGCGTGGTGGGGTCGTCCGCCTCGCCGGTGTCGTAGACGGCGACGATGTTGGGGTGGTTCAGGCCGGCGGCGGCCTGCGCCTCACGGCGGAACCGGGCCTGGAACGTCGGGTCGGTCGCCAGGTCGACCCGCAGCCGCTTGATCGCCACGTCACGGTGCAACCGGATGTCACGGGCGCGCCACACTTCAGCCATCCCGCCGCGCCCGATGATCTCGTCGAGCCGGTAGCGGTCACCGAGCACACTGCCCTGCACCGTCATCGGTCTGGTCCTTTCCGTGGGCGGTGTCATCACCGTCGTCTGCTCCCCATCCTGCCCGGGGTGGTGCTGCTGAGTGTCGTCGTTGTCGTTCATTTCAGCGCCTCAATCACTGCTTTGGCGATGGGGCCGCCCAGACGGCCGCCCGCGATCTCACTTCGGTCAATGTCGGCGTCCTCGATGAAGACGGCCACGGCCACGTTCGGGTTCTCGCTGAACGCGACGAACCATGCATACGGGGGCCTGTTCGGGTCGGACTGCGCCGTGCCGGTCTTGCCGCCGACGCGCGTGCCGTCGACCTTCGCCGGCTTGCCGGTGCCGTCGTCCACGACCACCACCAGCATGTCGGCCAGCAACCTGGCGTTGTCGGTGCTCATGGCCTTGTCGAGCTTGACCGGTCGGTGCGTCGAGATCACCGACAGGTCGGCATCGCGCACCTCTTTGACCATGTACGGCTGCATCACCTGGCCGCCGTTGGCGATCGCGCCGATGACCATGGCCATCTGCAGCGGGGTGGCCGCCACCTCGTACTGGCCGATGGCGCTCATCGCGGTCTGCGGGGTGTCGAGCGTGGTCGGGAAGTTGCTCGTCGCCCACGGCACATCGGTCGGCACGGTCTTGTTGAAGCCGAACTTCTCGGCCTGGGCGTTGAGCTTGTCGGCACCCAGGTCCATGCCGATGTTGGCGAACGCCGTGTTGCACGAGACCTTGAGCGCCTGTTCGAGGGTCACCTCGGCGCCACCACAGTTGATCTGGTTGGTCAGCGTGACATTGCTCTGCGGCAGCCGCAGCGACTCGGGGGCCTTGAACAGGCTGCCCGGCGCCGACCCGTTCTCGAGGGCTGCGGCGGCGGTGACGAGCTTGAATGTCGAGCCGGGCGGGTAGATCTCTTTGGACGCCCGGTTGGCCAGCGGCCTGTTCTTGTCGGCGTTGAGGTCCTTCCACGCCTTCTGCGAGGTGGCGAGGTTCGTCGATGACAGCGCATTGGGGTCAAACGTCGGCAGGCTGACATAGGTCAGCACGGCCCCGGTGGTCCAGTCGAGCGCCACCACCGCACCCTTGCGGCCGGCCAGGCCGTCGTAGGCGGCCTTCTGGGCGGCGGCGTCCAGGGTGGTGAGCGTCGAACCGCCCGCCGGTGCCTTGCCGGTCAGCCGGTCGACCAGCCGGTTGAAGAACTGGTCGTCGCTGGTGCCGGCCAACTGCTTGGAGTAGTTCAGCTCGATGCCGGCCGAGCCGAAGTCATAGGCGTAGTAGCCGGTGGCATGGGCATACAGCGCCGGCTGGGAGTAGCGGCGTGCAAACGCGAATCGTCCCGACTGGGGCACCGACTGCGCGATCGCGTCGGTGCCCACCAGGATGGCGCCGCGGTTGCGCGCGTACTCGGCATCGGTGACGCGACGGTTGCGGGTGTCATGGTTCAACGTGGTGGCACGTCCCACTTCGAGCCAGCTCGCGTTGACCAGCAAGGCGAAGAACATCACGGCGGCCACCACGGCGACCTTGCGGATGGGTCTGTTCATGGGGTCACCACCTGGGTCTCGTCGTCCATGCCGGCCTGCCCGGTGGGGCCGCTCGGGCTGGTCAGTGCCACCTGTTCGGGCATCGGGTCGTGCTTGAGCACCGCAACGGGCTTGCGCCCGTTGTGGCTGATCACGATCAAAATGCCGATGATCACCCAGTTGGCGACCAGGGACGAGCCGCCCTGGCTCATGAATGGCGTCGTCAGCCCGGTGAGCGGCAGCAGCCTGGTGACGCCGCCGATGATGGCGAAGACCTGCAGGGCAAACACGAACGACAACCCGCAGGCGAGCAGCTTGGTGAACTCGTTACTGGTGCTCAGTGCCGCGCGCAGACCACGCGAGACAAGGATGGCGTAGATCAGGATGATCGCCATCAGCCCCGCGATGCCGAGTTCTTCGCCGATGGCGGCGCTGATGAAGTCACTCTTGGCCAGCGGGGTCAACCCCGGCCGTCCCAGACCCCAGCCTCGTCCGGTCAAACCGCCCCACGCGAAGCCGTACTGGGCGCTGATCACCTGCAGGTTCTGGTCGAAATTCTCGAACGGGTTCAGCCAGGCCGAGACCCGGACGCGCACATGCCCGAACAGTTGGTAGGCGGCCAGGGCCCCGACGGCGAAGCTCGACACCCCGATCACGACCCAGCCGATGCGCTCGGTGGCCACGTAGAGCATCATCACGAACAGCCCGAAGAACAGCAGCGCCGTGCCCAGGTCGGACTGGAAGACCAGCACTGCCATCGCGGCGGCCCACATCAGCCCGATGGGCAGCAGGTCGCGCAGCCGCGGAAACTGGATCGGCCCGAACCTGAACCCGGACAGCGCCAGCACCTCGCGCTTGGCCACCAGGTAACTGGCGAACGCGAACGCGAGCAGGATCTTGGCCACCTCGGATGGCTGGAACGAGTAACCGGCCACGCGGATCCAGATGCGCGAGCCGTTCAGCTCGACGCCAAGACCCGGTACCAGCGGCAGCAGCAGCAGCCCCAACCCGGCCAGGAACAACAGGTAGGGGAACCGGTCGAACCGGCGCAGGTCACGGATGAAGATGACCACCAGGGCGAACAGCACCATGCCCAGCCCGGTCCAGATGAACTGGGTGTACGCGTCGGCGCGCGGCGGGGTGGGGATCTGGTCGATGCGGTGGATCATCGCCAGCCCGAGCCCGTTGAGCGCGATCACGCACGGCAGGATCAGCGGGTCGGCATAGGGGGCCGCGAAGCGGATCACCAGGTGCGCGGCCAGGGCCATGCCGAGCCACAGCCCGCACACCCAGCCCCAGTTGTCGGGGATCTGGCCGGTCAGGTTCAGCCCGGTCAGCAGCCAGCCGCCCAGGCCGAGCGCGCACGCCACGAGCAGCATCGCGAGTTCGGTGTTGCGGCGCTTGTGGTAGCTGACCAGCACGGCTCCGGGGGCTGCGGTGCTGGGCAACCCCGCGACCGCGCGCCCGGACACGTCTGCGGCACCGGCTGCCTGCTGGGCGATGGCGGCGTTGCCGCCGTCACCGGTGGCCACGTAGCCGCTCATCAGCAACCCTCTCCCGGCGCGGGTGAGGCCGTGGCGGACGGCGTGGCTGCGGTCTGCGACAGCACCGGCGACGAGCTGGGGGTCTGTGATGCGCTCGGCCCGGCACTTGGCAACGCGCTGGCCGTCGAGGGCTGCGGCGTGCCGCTCGGGCTCGGGGCGGTCGAGGGGGTTCGTCCCTTCGCGCGCTGCTCGCGGCAGGCGTTGGCGAACACGCGCAACTCGGCGACGGTGGCGCGGGCGGAGTCGAGGTCGGCCACGTCGATCGTGGCGTGCACTTTTTGTTGGTAGAACGCCGGCAGGTCGTCCACCTTGACGTCGGTGTCCTCGGCCTTGCGCTGGAACTTCACGCCGAGCAGCTGGCCGGGCACGCCGTTGTAGATCGCGACCGTCCCGCCGCTGGCACCGACGTAGTACTGGGTGCGGGTGTAGGCGATGCCGGCGAATGCGATGCCCATGAGCGCGACGAGGATGAGCACGGTGCTGATCACAGGGGCGAACCAGCGGCGGCGGCGCACCAGGGTGGGGGCGTAGCGGATCGACTCGACCTGTTCGGGGTCGATCACCACTGGTGCCGGGGCGCGGGGGATGCGGTTGCCGTCTTCGGTCTGCAGCGGTTCGTCGTCGCCCAGGTCAATACCGGCCTCGGGCACGTCGGGGATGCGGGTGTCGATGGCTGCGCCGACGACCACGGCCGGCTTCGCGTCGAGCTCGTCGTCCTGGGGCACCACGTCGGCCAGCACGATGGTGATGTTGTCGGCGCCACCGCCGGCATAGGCGGCCTTGACAAGGCCGTTCATGGCATCGTCGAGTGATTCGTTGCGCAGGTGCTCGAGGATCGTGGCGTCGTTCGCGAAGCCGCACAGGCCGTCGCTGCACAGCAGCAGCCGGTCGCCCAGGCTCAGGTCGTACAGGAATGCGTCGGGGGTGTGGGTGGGCTGGCCGTTCAGCACCTTCAGCAACAGGTTGCGGTGCGGGTGGGTCTCGGCCTCGGCCTCGCTGATCTTGCCCTCGGCGACCAGCGACATCACCCACGAATGGTCGGTGGTGATGCGGTCGAGGTGGCCGTCGCGCAGCACGTAGGCGCGTGAGTCACCGATGTGGACGATGCCGAGCTGGTCACCCGAGAACATGGCGCCGGTGACAGTGGTGCCCATGCCGTCGAGCGAATGGTCGGCGGCGACGAGGTCGGCGAGCTTGTCGTTGGCCCGGCTGACGGCCCCGGCGAGCACCGAAAGCATGTCTTCGCCGGTGTGCCGCTCATCGACGCGTTCGACGAAACTGATGGCGACGGTGCTGGCCAGGTCGCCGGCGGCGGCGCCGCCCATGCCATCGGCGACGACCAGCATGTTGGGTGAGGCGAAGCCGGAATCCTGGTTGTTCTTGCGCAGGGGCCCGGTCTCGGAATGGGAGCGCACATCGAGGCTGAACGTCATGGGCGTTCCAGCTTCATGACGGTGCGGCCGATGCGGATGGTGTCGCCGTTCTGCACCTGGGTGGGCACCGTGACACGCACGGTGTTCAGGCTGGTGCCGTTGGTCGAGCGCAGGTCTTCGAGCCACCACTGGCCCTCGTCGTCACGGGTCAGCTGGGCGTGGCGGGTCGAGGCGTAATCATCGTCCAGGTTGAGTGCCGAGTCGGCGGCCCGGCCGAGACCCACCACGCCGGCGAGGGGGATGGTGAGGCCTGCCTGGCGACCCTCGATGACCCGCAGGACGGTGGGGGCGTTGCGCGCGGTGCGCTTCTTGCGGGGGCGGCCCGGGTGCTCGAGGGTGGGGCCTTCGGTGGCGGTCGCCACCTGCCGCCCGAACATGTCGGTGCGGATGACGTTGGCCGCGAAGAGGATGAAGGCCCACAGCACGGCGAGGAAGGCGATCTTGAGCGCCCCGACGATCAGTTCGCTCAAGCTATGACCCCGCGGGGGAGTGCACCAGCATGCGCGTGGTGCCGATCTCGAGGCGGGTGCCGTCGGTGATCGTGGCCTCGCGGCATTTTGTGCCGTTGACGATGATGCCATTGGTGCTGCCGAGGTCTTCGATGCGGATGCTCACATCGTCGCCGTCACCGCTGACGTGGATCATCGCGTGCTTGCGGCTGATGCCGGGGTCATTGATGCGCAGGTCGGCTTCTGAACCTCGTCCGATCAGCAGCCCGGGCGGGGTGAGGGGGTGGCGCACGCCGTTGACCTCGAGCACCAGCGGCGAGCGGTGCGCGCGGGGGCGGCGGTGCGGGTGGGCAGCTTCGTGGGGACCGTCGGCGGCAGAGCTCGAGACGGTGAACCGACCGGTCGGCAGCGACTCGTCGAGTTCGTAGTCGATGACGATGGGGCCATTGAACACGTAGCGACGCTCGGCGGCATGGTCGCGCAGTTCGGGCACGATCTCGGCATTGAGGGTCTTGGCATAGGGCACGAGCCGCTCGTAGTCACGCTGCGACAGGCCGACCACGAAGGAGTTCGGCACGAGGCGCTTGTCACGGCTGAGCAGCTTGGCCTCGGAGTCGAGCTCGCGCTGCAGTCGTGCGGCGATCTCGACCGGCTGCACGTCACCCTTGAAGGCGCGGGCGAACACGCCGTTGACGGCGCCCTCGATGGACTTCTCCATTTTGTCGAACAGGCCCACGGTCACTCCCTTCCGGTGATTGCCACTGTTGCCCTGGTCAATGCTAGCGACGCGGGGGCAGCCACCAGAGTACCTGCAGGGCTGGTGGGGGTCACTGCCCGCGCCGGTGGTGGAGCCGGTGGTGGAGCCGGTGGTGGGATGGTGGTGCGGGTTCGGGTGCCACTGGGGTGGTGGGTGCCGGGTGTCCGGAATCGGGCCGGAGTTGGTCAAACCGGGCGCTGGTGGGGCGGAATGGCGAAGTTCGGCCGGGTTCTGGTCACCAGCCCCAGCCGGCAGGTGCCCGCGAGAGCACACTGGAGGGGTGCCGATGCCGTCACCTGTCGAAGCTGCCCCACCCCTCGAACCCGCTCACCTTGTCGAGCCCGCCGTCGCCCTGGTCGAGCAGTGGCTGCAGACCAGCCACAGCATTCCGGTGGCCGGTCAGGCGGCCCAGCTGACAGCCCTGCTCGCCGACCCGCATGGCCTCGAGTTCGCCGTCGGGTTCATCGACGGGGTGATCCGCCCCGAAGACCCACGCGCCGCCGCCGACCAGCTGCGCAGGCTTGCCCGGGACGTGCCGCGCTCGATCCCGCCGCACCTGCGGGCGGGGCTGCGACTGGCTGCGGCGGGGGCGCGTGTCGCCCCGCAGCTCGTGGTGCCCGTGGTGCGCCGCGCCCTGCGCGCGATGGTGGGCCACCTGGTGGTTGACGCCTCTGACCGTGCTCTGACAAGGCAGCTCAGCCGCCTGACCCGTGACGGCGCCAAGCTCAACGTCAACCTGCTCGGCGAGGCCGTGCTGGGCCGCTGCGAGGCCGATCGTCGCCTGGCCCAGCTGCTCGACCTCGTGCACCGCCCCGATGTCGACCACATCTCGGTGAAGGTCTCGGCAGTCATCGCCCCACATTCGCCCTGGGCGTTCGACGAGGCCGTCGATGACATCTGCGCCCGGCTCACGCCCCTGTACCGCGCCGCCCACGTCGCGGGCTGCTTCATCAACCTCGACATGGAGGAATACCGCGACCTGCGCCTGACCACGGCGGTGTTCCGGCGCCTGCTCGATGCCGACGACCTGCTCACCATGCGCGCCGGCATCGTGCTGCAGGCCTACCTTCCCGAGGCCCTGCCCACCCTGCGTGACCTCACCGACTGGTCGAGCGCCCGCGTCGCCCGTGGGGGAGCCCCCATCAAGGTGCGCGTGGTCAAGGGTGCCAACCTGCCCATGGAGGTTGTCGAGTCGCAGCTGCGCGGCTGGCCCCGGGCCACGTGGTCGACCAAGCAGCAGACCGATTCCCACTACCTGCGCCTGCTCAACCAGGCCCTGCGCCCCGAGCACACGCAGGCAGTGCGCATCGGCATCGCCGGCCACAACCTGTTCGACCTCGCCTGGGCCTGGCTGTTGGCCACCGAGCGGGGTGTGCAGCACCAGGTCGAGGTCGAGATGCTGCTGGGCATGGCCCCCGCCCAGGCCGAGGCGGTGCGCCGCACCACCGGGTCGCTGCTGCTCTATACCCCCGTCGTGCACCCGCAGCACTTCGACGTGGCCATCAGCTACCTCGTCCGCCGCCTCGACGAGGGCGCCTCGCCGCAGAACTTCCTGTCCGCCGTCACCGGCCTGGCCGACGAACCTGCCCTGTTCGCCCGTGAACGTGACCGGTTCACCGCCTCGGTCACGGCCATGGACGAGGCAGTGCCGGTCACGTTCAGGACCCAGGACCGCACCCAGCACCCCTCACCCGCCCACTCGCCCAGCCCGTTCACCAACGAACCCGACACCGACCCCGCCCTGCCCGCCAACCTCGCCTGGGGCCGCGCTGTCCTGGCCCGCCTGCCCCTGCCCCCGGACGACCTCGCGGCCCACCGCATCACCACCCCAGATGCCCTCGAAACAACCGTTGACAAGGCCATCCGTTCCGCCACCGGCTGGGCCGACCTCGGCGCAGCAGGCCGCGCCCAGATCCTGCGCCGGGCCGCCGATGAACTGTCCGCCCGCCGCGCCGACCTGCTCGCCGTCATGGCCGATGAATGCGGCAAGACCCTTGACCAGGGCGACCCCGAGGTCAGCGAGGCCATCGACTTCGCCCGCTGGTACGCGGACTGCGCCGAGCAACTCGACCACCTCGACGGTGCCACCCAGGTGCCGCCGCGGCTCATCGTGGTCACCCCGCCCTGGAACTTTCCCCTCGCCATCCCCGCCGGGTCGACCCTGGCTGCCCTCGCCGTGGGGGCGTCGGTCATCATCAAGCCCGCCCCGCAGGCCGAACGCTGTGGCGTGGCCATGGTCGAGGCGCTGTGGGCGGCCGGCGTGCCCCGCGATGTGCTGCAGGTGGCACTCGTGCCTGAGGGCACTCTCGGCCAGGCCCTGATCAGCGACCCTCGCGTCGACCGGGTGGTGCTCACCGGCGGCTACGAGACCGCCGAGATGTTCCTGGGTTGGCGCCCCGGGCTGTCATTGCTCGCCGAGACGAGCGGCAAGAATGCCATCATCGTCGCCCCCAGCGCCGACGTCGACCTGGCCGTGAAAGACGTTGTCGCCTCGGCATTCGGCCACGCCGGGCAGAAGTGTTCGGCCGCCTCGCTGGTGATCCTGGTCGGCCAGGTGGCCCGCTCCCGGCGCTTTCGTGAACAGCTCATCGACGCCGTCGAAAGCCTCGCCGTCGGCTGGCCCGACGACCCTCGCAGCCAGGTCGGCCCGCTCATCACCCCTGCCGCCGGCAAGCTCGCCGACGCCCTCACACGGCTTGAAGCGGGCCAGTCGTGGTGGGTCGAGCCGCGTCCCCTCGACGATTCAGGCCGCCTGTGGTCACCGGGTGTGCGCGGCGGCGTGCGTCCCGCCTCGGAGTTCGCGCGCATCGAGTACTTCGGCCCCGTGCTCGGCGTCATGGCCGCCGAGACGCTGGACGAGGCCATCGCCTGGCAGAACGCCGTCGACTATGGCCTGACGGCGGGGTTGCACACGCAGCAACCGGCCGACGTCACCCGTTGGGCCGACCGGGTGCAGGCGGGCAACCTGTACGTCAATCGGGGCATCACCGGCGCGATCGTGCGCCGGCAACCCTTCGGCGGCTGGAAGAAGTCGGCCGTCGGCCCGGGCGCCAAGGCAGGCGGGCCCAATTACCTGCTGGCGTTGTCAGACTGGGTTTCAGCCCCGGCCGCACCTTCCGGGCCGATCACGTCTGCGGGGCTGGCACTGCTTGCGCAGCACATCACCCTGAGCCGCGACGAGCGCGACTTCCTGGACCGGGCCTTCCGCAGCGATGCCCGTGCCGCGGCCGAGCTCGGTGCCGCCCATGACCCCACCGGCCTCGAGGTCGAGGCCAACCTGCTGCGCTACCGACCCACCCCGGTGCTGGTGCGGGTCGGGGCCGACGCCAGCCCCAGCCAGGTGCTCAGGGTCGTCGGCGCCGGGCTCGCGCTCGGGGCCGACAAGGGGTCGCCGATCGTCGTCTCGTGTGCCGGTACCCTGCCGGGCGACGTCGTCCGGGCCCTGGCGGTCGCCGGCGTGCGCGTGAGGCCACGCGACCACGACTGGGTCTCGCGGCTGGGCCACCCGCACCACCGCGTGCGGCTCATCGGCATCGACCGCGCCGACGTCGCCCGCGAGGTGGGAGCTCGGGCCGATGTGGCCCTGTACGACCAGCCCGTCACCGAATCCGGACGACTGGAAGGCCTCGTGTTCGTCCACGAACAGGCGGTCTGCGTCACCAACCACCGGTTCGGCGAAGTCCGCGGGCTGAGCGATGCTGTCAGCGGGTGATCGGCAGCCCGCCACCGGTGCCGAAGGCCCGGCCGTTCGAGGGCGAACCGTCCTCGAACTGGTTCACCATCGAATGCGCCGCGCGCTGCAGGTAGTCGCGCAGCAGCGCATCGAGTTCCGGTTCGAGCGCCACGGCGTCGACGCCGGCCATGATGTGGTGCAGCCACCGGTCGCGGGCCGTGGGCGTCACGGCGAACGGCACGTGCCGCATGCGCAGACGCGGGTGGCCGCGGGTCTCGGAATAGGTCGTCGGGCCGCCCCAGTACTGCTCCAGGAACATCCGCAGCCGCACCTTGGCAGGGCCGAGGTCCTCTTCGGGGTACATCGGCTTCAGCAGGGGATCGTCCGCGACACCCGCGTAGAACACGTCGGTGATGCGTTCGAAGGTGGCGCGGCCACCCATGCGTTCGTACAGGGTGGTTTCGGGCTCGGTGGTTTCGGGCTCGGTGGTTTCGGACGACTCAGTGGTCTCGGTCATTCACAGCTCTCAGCGATTCGAGTGCCGCGCGGCAGGCGGCGATCTTCTCCTCATCCCATTCTGCCGCCTGCTCGGGATCGGGCTCGAACACACCCAGCATCAGGGCGGTGAAGCCAAGACCGACCATGGTCCACTCGGCCTGCGTGCCGGTGCCGAAGGGGTCACTCGTCGTCGGACGCCCCCAGGCGTTCGGATTGGTGATGGCCTTCAGGGCCGCACCCTCGAGCCAGGCCCCGCCGAGCCGGGTGACCGACTCGATCGTGGTCGTCGGCGCCAGGTCGGGCTTCAGCCGGAAGCCGATCAGGTCGAGCGTGGCCTGGTAGTACTCGGCGCTCAGCTCGTGGAACCGCGTCTCGGCAGCACCCATCGCGTCCTGCAGGTCGCCCTGGAGTGCGACCTTGGTCGGCAGCCCCGCAAGCGTGGCGCTCAGCGTCAGGAACGTGTGCCACTCATTCGACGTGGTCAGGATCTCTGCCGTGCTCTGGGACGTCGCCCGGCAGAGTTCAACAGCCACCGCGCGACGTCCGGCGGCCGTGGCGAGCTGGGGCAACAGTTCATCGGCGCGCTCGAGGGCAACCTTGGGCCCGGACTGCTGCCAGGCCGCCGTGGCGTGGTGGTTGCTCTGGGCGAGTTCACGCAGCAGGTCGGCGTAATAGTGCTGCTTGGTGGGCCAGCGGCGATAGACGGTGCTGCGGGCGACGTTCGCGTCGGTGATCAGTTCTTCGTAGCGCAGCTGGTCGAAGCTGATGCGCAGCCCCTCGCCCTGCACCCTCGCCACGCCCACGTCGAGCATGCGCTGGGTGGTTTCACGATCGGACAGTCGTTCGTGGCGCGGTTCGCGCCCGAAGGGGTCCAGCTCTGCCATCTGTCCTCCACAAGTTCAGCGCGGTCAGGTCAGAAACTTACCCGTGTCAATCGGTACTCGTCGACGGGCGCGCCTGATCTGCTGGTCCCATCATGTCTTCCAGGCCACCAGAAGGTGCAGCGGCCGCGCCAGCGGAGACGGCCATCACCAGATTGCCCCCGGTGACAGGGGTCTTCAGGCTCGGGACGTGAGTGCCCAGAATCGGGCTGGAGTTCGCCGAACGTGCCGTCCTCGGGGCTGTGTGCCAAGGTTTGGCCGGGTTCTGGACATGAACGCCGGCAGTGGTGAAGGCGGGTGCGTGCGGCTTGGTGGGAGTGCGGCACCTGCCCATCGACTCTCGCTGACGCCATGTCCACGTGTCTTGGCCACGAGCTGCCGCACAACACAGTTCAGCCCGGACCCTGTGAAGGATCCGGGCTGAACAGGTGGTCGGGGTGACAGGATTTGAACCTGCGGCCTCGTCGTCCCGAACGACGCGCGCTACCAAGCTGCGCCACACCCCGATTGGTTTCCTGCGGGAAGACCGAGGATCACTGTATCCCACATGGTCACGTGAGCGCCAAACGGGGTCAGTCCTCAGCGGGCGACGAGCCGCAGCAGTGTCGCCTCGGGGCGGCAGAACAGCCGGTAGGGGGCGAACGGTGAGGTGCCCAGGCCGGCTGAGACATGCAGTGCGCTCGTGTGGCCGCCGGCCGTGTGCTGGCTGAGGCCCTTGACCCGGTCGACGTCCAGGTCACAATTGGTGATCAGCGCCCGGGACGGCAGGCAGACCTGGCCGCCATGGGTGTGCCCGGCCATCACCAGGTCAACCCCGTCGGCCGTCATCGCGTCGAGCAGGCGCAGGTACGGCGCATGGGTCACGCCGATCGACAGGTCGGCCTGCGGCGTGGGAGGGCCGGCCACGACGTCATAGCGGTCGCGGGCCAGGTGCCCGTCGTCGGTGCCACGCAGTTCGATGGTGTGCCCGGCCACCTGCAGCAGCGCGCGCCGGTGGGTCAGGTTGGCCCAGCCGCGGGCGGTGAAGCCGTCCCGCAGCGCCGTCCAGGGCAGGTTGCCGAAGACTGGTGAGGCCGGCTCGTGGCCCGGCAGCGTGGCGCGGGTCAGGTAGCCCAGCGGGTTCTTGAATGTGGGCGCCACATAGTCGTTCGACCCGAAGACGAAGGCCCCGGGCACGTCGAGCAGTTCGTCGAGGGCTTCGAACAGCGGGGCGACGGCATCGGCCGACGAGATGTTGTCGCCGGTGTTGATGACCAGGTCGGGCTTCAGGTCGGCCAGGCCGGCGATCCAGTCCAGCTTCTTGTGGTGGCCCGGCAGCAGGTGGATGTCGCTGAGGTGCAGCACCGAGACCGGCGCGCTGCCCGGGGGCAGCACCCGTGCCGTGGCGCGGCGCAGGGTGTACATCCGCGCCTCGGCGAAGGCATAAGCCCCCACGGCCGCGCCGAGACCGGTCAGCGCGGCCAGCCCGAGCCCGACCCGACGGGCAGGGCTCAGCGGTTGCTCCGGGCTCACCGCTTGGGGCCGGGGGTGCCGTTGCCCGGCTTGGTGGGCTGGGTCGACGGCTGTGTGGCCTGGGTGGTGGGACTCGTCGGGCTGGCGGGCTTGGTCGCCGGGCTCGACGGCTGCGGGGCAGGCTCCGGCCCGGACGAGATCATCAGGTAGATCGTGGCACCCATCGGCTGGCTGCCCTTGGGGCTCGTGCCCAGGAACGTGCCGGCGGGGAAGTTCGAGGCCCGTCGCCAGGTCACCGTGTTGAAGCCTGCCGCCTCGAGCGTGCGGCGGGCCTCGGCCAGGCTCATGCCCGAGGTGTCGGGCACCTGCACCTTCTTGCCCTCGAGCACCCGCGTTGACGGGGCGGTGAACGCGGTGTTCGGCTGGCCCTTCAACGCCTCGGCCATGGCGACCTTGTAGATGCGGCCGGCGTCACCAGAACCGGAGCCCTCGAGGCTCGTGCCGGACGGGGTGGTCCAGCGCTTCAGCGACTTCGTGCGGCCGTTCCAATAGGCGTTGCCCTTGTCGACGGCGATCATCGCGATACCGGCCCGCTCGGGGGTGTAGCCGGCGAACCAGACGGCCTCGTTCGAGTCGGTGGTGCCGGTCTTGCCGGCCTGGTTCCAGCTGCCCTCGATGCGGGCGCGCACACCGGTGCCGGGGCGTTCCATGACCTTCGACAGCACGTAGTTGACGCCGTCGGCGACCTCGGGCTCCATGACCTTGGTGCACTTGCTCGGGGGCACCGCGAACGACTTGTCCTGCTTGTTGACGACCGACTTCAGGATGAGGGGGTCGCAGCGCACGCCGCGGTTGGCGAAGGTGGCATAGGCCGAGGCCAGCGACAGCGGGGTCACCTCGGCGGCACCGAGCACGAACGAGGGGTTGCTGCCCTGGTCCTTGTTCAGGTCGGCGCCACTGGCGAGCTTCACACCCGCGCGCTGGGCGATGTCGGTGACCTTGCAGATGCCGACGGCCTGTTCCAGCTGCACGAAGTAGGTGTTCACCGAGCCCTGGGCACCCTGGATCATGTTGATCCGGCGGTTGTCGTAGCCGCCCACCGAGTTCGAGACCGTCCAGTCCTCGTTCAGGGTGAAGCTGCCCTCACAGTTCTTGAACGTCTTGCCCTCGAACGACATCGGCGAGGTGGCGGTGAACGACTGGTCGGGCGTCATGCCCGCCTCGATGGCGGCCGCGACGGCGAACGCCTTGAACGTCGAACCGGCCTGGAAGCCCATGCCGTCTCCGTACTTCTTCTCGACGTTGTAGTTCAGGAACGTCTGGCCGGCCTTGGTGCCCATCTCGGTGCGCGACTGGGCCATGGCGACGATCAAACCGGTCTGCGGCTCGATGATGACCGACGAGCCGATGGCCGGGTCGGTCGGCGTGATCATGTCATTGATGGCGGCCTCGGCAGCGCGCTGGGTGCGCGGGTCGATCAGCGTCTGGATGGTCAGGCCACCACGCTTGATCAGGTTCCACCGCTCCTCCTCAGTCTTGCCGAGGCTCGGCATCGCATCGCTGACCATCACCCGGCGCACATAGTCACAGATGAAGGGGAACTCCGAAGCAGCGCAGCCGTTCGGCTGTGGCTGCACGTTCGAGGGGTTCCACTTCACCTCCTTGGCCTTGTCAGCCTGCTCCTGCGAGACATAACCGAGGTCAGCCATGCGGTTCAGCACCACATTGCGGCGCGCGACCGCGGCGCCGGGGTTCAGCCGCGGGTTCGTCAGGTTCGGGTTCTGCACCAGGCCGGCGAGCATCGCGGCCTGGTCGAGCGTCAGCTTGGCCGCGGTGGTGTTGAAGAAGTGCCGGGCAGCCGCCTCGACGCCATAGGCGCCGTCGCCGTAGTAGGCGATGTTGAGGTAGCGCTCCAGGATCTCCTGCTTCGACAGGCGCTTCTCGAGGGCGATGGCATAGCGCAGCTCGCGCACCTTGCGGGCCAGCGTCTCTTCCGTGGCACGCTGCAGGGCGGCGGGGTCATTGTTCTGCTCGGCGTCATTGACGAGCACCTGCTTGACGTACTGCTGGGTGATGGTCGAACCACCCTGGGTCGAGGCGCCGGCCGAGTTGCGCACCAGCGCACGGATCGTCCCGGTTGGGTCGAACGCGCCGTGCTCATAGAAGCGATGGTCCTCGATGGCGAGCTGTGCCCACTGCATGTTGTTGTGGATCGAGCGCAACCCCACGTAGACGCGGTTCTGGTCATAGAAGGTGGCCAGCACCGAGCCGTCGGCCATCAGGATGCGCGACTGCTCGGACTGTGGTGGGATCTCGAGGGAGGCCGGCAGCTGGTCGAGGCTGTCGGCCCCTGCCTTCGACACGCCGCCCAGCATGGCGACGAACGGCACGGCGAGTCCCGCGGTGAGCACACCCGCCAGAACACTCACCGCGAAAAACATCAGCAAGGCATAGACCTTGTTGGCCTTCGTTCGCTTCATGGTTTTCAGGGTACGTGACACGCGCAAGATTTCCGGCATCTGCCTAGTGGGCTGTGGATACCCCTGTCAAGCGTGCAGTGACAAGCCCGGACGATCATGACCCGGGCCCCTGCACGGGGGTGCGGCTGAAGTAGTGTGTGCGCCATGACGACTTGGGAGTACTTCACCGCGCCGATCCTGACCCACGTGTCGACGCAGATCCTCAACAACTTCGGCCGTGATGGCTGGGAGCTCGTGCAGATCGTTCCGGGGCCGAACCCCGAGAACCTCGTCGGCTACTTCAAGCGCCCGCTGCAGCAGGCGCCCGACGCCTCGCAGGCCCAGCGGTGAAGCCGTCGGAACGCCTCGCGGAGATGGGGCTGAGCCTGCCCCCCGTCGCTGCGCCGCTGGCCGCATACGTGCCCGCCATCCGCGTCGGTGACCAGGTCTGGACCTCTGGCCAACTGCCCCTGATCAACGGCACGCTGCATGCGGCCGGCAAAGTCGGCGCCGAGGTCGACATCGAACAGGCCACCGAGGCGGCGCGGGTGGCGGCACTCAATGCCATCGCCGCCGCCGCGTCGCTGGCGGGCGGCATCGATGCGATCCGCCGCGTCGTGAAGGCGACAGTCTTCGTGGCCTCATCGCCCGGGTTCACGGGTCAGCCCGGCGTGGCCGATGGCGCGTCCAGCCTGCTGGCAGATGTGTTCGGTGACCAGGGCAACCACGTGCGTTCGGCGGTCGGCGTCGCGGTGCTGCCCATCGACGCGCCCGTCGAGCTCGAGCTGGTCGTCGAGGTCTGAGGACCTACCGGAGCAGGCCGGTGGCCCGGGGCGGATTCATTCCACCCGGGCCAGCAGTTTCTGCGGCATCAGCACCCGGAACTCGCGCGGCCGCACCTCGATGATGCCCCGGCTCTCGTAGTCGGTGAGCACCTTGTTGACCGTCTCGCGTGAGGCGCCGACGATCTGGGCCAGTTCGGTCTGGGTGAGGTCGTGGCGCACCCACTGCGAGTCCTCGTTGACCGGGTCGGAATCCTCGCCGAACCGTTCGAGCAGGTGCATCAACAGCCATGCCACCCGGCCCGAGACGTCCGAGAGCACCATGCCGGTGGTGTGGTCGTCGCTGCGGCGCAACCGGGTGGCGACGACCTGCAGCATCGCCAGCGCCACGTCCTGGCGCATGCCCACGAGCGCGGCCAACTGGTTGCCCTCGAACCGCAACAGCGTGGCTGCTGTCACCGCCTTGGCCGTCGACGAGCGGGTGCCCTGGTCGAACACCGACAATTCGCCGAACATGTCGCCGGGGCCCATCACCCACAGCAGCGACTCGCGTGTCTGCACCGTCGTCGCCCGGCGACGGGCGGCCACCGTCAGCTTCTCGCCCGGCCGCGGCGGGGGTGGCGGGGGCTGGTGCTTCGAGGTGCGGCTGAGCTTCACCTTGCCGGTCAGGATGAGATAGCACTGCCGTGCCGGGTCGCCGGTGTGGAAGATCTCTTCACCCCGGTGCACCCGCAGTTCGGTGGCCGCCGCCATCACGCGTTCGCGCGAGGCCTCGCTGAGCTGGGCGAGAAACGGCGCCTGCTTGAGTGCAGCCGCTCGTTGTGCCGCCGTTGATGCCTGTGTTGGCCTTGACAACTCATCCCCCTATGGTGAGCGGTCCCGTGCTGTCCTGTCACTGACCTTACGGTTCCGTAACTGTCACACTGAGCGTATCGGAGCGCTGTGACATTAATTGCACCGGGTATCGCGAACTAGACTGCCTGCGTGCCCCGTCCCGTCGCCCCCGCCGTCGTCCCGCCCTCGCAGGCTGCCCGCGAGCAGGCCGCGCTGGTCAACCAGCTGCTGGCCGAGACCTATCCGCAGGCCCGCTGCGAGCTCGACTTCACCGACCCGTTCGAGCTGCTGGTGGCCACCGTGCTGTCGGCCCAGTCGACGGACAAGCGGGTCAATGCGATCACACCCGCATTGTTCGCGCGATTTCCTGATGGGCGGGCGATGGCCGCCGCGGATCTTGACGAGCTCGAGCAGATCATTCGTCCCACGGGGTTTTTTCACAACAAAGCACTTGCGTTGAAGGGGATCGGGCAGGCGCTGGTCGACGAATTCGATGGTGCCGTGCCCGGCACGCTGGACGAACTGGTGACCCTGCCCGGGGTGGGGCGCAAGACGGCCAATGTCGTGCTCGGCAACGCCTTCGGTGTGCCCGGCATCACGCCTGACACCCACCTGATTCGCGTGTCGGGACGGTTGGGCTGGACGACCTCTGCCAAGCCCGACATCGTCGAGGTCGAGGTCGGCAACCTGTTCGACCCCGCCGACTGGGTGATGGTCTGCCACCGGGTGATCTGGCATGGACGCCGCCGCTGCCATGCCAGGCGACCGGCCTGCGGGGCGTGCCCGCTGGCAGGGGTGTGCCCGAGCTTTGGTGAGGGGCCGACCGACCCCGAGGTGGCGACCAAGCTGGTGAGGGAACCGCGAGGATGAGGGTGACAACGTTGGTGGCCAGGTCGTGGATGACGCGCACCGCCGCGGCCCTGGTGGCCGTGCTGCTGGTGGCCGGGTGCAGCGCAGGTGGGGCGTCGACGGTCACGTCGAGCCCGACCGTGGATGCCGAACTGCAGGCCGCCTACAAGGCGGCCGGGATCACCCCGTGCCCGGCGGGGCCCGCGACCGAACCGGTCGAGGGCGGCCTGCCCGACGTGACCCTGTCGTGCCTTGACACCGGCAGCCAGGTCTCGCTCGCCGGTCTGGCCACGGGCAAGCCACGGGTGATCAACCTGTGGGCGCAGTGGTGTGGTCCGTGCCGCACCGAGGCGCCCGTCCTGGCCGCGGTGAGCAGCCAGATGGTCGGCAAGGTCGACTTCCTGGGCATCGACGTCTCTGATCCGCAGCCGGCGATGGCCATCGAGTTCGCGAGGGCCGCCCACTGGACCTATCCGCAACTGGCCGACCCCGAGGGGCTGAGCAAGCAGGCGCCGATCAGTGCGCCCGGGTTGCCGGCGACGGTGTTCGTGGACGCCGGGGGCCGGATCGTGGCCCGACACTTCGGCGTGCTCGACACCGAGACAGAGCTGCAGGGGCTGATCACCAAGCATTTCGGGGTGCAGCCGTGACCACGCCGCCACCGCCGGTGGGGGCGTCGCCGTTCAGTGAGCTGGTGGGCAGGCTTGACGGGCTCGGCGGTCCGATCCCCGATGTGTCGGCCGCGCAGTTGGCCTGGCCCGCACGCAAGCATCCGTCCGCGATTCTGGCGCTGCTGACCGAGGACGTGACGCCCGAACTGCTGTTCACCGAACGCGCGGAGACCCTGCGCAGGCACCCGGGCGAGGTGTCGTTCCCGGGTGGGCGGATTGACCCGGGCGATACCGGGCCCGAGGACGCCGCCCTGCGTGAGGCGTCCGAAGAGGTGGGCGTCGACCCGCGCGGGGTGACCCTGCTCGGACGACTGCCGGCCACGAGGGTCATCAGCAGTTTCAATGCCACGATCGTGGTGGGCACCTGGGACGGCCTGCAGCCGCTGGTGCCCGAACCCGGCGAGGTGGCGCAGGTGCTGCGCTACCCAGTCGACCTGCTCGCCAGCCATGAGGTGCGGCACATGTCGCGGCTGGTCAATGGGCACAGCGGGCCGGCGTTCGTGATCGACGACATCGTGATCTGGGGGTTCACGGCGCACCTGGTCGACTGGCTGCTCGACCTGGGTGGGTGGCGGCTCGACTGGGACGAGTCGCAGGTGGTCGAGGTGCCGAGGCGGTTCTGGCGGCACCGGCCGGCGTAGGGGCCGCCCGGGATGGGTGGCGTGCTGCTTGGTGGACTACGGGGCGCGATGGACTACTGGGCGCGGCGCGCGGCCTTGTGGGCGGCGTCCTCCATCTGGGCCACAGCTTTCTTGTCGGCCTTCAGGGCGGCCCGGTCAGCCACGTTGACGGCGACTGCCTGCTGGCCGCGCTGGATCGAGGACTTCAGCGCCTCGATGTCGGCCTTCACCTCGGCGATGGTGGCTTCAGGCTTCTCGATCTTCTTGATGAAGCGGAAGTAGCCGACAGCGGCAAGCGCCGCTGCGACCAGGATCATCACGACGCCCATGGTCACGAATCCGAGGGCGGCGGCTGGCAGCAGGCTCCAGTCCAGGATCGCCTGCCACATCTTCGAGAACCCGAAACCGCCGGCCATGAACAGTACCCACAGCGCGCTGAGCACGAAATAGGCCGCGCCCGCGAACAGGCCGCCACCAATGCCGCCCTTGACGACCATCGGCTTGACCTCGGCCTGGGCCAGCGCGAGGTTGTCCTGCACCATTCGGGTGCCATCGGTCTTCAGTGCCGTGATGATGTCGTTGAGCTGTGGGGTCAGGCCGGCGCCGCCAGTCTGCTCGTCCCGGGAGCCGTAGCCGGTGTTGAGGCGGGCTTCACCGGGGTGGCGCGGAGCCTCGAACTGGGGTCGAGTGGTGTCCGGCTGGGTCACGGTGGTCTCCTTCACGGTCGGGCATGTGCGACATGCTGCATGACAAACCCTAGCCCGGACGGGGCTGGTGACGTGGGACTCAGGGTCGGGCAGCGGCGGATTGGTGGTGCCGTCCGCGCGCGGCGAGCATGCCGCCGCCGAGCACGGCAGCGACCAGGGACGCCGTGAGCACCGATGTCTTGGCCAGTTCGACGTGGTGCGGGGTGCCGGTGAACGCGAGCTCAGAGATCAGCATCGAGACGGTGAAGCCGATACCGGCCAGCACTGCGGCGGCGAAGACGTCGGGCCACGTGACGCCGGGTGCCAGGGTGGCGCTGGTGAACCGGTTGGTGAGCCAGGCCCCGCCGAAGACCCCGATCGGTTTTCCGAGCACGAGCCCGAGCATGATGCCCCAGGCCACGGGCTGGCGCACCATGTCGGCGAACACTGCGGCATTGAGCGGCACCCCGGCGGCGAACAGGGCGAAAACGGGCACGGCGAACCATGCCGACCAGGGGTGCACCTTCTTCTGCCAGCGGTCGAGGTTGTCGTTGAGCTGGAACTCATCGGTGCGCACCAGCAGGCCGAGTGCGACACCGGCGATGGTGGCGTGCACCCCCGACTGCAACATGCACCACCACGCTGCGACGCCGATGGGCAGGTAGGCCCAGCCGTTGGTGAGCTTCGTGAACCGTTGCAGGCCCCACCAGAGTGCGAGCAGTGCAGCGACGGCAGCGAGCCACCACAGGTGGATGCCGCTGCTGAAGAAGACGGCGATCACCATGATGGCGCCCAGGTCGTCGACGATGGCGAGCGTGAGCAGGAATGCGCGCAGCCCGGTGGGCAGGCCGCGGCCGACGACGGCGAGCACAGCCAGGGCGAAGGCGATGTCGGTGGCCATCGGGATGGCCCAACCGTGCGACTGGCCGGTGGGGGAGGTGAGGTTGACGGCCAGGTAGATACCGGCGGGCACGAGCATGCCGCACAGCGCGGCCACGATGGGCACGAGGGCGTCGGCGGGCCGCGAGAGCGAGCCCTCGACGAACTCACGCTTGAGTTCCATGCCGGCGGCGAAGAAGAAGACCGTCAGCAGCCCGTCAGAGACCCAGTGGGCCAATGACAGTGAGCCGAGTTCGAGGTGTGACAGGCGCTGGTAGGTGCCGCCGCCGAAGTTGGCCCACAGCAGGGCGGCGATGGTGGCGACGAGCATGATGATGCCGCCGGCCTTCTCGTCCTCGAGGATGCGGGGCAGGTGCAGCCGGTCGGCGAGGCGACCGGGGCCGAAGGTGGTGCGGCGGCTGGGGGTGGGGTTGCTGGCCATGGCGGCCTTTCGTGGGGTGGGCGGGGCGGCGTCGACCAGACTTCCCGACACACCTCGGGCGATGTTACCGGTTGCGCTGAGTTGTCACCGAATGTGAGGTGCCCCACGCAGTCGCCTGCGTGGGGCACACTCCCGGGTGCACGACCAGCGCCACCAGGGCCGGCTCAGACTCCGCGGCGTGCCGCGAAGACGCCGCCGTGGTTCACCACCGCCCACACGTTTCCGGTGACCGGGTCGACCCCGTGGGTGCCCAGCGCATGTCCCGGACGATGGGCGCCGCGCACGAAGCGCTTGGTGCCGCCGTGGTTCTCGTCCACGGCATTCACCCAACGGCCATCGCGGGTGCGCGTCGCCAGGCCATAGCTGCCATCGGCGCGGAAGCCCTGCGGTGTGCCCGTCAGCTGCAGCACGAAGGTGTCGGACTCGTCGGTCTCGTCGGCGTGGGGCCACAGGCCGGTCAAGGTGGGGTCGTTGAGCTGCAGGTTGTCGGCGATGCCCCACAGGTACAGGCGGTCGGAATCGTCGCCGGGACCGGCGGCCTGCCAACCGGTGCCGATCTGCTTGCTCATGCGGCGTCCGGCGTAGTCAGCCTTTGTCGAGCCGTTCACGCCCTCGAGGATGCGGGCACGGGTCTTGCCGAAGGAGTCCTGCACGACCTGGTAGCCCTCACCCGGCGCCACGACGAAGTTGCGGCCGTTGAGCGAGTAGCCCCACTGCTCACGCCAGAACCAGCCGGTGTCGGGCGGGGTGCGGCCCAGCCAGGTCGTCTGGTAGTCGACGCCGGTGCTCATCGAGTAGAGGTCGATGTACAGGCGGGGCCCGTCCACGGTGACCACGTAGTGGGTCAGGGTCCACAGTTCCTGCGACAGCACCGTCTCGTTGACGCCGTAGGTGTCGGCGATGGCGGGCACGCGGGGGGTGTAGAACTTGGCGCTGTCGTTGCCGGCAATGAGCTGTTCGACCGTGCTCTGGCCATCGGGGCTGACCACCAGCGAGCGGTGGTGCATGTGGTCGTGGCCGCTGGCGACGGTGTGGACGTTGCCGCGGTCCATGATCGAGATGAAGCGGTTGAGGGCGGCCTTGTTGGCGGCCGGGGTGCCACCGAACATCGAGTCGACGTGGTTCTGCCCGACCAGGTTCTTGTGTGCATAAACCAGGCAGTGCATGCCCTCGGGGCGGTTCAGCACGCGATCCTCGATCCAGTCGAGCTGGTCGAGCATGTTGTTGTTCGTGCTGCCCGAACCGTCGGGGCGGGTGAACTGGTCGAGCATGAGCACGCGCAGGTTCTTGACGTCGAACGAGTACGACAGGCCGCGCAGCAGTTCGGAGGGCGACGAGAAGTTGGTGGCCCCACCCAGCACGGGCCCGTCGCCGGTGTTCTGCGGGAAGACCACGGGGAACTCGCGGGCGGCGCGGGCCGAGGCCTCGTGGTTGCCGCGCAGGGTGTAGAAGCCGACCCCGGCGTCGTACAGCGGCTGGACGGTCTGCGCCTTGATCGGCAGGCTGCGCACCTCGGCTTGGCCGTTGTAGCCGTTGTGCTCCTGGTCGACGTTGTCGCCGACCTGCACGACGAACTTGACGTCCTTGGCGAGCAACTGGTCAAAGACCATCGCCTGGATGCCGGCAGCCACACTGCCGGGGTTGATGCCGTCGGCGTTCTGGGCCCACTGGGTGTCGGCCATCAGGCCGAACGTCCAGGCCTCGTCGCTGAGCGGGCGGACGGGCTGGGCGAATGCCGGCGCGGCGCCGGCCGCCGAGGCGGCGCCGACGACACCGGCGCCCACGGTGAGGCCGATGAAGGACCGGCGATTGACTGGGGGGATGGACATGGTTCTCCTGAGCGAAAGTGGAGTTTGACAAGGGAGGATGTCCTCTGAGGCTAGGGAGTCCGGCTTGATTCGGGGTGTCACTTTGCTGACGGGGTGGCGAAGTGCGGGTGAACCCCGGGTGACGGGTGGGTCACGGGTGCAGCGTGGGCGTCGACCGGTGTCCGGGATCGGGCAGGAGTTGGCGAGTCGGGCGCTCGGGGACCGGGTTCGAGAAGTTCGGCCGGGTTCTGGACGCGGTGATCTGGCGCAGGGGGTCCGTGTGCACCTGGGCGGGATCGCTCGGTGCCCCGGACGACCCGAACCTGCACAAGTGGCACCTGCGCCGCGAGTGCGCCCAATTCGTGCCCAACCAGGTGCGGACGAGGCATTCGTGCCACTTGTGCAGTTCGGAGCACACACACCGTCACCCTCGAGTGGTCGCACAGCGGACGCACAGCAACCGCACAGCGGTCGGACAGTCGGGGCACTTAGCGTCGTTGGCATGACCAACCATGAAGCCAACGTCCACACCCGCGAAGACGGGGTACGCATTTACGAGGGCCGCGCGCTGGCCCACCAGCACGAACCCGTCGTCGACCAGGGCCTGCAGTTCGACATCGGCACCTTGCTGAACCGGCGCGGCATGTCGCGCCGCGGGGTGTTCGCGGTGCTCGGCAGCGGGGTGGCCACCGTGGGGCTGGCAGCCTGCTCGCCGGCGGCCACGAACTCGGGGGCGACGAACTCGGGGGCGACGAACTCGGGGGCGACCACAGCTGGGGCCGCGAGCACAGCTGGCGCGGCGACGACTTCAGCCGCAGCAGCGACCACCGCAGCCGTCGGCGAGGCTCCCGCCGTCGAGATCCCCGAAGAGACGAACGGCCCCTACCCGGCTGACGGCAGCAATGGCCCCGACCTGCTCGAGCAGAGCGGGGTGGTGCGCAGCGACATCCGGTCGAGCTTCGGCACTTCGACGAACACCGCTGCCGGCGTGCCGATGACGCTGACGCTCAGCCTGTTCGACCTGTCGAGCACCGGGTCTTCGGGTGGGGCGGCGGCGATGGCGGGTGCGGCGGTCTACATCTGGCACTGCACCGCCGACGGCAAGTACTCCATGTATTCGCAGGGCGCCGAGAACGAGAACTACCTGCGCGGGGTGCAGGTCGCCGACAGCTCGGGGCAGGTCACGTTCACCAGCATCTTCCCCGGCTGCTACTCGGGGCGTTGGCCACATGTGCACTTCGAGGTCTATCCCGATGAGGCCTCGATCACCGACACGGCGAACCTGCTCGCCACATCACAGGTGGCGCTGCCCCAGGACGTCTGTGAACTGGTCTATGCCACGGATGGCTATGACGGCTCGGCCGCCAACCTGGCCGGAGTGAGCCTGACCAGCGACAACGTCTTCGGCGAGGACGCTGGTGAACACCAGCTGGGCACGGCCACCGGCGACGTCACCAGCGGGTACGCCGTCGCCCTGTCCGTGGGGATCGACCCGACGACCACGCCGCAGCTCACGGGTGGCGGCGGTCCGGCCCCGTCGCGGTGAGGTCGCCGGCGTCGGCTGCTGGTGATTCCCAACCGGCTTGCTGCAACCGTGCGATGCCGTCCAGCAGCACGTCGAGGGCGAAGTCCATCTCGAAGTCCTCGTCGCAGCCCGTGGCCCGGGGGCGCCGCTGCTGAGCATCCGCAGCGATCGCCAGGATCGACGGGTAGTCAGCCGGGTCGGGTGTGCGGCCCCGTCCCCTGCTGGGACCGGGTCCGGAAGCGGCACGGCCCAGGTGGTCGGTGAACAGTTCCGGGCTGAAACCCCAGATCCGGTTGCCCAGCAGGTGCATCACGTGGTGGGTCAGGTCGGCGCTGAATCCTGCGTTGATGAACACCGCGCTGAGGCGTTCCATGTGGTCGAGCACCGCAGCGGTGCGCTCAGTGCGACTCTCAATCGCGAGCCGGGCCCAGGGGTGGCGTCCCAGCACCAGGCGCGACCGGTGCAGGGCCGCACGAATGTTGTCGCGCCAGTCGTCCGGGTGGGCTACCCCGGGCACCGCCATGTCGTCGACGACCGCGTCGACCATTCCCGTGAGCAGGTCTTCTTTGTCGGCGACGTGCTTGTAGAGCGCCATCGGGGTGACGGCCAGCTCGTCGGCAAGTCGGCGCATGGTCACCGCGCCCAGGCCCTCGGCGTCGGCCAGCCGCACGGCAGTGGTCAGCACCCGGGCGCGGTCGAGTGGGGCGCGGGCGGTGGGCATGTCGAGCTCCTGGCTGCAGGTCGGGGCGAGGGATTGACGAGGTATACAGCGTATGCCTATCGTGGGGTTCGCGACGGTATACGTCGTATACCTTTTGGATGGAGTCAGCAACATGACCAGATCGACCTTGACCGCCCGTGCCGCAGCAATCCTGTTCCTGATCACCTGGGTGACCTCGGTCGCAGCCCTGCCCCTGTACGGCGGCTCGGCCCTGGGCACCGAACTCGCGCTGGCCGGTCGTACGTCGGTGCTGGTGGCCTCGCTGCTCGAGGTGATCCTGGCCGTGGCCGTGGTCGGTACCGCCGTGGCGCTGTACCCATTGCTGCGCCCCCACGGCGCGGGCACAGCCGCGGGTTACCTGGCATTCAGGGGGCTCGAGGCTTCGGTCATCCTGGTCGGTGTCGTCGCGATTCTGCCGGCGGTGGCTCGCCCGGCCACGACTGCGTCGCCAGGGCTCAGCACGCAGGTCGTCTCGGCGCTGCACCTCGTGCACGACTGGACGTTCCTGGTCGGCCCGGGCCTGGTGAACCCCGTCACGGCCGTGTTGCTGGCGATGCTGCTGCTGCGGCGTCGGCTGGCTCCCCTCGTCGTGCCGGTGCTTGGCCTGGTGGGGGCGGTAATCGTCGCAGGCCAGAACCTCGCGGTGATGTTCGGCTTGACGAAGCCGGTGCCCGTGCTCGCTGTGCCGTTGTTTGTCTGGGAGATCGGGTTGGCGATCACCTTGTGGGTGCGCGGCATCAAGCCGCTGCGGCGGGTCGACGAACGTGTCGTGGGTTCCGGGGCTGTGGCGCCGTCGTGACCGGTGCCTGGACTCGGCCGGCACCGGTGGCGGGGGCCCGTGACCACAACCGGGCAGGAGTTCACGGTTCAGGGCGCTCGGGGGCCAGAACAACGAACTCCTGCCCGGTTCAGGACAAGCTCGCGTGCAGCGCCCCAGGGCGGGTTCACGCCCAGGGCGGGATCAGCTCAGAGCGGGATCACGAGGCCGTCATCATCGACCTCGATGGGCGCGGTGAGTTCCGCGTGGTCGACCTCGGCCCTGACACACAGCAGCGTGTACGGCAATTGCAGGTCGTCCGCCCCCGGCGCGGCGTCGTCGTACAACGCCCCCACCTCGGCAAGAAATGCGCCACGTTCCGCCTCGGCCATGCCCTGCACCACCGCGAGCCCGCCGACCATCCCGAGCACCCCGTCCCGGGTCGCGGGCACCCAGTGCCGAAAACTGCGCTGCTGGAACGTCGGGAAGTACTTGCTGTGGCGCAGCTCGTCGAGCGCGTCCGCGCCGTAGGCCCCGGCCATGGCGTCCGGGTCGACCGACTGCACCAGCGCCACCAGTCGGCGCACCCAGGGCACCGAGTCGTCGCGCACCAGGTATGACGCCGCCGCACGCCCACCGGGCCGCAGCACCCGGGCCATTTCGCTGAGCACCAGCCCTGGCGCGTACAGGTGGAAGACCTGGTGCGAAGCGACCACATCGAAGACACACGGGTCGAACGGCAGCGATTCGGCCTGGGCCGCCACTGCGGTCACCCGTCCGGTGGTCGCGAGGCTGCGGGCGATGTGTGGGGCCTTGTCGATGGCCCACACCGCGTGGCCGGCGCGCTGCAACAGCCGGGGCAGGGACGAGCCCGACAAGGTCAACACCCGCTGCGGGGTGGGGCCGATCAGCCAGTCAATGGCTGCCGGGGGCAACTGGAACCCCGGCATGGCTGGTCGTGACATGCCCGCCATGGTAGTTGACCTGCGCCCCGCCGGGGGACTGCCGGGCCGTGCGTTGTCAAGGGCACCCACCCGAACTGTGGACAACCCGTCTACGCAAGAAACTCCTGTGGACAACCGACGCATCGCGTCGATTCCGCCCATAACCGTGGTGTGAACGTGCGTGTGAATGAGTCCATGATCATCTGCCGCGACGACGGCCTGGTCGAGCAGGTGCAGGCCGCGGCCGCAGCCGTACGTGCCCCGGTGCGGCGGGTGCGCGAGTCGGCCGAGGTGCGCCAGGCATGGCGCGGGGCACCCGCGGTGTTCGTCGGCGCCGACCAGGCGGCCTGGGTGGCGGGGCTGGGGCTGCCTTCACGCCGCGGTGTGCACGTGATCGGTCGATCCGCCGACGAGGTGATGGCCTGGTCCGTGCCCCTCGAGGCCGCCGTGCTGGTGCTGCCCGCCCAGGCCGGGTTCATCAGTGCGGTGCTCGACCAGGGCTCGGTCGAGACGTCGGGCACCTTGGTGCGCGTCATCGGGGCCAGCGGTGGTGTCGGCACCAGCACACTGGCCGCGGGTCTCGCCCAGGTCGCCGCCCGCGATGCCCCCGCCGCGCTGGTCGAACTGGCCCGCAGCGGCGGGGGCCTCGACCTGCTGCTCGGCGCGGAGCAGGCTGAGGGCTGGCGCTGGGACGAACTTGCCGCCGCCACCGGACACCTCGGCGACCTGGTGCCGCGGTTGCCGCAACAGTTGGGTGTCACGCTGGTCTCAACCGGCCGTCAGGGGCATGTGCCCTCGTCCGAGGCCGCGATAGCGGTGCTGCGGTCGATGCTGCGCGGTCACCCCGTTGTCGTGGTCGATGCCGGACGAGGCGAGCAGGCGACCGGTGAACACTGGTCGCACACACGCACGCTGCTCGTGGTCGCCGCCGATGTGCGCGGCGTCGTCGCGGCCAGGGCACTGGTGGCGGCCCAGGGTTGGCACGACCTCGAGGTCGTGCTGCGCAGCGGCCCGGGGCGCACCCTGCCCGAATCCGATGTGCTGGCGGCGCTGGGCATCCCGGTGGTCGGGCGCATCGGACACCACCCGCACCTGCCCCGTGACCTGGCCCGCGGTGTGCCACCGGCCTCGGGGCGCTCCCGGTTCGTCCGCGAATGCCGGGCCGTGCTCGAGGCGGTGCGGACATGACCCCCGACGACCTCGAACTGGTGCGGGTGCACCTGGCCGGCCTCGGTCGCCCGCACACCCCCGACGATGTCGCCGCGGCCATGCGTGACCTCGGCCTCATCGTCAGCGACCAGGTCGTGCTGTGGGCGCTGGAAGCCCTGCGGCGCACGTCGGTCGGCGCCGGCCCCCTCGACGCCCTGCTACAGCTGCCCGGGGTGACCGATGTGCTCGTCAACGGTCCCGAGCATGTCTTCATCGACCGGGGCCAGGGTCTCGAACGCACCAGCGTCACCTTCGAATCGGACGAGCACGTCAGGCGGCTGGCGACGCGCCTGGCGGCCAGTGCGGGCAGGCGGCTCGATGACGCCACCCCGTGGGTCGATGCCAGGATGGCGGACGGCACCCGCGTGCATGCCGTGCTCCCGGCGCTGTCGGCACCCGGTACCTGCATCTCGCTGCGGGTGCCATTCCGTCGCTGCTTGTCGCTGCAGGAATGGCGCGACGGCGGCGGCATCGACGACCTGGGTCTGGCCGTGCTGCAGGCGGTGGTCGCCCAGAAGGCCGCCTTTCTGATCAGCGGTGGCACCGGGTCGGGCAAGACCACGCTGATGGCCTCGCTGCTGGGCGCGGTGCCCGCCGACGAGCGGGTGCTGGTCGTCGAGGATTCCCGCGAACTGAGCCCCGACCACCCCCACGTCGTGCGCATGGAGGCCCGCCTCGCCAACGCCGAGGGCGTCGGCGCGATCACCCTGACCACCCTGGTGCGCCAGGCGCTGCGGATGCGCCCGGACCGGCTCGTGCTCGGCGAGGTGCGCGGCGCCGAGATCTGCGACCTGCTGATGGCCATGAACACCGGCCATGAGGGCGGGTGCGGCACGATCCACGCGAATTCGGTGGCGGATGTGCCCGCGCGCATCGAGGCACTGGCTGCCCTGGGTGGGCTCTCGCGTGAGGCCTGCCACGCTCAGGCGCTGGCCGCGCTCGACCTCGTGGTGCACGTGTCGCGGTGGCCCGATGGACGACGCCGGCTCACCCAGATCGGTGTGGTGGGCGGCAGCGTCGGCGACTTCGTCATCGAGCCGGCGCTGGACTGGGCGCCGGGTTGGTCGGGTGCGCGACGTGGCCCGGGGTACGCCCGGCTCGTCGACAGGCTCGGCCTCGCAGCAGAGCCGGGTGCCGACCTCGAGCCCGCCCCACAGGCGCTGCCGAAACGGGGCATCGCATGATGGCGCTGGCGGCCGGCGCGGCGGCTGCGGTCTGTGTCTGGCTGCTGTTGTCACCCCCCGCCCGCACCGCCTTCCGGTTCGACCACCCGCCACGGGCCGCGCGGCGTCCACCGCGATGGCTGTGGGCGTGCCTGGCGGCAGCGGTTGGGCTTGTCGCCGCCGCAATCGTCGGCGGCGCCGGAGCCGTGCCGGTGCTCGTCGGGGCAGCCGTGCTCTTGGCGACCGGAGGCGTGCTCGTGGTGCGTGGACGTCGCCGGTCGGCCGCGCGGGCCATGGCCGAACAGGTGGCCCGGGCCTGCCAGGTCTTCGCGGGCCAGCTGCGCATCGGGGCACTGCCGGTGGCAGCGCTTCGCGAGGCGGTCGAGGACTGCCCCGCGCTCGGCGCGGCGGTGTCAGCCCATGAGGTCGGCGCCGCAGTGGCCGAGTCGCTGCGCACGCTCGCGTCGCGTCCGGGGGCGGCCGGGCTGGCCACGCTCGCGGCGGCCTGGCAACTCTCGGAACGCTCGGGCGCGCCGCTCGCGATGGCAGCCGAACGGGTCGCCGTGCAACTGGGCGAACGAGCAGCGTTGCGCCGCTCGGTCGAGTCCGAGCTGGCGCCCGCCAGGGCCACGGGCAAGCTGCTGGCCGGGCTGCCGTTGGTGGGCCTGGCGATGGGGGTGATGGTGGGCAGTTCGCCTGAGCAGTTCCTGGCGGGCACGACGCTCGGACGATGGCTGGTGGCGGGCGCGGTGACGCTGGCCTGTGTCGGCATCCTGTGGACCGAGGCCCTCGCCGAACGGGTCGAACGGCGCACCGCATGAGCGCGCCGTTCATCGCGGCTGTCGCCGCCTTCATGCTCGTGCTGCTCGCCTGGCCCGCGCGCAATGGCCGGCAGTTGCTGCGCGCTCCCGATAGTGGGGCGACGGGGGTTCGTTGGGGGCCGACTTCTGGACGCCGGCTCGGTTTCGCCGTCGTGCCGGCAATCGCCGTGGTGGCGTTGGTTCCGGGGCCGTGGGCCGTTGTCGGGGGTGTGGTCGTCGCGACCGTGGCCTTCGTGGCGCTCGACCGGTTCGAGGACGCAGCGGTGGTGCGACGCCGACAACGGTTGGCCGACCAGCTCGTCGAGGCTCTCGAGCTCTTGGCGGGGGCGCTCGCGTCCGGATCGCCCGTGCGCTCGGCCATCGCCGAGGTGGCTGCGGTCAGCCCGCCCGAGACGGCCGAGGTGCTGGGGCTGGTGACGAGTCACATCCGCGTGGGGCGCAGCGAGCGCGATGCGTGGTTGGCGCTGGCCGGCGACCCAGTGGTCGGGCCGGTATGGGGACGCGCCGCGCGCGATCTTGCCCGCAACGCCGAGACGGGCGCTGCGGTGGTGCAGGTGCTGCGCGTGCACGCGGGCGAGGCGGTGGCGGTGCGTCGCGGACAGGTCGAGAAGCAGGCCAAGACGGTCGGAGTTCAGTCCGTGCTGCCGCTGGTGTGCTGCTTCCTGCCGGCGTTTGTGCTTGTCGGGGTCGTGCCGGTGATCGCCGGGCTGGTGCGGGCATACCTGCCGTGAAGGAGTTGTCCACAGGGTGTTGTCCGTATCGAACGGGTGGCCGAATGCCGCCCATGGTCGTGGTGAACCCGCCGCCGACTGGTGGGTCACGACGAAAGGGAACCACCACCATGTCCGAGATCACCACCACTGCCCGGGGCACCGACGCCGAGGTCACCGCCGCCGAGGTCATGCTGCCCGCCGGCGCCGCCCAGGGCATTGACCTGCTCGACACCGCGACCCATGCCCCCACCCGCCGTCGCAACCAGCGCGGCATGTCCACCGCCGAATACGCCATCGGCATCCTGGCCGCGGTCAGCCTGGCCCTGGTGCTGCTGCGCGTCGTCACCGACAACGAGTTCTTCAAGGTGCTGCTCAAGGTCGTGCTCAAGATCATGGACTGGGTCGCGGACAAGATCTGAACCAGCTCGGCCGACCCTGGCCTGCAGACGTGGCACTCATGTCACGAATGCAGCCCCCGCCAGCCGTACGACCTGCGGACGTGGCGCCCATGCCACGTCCGCAGGTTCGCACCCGCACCACCCCCATTGCGACCAGCTGCCAAGGAGCATCCCGTGACCGCAGCACCCACCATCCCGGAACCCGCCCTGGCCCCGGAACCCGCGGCGACGCCACGACCAGCCACTGATGCCGCACGTGCCCGCGGCATGGTCACCCTGGAACTGGCTGTCGGGCTGCTGACCACCACCCTGGTGCTGTTCGGGGCCTCGGCGGTCGTCGGCCTGTTGATCACCCAGGACCGGGCCGAGACCATTGCCGTGCAGGCGGCCCGTCACGCCGCCCGCGGTGACCAGAAGAAGTTGGCGGCGGTCAAGGCTGCGGCCCCGTCCGGTGCCAGCGTTGACCTGGTCACCCGCGACGGCTGGGTGCATGCCACCGTGGTCGTCAGGCGCTCGTGGGGCGCCATCGGCCCGGTCACCCTCACCGCAACCGCCCAACAGCCACTGGAACCCGGCGCATGAGCAGGCGGGCGACGCCGACAAGACCCTGGGCGTCCATCCTCGAGCGGGGCGCAGGCACTGTACTCACAGCCACGGTGGCGCTCGTCATCGTGGCGGCCACTCTGGTTGGCGTCTGGGCCGTCGGCTGGGTGACCAGCCACCACCGCGCGGCCCGCATCGCCGACCTGGCCGCCCTGGCCGGCGCCGAGGCCATCGCCCGGGGAGCGGACGGCTGCGCAACCGCCCGTGCCACGGCCCGGCGCAACGGCGGCACGGTCCGCGACTGCACCACCCGGGGAACTGCGCCCTCATTCGTGCTGGTCGTGACGGTCTCGACGCCGCTGCGCCCCGAGATCAGGGGCCCCGGCGTGCCGCGTACCGCCAGCGCCACGGCCGCCGCGGGCACTGGCTGATGAGCCCGCGCCGCATTGTTTGTCGGACCCACCGCCTACGCTTCCGGCATGATCACCACTCTGGCCGTCCATGGCTACCGGTCGCTGCGCGACCTGGTGCTGCCGCTGGCGCCGACCACCGTGATCACCGGGGCCAACGGGTCGGGCAAGTCGAGCCTTTACCGGGCACTGCGCCTGCTGGCGGCCACAGCCGCCGATGGGGTCGTGGCACCATTGGCCCGCGACGGTGGCCTCGAGCGGGTGTTGTGGGCGGGTCCCGAACAGGTGACCAGCGGCATGCGGTCGGGCCTGGTGCCGGTGCAGGGCGCCCACAAGCGGCGCAAACCGGTGAGCTTGATGCTCGGATTCGCCACCGACGACCTCGGCTACCTGATCGACATCGGGCTGCCGGTGCCGGGCCCCAGCATGTTCATCCACGACCCCGTCATCAAGCGCGAAGAGATCTTCGTGCCGCCACTGTTTCGACCGTCCGGCAGTCTGGTGCACCGCAAGGGCGGCACCGTCACCGCCATCGCCGAGACCTCGTCCGAGCGCCGCCGGGTCCACGACGACCTGTCCACCCGCACCTCGATGCTGGCCGAACTGGGCGACCCGCAGCAATACCCCGAGGTGCTCAACCTGCGCCGCCTGGTCTCGGGCTGGCGCTTCTATGACAGCTTCCGCACCGATCCCGATTCGCCGGCCCGCAGCGGCTGCGTCGGCACCTGGACGCCCGTGCTGGCCGCCGACGGGAACGACCTCGCTGCCGCCGTCGCCACCATCTGCGAATCGGCCTGGCAGCAACCCCTGACCGACGCCGTGGACGAGGCCTTCCCCGGCACCACGCTCGAGGTCACCCAGGCCAGTGGCCTGTTCAGCCTCGAGGTGCACCAGCCCGGCATGCTGCGTCCACTCACCGCCGCAGAACTCAGCGACGGCACCCTCCGCTTCCTGTTGCTGGCCGCCGCGCTGCTCAGCCCTCGTCCACCCAGCCTGCTGGTGCTCAACGAACCCGAGACCAGCCTGCACCCGCATGTGCTGCCAATCCTGGCCCGGCTGGTCCACGAGGCCGCCGCCCGCACCCAGGTCATCATCGTCAGCCATGCCGATGACCTCATCGCGCCGCTGCTCGACGCCGCCACCACGGACGACGCCGTGCGCCACCACCAACTGGTCAAGAACACGGGTGAAACCCTCGTCGAGGGCCGGGGTCTGCTGGGCGCAGCCAGATGGGAGTGGGGCTCTCGCTGAACCCCTGCTGAACCTTCCGGGTATCCCGGGGGTGTGCGGCAGGGTCACTGATATTGTCACGTTGTCACGAAAACCCCAGTGGTGAGTGGCGCAGCACGGCGTTGGTTCGGTTGGGGTACCATTCTGAACTTGTGTCGAGGTTGCACAATGGTTTGTATGGGTGACCTGCCCACCGGGTAACCACACCCGGCCGGGAGCCAAGGTCAGCCATCGAAAGGCCCTGCGGCCCATGTCATCACCTTGGCGGGGATGGCACTTGCGCCTTAGCGCGCTGCGGGGGATTGTGCATGGCCCTTCTCTGAGGGGATGAGGGGCCATGCACATCACCGCCTGCCGCACACACGTCCTGTTTCACGCCAGCATCGCCCTTCACGCCAGCATCGCCGTCACCAGCGCCAGTGCGCCGTCCTTGTCGAGCATCTGGTTGCCGTTGCCGCACTTCGGCGAGACCACACATGCCGGGCAGCCCGCTTCGCACGCGCACGTCGCCAACCGCTCCCTGGTCGCTGCCAGCCAGTCCCGCGCCGCCTCGAAGCCCCGTTCGGCGAACCCCGCCCCGCCCGGGGTGCCGTCGTGCACGAAGATCGTGCACTCACCCGTGTCCGGGTGCAGCGCCGTCGACAACCCGCCGATGTCCCACCGGTCGCACGGGGCGAACAGGCCCATCAGCCCGATCGCGGTGTGCTCTGCCGCGTGCGCCGCAGCCCCCAGCCGCATGCCCGACAAGCCGGCCCGCGCACTCACCCCCTCGGGGATCGTCCACCACATCGACCGGGTGACCATGGAGCGTTCCGGCAGGTCGAGCGGTGTCTGGTCCCACACCGCACCAGTGCGCTCGTCCCGGCGCAGGTAACCGATCACCTGCCCCGAGTTGCGCACGTCCCCCAGGTGCAGGCGCACCCCGTCGTCACCGAACGGCTGCGTTTTTGCCACCCGGACGACCTCGAGGTCGTTCACCTGGACCGGTTGGGTCCAGTACATCGGCCTGGCCGGTCGCACCAGCGCCTGCAACTGCCCCGGCAGGTACTGGTCGACGAGCCACTGGTCGCCCTGGTGCAGGTAGACCGCGCCCGGGTGCACCGTCCGGTCCGCAGCCCCCGGGTCGACCTGACCAATGACCCGGCCCGTCTCGTGCTCCACGATCTGGATCGCCCCCGACCCCATCGAGCGCAGGCTGATGCGGTCGACGGCCCGGTCGGGCCGCGTCCAGAACCACTGGTCACCCCGGCGCCGCAGCACCCCCTGGGCAGCCGCCGCCTCGGCCAGCCCCGGCATCGTTGGCCCGAACCAGCGCTCGTCCGCCGAGCCCAGCGGCATTTCCTGGGCCGCCGCGGCCAGGTGCGGCCCCAATACATGCGGGTTGTCCGGGTGCAGCACTGTGCGCTCGACCGGGGCCGAGAGCACCAGGTCGGGATGGGCCAACAGGTACTGGTCACGCGGGTCGTCCCCGGCCATGACCACCACCAGCGCGTCGCGGTCGCGTCGCCCCGCCCGGCCGGCCTGCTGCCACAACGACGCCATCGTGCCAGGGAACCCCGCGATGACCACGGCATCCATGCCTGAGACGTCGACGCCGAGCTCGAGCGCATTGGTCGCCGCGACCCCGGTCAGGCCACCGGTCTGCAGCCCCGCCTCAAGTTCGCGTCGGTCGACGGCCAGGTAGCCCGACCGGTACGACGCGACCCGTGCGCCGGAGCGCACCTTTTCGGCCGCACGCTGGGCCACGAGCTCTGACTGCGTGCGCGACCCGATGAACGTGATCGTCTGGCGGCCCTCGTCGACCAGCCGCCCCATGACCTCTGCCGCGTCCCCGGCCACCGAGTCGGTGGGCTGCCACAACAACAGGTCACGTGCTGGACGAGGCGAGCCGTCGGCCCCGACCACCTCGACGACCGGTTCACCCACCAGCAGCCCACCTGAAACGCCCGCGTCCGTCGCGGTCGCCGAAGCCAGCACGAACGTGGGCTCGGCGCCGTAGTGTGCGCAGACCCGCCGCAGCCGGCGCAGCACCTGCGCCACCTGGGCGCCGAACACGCCGCGGTAGCGGTGCGCCTCGTCGACCACGACATAACGCAACGACCCGAGCAGCCCCGCCCAGCGCGAATGCTGCGGCAGCACCGACAGGTGCAGCATGTCGGGATTGGTCAGCACGAAGTCAGCATGGTCGCGGGCGAACCGGCGCTCGGCCTGGTCGGAATCACCATCCAGTGTGCCCACCCGCCACCCGGCCGGGCCCAGTTCGCGGGCCGCCCGGTACTGGTCATGGGCCAGGGCCTTGGTGGGGGACAGGTAGATCGCCGTGTGCTGGCGGCGGGTGACGATGCGGTTGCGCCGCTGCGAGACCGCGACCCCCAGCGACGGCTGCGACGATGCCGTGGCAGCCATCACCGGCAACAGGTAGGCCAAGGTCTTGCCCGATGCCGTCGCCGTGCAGATCGCCGCATGCCGCCCGGAGTGCACCAGGTCGGCCAGCTCGCGCTGGTGCGACCACGGCGCGGGAATGCCAGCAGCCTCGACCGACTCGCGGACGTCCGCAGGCAGCCAGTCGGGCCACGCCGCCACGACACCTGCCCGCGCGGGCCGATGGTCATGGTGCACGACGCGACCATCACCTGTCATCCACTGCGGAACTGCCACCGGACGAGCATGCCACGCGGGTCCGACAAGTTCTGGTCCCGGGCCGCCTGCCCACCCTCTGCCTACGGCCGGGATGGGTGCGGGTGCAGCGGGCCGGCTGCTGGGTGTGGGGTGCCGCCGCGCTCCCCCTGAAGGACACGCCGCTCCCTTTCGGGTCGCGCCGCTCCCTTTCGGGTCGCGCCGCTCCCGTTCGTGCCGGGCCCAAGGGGAGCGTGGTGCCCGTTGCGGGAGCATCGTGCACCTGAGGGGGAGCGGTGTGCGCCTTCGGGGAGCGTGGACCAGCGTCCGCCCACCCCCGGATGTCCTGGGAGTTTTGTCAGAGGCGTGGTGAATACTCGCCCCATGCTCAACACCACCCGCCTGCGCGACGGCCTGCTCGCCCTCGGCTACACCCATGACCGCGCGCTCGAGCGCATCGGCGACGACGGCCAGGCCGGTCTCGGCCGCAACGTCACCGTGCCCGCCGACCTCGCGTTGACCACCGGTGATGCCCTCGACGACGCCATCCGCCTGTGGGTGCTGCAGCGTCCCGTGCCCGCCCACCGGCTGGCCGCACACCTCGAACTGGAAGACCTCGCGGCCGCCGGCCTGATCACGCGCCAGGGCGACAACCAGCTCATCGCCGCTGCCGACCTGCGCCCCTACGGGTCCCCCGACGACGGCGCCTCGGGCTGGCTCGTCAGCGATCTGACCCCCGGCCTCGACCACCAGCCGGTGCGCATGCGCACTGACTATGTGCTCGGCGCCAGCCCCGCCTCGACCACGCTCGCACAGCTCACCATGCGCACCCCGGTCGGTTCGGCCCTCGACCTCGGCACCGGCTGCGGCATCCAGTCGATGCACCTGGCCCGCCACGCCGACCGTGTCGTGGCCACCGACCTGAACCCCCGCGCCCTCGAACTGGCCCGCATCGGTGCCGAGCTCAACCAGGTCGACCTCGACCTGCGAGTCGGCAGCCTGTACGAACCGGTCGCCGGCGAGCGGTTCGACCTGATCGTCACCAACCCGCCCTATGTGATGAGCCCGCCCACCACCACCCGGCTGACCTACCGCGAGGGTTCGCATGTCGGCGATGGGCTCGTCCGGGCCGTGGTCGAGGGCGCCCCCGCGCACCTCAACCCCGGCGGCACGCTGCAGGTGCTCGGCAACTGGGCCATCACCGCCGACCAGCCCTGGGACGAACGCCTGGCCTCGTGGGCTGCGCCCGACCACGACCTGTGGGTGGTCGAACGCGAACGGCTCAGCGTGCACGAGTACATCGAGATGTGGCTCGCCGATGCCGGGGTGCACCAGACCCCCGGCTGGCGGGACGCCTATTCCGACTGGCTCGACTATTTCGCCGAGCTGGGCATCACCGGCGTCGGCATGGGCTGGCTCACGCTCACCGCACCCAACCCCACCCGCGACACCCCCGAGCGCCGCTTCGAGGAATGGCCATGGGCCGTCCAGCAGCCCGTCGGGGCGGCCATCGCCCGCCACCAGCGCGACCTGACCGCCAGCCACCTGCCGTGGGCAGACCTCGCCGCCCGCTCCCTGACGCTGACCGACGACATCGTCGAGGAATCCGTCGGCGCCCCCGGTGCCAGCGGCCCCGACCACATCGTGCTGCGCCAGCAGTCCGGCCTGCGCCGGGCGATCGATGCGGGCACCGCGCTCGCGGCCGTGCTGGGTGCCTGCGACGGCGACCTGGCACTCGGCACCATCATCGCGGCGGTCGCGAACCTGCTCGAGGTCGATGTGATTGACCTCACCATTGAGCTCGAGCCAGCGCTGCGCGAGGCCCTCCGCGACGGCTTCCTCGATGTCTGAGGCTTGACAGGCCCCGGTACTGTCTTGGAAAGTCTCCCCCGTTTCCACGCACACCACACCAGCAAGAAGGCACCCCATGGCAGGCAAGCGACTCGTCATCGTCGAGTCACCCACCAAGGCGACCAAGATCGCCGGCTACCTCGGTAGCGGCTACATCGTGGAATCCTCGCGTGGGCACGTCCGCGACCTGCCGCGCAATGCCTCTGAGGTGCCCGCGAAGTTCAAGGGTGAGAGCTGGGCCCGCACCGGTGTCGACGTCGACAACGGCTTCGAACCGCTCTACGTCGTCGATGCCGACAAGAAGGGCACCATCCGCCAGCTGAAGTCCGACCTCAACCAGGTCGACGAACTGCTGCTCGCCACCGACGGTGACCGCGAGGGCGAGGCCATCGCATGGCACCTGCTCGAAGAGCTCAAGCCCAAGGTGCCCGTCAAGCGCATGGTCTTCCACGAGATCACCAAGGACGCGATCACCAAGGCCGTCCAGAACCCCCGCGAGCTCGACCTCGACCTGGTCGACGCGCAGGAGGCGCGCCGCATCCTCGACCGGCTCTATGGCTTCGAGGTCAGCCCGGTGTTGTGGAAGAAGGTCAAGCCCAGGCTGTCCGCCGGTCGGGTGCAGTCGGTGGCCATGCGCCTGGTCGTCGACAAGGAACGCGAACGCATCGCGTTCACCAGCGCCAGTTACTGGGGCATCGACGCCACGCTTGAGGCCGAGGGCACCGCATTCCCGGCTCGCCTGGTCGGGCTGGACGAGGCCAAGGTGGCCACCGGTGCAGACTTCGACGCCAACGGCCGGCTGACCCGCGCCAACACCCTCGCGCTGGGCGAGGCCGGGGCCACCGCGCTGGCATCAGCCCTTGCCGCAGCGAAGTTCTCCGTCGCCTCGGTCGAGTCCAAGCCGTACACCCGCAGACCCTACGACCCGTTCCGCACCTCGACGCTGCAACAGGACGCGGGTCGCAAGCTCAACTTCAGCAGCGAGCACACGATGCGCATCGCCCAGTCGCTGTACGAGGGCGGCTACATCACCTACATGCGTACCGACTCGGTCACGCTGAGTTCGCAGGCCATCAGCGCCGCCCGTGCGCAGGCTACCCAGCTCTTCGGTGCCGACTCGGTGCCGGCGCGTCCGCGCATCTATGCCAGCAAGGTCAAGAACGCGCAAGAGGCCCACGAGGCCATCCGTCCCGCCGGTGACACGTTCCGCACCCCGGCGCAGTCGGGGCTGACCGGTGACCAGTTCCGCCTCTATGAACTGATCTGGCAGCGCACCGTCGCCAGCCAGATGATCGATGCCACGGGCAGCACGCTGACGGTGAAGATGACCGCTGCGCCCGCCGAGCCGCTCACCATCGACGGCGCCGAACGCCCCGTCACGACGGCCCACTTCACGGCGTCCGGGCGCACGATCACCGAACCCGGCTTTCTGCGCGCCTATGTCGTCGGGGTCGACGAGGGCGAATCGGACGATGCCCAGGCCCGCCTGCCACAGCTGTCGAAGGGCCAGCTGGTCGACCCCAGCAAGCTCACCCCGTCGGGGCACGACACCCGCCCGCCGTCGCGATACACCGAGGCGACACTGACGGTGAAGCTCGAAGAGCTCGAGATCGGTCGTCCGTCGACCTATGCCTCGATCCTGCGCACGCTGATCAGCCGTGACTACGTGTGGAAGAAGGGCTCGGCGCTGGTGCCGACCTGGCTGGCGTTCGCCGTCACCCGGCTGCTCGTGGAGCACTTTCCGACCCTGGTCGACTATGACTTCACCGCCCGCCTCGAAGACCAGCTCGACGAGGTCGCCAAGGGCAATGCCGACCGCAAAGACCTGCTGGGTGCCTTCTATTTCGGCGACACCGACCATTCGCTGGGCAAGGCCTTCGACGAGTGGCCGGGCCTGAAGTCGCTGGTCAACGACCTGGGCGAGATCGATGCCAGGGCGCTGTCGACTTTCGAGCTGGGTGACCTGGACACCGACATCGACGTGCGCGTGGGCCGCTACGGCACCTATGTCGAGGATGCCGAGGGCAAGCGTGCCAACGTGCCCGACGACCTGCCGCCCGACGAGCTGACGGTCGAGAAGGCTCGCGAACTGCTCGCCAACCCCATGGGCGAGCAGCGTGAACTGGGCCTCGACCCGCAGACCCACACCCCGATCGTGGTGCGCAACGGCCGCTTCGGCCCCTATGTCACCGAGGTGTTCGACGAGGGCGACAAGACCAAGCCGCGCACGAGCAGCCTGTTCACGTCGATGAACACCGAGACCATCACGCTGGACGATGCGCTGAAGCTGCTGACCCTGCCACGGCTGGTCGGGGTCGACGACGACGGTGCCGAGATCACCGCCCAGAACGGGCGCTACGGCCCCTATCTCAAGAAGGGCACCGACTCGCGCTCGCTGCCCAGCGAGGACGCCATCTTCGACGTCACCCTCGACGAGGCCAAGGCGATTCTTGCCCAGCCCAAGACCCGTGGACGAGCGGCTGCTGCTGCACCGCTGAAGGAACTCGGTGCCGACCCGGTCAGCGGGGGAGCGGTAGTGGTGAAGTCGGGGCGCTTCGGCCCCTATGTCACCGACGGCGAGTACAACGCCACGCTGCCCAAGGACGAGGACATCGCGGCCCTGACCCTGGACCGTGCCGCAGAACTGCTGGCGGCCAAGCGGGCCAAGGGTCCGGCGACGAAGACGACGCGCAAGAAGACGGCAGCCAAGAAGACGACGGCAGCCAAGAAGACGACGGCAGCCAAGAAGACGACGGCAGCCAAGAAGACGACGGCAGCCAAGAAGACGACCGCAGCCAAGAAGACGACCACAGCCAAGAAGACGACCACAGCCAAGAAGACGACCACCGCACCCCGCGCGGCGGCGGTAGCATCCAGCAACGACGATTCGTAAGCCCTCGAGCAGCACCCTCGAGCACACACCACGGACGGGACGCAGATGGCCAGGCGCAGGAAGATGCTGTTCGAGTTGCCCTATTCGCTCGATGCGCCGCGGCTGACCAACCCGAGTGTGGGCATCGACCGGCTGACCGTGCGCAGTGATGCCACCTACGAGATGGTCATCACCCTGCTCGACGCCCCCGACCACCGGCTGCTGCGCGCCGGGGTGATGCTGGCCCACCGCGTCGTCGACGGGCTGGGCGACTGGTATCTGGATGCGCCGTCCTGGCAGCCGTGGCTGCCCGCCGACCATTCCGAGCCCCTGGGTGCTGCCGGTGACCTGCCCGCCGACCTCGCCGAACTGGTGCGTCCGTTCCGCCGCCGGGCACCGCTCGGGCCGGTGGCAGCGGTCAACATTGTGCGCAACTCCTACACCCTCAAAGACCCCGAGGACGTCACGCTCGGCACCCTGCGTGACGAGAAGATCACCATCCGCCGCAACGGGCTGACCACCTCGAGGTTCCGTGAGGTGACGCTGGTGCCCAGCCCCGCGATGACGGGCGCCCAGCGTCGTTTCCTGTCCGAGGCACTCACCATGTCGGGCGGCATCCAGGTCGACTCGTTCCCCGACCTCGTCTTCCGCCTGGGCGCCCCGGCCACCGGGCTGACCGACTACCCCGAGCCGCGCGAGTGGGATGCGAAGGTGAGCCTCGAGACGTTCGTCTCGCAGGTCTTCGCCTCACGCCTGCAGGACATCGTGCGCGCCGACCTGGCCCTGCGTGCCAGCGAGCTCGCCCAGCGCACCCGCGCCGCCGCAGACGATGACGATGCCGCCAGTGCGGGGACAGGGCCGTCGGACGACCCGTCTGCCGAGCGCCGGCCATCGTCGTCCATGGGGATCGCGCCACTGCTGCGCGAACTTGTGCAGTTGCGCCACATCGTCGCGAGCCTGTCGGCGGTGCTCGAACCGACATGGCGCCAGACGATGCACAACGACCTGACTGCCATCATCGACGCCGGCCCCGAGCGGCCGGTCAGCAGCCTCGACGATCGGTACTACGGGGTATTGGACGAGCTCATCGGCGCGGCACGGGCGCCACAGCTGGGCGACCTCAGCAACCGGCAGGCGGCGCCGGTGCTGCGCCAGCAGCTCGAGTCGGGCATGCGCATCCTGGTGACCCGTTGCCAGCGTCTGCGTGCCGACAGCCCGGACGATGACTGGCAGGCGGCACTGGTCGCCACCCGCGAACTGCTCGGTACCAGCGAAGGCCTCGGCATCTTGTTCGGCAAGCTGGCGCGCAAGGTCGCCAAGCAGCTGCGCAAGGTGGCCAACCTGCTCGAACCGGCCCAGGGCATCGCCGAGTGGCCCAGTGATGCACAGCTCGCCGAGTGGAGCGCCGAACAGGCGTTTGTGGCCGGGCGCAACCTGCAGCGCGCAGGTGATGCCCGCGATGCGGCCCGGGCGCGGTTTGTCGAGGAGTGGCCGGTACTGAGGCGCAAGCTGCTGAACCTGAGGCAGCAGGCGTGAGCGGTGTCTTCGTGGTCTTCGAGGGCGGCGACGGAGTCGGCAAGTCCACCCAGGTCAAGATGCTCGCGGGTTGGCTCGACGAGGTCGGCATCGCCCACCGGGTGACCCGTGAACCGGGGGACACCTGGCTGGGCGGCCACCTGCGCCAGCTGCTGCTCGACCCGGCCTCGGGGCCGATTTCACCCCGGGCCGAAGCGCTGGTGTATGCCGCTGACAAGGCACAACACGTCGACGAGGTGGTCATGCCGGCGCTGGCGGCCGGGCAGGTGGTGGTGTGCGACCGCTACGTCGACTCGACCCTGGCCTACCAGGGGGCCGGCCGGGGCATGCCCCTGGACGAGCTCGAGGCGGTGGCGCGCTGGGCCACCCGCGACCTGCGCCCGCACCTGACGGTGCTGCTCGACGTCGACCCGCAGCAGGCGGTGCACTCCAAGGACGAGCCTGACCGGCTCGAGAGCGCCGGTGAACAGTTCCATCGCGATGCCCGGGCGCTGTTCCTGACGCTGGCCCAGGCTGACCCGGGGCGCTACCTGGTGCTGGACGGGCGCCAGAATCGCGACGCGATCGGCCGCGAGGTGCGCGAGCGGCTGCGGCCACTGCTGGTGGCGCAGGGCTTGCTGGGCTGAGGGTCTCGGCCCCGGCGGTGATCAGCGCGGGTCGGCCAGGCTGACCATCAGCGATTCCATGGCGATCAGCGGCGCCACGTTCATCTCGAGCGCCTCGCGGGTGGCCAGGATCGCGTCGATGCGACCCAGGGTCTGTTCTGGTGTGGACGACCTCGCGGCCGCCTGCACCTGGGGAGCCATCTCGGCGTTGATCAAGTGCGGGCCGCTGCTGTGAACGTCGCCGGGGTCGGCCACCGACAATTCAAGCCCGAGGCCCCCGGTCTGCACGCCGAGCACATCGCGGTACCAGGTGGTCAGCTCGGTGAGCACCCGGTCGAGGGAGTCGCGCTGCAGCCGCTTCGCGCGGGCTTTCTGCTGGTCCTCGAGGTCTTTGAGTGCGGCCGCGGCGTGCTTGGGCCTGGCACCCTTTGTGCCCATGCCGAGCGCTTCTGACAGCTCGGTCTTCTCGCGCACGTCGAGGTCTGCGGTCGCGGCGGCGGCCTCGTCCAGACTGGCCTTGACGAGGTTGTCGGCCGCGGTCAGGCAGGCACCGATCGATGTGAGCTGGCCGGGGATGTCGAGGATGCGCCGCCGTCGGTCGCGGGCATGGTCGTCGCGGGCCAGCGCGCGCGCTCGTCCGATGTGGCCCTGTGCGGCGCGGGCGGCATAGCTCGCCATCACCTCATCGACCCCGTCGCGGCGCATGAGCAGTTCGGTGACGGCCTGGTCGGTGGGGGTGGCCAGCTGCAGGTTGCGGGTGCGCGACCGGATGGTGACGATCACCTCATCGGGGTTCGGCGCGCACAGGATCCACACGGTGCGCGGCGAGGGTTCTTCGATCGCCTTGAGCAGGGCATCGGCGCCGCGGTCGGTGACCCGGTCGGCGTCCTCGATGATGATGATCTGGAAGCGCCCCACCACCGGGCTCATGGCGGCCGCGCGCACCAGGTCGCGCACCTCGTCGACGCCGATGGACAGCTTCTCGGTACGCACGAGCGTGACATCGGGATGCGCGCCTGACAAGGCAGTACGGCATTCGGTGCACTCACCGCAGCCCCCGCGGGGGCATTGCAGGGCGGCGGCGAAGGCGCGGGCGGCGTTGGAGCGTCCTGAGCCCGGCGGGCCGGTGAACAGCCAGGCATGGGTCATCGCGTGGCCTTTGCCGCTGCGCGTGCCGGCGACGGCCCGCTGCAGGGTCGCCACGGCGTCTGCCTGGCCGACCAGGTCAGCCCAGACGCCTGTGCTGGTCGTCGTCGTGCCGGCCATCGGCCCACCCCCTGTGTCGTGCCCCTGTGTTTCGACTCGGGGACCATCCTGCCAGCAGGGTGTGACAAGTTCTTGTGCGACAAGTTCTTGCGCGGCGGGGTGGGGTGGGGCGGCCCGGACTCACGGCGGTCGGCTCCTGAACTTGTACAAGTGGCGCCAGTGCCTCGTCCGCAGCTGGGTTAGGGCGCAATCGGGTGCATTCGTGGCGCTGGTGCCAGTTGTGCAGGGTTGGGTGGTCGGGGGTGGCTCGATGTTCCCGATCCGGGGTGCAGGCTGGCACCTTTGGGTGCGCTTCGACACCCGTCGAACAGTGTCGGCGTGCTCGTGAGGGTGTCGGCGTGCGCGGACGAGGTCTGCCGAGCCCGTTCACACCGCCCGGCCCGGCGGGGCTCGCTCCTGATCTTGTACAAGTGGCGCCAGTGCCTCGTCCGCAGCCGGCTCGGCCGCAATCGGGTGCATTCGTGGCGCTGGTGCCAGTTGTGCAGGGTTGGGTGGTCGGGGGGTGTGGCCATGGTGCTGGACGAGGCCTGCCGGGGCTCTTCGGGACCCCGTCGCCTGGTTGGGGGTGCTCGGCCCGGCCCTGCGGTCGGCTCCTGATCTTGCACAACTGGCGCCAGTGCCTCGTCCGCACCTGGCTCGGCCGCAATGTGGCGCAAAGGTGGCATCCATGCCAGTTGTGCAAGTTTCGGCCGCCCGGGCGGGGGTCTCCACCCCCGGCATGTCGCCCAATCCCCGGTGTGTTGCGTGTCCCCGGCAGCCCAGAGGGGCCAGAGTGTTTGACTAGCCATGACCATGACGCGAGAGGAGCTCCGATGAGCGACGACCTGCAGCACGACCCGGAGCACCGCCCGGGGCACGACCAGCACCACCCCGGTGACGATCATGGCGACAATCCCTTCGCGGCCCACGAGTACCACCGCGACCACGAGCCGACCGAGGTGCTGAACCCGGACGAGCCCACCGAGGCCCTGCCCGCCGACCCCGAGGGCGCAGGAGCCCACGATGCCGACGACGCCACCCGGATCGTGCCCCGGACCGACGTCGAGCACCCCGGTGATGCGGCCGATTCCGAGCCCACCCAGGAATTCAGCCCGCTGGGCGATGCCCCCGAGCACGCCCCGCACGCCGACAATCCCGAACCCACCCTCGCGCTGCCTGCCCAGGACCCCCAGAACCCCCAGAACCCCCAGAACCCCCAGGACCCCCAGAACCCCCAGGACCCCCAGTCACCCAGCAGCACCTACCGGGCCCCGGCCTACCAGGCCCCGGCACCGCGCCCGGCACCTGAGCCCTATGTGCGCGGACCCGTCTTCAGCCCCACAGGTTTCGAGGGCCGCCCCGCGCAGCCCGCCGGCGAGGCCGACCCCTCAGAAGCCGCCACCGCCGCCTTCGCCGCGTCCGTCGACCCCGAACAGGCCCAGCGCGACGAACAGCAGGCTCGCGAGCACGCTGCAGCCGTTGCCGCCGAGAATGCCCGCCGCCGCGAGGCCGCCGAGGCCGCCCGGCAGCGTTCGCTCGGCACCGTCACCCCGCAGGATGACGCCGACACCCCGCGGCAACCCCCCGCGCGTCGTACCACCGACAAGTGGTTCGGATCACTCGGCATCTTTGTGCTGCGGCTGGTGCTCGCCGCCATCCTTGCCGTGCGCGGCTACCAGATGATCACCGACATCGCGGGCACCCGCGACCTGCTCGGCCAGATCGGCATGCCCTACCTCGAGTACTTCCCGTGGGCGCTCGCCATCGCCCATGGCCTGGCCGCGCTGGGCCTGGTCTTCGGCCTGGGCACCCGCGTGATCGGCCTGTGCGTGGCCGCGCTCGGCGCATGCGTGCTCGCCCTTGTGAAGTGGGGCACCGTGCCGGTCTTCCAGAGTGGCATGCCGGGCTTCAACGGTGAACTCGAGGTGTTGGTGACTGCCGTCGGCTTCGTGCTGTTCACCCTGGGCAGTGGCGGCTGGGGCCTGGATGCCAGCTGGCGCCACAACCGCCAGCGTGAGAAGTACGGGGAGTAACCACCGCCCGGCAACACCCGCCGGCCGTTGTGCCCGCCGACTAGAGTCAACGCCATGAGCGAGACCGGGGCGCGGCAGGTGATGGCCGTCACCTTCGAAGAGCATGGCCAACTGCACTACCTGCGCGCCCACCACGGTGAATACGCCGTGGGTGACTGGGTGTTGTACCCGACCTCCGGGGGGGCTGAAGTGGCCCGGGTTGTCTGGGCCACCGAGCCCAGCGACGACGCCGACGAGTTCCCCATGTGCGCCGGTCGCGCGTCCCCGGGTGACCTCGACCGGGACGCCCGCAACCGCACGGCACGCGCCGAGGCCTTCGCCGCCGCGCGGCGCCTCGTCAAGGAACACGGCCTGGCCATGAAGGTCGTCGCCGTCGACGTGCTCGACCGGCCCGAGGGCCAGTCGGGCCTGCCGCACGGCAACCAGGGCACCCAGCCGCAGGGCACGCTGGTCGCGATCTATTACACGGCTCCCGACCGGGTCGACTTTCGCGCGCTGGTGCCTGACCTGGCCCGCACCCTGCAGGCCCGCATCGACCTGCGCCAGATCGGTGCCCGCGACGCCGCCTCGGTCGTCGGCGGCATCGGGTCATGTGGACGAGAGCTGTGCTGCTCGACCTTTCTGAAGCGGGTCGAACCCGTCGGCATGCGACTGGCCCGCAGCCAGCGGCTGCCGAACAACCCGCTGCAGATCGCAGGGGCCTGCGGAAAGCTGATGTGCTGCCTGAAGTACGAACACCCGTTGTACGTCGACTTCTACCAACGTGCACCCCAGGTGGGCGAGGATGTCGTCACGGACCAGGGCCCGGCGCGGGTCATCGGCCACAACGTGCCCTCGGACTCGGTCGTCGTGCGTGACCCCGAGGGCCAGGTGCGGCGGTGCCCGCTCGAGTCCGTCTGCCCGAGCCACCAGGCCAGACGCCAACGCAGTGCCGACCTCGACCACGACCAGGAGCCATGATGCGCACCCGCCCCCGATCGATCCGGCTCGCCTCGATCGCCGCCGCCACGGCCCTCGCGCTGGTCGCCAGCGGGTGCACCCTGCTGGGCATCGGCCCCTACGGCAAGGACGACCCGTCTGCCCAACCCACCGAGGTGCAGCAATCGACCCAGCAGCAGCCGTCGCCGACCACGGCGGCCCCCCAGAGCCCCGGCGGCGATACCCCGGCCCCCGTCGACCCCAACGACGTGCCCGTGGCCTCCTACGATGCGTCGAAGCATGAGACCTGGCCCGACGCCCCCACATCCCCCGACCGCACCAACCTGAGTTCGAACGCGAAGCCCGACGGGTTCGCCGACCCGCCGGCCGGTCAGGGCATGGACCGCTACCTCAACCAGCGCATCAGCTGGCAGGCGTGCGGTGACTTCCAGTGCGGCACGGTGCTGGTGCCGCTCAACTGGGACGAACCCGACGGGCAGGCCATCACGCTGAAGATGAAGAAGCGGCCGGCGTCGGCCCCCAAACAGGGCAGCATGTTCATCAACCCCGGTGGCCCCGGGGGCTCGGGCCAGGAATATGTCGAGGGCTTCGAGGCCGGCGGGTTCCCCGGCTACGACATCATCGGCTGGGACACCCGGGGCGCCGGTGAGTCGACCCCGGTGAAGTGCGCCAGCAATGCCCAGATGGACGAGTACAACGATGTCGACATCTCACCCGACGATGACCCGGAGTTCACGGCCCTCGAGAACGCCCAGAAGGACTTCGCCAAGTGGTGCCGCGACCAGTCAGGCGCGCTGCTCGACCACATCTCGACCATCGACACCGCCCGCGACCTCGACTACCTGCGCTACCTGGTCGGCGACAAGCACCTGACCTATCTCGGGGTCTCGTACGGCACGTTCATCGGCTCGGTCTATGCCGAGCTCTACCCCAAGCGCGCCTCGCGGCTGGTGCTCGACTCGGCGGTCAACATCACCGACAAGGACACCGTCATCCAGGCCATGGGCTTCGACCTGGCGCTCAAGGAGTTCGGCGCCTGGTGCGCCCGCCAGCAGGAATGCCCCTACGGCGAGACCCAGGACGCCGTCGTCAAGGACCTGACCGACTGGTTCGCCAGCCTTGACCAGAACCCGATCCGCAAGGGCAGCTCGGTGCTCACCCAGAACGAGGGCGTGCTCGGCGTGGCCGCATTCCTCTATTCGGGTGAGGCCGCCTATGTCTCGCTGCTGAACTCGCTGCGCTTCGCCCGCGAGGCCGGCGAACCGCAGTACCTCGAACTGGCCGCCGGGTTCCTGATCGGCAAGGACGAGAACGGCAATTACGGCTCGCTCGCGTTCAGCTTCCCGGCCATCGCCTGTGCCGATTCGCAGGACGGCGGCGCCGGGGTGGTCAAACCCGAATGGGACGACGCCCGCAAGAAGGCCCCCATCTTCGGCAACTACATGGGCCCGGGCATGCAGTGCACGTACTGGTCGGCCAAACCCATGGCCAACCTGAAGCTCACTGCCAAGGGGGCCCAGCCCATTCTCGTGCTCGGTGCCACCGGTGACCCGGCGACCCCCTATGAGCAGGCCGTCTGGATGGCCGAGCAGCTCGAATCGGGCACCCTGGTCACCTGGAAGGGTGCGGGCCACGGTGTGTACTCGCTGGGCAACCAGTGCGCCAAGCAGGCGGTCGAGAACTTCGTCAACAAGGGCACGGTGCCCAAGGACGGGCTGGAGTGCTGAGGGGCTGATGGCGCCGGCAATGATGCCCGCCAACACGTGAAGTGGCATCACGCCCCGGCACCCCGGTATAGTCCTTCCGGCTGGGTTCGTCCCGGCAAGGCCGTCTTAGCTCAGTCGGTAGAGCGGCGCTCTCGTAAAGCGCAGGCCACGGGTTCGATTCCCGTAGACGGCTCCACCCTCAGTTAGGCTCGACCCCATGCTCTCGATGCTCTCACTCGTTGTGCCCTGCTACAACGAAGCCGCTTCATTGCAGCGGCTCTATGCAGAGACCGTCGAGGCCACTGCTGGGTTGAGCCAGGAGTTCGAACTGATCCTCGTCAACGACGGCTCGCGCGACAACACACTGGACGTCGCGCGCCAGCTCGCCGACCACGACCCGCGCGTGCGGGTGCTGTCGTTCAGCCGCAACTTCGGCAAGGAGCCGGCCATGCTCGCCGGCCTGCGCGCAGCCCGCGGCGATGCCGTCGCCATCATGGACGCCGATCTGCAGCACCCGCCCCAGCTGCTGCGCGACATGGTGGGCGTGCTCGACCGTGGCGAGGCCGACCAGGTGGTGGCGCGCCGCTCGCGCGACGGCGATTCGAAGGTGCGCACGTTCTTTTCGCGCATGTTCTACAAGGTCGTCAACGGCATGGTCGACGTCGAGTTGACCGACGGTGTCGGTGACTTCCGGGTGATGAGCCGCCGGGCTGTCGATGCGCTGCTGCAGCTGGGCGAACAGAACAGGTTCTCGAAGGGCCTGTTCAGCTGGATCGGCTACCCGACCGTGATGCTCAGCTACAAGAACGTGCTGCGTGACGCCGGTGAGTCGTCGTGGACGTTCAAGGCGCTGGTCAACTACGGCATCGATGGCGTCGTCAGCTTCAACCAGAAGCCGCTGCGGGCGGTGTTCATCATCGGTGTGGCGGCGATCGTCGCCTCGCTGCTCTACCTGGTCTGGCTGCTGGTCGGCTGGCTGATCTCGGGCGTGCAGACACCCGGCTACCTGACCACGATCACCGCCGTGACCCTGTTCAGCGGTGTGCAACTGATCAGCCTGGCGATCATCGCGGAGTACATCGGGCGCATCTACCTCGAGGTCAAGGGCCGCCCGCACTACATCATCGCCGAGTCGATCAACGACCCCGCCGATCCCGCCGTGACAGCCCTCGACCACCCCGCCACCAACGCGCAACTCGAGCGCGGTGGTCACGCGTGAGACCAGCCGTCGAGCAGGTCGACCGGTTCGTGGGCAACCTCGTCGACCGGCTGCCCCCGCGGCTGGCCGCCGTGACGCGCAAGCCCGTCGTGGGCCAGGTGATCCGGTTCGGCATCGTCGGGGTGACCAACACGCTGGTCTACTACGCGTTCTATCGACTGCTGCTGCTCGCGCTGCCCTACCTGGGTGCGCACCTGATCGCGTGGGCACTGTCGGTGGTCTTCAGCTTCTTCGCGAACTGCTGGTTCACCTACCGGGTGCGACCCACGTGGCGCCGGTTTATCGCGTTCCCGGCAACCACCCTTGTCAACGTGGCCTTCACCACCTTCGGCTCGGTCATCCTGGTGAGCCTGTTCAGCGCCGATGTGCGCTATGTGACGCTGGCGATGGGCATCCTGGCGATCCCGTTCACGTTCCTGGTGACCCGCATGGTGCTGGTCGGCCGTCCCGAGGACGCGCCGCAGCGCGACTGGCGTACCTGGGTGCGGGGCGCGGCGGCGCCGGTGACCGCAGCCCTCGGCGCGATCAGCGCGAACGTGCTGGTCGCGAGAGCGCTGGGGCTGACGCCATTCGGTGAGGTCGGGCGCGGCATCGGCGACTACGGCCCGCAATACCTGCCCTTCCACCTGTACCTGCACGACGTGCTGACCAACAACACTGACGGGTCCATTGCGGATCTGGGCAACGTGGCCTTCACCTGGGCCGGGGCGGGCGGCACCGGGTTCCTGCCCGAGTACGCCACCTACCTCGGTGGGCCGTTCACCCTGCTGGTCGGGTTCTTCCCGCTGCGGCTCATGGATGTCGCGATCCTGGTCGTCTCGCTAGTGCGCATCGGCTGCGCCGCCGCGGCCATGATGGCGCTGCTGCAGGTGCTTCGTCCCCGGGCCCCGCGGTTGGCGGGCATCTGCCTGTCGATCGGCTACGCCACGTCGAGCTGGGTCGTCCAACTGGGCATGACCACGCCGCAGTGGCTCGACGGCCTGCTGGCGTTTCCGCTGATGTGCCTGGCGGCCGTGCTGACCGTGCGCCACCGCGCCGTCGTCGCGCCCGTGGCGCTGGTGGCGCTGGGCTGGTGGTCGAACTACTACTCGGCGATGATGGCCAGCCTCGGCGCGGCGTTCTTCGCCCTGGCGTGGCTCGTGGCCGAGGGTCGTCGCCCGGTCGCGGTGCTGCGCGGGCTGGTCGGGTTCGCTGTGCGCGGCGGGCTGGGTGTGGGTACGGCGATGTGGTTGTTGTGGCCCTCGCTGGTCGCGGTGGGTCGGGCGTCATTCGCGCCGAGCACGCTGATGCGGGTCGAGCCGAACGAGATGACCCTGCGGTTGTTCGGGTTCACGGCGGGCGTCGACTTTCCGCCGATGCTGTTCGCGGGGTCGCTGGTGCTCATCTGCGCCGCCGCGGTGGCGCTGGCGCCGGCTCTGGGCTGGCGCGCCCGCATCACCTGGGCGGCGCTGGCCGTCGTCGCCGTGGTCTCACTGCAGTGGAAGATCGCGATCCAGTTGTTCAACGGCGGCGACGTGCCCAACGGCAATGCCTATCGCTGGAGCTTCATCGTCGTCGGCCTGCTCGTGGTCGCCGGGTGGCATGCGCTGACCGAGCGTGCCGATGGACGAGAGGATGCGCGCGGCTGGCTCACCCGGGCACAACTGGTGGTGGCGCTGGTCGTGGTGTCGTTGCTGGTCTGGCATGCCTCAGGCGTGACCGACCTGGAGCATGTGACCTATTCGGCGTGGTGGCTGGGGCCGTATGCGGCGATCGCGGCACTGTTCGCCTACACCTTCGTCGCGCGGGTGCCTCGTCCACGACGGCAGGCGGTGCGTGCAGTGGCGCAGGTCGTCATCGTGTGCTGCGTGGTGGTCGAGCTGGTGTGGTCTGGGGTCATCATCACCCCGCATTCGCGCTACCAGTACGGCGTCAGCGAGCCCTATGTGCTGACCTCGGCCGCCGAGCGGCAGGCGGCGGCGAAGACGGTCGAGACGTCCCAGTGGCCCACCTATCGTGTGGGCAGCCCGGTCGGGCATGACCTGCCGAGGTGGAACGTCCCCAACCTGCCGCTGCGCATGCATCTGCCCGGCACGGCCATGTACACCTCGACGATGCCGGCCCAGGTGCAGGAGACCATGCGTCAACTGGGCTACCCCGCTGGGTCGCGCCGGGTGCAGGACCAGCCGGGGCTGCTCAACGACGTGGTGCTCTCGGTGGCGGCACGCTGGGATGAAGAGCACCAGGTGGTCGCAGTGCAACCTGCGCTGCCGATGGTGCGGGTCGTCGGTTCGCCGCGGCCGCAGGTCGACCCGGCGAACCCGCCCCGCGGTCAGGAGCGGGTGGTGCACCTGCAGAGCCTGTTCACCCGTCCGGTGGTGAGCGCACCGGTGACGAGCCTGGCATGGCAGGACGGCAACCCCGCCGAGGTGACCAGCGGCAGTTTCGTCGCGTCCCGCAAGGACCAGGTGCTGGTGCTCACCGCCACCTGCGAGCGGGGCACCCTGAGCTTCCGCACCCCGAACCTGGCCGGCAAGGCGACGTGGGTGAACACCGCGACCGACGAGAAGCTCTACCCCTCGCAGGGGCAGTTCATCGACGACCTCGCGGGCACCGGCCAGACCGCCCGGTTGCGCTATGTCTCGCGTGACGCGGGCTATACCGAGCTCGGCCTGGCGCTCTGTGTCGACTACCAGCAGCTGATGGACGAGATCAACCAGACCCCGGTGCCGCAGATCAGCGTCGACGGGGCGCGCATCACGGCCCGCTTCGCGGGCCCGCAGACGGGTGACGCGGTGCTCGCCGTGGCGAACCAGCCCGGGTGGTCGTGCAGCACCGACGGGCGCGGCACCCGCCACGTCGAGCGCGCAGGGCTGATCGCGGTGCCCATGAATGGTGCAGAAGAAGTGAGCTGTGTCTACCGCCAGCCCGGGGTGGGGGTGGGTGTTGGCGCTAGTCTGCTTTCGCTGCTGGCCACGGTTGCCCTGACGGTGCTGGCGGCCCGACGCCCGGCCGCACAGCGCAAGCCGCAGCAGGGCACCCCCGTGGAAGGAGCCTGAGATGCCATCAGTAGAGTCGGCAGCAACTGTCGAACGAGAGGGGTCCCAGGTGCTCGACTGCGCGATCATCGGCGCCGGACTCGCGGGTCTGGTGGCCGCCACCGAACTGGCCGACCGCGGGCGCAACATCGTGGTATTCGAGGCCCGTGACCGCGTCGGTGGCCGGGTTGAATCGGCCCAGCTCGCCACGGGCGACCACGTAGACCTCGGCGGCCAGTGGGTCGCCGACCTGCACACCCGCATGCTGGCCCTCGTCCACCGCATGGACCTGAACCTGATCGGCACCTCGCGCGGCGACATCACGGTCAAGCTCGGCGGCGTCGTGGCCACGGTGCCCAGCCAGGAAGAGATCGAGGCAAGCCTCAACCCGTTCGAGGTGGCCGACCTGGGACAGGGCCTGGCGCGTTTTCGCCGGTTGGCTGAGCGCATCGCCCGTGACAAGGTGTGGGCCGAGGGCAATGCCACATGGCTCAACCAGCTGCTGCGCCGCTGGGTGCACAGCAACCTGCGCACCCCCGGCGGGCAGGCGTGGTTCTCGCGCGTGTTCGAGGGCGCGTTCGGGGTGCAGTTCAACGACGTCACCCTGGGTGAGAGCCTGCACCGCGCCAACTCGGGCGTCGACATGGAGGCTCTGGTCGCCGTCAACGGCGGCGTGAACCAGCAGCGCGTGGTCGAGGGCATGGCCGAGGTGCCGCGCCGGCTGGCCGAGGCCCTGGGCGACCGGGTCAAGCTGGGCCACGAGGTGGTGGGCATCGACTCGTCCGGGGACTTCGCCGTGGTGAGCCTGGCCGACGGCAGCACGGTCAAGGCCCGCACGGTGATCGTGGCGCTGCCGCCGAAGCTGGCGGTGGCGCTTGACTACAACCCGCCGCTGGAACGATGGCGCGCCGAGACGGCCGCGAGGGTGCCGACCGGCTCGATCATCAAGGCCGTCGCGCGCTACCCGCGTCCCTGGTGGCACGACGCGGGCTTCTCGGGGCAGATGGGCTCGGACGCGGGACCGGTGCGGGTGCTGTTCGACGTGTCGAACAGCGCGGACGGCGCCGGCCTGCTGATCGGCTTCTTCGGTGCCGGCGACCAGGAGAACCTGTCGGACCGCACCCCCGGACTGCGCGAGGCCGCGCTGTCGCAGGTGGTGACGGCGGCCTTCGGCGACGGCCCGGCGATGCAGGAATACGTCGAACGCGACTGGCGCGCCGAGCGGTTCACCGGCGGCTGCCACGGCGCGCACTTCGCACCGGGCGTCTGGACGGCCTCAGGGCCGGCCCTTGCCGAACCGCACGGACTGGTGACATTCGCGGGCGCAGAGTTCGCCCCGCGGTTCAACGGCTACATGGAAGGTGCGGTGCGCTCGGGCCAGGAGGCTGCGGCGGCGGTGGGGCGAGAGCTGGGCTGAGGGCGTGCGTCGCCTGGCGGCTGTGCGTCGGGTTCGGCGGGTTCGGGGTGCAGACGGGGCGGTGGTGTCAGTTCTGCAGGTTCGTGGACGAGCGGGGCTGGTGAAGGGCCGGTGTTGGCGTCGTCCGGAGGCTGGGCCCCCACACCAAACCTGCACAACTGGCATGGGTGTCGCCAATACATCTGGTTCGGCTGGTTCCGGTTGCAGACGCGGCGTTGGTGCCAGTTCTGCAAGTTTTGGACGAGCGGGGGCTGGTGTGCGCGACAGCACACAAACCTGCCCTCGAATCATCGAAGGCAGGTTTGGTGTGGGACAGGTGCTGGTTGGGTGGCGTCACACCGCGGCCGAGTCGAGTTCCCCCGTCCTGATCCGGATGACATTCTCGACCGGGGTGACCCAGACCTTGCCGTCGCCGACAGATCCGGTGCGGGCGTGGGTGACGATCACCTCGACCACCCCCTGCGCCTCGTCGTCATCGCAGAGGATCTCGAGCTTGACCTTCTCGATGAAGTCGATGGTGAACTCGGCGCCGCGGTAGACCTCGGTGTGACCACGCTGGCGGGCATACCCGCTCACCTCGGTGATGGTCATGCCGTGGATGCCGTGGTGCACCAGGGCGATCTGGACGGCGTTCAGCACGCCGGGCTGGACGATGGCGGTGACGAGTTTCATGCCTTGACCTCCTGATCGATGGACGGCAACTCATCGATGGCCGCCACGTGATCCATGGACGGCACCACCGAGGGCGATTCCGGGGCGGCGGGCACCACCAGGGTGCGCTTGACCCGGTAGGACGAGTAGCCGACGTTGGTGAGGTCGTAGCCCACCTCGGCATGGGCGGCCAGGTCGAGGCCGCGGCTCTCGGATTCCTGGGTGGCGCGCAGTCCGATCGTGTACTTGATGGCCAGGGCAATCAGGGTGGTCATCACACCCGAGTACACGAGCACTGCGGCGGCGCCGATGGCCTGGCGGCCGAGCTGCTCGACACCACCGCCGTAGAAGACGCCGGCAGCCCCGCCGGTCAGCGAGCCCTTGGCGAACAGGCCCACGGCGAGGGTGCCGATGAGGCCGCCGACCAGGTGCACGCCGACAACGTCGAGGGAATCGTCGTAGTTGAACCGGTTCTTCAGGCCCACGGCCAGCGCGCAGCCGACACCCGCGAGCACACCGACGCCCAGTGCGCCGAGGGGGGTGACGGACGCGCAGGCCGGGGTGATCGCCACCAATCCGGCGACGATGCCCGAGGCCGCACCGAGCGAGGTGGCGTGCCCGTCACGGATGCGCTCGACGACCAGCCACGACAGCATCGCGGCGGCGGTGGCGGCCAGGGTGTTCACCCAGGCCAGCCCGGCCAGGCCGTTGGCTCCGAGCGCCGAACCGGCGTTGAAGCCGAACCAGCCGAACCACAGCAGGCCGGCACCCAGCATGACCATGGTCAGGTTGTGGGGGCGCATCGGCTTGGTGCCGAAGCCCATGCGGGGTCCGACGACCAGGGCCAGGACGAGCGCTGCCATGCCGGCGTTGATGTGGATGGCGGTGCCGCCGGCGAAGTCGAGCGCCTTGACGGAGTTGGCGATCCAGCCGCCCTTCTCGGCCACCACGCCGTCGAACGCGAAGACCCAGTGTGCGGCCGGGAAGTAGACGAGGCTGGCCCAGATGATCGAGAACGCGACCCAGGCCCCGAACTTCATGCGGTCGGCGATGGCTCCCGAGACCAGCGCGACCGCGATGATCGCGAACGCCGCCTGGAACCCGACGAAGACCAGCAGCGGGATCTGGTGGCCCTCGGCCCCGATCAGCATGTCCGCGGTGTTGGCAAGCCCGGCGAACTGGGCCGGGTTGCCGATCAGCCCATGCCAGGAGTCGCCGAAAGTCATCGAGAAGCCGAACAGCACCCACAGCACCGCGACGGTGCCCATGGCCACGACCGACATCATCATCATGTTGAGCACGCTCTTCGCACGCACCATCCCGCCATAGAAGAGCGCCAGGGCTGGGGTCATCAGCAGCACAAGCGCTGCGCTGATGAGCACCCAGGCGGTGTCGCCGGTGTTGAGTTCAAGGAATGTCATGCCGGTAAGCGTGCAGCACCGATGTTTCACCACATCGCTGCGTGTGTGGCGGCCAGGTTTCAGTCTGGGGCCGGGTGTTAATGCTGGGTTTCAGCGGGTGCTGGGGGCGGGTGGCGGGCGTGACCAGAACCGGGCAGGAGTTGGCCGACGCGGCGTTCTGATGGGCGGTTTCGTGAACTCCTGCCGGGTATTGGTCACCCGATCCCGGCACACCGATCCAGCCGCTGGGCCGTGGTCGGCCCCTCGTCCATGGTTGCCGCCTGGCGGACGATCTGCATCATGGCGGATGATCTGCCGTGCGGCGCCGGGGGGCAGATCATCCACCGGGGGGCAGATCATCCGCCGGCAGGCAGTCTCTGCCGCCGCGCCCCTTGCCCTGACCCCCGTGCCTGACCGCGGTGTCCAGAACCCGGCCGGACTTGCCCGATGGCCCGTACCAAGAGCCCATTCCATGAACTCCTGCCGGATCCTGGTCACCCACCTCACCCCACCCCGATGCCCCGCCCCGGCCGCCCGGCCACCCGCCTTTGTATGCTGGGGTGCCGGACAGAGGTTCGGAGTGCTGCTGATGACTCCCGGCGGGGGCGGAGGTGTGACATGTTCTGTGCCCGGTGTGGCGCCGAGGCGGGTGCACGCGCCGTCGTGTGCCGCAGCTGTGGTGCCGACCTGACAAGGGCGGGAGCCCTGCGCATGACCGCGGGCGGGATCGCCGAGAACGCCGCGGACCTCGACCTGCCCGAGGCGCTCGTGCACCGGATGCGGGCCGACGAGCTCCAGCGCTGGGCGGCATCGCAGCCGACGGTCCTGCAGCCTGCGGTGTCCGATCCCGAGCCCGAACCCGCCCCCGAGCCAGCCGAACCTGCACCCACGGTCGAGGGTTCGACGACCTTGCGTGAGGCCCTCGCTGCGGTCGCCGCGAGCCCTGCCGAGCGTGGACGACGCCGCACGATCATTGCCACGGCCCTGATGGTCGTGCTCGTGGTGGCGACCATGTTCCTCGTGAACCTGCTCGCCCAGCGCCTGATGGAGCCCCTGACGCCCGTACCCGGCCAACCCACCAGCGCGGCGCCGTCCAGCAGCGCACCGCAGACGCCGGGCGCGACCCCGTCGCGCTAGGCAACGACCAAGCTGCGGCGCCTAACCCCGCACCCGGTACAACCTCGCCAACCTGGTCGGGTGCTCGCCCAGCTCAGCCCAGCCACCCTCAATGCTCAGCGCCGTCACCGTGGCCGTCGGGTAATGCCAGGCGATGTCGTCCGCGGTCCCGGGGTCTGATTCGTGCAGCAGTTGCGCCGCCAGCGCCGGGATCGTGGGGGAGTGGCCCACCACCAGCAGCCGGGTGACCTCGTCGCCGATCTCGCCGATGCGCTGCTTCATCGTGTCGGTGCCCGCCTGGTACAGCGCGTCCATGATCTCGGCGCGGCAGTCGAGGCCGAGCGACTCGAACGTCTGCACGGTGCGCGTCGCCGACGAGACCAGCGCCAGCTCAATGCCCGCGCCCTGCAGCCAGTGTTCGCCGACGCTCGCAGCGTCCGCGCGGCCCCGTGGGGCGAGCGCTCGTCCCTTGTCGGCGTGCGGGTCATGGTCGACGGCCTTGGCGTGGCGCATCAGGTACAGCGTTCGCATGCTGACAACGGTACGCGTCACAACCGGCACCCGCGCCCGATGGCGTGCGCCGCCCCGCTAGTATCCCGCCATGGCTTTCTTTGACCTGCCCCTCGACGAACTGCGCGCGTATCGTCCGGCCATTGCCGAACCCGACGACTTCGAGGAGTTCTGGCGGGCGAGCATCGCCGAGGTCAGCACCCACGACCTCGCCGTCGAGGTCACCCCCATCGACAACCGGCAGTCGCAGGTCGACGCCTTTGACATCAGCTTCGCCGGCTGGGGCGGCGCGCGGGTGCGCGGCTGGTTGCTGGTGCCCGCCGGTGCCACCAGCCCTCGTCCGGGCGTGGTGCATTTCGTTGGTTACAACGGTGGACGAGGCCTGCCGCTCGGCACCCCATGGGTGGCCGACGGCAACGTGCAGCTGATCATGGACACCCGCGGCCAGGGCTGGAACACCATGGGCATCTTTGACGGCACCGACGATGACGACCCGGCGGCCGGTGCCTCGAGCGTCAGCGGCTGGATGACCCGCGGCATCCGCTCACGCGAGACGTATTTCTATCGCCGCGTCTTCATCGATGCGCTGCGCGCGGTGCAGGTGGCCCGCACCCTGCCGCAGGTCGACCCCAGCAAGTTGTTCACCCAGGGTGGTTCGCAGGGGGGCGGCATCGCCATCGCCGCCACCGGGCTGGCCCAGCTGGCGGGGGTCTCGCTGAGCGGGGCGATGATCGACGTGCCGTTCCTGTGCCATTTCAACCGCGCGATGACCCTGGTCGACACCCACCCCTACAAGGAACTCTCGGGCTACCTGCGCAGCCGTCCCACCGAGGAACAGGCCGTCGCAAACGTGCTCTCGTACTTCGACGGGGTCAACCTGGCGAAGCGGGCGCTGGCACCGACCATGTTCAGCGTGGGCCTGATGGACCAGATCTGCCCGCCGTCGACGGTCTTCGCCGCCTACAACCAGTGGGGTGCCCTGCACGAGGAGCGCCCGGACACCGACATCCGCATCTACAGCCACGCCGGTCACGAGGGCGGGCGCGAACTGCAGGTCTGGGAGCACCTGGGCTGGATGCACTCGGTGCTCAAGGGCGACTGAGCCCGGGGGTGGCCGGACGGCCTCAGACCGGCTTCACGCCCACCATCAGATCCCGCTGGATCGACGAGTCCACCCGGTGCGAGAACTGCAACCACGGGCCATCGTCCTGCACCTCGAGCCCGGCTTCGACCATGATCGCGGCCAGGTCTTCACGGGTGAGCCCGTGGGTGTTCCACGAGAGGCCCATCGCACCACCCGGACGCAGCTGAACCGCCCACACGGGCAAGGCCTCGCGCAGCAGCGCGGCGGGTGACCGGTCGCGCGACCCACCTGCCCGCGCCCCGTGCGCGGCGGCGCCATGCACGACTCCGTACGGGGCGTCGGTGACCACCGCGTCGAACTTGCGCTTGCCCCACAGCTGGGCCGAGTCCCGGGCATCCCCGGTGAAGACTCCCATCGTCAGCTCGCGGCGTTCCGGCAGCCGCAGGGTGGCGTCGAACCGTTTGCCGATGGCACATCCCTCACGACGGACGGGCGTGGTGTCGGCAGTGTGCTTGAGCCGCTTGCGACGCAGCCAGGTCTTCAGATAGGCGGCCATCGCCTCGACGGCCTTCGGGTCTGCCTCGACGCCGAACCCGTCATGGCCCAGCAGCCACGCGGTCATCATCGTCGTGCCGCGCCCGGCCATGGGGTCGAGCACCTCACGCGGCCCCGGCTCACGGCGCACCGCCGCCAGCGTGACATTGGTCAACAGCCGGGTGAACTGCTCATTGGTCTTGCCCGGGTACTTCGGGATGGTGACCAGGTCGTCGTCGAGCCAGTCGGTGACCGGCAGTGGCACCGGGCGCAGCAGGTCGCCGGTGGTCTCCCCAGCGCCCGACGATTCCACTGCCTCGAACAGCGCCAGTGCGGCCGACTGGCCGGCCACCACCTCGGCGTCCAACCCGCCAGGGGCGTCCACCTTCAGGTAGTCGACACCCGCGAGCGCCACCGGGACGACGTCAGCGCCCGGATGGCAGAGCTTCAGTTCGGCCGCGGCAAGGCCCAGCGCCTCGCCGGCATAGACGCGGTTGGCGGCGGGGGCGAGCAGGACGTAATGGGTCACGCGAGGTTCGCGTGGTGGTGCTCGTACGGGGTGCCCTTGGCGCGCTCGAACGAGGCGGCCACCTCGGCCTCGGCCTCTTTGCGTCCCACCCAGGTGGCGCCCTCGACCGACTTGCCGGGCTCGAGGTCCTTGTAGACGGTGAAGAAGTGCTCGATCTCGAGCAGCATCATTTCCGAGACCGAGTCGACGTCGATGATGTTGTTCTGGCGCGTGTCAGCAGTCGGAATGCACAGCACCTTGTCGTCACCGCCCATCTCGTCACGCATGCGGAACATCGCCACGGCGCGGCACTCGATCAGGCAGCCGGGGAAAGTCGGTTCGGGCACGAGCACGAGTGCGTCGAGGGGGTCACCGTCCTCACCCAGGGTGCCCTCGACGAAGCCGTAGTCATACGGGTACTGGGTCGAGGTGAAGAGCGTGCGGTCCAGACGGATGCGGCCGGTGTTGTGATCCATCTCGTACTTGTTCTTGGTCCCCTTGGGGATTTCGATGGTCACGTCGAACCGGATGCCGTCAGGGATCGGGCTGAGCTCAACAGACTTGAAATCGTTGGTCACGGCTTGCTCTCTCTATGATGGGGACACCCTCGTCAGGGGGCCAGCTTACTGCTTTCACACCCCGGAGGTGACCGCCATGGAGCCACCCGAGACAATGCCGCAGCGAGCCCCCCAATCGGCCCCCCGCAAGCGCACCCGTCTGGCGGCCGGCGCGGTGGCCATGGTCGCGGTCGGTGCGGTCGGGGCCAGTGTCTTCGCCCACCAGCCGCTGCTGCGCGCGCTGGGCTTGCGCGATGCGCGGGTGTTGCCCCCGGCTGCGACGACCCTGTTCCCCCAGCCGAGCGCCACCGGTTCGTCCAGTGACCCCTCGGTCGTGGTGGGCACGGCGGGGCCCGCCAGCCCGTCGGCCGGCATCGTGCCCGCGAAGCTCGCCGCCCAGGTCACTGCGGTGCCGCAGCGCTTCGGCGGCACCTCGTCCGCGCTGGTGCTCGACAGCGCCACCGGGGCGGTGCTGTATGCCAACAGGCAGAGCCAGCGCATGATCCCCGCCTCGAACATGAAGACGCTGACGATGCTCGGCGTGTTGCATGCGATCCCGGGCGAAACGCGGCTGACCACGGCGGTCACCCAGCCGCAGGCCGGGGTCCTGGTGCTGCGCGGTGGGGGTGACCCGTACCTCAATTCCGTGCCCGACCCGACGATGCCGGGCACGGCGACCACGCAGCAGCTGGCCGTGCTGACCGCCGCGGCGTTGAAGGCCGAGGGCGTCACCAGCGTCACCGTCGGCTTCGACCAGACCCTGTTCGTCGGCCCGGAATGGGCCCCGACGTGGCCCGCCGGGTATGTCGACCAGGTGACCCGGGTGCGTCCCCTGATGGTCGACGGTGGACGCACGCGTGGCGCCGACGGCAGGATCACGGCCACCGCCCGGACGACCACCCCCGCGCTCAGTGCCGCGACGGTGTTCGCCGCGCAGCTGAAGGCCAACGGCATCACCGTCACGGGCACTATCACCGAACGACAGGCGGGCACGACCGCACCCATCGCCACCATCCAGTCGCTGCCCGTCGAGCAGGTCGTCACCCACGCGATGGTCGCCAGCGACAACACCGCCACCGAGATGATGCTGCGTCACCTGGCGCTGGCCACGGGGGCTGCGCCGTCGTTCGAGGGCGGGACGACGGCGCTGAAGCAGGTGCTCACCGAACTCGGCGTCTGGCGGCAGGGGGCGGTGTTCGCCGACGGCTCGGGCCTGTCGCGCAGCAACCTGGTGACCGCCGAAATGCTGGGCGCCGCCTGGACCACCATCGCCGCCTCGGACGACCTGCGCGACCTGCTCACGGCCACCCCTGTCGCCCGGGCGTCGGGCACGCTGCGCGAGCGGTTCCTGATCGACGAGGCCGCTCCCGGGCGGGGTCGGGTGCATGCCAAGACGGGTACTCTGAGCGAGGTGTCATCACTGTCTGGTTGGACGCTCACCGCTTCGGGGCAGAGCGTGGTCCTGGTGCTGCTGGTCAACCAGTCGAAGGACGACTGGTGGGCGCGCGCCTGGATCGACACCGTGGCTGCCGAGATCAGCGAATGCGGGTGCTCGTGAGCGCGCTGCCCTGGGTCGACTTCGACCTTGCCATTTCTGTGGCCGGTCGGCTGATGCCGAAGGCGCCGCCCACCACGCGCGCCATGCGCACCGAGGCCGTCGCCGAACTGCGCGAGGCCGCGGCCCTTGCCCCCGGGTTGGTCTCGCAGGCCACCGGGCTGCCGCTGGTCACCGACGGCGTCGACCTGGTCGTCGACCGCCGCACGTGGGCGGCGTCGATGGTCGGCACGGCGCAGCTGCTGTGGGCACGGCTGGGTGTGGCCGCGACGCCGGGGTTGGGCCAGCGCATTACCGGCCGGGTCGTCGCCACCCAGCTCGGCGGGGTTCTCGCGGTGCTCGGGTCACGCATCCTGGGCCAGTTCGACCCCTTTGCCGCCACCCCGCGGCTGTTGCTCGTGGCCCCGAACGTGATTGCGGTCGAACGCCAGCTGCGGCTGGTGCCGCGCGACTTCCGCACGTGGGTCGCACTGCACGAACAGACCCACCGGGTGCAGTTCGCCGCCGCCCCGTGGCTGCCGGATTACTTGTTGGCGCTCGTCGACGAGGTGGTCTCGGCCGAGGACGACGCGGGCGAGAGTGTGGGTGACGTGCTCGCGCGCGTGCTGCGCCGTGGCGAGCGGCCGCAGCATTCACAGGGCGCGATGCTCGACGTGCTGTCCGCACCGCAGGCCCACGCGCCTCTTGACAAGGTGACCGCCGTGATGTCGCTGCTCGAGGGGCATGCCGACGTGGTGATGGACCTCGCCGGACCCGGACTGATCACCACCCTGCCGACCATCCGCGCACGTTTTGAATCGCGGCGTGACCAGGGCGGACGCTTCGCCGCCCTCGGCAAGCTGGTCGGCCTCGACGGCAAGCTGGCGCAGTACCGCGACGGTGCGGTGTTCTGCCGCGCCGTGCTGGACGCCGCGGGACACCAGGGCCTCAACCGGGTCTTCGAGGGCCCGGAGCAGCTGCCCACCCGTGACGAACTGCTGTCGCCCGCGCTGTGGTTGCGCCGGGTGCTCGGACTGGGTGCGCGGCCGCAGTGATGGCGAAGCGGGTGTGATGGTGCGGGGATTCTGATGGCGCGGGGGTTCTGATGGCGCGGCGCGAGCTGGGGCCGGCGGCCCTGCAGGTCGCCCGGGCCGTCGAGGACTGCCTGGCCACGCTGACCGCCTCGCGGGTGGTGCTGGGAGTCTCGGGCGGGGCTGACTCGATGGCGCTGGCCGCCGGGACCGCCTGGGTGTTGCGCCGCTTCGAACGCGCCGGTGTTGATCATGAACTGCAGGTGCAGGCGGTGGTTGTTGATCATGGTCTGCAGGCTGGTTCCGACGAGGTCGCCGCAACTGTCGCGGGCCGGTTGCGCGGGCTGGGGCTCGAGGCCGGGGTGGTGGCCGTCGAGGTCCCCTCCGCTGGTGGTCGGGGCCCCGAAGCGGCCGCCCGTGATGCCCGCCATGCCGCCCTGCTCGCCGCAGCGGGCGCCGACGGCGTGGTGCTGCTGGGCCACACCCTCGACGACCAGGCCGAGACGGTGTTGCTGGGGCTTGGCCGCGGTTCGGGAACCAGGTCGCTGGCTGGAATGAAGCCGTCGACGGGCGCCCTGCGTCGTCCACTGCTGGGGGTGCGGCGCGCGATCACGCGCGAAGCGTGCCGGCAGTGGGCGCTGCCCGTCTGGGACGACCCGCACAACGCCGAGGCGCGGTTCACGCGGGTGAGGGTGCGTTCGAGGGTGCTGCCGTCGCTCGAGGCAGAGCTCGGGCCCGGTGTGGCCGAGGCACTGGCCCGCACGGCCGCGCTGGCGAGCACCGATGCCGACGCCCTCGATGAGTGGGCCGCCCGTGAGCTGACGCGCGAACTCGCCCGCCGCCCGAGCCGCCCGACCGACGACGGCGCGCTGGCCTGCACCACACTGCAGGCGCTTCCCGCGGCGATCGCCACCCGGATGGTGCGCGCCTGGCTCATCGGCGCCGGCGTCGACCAGCCCACCGCCGCCCATGTTGCGGCCGTCACCGGGTTGGTCGAGAACTGGCACGGCCAGGGCGCGGTGCACCTGCCGGGTGCAGTGGTTGAGCGCCACGATGGACTGCTGCGGGTGACACCCCGCTAGGCTGGCCCTCGTGGATGCCAAGGACATTGCCCAGGACTTCGAACATGTGCTCTTCACCGCCGACCAGGTGCAGGACCGCATCACAGAGCTCGGCGCGCAGATCGATGCCGACTACGAGGGCAAAGAACTGCTGCTCATCGGTGTGCTGAACGGCGCCATCATGGTGATGGCCGACCTGTCCCGGGCGCTGCGCAGCCACTGCACCATGGACTGGATGGCGATTTCGTCCTATGGCTCGGGCACGAAGAGCTCGGGCGTGGTGCGCATTCTCAAGGACCTGTCGACCGACATCTCGGGCAAGCATGTGCTGATCGTCGAGGACATCGTCGACACCGGCCTGACCCTGAGCTACCTGGTGCAGAACCTGCAGTCGCGCGAGCCCGCCTCGCTCGAGATCATGACCATGTTCCGCAAGCCCGAGGCGATCACCACCGACGTGGACGTCAAGTACGTCGGCTTCGACATCCCCAATGAGTTCGTGGTCGGCTACGGGCTCGACTATGCCGGCCGCTACCGCAACCTGCGCGACGTGGGCACCTTGGCCGAGCACGTCTACCGCTGAGCCCGTCCCCAGGATTGCCCCTGAACGCAACAGTTGCCCTGGTGCCGGAAACAGGGCCAACGGTGGCTTTAAGAGAAAACCGCTCCGGTCAACCGCTGGG
>NZ_JBNINW010000002.1:0-11998 GCF_050110855.1 Aestuariimicrobium sp. G57 | reverse complement strand
CCAGGATTGCCCCGAAGCGCAACGTTTACCCTGGCGCCGGCGCCAGGGCAACTGTTGCGTTCAGGGGCAATCTGCTCTGCGCACTGCTGGGCGCCTGGGTCGGTCCGGCTCCTTGCCCTGGGCAGGACGAGTGCATGGGTCGGCTCCGGGGGTGTCCCACCAGCCGGGTGCTTGCTTCGTCCACGTTGACACCCTTGTGTGCACGGTGACACCCGTCTGCAGGTGTCTGCGTGCACTTGAAGGTGTCGGCGTGCACCCGCTGGGCCCGTCGTGGTCTGCGGGACGGATCGCGGCAGGTGCCAGCCCCGGATCGTGCCCCACAACGGTGCCGAACCGTTGGTAGTCGAACGCCTCGGCACCGCTGGGACGACCATGCCCCAGCAGCGTGCATCGACCGGGGCGATTCAGCCCGTTCCAGCCGGTTTTGCCCGGTCGATGCACACTGCTGGGCCACGGCCCCGTTCACGCCCAGCCCGCCAACCTGATGGCGGGGATGGTGTGGTGGTGTGGGTTTCACTGCAGGCCCGGCAACCGCTGCTTGACGGGGGCGAGCCTCAACCGCGGCAGGTCTCGCAGGCTGGAGCCGTGGGGGCCGTAACCGGTCATGTCCGACCTCTCTGGGTGGTGGGCGTGCACGAGTTGTGTGCGTGACTTCCCCGGATGCTCGGGACTCCCTAAGCTCCCGGGCGGGAGATATTGACATGACATCACGTGACGCGTCCGCGACGGTGCGGATCATCCAGCAGACCCTGCCCACCGCCGGCCCCGACCCGCGCCCCGGGCTGCCCATCCTCAACGGTGGTGGCGGGCGGCTGCCGAGCGAGTCCGACCGCGAGTTGCTGGCGTTCGGTGACGACCACCTCGACCGGCCGCCGACGGTGCTGCCCTGGCGCAACCAGTCGCGCTATGACCGCGACCCCCGGCCCGTCGAGCAGCGGGTGGCGGTGCTCGAGAACGAGCACCTGCGCGCGACATTCCTGCTCGACTGGGGCGGACGGCTCTGGACGCTGACCGACCTGGCCAGCGGCCGCGAACTGCTGCACCAGGCCGACGCGATCCAGCCCGCGAACCTCGCACTGCGCAATGCCTGGTTCGCCGGCGGCGTCGAATGGAACCTCGGCGTCACCGGCCACTGGGCCCTGACCTGCGAGCCGGTCTCGGCGGCCGTCGTCGAGCACGACGGGGTGCAGGTGCTGCGCATGTGGGCCCATGAACGCATGCTCGAACTCGTCTGGCGCATGGATGTCTGGCTGCCCGCGGGTGCCACCGCGCTGACCACCCACGTGACGCTCACCAACCCCCACGCCCAGGATCGTCCGGTCTATTGGTGGTCGAACGTCGCCGTGCCCCAGGCCGAGGGCGGACGAGTGCTGGTCGATGCGCGGTCGGCGTTCAATTTCGGCTACACGGGCAACCTGCGACGGGTCGACGTGCCGGTCAATGACGGGGATGACGTGACGGTTCCCACCCTGGCCCACGACAGTGCCGACTACTTCTTCGAGACCCGGGCGACCCATCCGTGGATCGCCGCGGTCGATTCCGACGGCCACGGCCTGGCGCAGGCCTCGACCGCGGCGCTGGCCAGCCGCAAGCTGTTCGTCTGGGGCACGGCATCGGGTGGCACGACCTGGCAACAGTGGCTGTCGGGTTCGGGTGCCTATACCGAGATCCAGGCGGGCCTGGCGCCGACGCAGCTCGAACACCTGCGCCTGCCCGCGGGCCAGACGTGGAGCTGGACCGAGACCTACCGCGGCATCAACCTGGGCGCAGACGTGGCCGCGGCGCCGTTCGACGACGCGGTGGCCTCGGCGGCGCGGGTCGCGGTGGACGCCGAGTGGATCGACACAGCTGACCGGGTGCTGCGCGCGATGGCGGCGGTGCCGGTGGCCCACGACTGGCAACCCGCGGCTGACAAGGCCAACAACGGCTGGGGTGCGCTGGCGGTGGCCGTGGGCGACCTGCCGGCAGATGCGGCGACGCCGTTCCTGCCGGGGTCGATGGATGCCGAGCAGCGGGCCTGGGCCGACCTGGCCTCGACCGGGGTGGTCGACGCGTCGCTGGCCGACAGTGTGCAGACCGGCGCGGGGTGGGCGGCGCGGCTCGAGGCAACGGCTGCGGGGCCGGTGCGAGACCTGCTGCTGGGCTATGCACAGCTGGCCGCGAGGCAGCCGGCGGCGGCGCGCGAGAGCTGGCAGGCGGCGGTGGACACAGCCGGCGAGGCTGGTGCGGGCTCGACCGTGGCCGCACTTGCGCTGCGGGCCCTGGCGGTGACGGCCGGTGACCAGAACGAGGCGGCGGACCTGTTGACCCGCCTGTTCAGCTCGTCCGATGGGGCGACGCTGACCCGACCCGGCGGCGCGGCAGGTGACGAGCTGCTCGTCGAGTGGCTGACGGCCCTGCACCGGGTCGGGCGCCATGCCGACCTGCTCGCGGCAATCGAGGGGTTGGGTGAACAGCAGCGGCAGTTGCCGCGCGTCGCCTACCTGGACTGCGCGGCCCGCGTGGGCACGGGCGACCTGGCCGGGGCCCGCGAACTGCTCGACCGGCCACTGGTGCTGCCCGACCTGCGTGAGGGCGACCTCGGGCTCGACCAGTTGTGGGACGACTACCAGCGGGCTGCGGGCACGGATGAACCACTGCCGGCGCACTATGACTTCAGGATGCACATCGACTGAACCAGCACCTGTTCGCCGAACCCGGCGGCACATGTCGTCAAGAGTTCACCCGGGGGACGCAATGGGATCGCCTGCAGGCCCTAGCCTGCCGGTGTCCCCATCGCAGACCACCGAGGAAACCTCATGCGCCCCCTGCCCCACCTGCGGCCGACCGCCGTCGCCGTCGCGGCCGCCCTGGCCCTGACCGGCCTGTCCACCCTGCCCCAGCCGCAGGCCGTTGCTGCCACCACGCCGCAGCTGACGGTCGCCACGTTCAACGCCAGCCTGAACCGCAATGCCGACGGCCAGCTGAAGCTTGACCTCGCCACCCCCGACAACCAGCAGGCCCGCAACGCCGCCGAGACGATCCAGCGCTCGGGCGCCGACATCGTGCTCGTGAACGAGTTCGACCACGACGCCGACGGCACCTCGGCCAAGCTCTTCCGCGACAACTACCTGAAGGTGTCGCAGAACAGTGCACCCGCTGCTGACTACCCCTACTACTGGGCCGGACCGGTCAACACCGGTGTGCCCAGCGGCATGGACCTGAACAACGACGGCACCGTCGGCGGCGCCGATGATGCCTTCGGGTTCGGCACCTTCCCGGGCCAGTACGGCATGGTCGTGTACTCGAAGTACCCGATCAATACCGCCGACGTGCGCACCTTCCAGAACTTCCTGTGGAAGGACATGCCCGGCGCCAAGCTGCCCGATGACCCGGCCACCCCCCAGCCGGCCGACTGGTACAGCACGGACGAGCTGCAGGCCTTCAGGCTGTCGTCGAAGACCCACGCCGATGTGCCCGTCGATGTGGACGGCACGATCGTCCATGTGCTGGCAGCGCACCCGACCCCGCCCTCGTTCGACGGACCCGAGAAGCGCAACAAGCTGCGCAACCATGACGAGATCCGCCTGTTCGCCGACTACATCTCGGGCAAGGGCGGCTACCTGTACGACGACAAGGGCGTGCGGGGCGGGCTGGCGGCCGGCGCCAACTTCGTGATCGTCGGTGACTACAACTCCGACCCGTTCGACGGTGATTCCGAGCCCGGCTCGATCCAGCAGCTGCTCGACAACCCGGCGCTGCAGGACACCCTGCCGACCTCGGCCGGCGCGGTCGAGGCCGCCGGCCTGCAGGGCGGCGCCAACGTGGGCCAGACCGGTGACCCCAAGTACGACACCGCCGACTTCAACGACACCCCGCGGCCGGGCAACATCCGCGTCGACTACGTGCTGCCGAACGCCGGCGCCACTGTCACCGCTGCGGGCGTGTTCTGGCCGGTGGCGGCCGACCCGCTGTCGCGACTGACCGGCGTGTACCCCTTCCCGACTTCCGACCACCGCCTGGTCTGGATCAAGGCCAGCTTCCCGGCCGCCGAGCCCCAGCCCCAGCCGACCAATGAACTGCCGACGGCCGGCCCCTCGGCGACCCCGTCCGGGCCCCCGTCGTCCACCCCGGCGAACCCGGCCCGGCCGCCGAAGCTGCCGAACACCGGCGCCTGACCCCGAAAATCACCGCAACGTTGGTTGATCCAGCACCTCACACGGTGCTGGATCGACCAACGTTCTTGTTCAGCAGCCTCACCCGCTGATCGTCATCGGCGCGATCGCGCCCACAGCCTGCAACTCGTGCAGCCTCGCCACCACCCGATCCCTGATCGTCCACGGGTCGATGGTGTTCAGGTAGATCTTGGTGCCGCCCTCGAAGCCCGCCAATGTCGAAATGCGCCACTTGATGTTGATGTGCCACGGGATGTTCACCGTGGTGCCCCGCGGCCGGTAGTGCCATTCCTCATTGGCGGGCACATGTGGCCCGGTCGCCGCGTGCACGGCATGCACCAGGTCGCTCATCGCGGCCACCTCATCAGCCGTCTGCTGCTGCGGGGCGCACGTCGGCGACGTGCTGAACACCTCGATGGTCGGGAACCGGTGCCCGAACCCCGCGAACGCCACCGCATGGTCGTTGCGGGCGATCACCAGGCCGAACTCGCGGGCGGGGCGCAGCAGTCGGTCCTGGTAGGCCGTCGGGTGCTCGGTCAGCAGCCGGATCACCTTCTCGTTGCGCGCCCCCTGCGAGTCAATCGCCACCAGTTGCTTGTGCAGGTGGTCGAACGAGGCCCCTGCAGGCTTCAGCCAGTTCTGAAAGACCGCCACGTACTTCGCGAACGGATTCGAGCGGTACAGGTAGTCCAGCTGGGCCACCGTCAGGGCGATGTAGTGCCGGTGCTCCTCAACGCTGAGCGTGCCCGACGAGGCCAGTTCCGAGCTGTACTTTGCGCCGTCGACGTAATGCCGCCTCGCCACGATCAGGTCGTGCCCGCCACCGAAGAACCCCGTGGTCTGCGCCAGCATGGCCTCGTCGCCCATGCCGGCGATCTCGTCATCGGTGCGACCCGCCGCGCGCAGCTTGGTGCGGGCGATGGCCAGCACATGCGCTCGTCCGGCGGCATCAGCCAGGTAGTCGGCGCGGTGCTGCGCATCGACCGGTGTCAGTTCGTAGCCGTGGTTCAGGTGCCAGTAGTCATAGCTCAGGATCTCGAACAGGTTCGGCACGCACCGGAACTCGGCGACGGTATCAAAGACCTTGTCAGCGGGCAGTCGATGCAGCTGTTGCCAGTCGTCACCATCCTCGCCGGGACGACCCGTGCGCACCAGGCGCACCTGTTCGGGCGGGGTCTCGAGGTAGCGCTTCTGGCAGAACGCACAGAAATCACCATGCCGGGACGCCGCCAGCGGCACAGGATCGGGCAGTTGGGGCGCCAGTGGCCGGTTGCCGCGACCGGGCACGGTCCAGACCTCGTTGTCGCTGATGGGGTTGCGCTGCTTGATCGTGCCGTCGGCGAGTCGGATGAGCAGGTCTGCGTGTGGGGAGCGCATGTATCGATCGTGCACACCCCGGGCGGCCGCTGTCCACAAGGCCCCCGGCGGGTTGGAATCCCGCTGGTAGGCTTGCTCCGATCTGTCGGCTTCGGCGAGGACATACATGAACAACCTGAAAAAGGCCTTCCGGGGTCCAGTCATCTGGATCCTGATCGCACTGGTGCTGATCATCGCCGCGATGAACTTCGCGTCGCAGGCCACCGGCTTCAAGGACATCCCCACGTCCGAGGCCGTGTCGATCATCAACAGCACCGACAAGCTGCAGAAGGTCGAACTCGTCGATGGTGAGCAGACCATCAAGATCACCAAGGACGAGGGCCGTACCAAGGTGCGGGCCACGTGGGTCGACAACCAGTCCGACCAGTTGATCGAGCGCCTCAATGAGCGCGTCGCCGACAAGTCGCTCGACGAGTGGGTCGGCTCGAACCCGGGCCCGTCGATCTGGACGAGCCTGCTCTACAACTTCCTGCCGTTCCTGTTGCTGATCGTCGGCTTCTTCTTCGTCATGAACCTGGTGCAGGGCGGGGCGGGCGGTGGCCGCGGCGTGATGGGCTTCGGCAAGTCGCGGGCCAAGATCGCCACCAAGGACACCCCGCAGACGACGTTCGCCGATGTCGCCGGCTGCGAAGAGGCCATTGAAGAACTGCAGGAGATCAAGGAATTCCTGGCCGAACCCGCCAAGTTCCAGCGCGTCGGCGCGAAGATTCCCAAGGGTGTGCTGCTCTACGGCCCGCCCGGCACCGGCAAGACCCTGCTGGCCCGCGCCGTCGCCGGCGAGGCCGGGGTGCCGTTCTATTCCATCTCGGGTTCTGACTTCGTCGAGATGTTCGTCGGTGTCGGCGCCAGCCGTGTGCGCGACCTGTTCGACCAGGCCAAAGAGAATGCGCCCGCGATCGTCTTCATCGACGAGATCGACGCCGTTGGCCGCCACCGCGGCGCCGGCATGGGCGGTGGCCACGACGAGCGTGAGCAGACCCTCAACCAGCTGCTCGTCGAGATGGACGGCTTCGACGTGCGCGGCGGGGTCATCCTGATCGCGGCCACGAACCGCCCCGACGTGCTCGACCCGGCGCTGCTGCGTCCGGGGCGTTTCGACCGCCAGATCGCCGTCGAGGCCCCCGACCTGTCGGGCCGCGCCCAGATCCTGCGGGTGCATGCCAAGGGCAAGCCCATGGCCAACGACGTCGACCTGCAGTCCGTCGCCCGCCGCACCCCCGGCTTCACCGGTGCCGACCTGGCCAATGTGCTCAACGAGGCTGCGCTGCTGACCGCACGGTTGAACCTGCCGGTCATCGGCAACCACCAGCTCGACGAGGCCATCGACCGCGTGATCGCCGGCCCGCAGAAGCGCACCCGCCTGATGAACGAGCACGAGCGGCTGGTCACGGCCTACCACGAGGGCGGCCACGCGCTGGTCGCCGCGGCGATGCCCGGCGTCGACCCCGTGCAGAAGCTGACGATCCTGCCGCGTGGACGAGCCCTGGGGTACACCATGGTGATGCCTGACCAGGACAAGTACTCCCAGACCCGGGGCGAGCTGCTGGGCCAGATGGCCTACATGATGGGTGGCCGCGCCGCTGAAGAGCTGGTGTTCCACGACCCGTCCACCGGCGCCGGCAACGACATCGAAAAGGCGACCAAGGTCGCCCGCGCCATGGTGACCCAGTACGGCTTCAGCAGCCGGGTGGGCACCGTGCAGCTGGGCGGCGGCGATTCCGAACCGTTCCTGGGCATGACCCAGGGCTCGCGCAGCCTCGAGTATTCCGATGCCACCGCGTCGGTCGTCGACCAAGAGGTGGCGGCACTGCTCGAGACCGCCCACCAGGAGGCCTTCGAGGTGCTCGACGCCAACCGTGGGATCCTCGACCAACTGGTGCGTGAGCTCGTCGAGCACGAGACGCTCAGCAAGGCCGATGTCGCGCGCATCTTCACCGACCTGAAGCGCTGGCCCGAACGCGGTGGCTTCACCGGTTCGGACAAGCGCATCCCGTCGAACCAGCCGCCCGTCGAGATCCCCGTGTCACCGAGCCTGCCGGAACTGGACGAGCCGCACCCGGCAGGTGGCGCCCCCCTGCCAGCGGGACACCCGGGCCACGTGTCGGGCCCCGGCGGTGAGCACGGACCCCACGAGCCCTGGCAGCCGCCGCACCAGTGGGGCCCGCCGAACTGGCCGGGCCAGCACCCGCAGCAGGGTGGCGGGCAGTACCCCCAGGGCGGCCAGTACCCCCAGGGTGGCCAGTACCCGCCGCAGGGACAGTGACCCATGGGTGAGCTGCCGCCCCCGGTCGAGGCCTTCGACCTGCCGCGCATCGAAGCCGCAGTCCGCGAGATCCTGTACGCCATTGGTGAGGATCCCGACCGTGAGGGCCTCAACGGCACCCCTGAACGGGTCGCCCGGGCCTATGAAGAGATCTTCTCGGGCATGCGCCAGGATCCGTCCGAGATTCTGAGCACGACCTTTGACATCGCCCACGACGAGATGGTGATCGTGCGTGACATCGAGCTGTGGAGCATGTGCGAGCACCACCTGCTGCCGTTCACCGGCGTGGCGCACATCGCCTACATCCCCGATGACGAGGGCCGGGTCACAGGGCTGTCGAAGCTCGCCCGGCTGGTCGACCTGTACGCCAAGCGGCCCCAGGTGCAGGAGCGCCTGACCACCCAGATCGCCGACGCGCTGATGGTGCACCTGCAGGTGCGTGGCTGCCTGGTGGTCGTCGAGGCCGAGCACCAGTGCATGACCATGCGCGGCGTCCGCAAGCCGGGTTCGCGCACCACGACCTCGGCGGTGCGGGGCAGCGTGCGCAATGCCGAGACCAGGTCTGAGGCGTTGGCCCTGATCAATTCGACCCGCCGGTGAACCGCACGCTCGTCATGGGCATCCTCAACGTCACGCCCGATTCGTTCAGTGACGGGGGTGACCACTACGCCCTCGACGACGCGCTCGCCCATGCCCAGCAGATGCTGGCCGAGGGTGTCGACATCATCGACGTGGGCGGTGAGTCCACGCGACCGGGCTCGGTGCGCCCGCCCGAGGACGAGGAACTGCGCCGGGTGGTGCCGGTCGTGGCGGCACTGGCCGGCATGGGCATCCAGGTGTCGGTCGACACGATGCGGGCCGGCGTGGCGGCCGCGGCCATCGAGAATGGTGCGGCCATCATCAACGACGTCTCGGCGGGGCTCGCCGACCCCGACATGCTGCGGGTGGTCGCCGATTCCCCGGCCGACTACATCGCCATGCACTGGCGCGGCCACGGGTCCGAGATGAACCAGCTGGCCCACTACGACGACGTCACCGGCGAAGTGATGACCGAACTCGGCGCCCGCATCGGCGCTGCCCTGTCGGCCGGCATCACCCCCGAGCGGCTCATCATCGACCCCGGCTACGGCTTCGCCAAGGACGCCACCCAGAACTGGCAACTGCTGGCCGACCAGGAACACTTCGTGAGCCTGGGCTACCGGCTGCTCGTGGGGGTCTCGCGCAAGCGGTTCCTGGGTGACCTGCTGCGCGATGGTCGTGGGCCGCGCCCGGTGCTGCACCGTGACGACGCCGCGGTCGCCATCACCACGCTCAGTGCACTGCAGGGTGCGTGGGCCGTCCGCACCCACACGGTGCGCCAGCACCGGGACGCCGTCGAGGTGGTGGCCCGGCTGCGTCAGGTTTGGGACGCCCCCGAGGGGCACCCTTCCGGCCTCCGGTAGGGTCAATCCAGACCCAACCCGAAGGACAGCAGATGGCGACCGAACCTGTGTGGATCACCCTGAGTGGTGTCCGCGGCACCGGCTTCCATGGTGTGCTGCCCGAGGAGCGCCGCGACGGCCAGGAGTTCATCGTCGATGTGCGCATCGAGACCGAGGTCGACCTGCAGGCCGATGATCTTGCCGGTACGGTGAACTATGCCGAGGTCGCACAGCTGGTGGCGGACCGCATCACCGGCGAACCCTTCCAGTTGATCGAGACGCTGGCCGGCAGGATTGCGGACGACATCCTGGCCCGCGAGGCCGTGACCACGGTCGAGGTGGTCGTCCACAAGCCCTCTGCGCCCATCCCTGTGCCGTTCAGTGACGTCACCATCACCGTGATCAGGAGCAAGTCATGACGTTCATCGACGTTGATACCCTCGGCAACCTGCGCCCCATCAGCAAGGTCGTCTTCAGCCTTGGTTCGAACGTGGGCGACAGCCTCGAGATCCTGCAGGCGGCGGTGACGCAGCTGGCGAGCACCCCCGATGTCATCCCCGTCGATGTGTCGTCGGTGTACCTGACCGACCCGATCAGCGACATTCCGCAGCCCGACTTCTACAACCTGGTGCTGGTCTGTGAGACCACGCTCGAGCCCGCCACGCTGCTCGACCGCATCTATGCCCTCGAAGAGGCCTTCGGACGGGTGCGCGACGTGCCCAACGGCCCCCGCACGCTCGACATCGACCTGGTCATGGTCGGCAAGCGTGAACGCGAAACCCCCGAACTGACCCTGCCGCACCCCCGCGCCCACGAGCGTGGCTTCGTGCTGGTGCCGTGGCTCGAGGCCGACCCGCTGGGTGAGCTGCCGGGCAAGGGCAAGGTGGCCGACCTGGTCAAGACTGTTGACGTCTCGGGCGTGCACAAGACCGACGAGGTCATCGAGCTGCCGTGAGTCTGGGTGTGCGGCGATGAGCCGTGTGTTCGACGACGACCCGGACGACCCGGGGCCCGGTGCGCCGCGGCCCCCGCAGGGTCCGGGGCATGAGCGGCTGAAACCCGCTGGTGTCGGGCTGGTGGTGGTGTCGCTGCTGGTGGGGATGCTGGGTGGTGCGGCCGTGGCCAGCCTGTTCGAGCTGGTCGAGGTGCCACTGCCGGTGACCCCCTGGACGATGTCGGGCATGCTCGTGGTGCTCGGTGGTGCGGCCGCGCTGGGCTCGGTGTGGTTGTCGCGCCGGCTGGCCGACCCGCGCCGGCGCCCGGACTTCGAGGTGCCCGTGGCGGCGCTGGTGGTGGGCCGGGCGGGCCTGGTGACGGGGTTGCTGCTGGCGGGTGGCCATGTGGCCTATGTGCTGTGGCAGCTGGGCCGGCTCGAGGTGCCGATCAACCGTGACCGGGCCGTGGCCGGGGCGGCCGCGGTGGTGGCAGGGCTGGTGCTGGCCGTGGGGGCCTGGCTGCTCGAGCGGGCCTGCCGCGTGAAGGACGACGAGTCGTCCGAGGGGTGAGCCGGGGAGCCCGTGTGGGCTCAGAGGTGCACGTTGACACCTTTGGGTGCGCGTTGACACCCGCAGGACGGTGTCGGCGTGTTCGTCAGGGTGTCGGCGTGCGTCGAAGGGTGGCGGCATGGTCGTGGACGAGGCATGGCGGAGCCCTTCATGGTCATCCAGCCAGGTGGGGTGGTCGGGCCGGGGTGCAGGGCTCCGGATCTTGCACAACTGGCACCCATGCCTCGTCCGCAGCCGATTCGACCGGAACGGGGCGCATTCGCGGCGCCCGTGCCATTTGTGCAGGTTCCGGGGTGGTGTGGGAGGCCTGCACGGCCCTCAGGCACACCACTGACACCCCTTGTTTCACGTTGACACCTTTGGGTGCGCGTTGACCCCCGCAGGACGGTGTCGGCGTGTTCGTCAGGCTGTCGGCGTGCGTCGAAGGGTGGCGGCATGGTCATGGACGAGGCCTGACGGAGCTCTTCGAGGGCCGTCCAGCCAAGTGGGGTGGTCGGGCCGGGGTGCAGGGCTGCGGATCTTGCACAACTGGCACCCATGCCTCGTCCGCAGCCGATTCGAGCGGAACGGGGCGCATTCGCGGCGCCCGTGCCACTTGTGCAGGTTCCGGGGTGGTGGGGGAGGCCTGCACGGCCCTCAGGCACACCACTGACACCCCTTGTTTCACGCTGACACCTTTGGGTGCGCGTTGACACCCGCAGGACGGTGTCGGTGTGTTCGTCAGGCTGTCGGTGTGCGTCGAAGGGTGGCGGCGTGGTCGTGGACGAGGCCTGACGGAGCCCTTCGAGGGCCGTCCAGCCAGGTGGGGTAGTCGGGCCGGGGTGCAGGGCTGCGGATCTTGCACAACTGGCACCCATGCCTCGTCCGCAGCCGATTCGAGCGGAACGGGGCGCATTCGTGGCGCCCGTGCCACTTGTGCAGGTTCCGGGGTGGTGGGGGAGGCCTGCACGGCCCTCAGGCACACCACTGACACCCCTTGTTTCACGCTGACACCTTTGGGTGCGCGTTGACACCCGCAGGACGGTGTCGGTGTGTTCGTCAGGGTGTCGGCGTGCGTCGAAGGGCGGCGGCATGGTCGTGGACGAGGCATGGCGAAGCCCTTCGAGGGCTATCCAGCGAGGTGGGGCGGTCGGGCCGCGGTGAACGGCTCCGAGCTTGTCAAGATGTCTGTGTAAGTGTTGTGGGTCGGGTTGGGTTTAGAGGTGGGCGTTGATGCGGTCGGGGTAGACGAGGGCGAGCTCGCCGAGGGCTGCTTTCCAGCCGGTGACGAGTTGGCCT
>NZ_JBNINW010000001.1:850686-882373 GCF_050110855.1 Aestuariimicrobium sp. G57 | reverse complement strand
GTCAAAGAGCTGCTGCACGACCCCAACCAGCCACCACCGGACGAGACCCTGGCGAGACGGCGGGTGGACATCAACACCCGCGGCGTCGACGGCTCCGGGGCCGGGGTCGCCGACGTCTCCGCGACGATTGATACGGCGGATGCGATCTTCCTCGACGCCCAACTGAACCGGCTCGCCGAAATCCTCGCGATGGGTGGCAACCGCGAGTCCCAGCAGGTCCGCCGGGCCCAAGCGCTCGGCCTGCTCGCCACCCCAGCGCGGGCGTTGCAGCTGCTGCAGGCCGCCCTCACCGATGAGCTGCCCGGCGAGGCTGACGGGTTCAACCCGGACTGCCCCGCACAGGGCCAGCGCGGTCACACCTGCGGCACCATCACTGTTGACCCCGACCAGCTACTGCCCCGCACGGAACTGGTCGTGCATCTGACCGACAGCACCCTGCACACCGGTGAAGGGCTGGTGAAGGTCGAGAAGGCCGGCTCCCTGCTCGCCGGCTGGGTCAAACACCTCACCGGCAACACCCGCATCAGCGTCCGGCCGGTGCTGAACCCGGAAGAGCTCGCACCGACCGACGCCTACCACGTGCCGGCCCGGATGCGGGAATGGGTCCGGCTGCGCAACCCCCGCGAAGCCTTCCCGTTCTCCAAGAAACCCTCACGAGGGCTCGACCTCGACCACACCATCCCCTGGACACCACCCCAACCCGGCCAACAACCCCTGACCAGGCCCGACAACCTCGCCCCACTCTCCCGAAAGGTGCACCGCGCCAAAACCCACGGCGGCTGGCGCCTATCCCAACCCTCCCCAGGCACCTACCTCTGGAAATCACCCCTCGGCTTCGGCTACCTCGTCACCCCCAGCCACACCTGGCTCGTCGAGGACCCCACCGGACAGATCCTGCCCCGCCCCGAACGCGGGGAAGACACCCTGGCCAGCTGAGACGCGCCGCGCCGCACCCGCCGCACCCGGCGGGCCACCGGCATGCCATAACGCCTGCCCCGCCCGGCTGCCCGGCGGTAGCGTGGCGTCCATGGCCCAGCCAGGCCAGGCACCAGCCCACCCAAGGAGGACACATGGCCGAGGACCATTCCGGCGAGTGGTACTACTGCCTCATCCACAAGACCGTTGAGCCCTACGACGGTTGCAAGGCCGGCGACCGGCTCGGGCCCTACCGCAGCCAGGCCGAGGCCGCCCAGGCGCTCGAACACGCCGCCGAGCGCAATGAGGACTGGGACAACGACCCCCGCTTCAATGACCCCGACGAGGACGACGACAACAACGACGAAAAGGACGAGGACGAGGGCAGCGGTTGGGGCCCGTTCAAGAGCTGAGTCTCACGCCCGCACCCTCAACCCCGCCGTGGCGGTGTTGATCAACTGGTTGCGCTGCTCGTCACCGATCGGCGCCATGCCGCAATAGACGGCCAGCTGGCCCTCGCGACCGACGTCAAGCACGATGATCGTCAGCACGTCGCCCTCGATCATGTCCGGACGGGGTGCGACACGAATCTCGCTGACGATCTTCCAGCCCTGCTTGCCATCGATCGTGACGGCCTGACTGCTCACGTCGTGGCGCCCGGTGAACCCGTTGTAATAGAACGAACTGGCCATGCACTGCAGCAACTGGTCCGCGGCGCGCGGCGCGGTGGGGAAGGTGTCCTTGTCGAGTTGGCCGACCACGGCGATCGCGATCCAGCTGTCGGTGACCTCATCGCGCTGGCCGGCGCGATTGCTGGCCCAGTCGAGCCCCCAGCCGAACCCGTTCTGCCAGCCAGGAACCTTCGGGTAGGCAAGACCGCCACCGGCATACCAGCCGCCCTGCGGCTGACCGGGGTTCAGGTCGAGCGTGTCGGGCGGGCACGACGTGGGCCGGTCACCGGGTGTGCTGGCCTGTGACGACGGGGTCTCGGGCGGGGAGGGGGTGGAGGTTTCGTCCCAGGCGCTGACGGTCGGCGTCGAACGGTTGGTGTCCTCGGGGGTGTTCGGACGACCGGACGGGCGCATGAGGAACCACACCACCAGGGCCAGCGCCACCACCGCCACCACGACCATCAGGACGACGCGTCCACCACCACCGCTCTGCCCGGAACCGCCACCATCGCCGTCATCGCCGCCGGACTGCTGGCGCACGCGCGTCGTCCACTGGGAGCCGTCGAACCATCGCACTCGCCCCGGAACACCTGCGGGGTCGGGGTACCAGCCCGCGTCAGCCATGCTTCATTCTATGAGCGCCGTGTTTCCGCGTGCCTGTAACCCACTCGAAACACTCGCAGGGCAAGATGTGAACCATGGATCGTCAGACAGAGTTCGTCCTGCGCTCAATGGAGGAGCGTGACGTCCGATTCGTCCGACTCTGGTTCACCGACGTGCAGGGGTTCCTGAAGTCAGTGGCCATCGCCCCCGCTGAGGTCGAAGGGGCCTTTGCCGAGGGTGTGGGCTTCGACGGGTCGGCCATCGAGGGTTACGCGCGTGTCTACGAGTCCGACATGGTGGCGCGGCCTGATGCCAGCACGTTCCAACTGCTGCCGTGGCGCCAGCAGAAGCGGGGCACCGCCCGCATGTTCTGCGACATCACGCTGCCTGATGGATCACCGAGCTTCGCCGACCCCCGTGGCGTGCTGAAGCGTGCGCTCGGCAAAGCCGCCGACATGGGCTTCACGTTCTACACCCATCCCGAGATCGAGTTCTTCCTGCTCGAACCCCAGGCCCGCGGCGCCGCGCCGGTGCCGCTCGACTACGGCGGCTATTTCGACCACACCACGCTGGGGCAGGGCACTGACTTTCGCCGCGATGCGATCGAGATGCTCGAGACCATGGGCATCTCGGTCGAGTACAGCCACCACGAAGGTGCACCGGGCCAGCACGAGATCGACCTGCGCTATGCCGACGCGCTGACGATGGCCGACAACATCATGACCTTCCGCGTCGTGATCAAAGAGGTCGCCGTCGGCAAGGGCATCCAGGCCTCGTTCATGCCCAAGCCGTTCACTGAATACGCCGGCTCGGGCATGCACACCCACGTCTCGCTGTTCGAGGGCGACACCAACGCGTTCTATGACGCCACCCACGAGGCGCGACTGTCGGCCGTGGGTCGCCATTTCGTCGCCGGGGTGTTGCGCCACGCCCGTGAGATCAGCGCGGTGACCAACCAGTGGGTCAACTCCTACAAACGCCTGGTCGAGGGCGGCGAGGCCCCGGCCTACGTCTGCTGGGGGCGCAACAACCGCTCGGCGCTCGTGCGGGTGCCGATGTTCGGCATCGACAAGTCGTCCTCGGCGCGCGTCGAGATCAGGTCGCTCGACTCGGCGGCCAACCCCTACCTCGCCTATGCCGTGATCCTGCGCGCGGGCCTGGCCGGTATCGAGGGTGAGTACGAACTGCCCGACGAGGCTGACAACGACGTGTGGGCGCTGAGCTCACGCCAGCGTGCGGCCATGGGCATCGAGGCCCTGCCCCGCAGCCTCGACGAGGCGATCCACGCCATGGAGAACTCCGAACTGGTGGCCGACACCCTCGGTGAGCACCTGTTCGGCCACTTCCTTGCCAACAAGCGCGCCGAGTTCAACGAGTACCGCACCCAGGTCACCCCGTTCGAGCTGCAGCGCTACCTGCCGATCCTGTGAAGCACGTGCTCGTCTGCCTTGACGACGAGATCTTCGATGCCTTCCTGACACCGCGCGTGTTGGCCCGGCTCGCATCGCGCGCGACGGTGACCCGTGCGGGTGCCGCCGACTGGACGACCCACGCCGGGCTCGCCGATGCCGATGTCGTGGTGACCGGCTGGGGCAGCGCCCGGCTGACCGCCGACGTGCTCGCGCGGGCGCCACGGCTGCGCGGCCTGGTACACACGGGCGGCTCGGTGCGCGGCGTTGTCGACCCTGCCGCCCTGGCCCGACCGGGGTTCGTGGTGTCGAGCCAGGTCAACGCCAACGCGGCCCCCGTGGCGGCGCATGCCGCGGCGTCGATCATCTTTGCGATGCGTGGGGTGTTCGACCTGCGCGACGATTACCGCCGTCGGCGCGGGGCCAGCGACGAGCCGTGGCTGGCCACGATCACCGACCGCCGTCGCGGTCTGGCCGGCCGCACCCTGGGCATCGTGTCGGCCTCACGCATCGGGCGCCAGGTGATGGAACTGCTGCGGCCCTGGCCGCTGAACCTGCTCGTGTACGACCCGTACGCCGACGCCGCTGACATCGACCACCTCGGCGCGACCCTGGTGCCCGACCTGGCCGAGCTTGCCGGCCGCAGCGATGTGCTCAGCATCCACACGCCGCTGCTTCCCGAGACCAGGGGACTGGTCAGCCGCGACGTGCTGGCAGCCATGCGCGACGGTGCCACCGTGATCAACACGGCCCGGGGTGCCGTGGTGGACGAGCCGGCGCTGGTCGCCGAGCTGGTCAGCGGGCGGCTGTCGGCCGTGCTCGACGTCACCGACCCTGAGCCACCCGCGCCGGACTCGCCACTGTGGGACCTCGACAATGTCTTTCTGACCCCACACATCGCAGGCTCGCTGGGCACCGAGCTCGAGGTGCTGGGCGCCCAGGCCGTCGACGAGGCGCTGCGGGTGTTGCAGGGTGAACCGCTGCTGCACGAGGTGAGCCCCGACGCCCTGGCCCGCGAGGCCTGAGGCAGCCAGGCTCAGCGCATCAGGTTGATGACCGGCAGCATGCGCGCCACCGCCCCGGCATGGGCGCCGCTGGCGCTCACCGTGTGCCGGGCCAGTTCGCCGCCGTATTCTCGCAGGCCGGTTGCCAGCGCCACGAACGTCACGGCATCGGTCTCGACCACATTGGGCGGGGTGCCGCGGGTGTGCTGCGGACCCTCACCGAACGCCCCCAGTTGCACCGCCACCGCCGGGGGCACCCGTAGTTCGATGGCCCCACCGGGATGCCGTGCCGTCAGCACCGTCGCCAGGGCGCGCGCCGACTCGGACGCCGCCACGGGCAGCACCTCGCAGCGGAAACGCAGGCCGAGCGCCACCGCCTCGACCAGGGCGCCACGCAGGTAGTCGACGAACCGCACCGTGCCGAACAGCGATTCCACAATGGCCGGCACTGGTTGGGTCAGCAGCCGGGCGCGCAGGTCAATGAGCAGGCGCCGGGCCTGGGGCATGAGCAGGTCGGCCGTGTCATGGCCGATCACTGAACGGATCACGTCGCGGATGGCCTTCTCGGCATGGTGACGATCGGCCAGGTGGTCGGACAGCGAACCCGGGCGGGTGTTCGAGGGGCAGTCGACGGTCTGCAGCGCATCTGTCAGCAGGAACAGCACCTGGCCGCATTGCTCCCGGGCGGTCGAGGCCGGGAGTTGGGCGCTGCCGAGCCGGGTCGCGTCCGGGATCACGGCCGCGATCTGGTCGATGAACGCCGTCGCGACCCTGCGCAGGGTCTGGTCACTCGCGGCCGCCATGATCGTCACCCCCATGACTCTAGACATCGATGCTTGCCAGCCCGTGAAGAGCGGGTTACAGGCAGGTAGACATCCTAGAGTTGTCACCATGTCCGAGAACAGCGCCAGCCGCGGTGACCTCGTGCGTCGTGGCTTCATGCACCCCGCTGCCGCGAGTGCCCACCTCGCGCTGCTGGCCGAGGCTGGACTGGGCGAACCATGGGATGACCCGTCGACCTGGGTCGAGGCCAGCGCCGGGGCCGCGGATCCAGACCATGCCCTCGAGGTGGTCGCGGCGCTCGCAGGCACCGCGCGCGAGCGGCTGCGCGAACTGCTCGACACCCCGGGTGCCGCCGCACGCCTGGTCGCGGTCGCCGGGGCCAGCCAGCCGCTCGGCCAGCACCTGATCCGCCATCCCGAAGACCTCGCGCTGCTGGCCACCCCCTATCGCCGGCGTCACCGCGATGAGTTGGTCGCCGAAGTGCTCGACAGCATCGGCGCCAATGCCCCGGCCGGTCCCGTCCCGCAGGCACCCGATGAACTGCGGCTGGCCAACAAACGCGCCCTGGTGCGCATCGCCGCCCACGACCTGACCGCCCGCGAGCCCGACCGGGCGCTTGACACGGTGATGGCCGAGCTGAGTGACCTGGCCGACGCCATCATGACCGGCGCCTTCGCGATCGCCTGCAGCCAGGTGCCCGACCACGCCCGGACGCGCCTGGCCGTGATCGCCATGGGCAAATGTGGGGCCCGTGAGCTCAACTACATCAGCGACATCGACGTCATCTTCATGGCCGAGCCGGCCGACGGCGACACCACCCCCGAACAGGCCGTCGCGATCGCCACCAAGCTGGCAGCCGCCATGATGCGGGCCTGCTCGGCGCACACCCCGACGGGCACGATCTGGCAGGTCGACGCGGCGCTGCGCCCTGAGGGCAACGCGGGCCAACTGGTGCGCACCACGGCGGGCATGAAGGCGTACTACGAGCGCTGGGCCTCGAACTGGGAGTTCCAGGCACTGCTCAAGGCTCGGCCGATGGCCGGTGACCTCGCACTGGGGCAACAGTTCGTCGACCTGGTCGCGCCGATGGTCTGGCAGGTCTCTGAGCGGGACGGCTTCATGGCCCAGACACAGGCCATGCGCAAGCGGGTCGTCGACCACATCCCACCCAAGCAGGCCGCACGTGAAATCAAGCTCGGCGTCGGCGGGTTGCGCGATACCGAGTTCACCGTGCAAATGCTGCAACTGGTGCACGGCAAGGCCGATGACCGGCTGCACCTGCGCGGCACCATCGAGTCGCTGCATGCGCTCAAGGACGCCACCTATGTCGGCCGCGCCGACGCCACCGAGATGGAACAGGCCTACCGATTCCAACGGCTGCTCGAGCACCGGGTGCAGTTGCACAAGCTGCGCCGCACCCACCTGATGCCCGACGACCCGGATGGGCTGCGCATCCTGGCCAGGGGGGTGGGGCTGCGCACGGGTGAGGAGGTCCATGACAAGTGGCGGGCCTCGGCCAGGGCGGTGCAGCGGTTGCACCAGCGCGTGTTCTATTCGCCGTTGCTCGAGACTGTCGCCCAGATCCCGACGGCCGACGTGAAGTTGACCCCCGAGGCCGCCGAGGCGCGGCTGAAAGCCCTCGGGTTCGCCGACCCGCAGGCCGCGATGCGCCACATCCAGGCGCTGACCACCGGTGTCACCCGGGCCTCCGACATCCAGCGCCAACTCATGCCCGCCATGCTCGGCTGGTTCGCCGAGGCCCCGAACCCCGATGCCGGACTGCTCGCCTTCCGCCAGATCTCCGAGGCGCTCAAGTCGTCCCCGTGGTACTTGCGGGCGCTGCGCGACGAGGGGCAGATGGCTTCGACGCTGGCGCACATCCTGTCGTCATCGCGGTATGCGGTTGACCTGCTCAAGCGCAATCCGGAGTCGGTCGAAATGCTGGCCAAACCGGTCGAGCTCACCCGCGACCCCGAGCGGCTGCACACCGCCATGCACTCGGTCGTCAGCCGCCACCAGCAGAGCCAGGAGGCGATCGATGCGGTGCGCGCCATCAGGCGGCGCGAACTGTTCCGCGTCGCTGTCGCCGACCTGACCAACCGCGCCGACCTCACCGCGGTGGGCCATGGCCTCACCGACCTGGCCTCGGCGACGATCTGTGCCGCGCTCGAGGTGGCCCACCGTGAGGTGCCCGATGCACCGCCCGTCGGGGTGGTCTCGATGGGCCGCTGGGGTGGGCAGGAGACGGCGTATTCGTCGGACTGCGATGCCATGTTCATCATCGACGACACCGACGACCCCGAGGCGGTCCACAAGGCCACCCAGGTCGTCACCAAGGTGCGCAAATGGCTGAACGCGCCTGGCCCCGACCCTGCGCTCGAGATCGACACCGACCTGCGCCCCGAGGGCAAGGACGGCGCGATGGTGCGCACCCTGGGTTCGTACCGCGCCTACTACGACCGGTGGTCGGCCACCTGGGAGGCGCAGGCCCTGATCCGCGCCGGCTACGGGGCCGGCCCGGTCGAGCTCGTCACCGCGTTGCTGACGTCCATCGACCCGATCCGCTACCCGGCCGAGGGCCTGGCGAAGGGGCAGCTGACCGAGATCCGCAAACTCAAGGCCCGCATGGAACGCGAACGCATGCCCCGCGGCGTCGACCCGAAACGGCATGTGAAGCTCGGCCCGGGGGGCCTGGTCGACATTGAATGGACGATCCAGCTGCTGCAACTGCAACATGGCGCCCGCATTCCGGGGCTGCGCACCACCAGCACCCTTGCAGCCCTTGCGGCCGCCGACGAGGCCGAACTGCTCACGGCGAGCCAGCACGAGGCGCTGCGCGAGGCATGGCTGCTCGCCAGCCGCATTCGCAATGCGAACATGCTCAGCCGGGCCCGGGCCTCTGACGCCTTTCCCTCGGACGCCCGCGAGCGCGGCAACGTGGCGCACCTGCTGGGGCGCCAACCGGGCCGGATCGGGAAGCTGCTCGATGACTGGATGAAGGCCTCACGCCGGGCAGAACACGTGGTCAACACGGTGTTCTGGGGTGGCGAGACAGGCTAGTCGAGCAGTTCGCTGATGCCGCGCCGGTCGAGCAGGTTGGCATTCTCGGCCTGGTCGGCCATCACCATCGCGGGGAACGTGCCGTCCTCGGCCAACTCGCACCACCGGCGGAACAGTGCCCCGCCCGGTGCCGTCACCGAGCGCCCGACCCCGGTCTTGCGGTCGGCATGCACGACCATCGCCGGCCGCTCGTCGATGTGCGCCCTGGGTGCGGCATCGATGACCTCGGCCAGGGCCAGGGCTTCCGGTTTGGGCTCGCCGTCCTGGGTGAACAGCCCCAGGCTGTATTCGAGTTCGGGGAAGTCGGCCAGGTCACGGCTGACGTCATGGCTGCACCACCACGTGATGGCCGTGACCTGGGGCATGCCCGCCACGGCCGCGATGGTCTCGCGCAGAAATCCTGCGGCCGCCTCGTCGCTCGTCCACGGCCGGGGGGCACCGACCTCCTGCAACCAGATGCGTCGTTCGGGGGCCGGCGACCAGGCTGCCGCCACTTCGCACAGGTAGCGGGCGAACCAGCCCAGGTGCGGGTGGTTGGCGCCGAGCAACGGCGCCGCCTGCACAAAGGTCCATGAATGCACTGTGGTCGCCTGGCCCCAGATGGTGGCCTGCCGGGGTGTGAACGGCAGCCCGTCGTCGAACCACAGCGAGTCGTCGAAGCTGTGGTGGTGCTGCCCCCGCGGCCAGGTGGTGTGCAGTTCGGCGAACATCGTGCGCAGCCACGCCTCGGTGTGGCCCCGCGACGCCGTCGAGGCGTGCGGGTGGTCGGCGCGGGCGAACTGGGTGAACTCGTTGCCCAGCGTCAGCCCACTGACGTGCGGTTCGTCGCGCAGTGCGAGGGCGAGTTCGTGGACGAGCATGCGCTGGCCCTCGATGGCCCGCGGGTCGGTGAACATGTCGGTGGCATGCCACGACGTCAGCCAGCTGGGCACGAAGTCATAGCTCGACAGGTGCCCGTTCAACACGTCGACGCTGACCCGCAGTCCTTGCTCGCCGGCCACCCGGGCCACCGCGACCACATCATCGATCGCGCGGCTGCGGATGAGGGTGCGGTTCGGCTGCAGCAGCGGCCACAGGGGAAAGATGCGCACGTGGTCGAGCCCCAGCGACCGGATCTGCGCAAAGTCCTCACGCACCTCGTCGAGGTCCAGGTCGAGCCAGCTGTGGAACCAACCCCGCCGAGGGGTGTAGTTGACGCCGTACTTCATGCCCACGCTTCAACCTGCAGCAGTGCGGTCACGGTGGTGGGGACGATGCGCAGTCCCGTGATCCGGCCCGCGCCGCCGCCCTCGAACAACAGGTGGGCCAGCGTCTGGTTCGCCCAGATCGCAGGGCGGGGTTGGGCATGGGCGGGGTACCAGTGGCCGTCGAGGCCGCGGAACTCCACCACCGCCGGCACCGCGTCGACGGCCGGGCTGGTGAGCGTGTACACCGAGGCGGTCACCGGCCCGGGCCAGGTGAACTCGGCCGCCTCGCCCGCCGCGAGCGTCACCCGTTCGGTGCCCAGGTCGTCCGCCAATGCGGGGTGGCTGGCCGTGGCGGTGCTGGTCAGGTCTGGGTGCCAGGTGCCGTCCGGCACGATGCTGCTGAGCGAGAAGGGACGCGTCGCGCCGGCCCAGCCGGACGGCTGCGGGCCGAGTTCGACCTGGATGGTGACATCGCCCTGCAAGCGCTCGACCGGCACGGTGACCCGGTGCCACGGTTCGCCGTTGATGGTCACCGACTGGATGTAGCGGTGCTCGACATGCCCGGCCCGCACCTCGATGGTGGTCTCGTCGTCGCGACGGAACGCGAACCGCTCGAACAGCGGTGCCGTGATGACCAGTTCGCCCGAGCCGACGGCCAGCGGGTACAGGCCCGCAGCCGCGAGCAACCACCACGCTGACATCTCGCCGTTGTCCTCGTCGCCGGGGTAGCCCTGGCCGATGCCCGAGCCGGTGAAGCCACGCTCGAGGATCTCGCGGGTGAACCACTGGGTGCGGTGGTGCTGGCCCGTGTGGGTCCACATGAACGGCATGTGGTGGGCCGGCTGGTTGCTCATGCCGAACTGGCCCATGCGCAGGGCGCGGGCCTCGAGCATCTCGTGGATCGCCCCGCCGTAGAACAACGCGTTCGACAGCGACGCCGTCTCGGGGGTGGCGGCTGCCTGGTCGAGCTTGTCGGCCAACGCCTGCTCGCCGCCCATCAGCGCCGCGAGCCCGGCGCCGTCGAAGGGGGCGTGGAAGGCCATGCCCCACGCGTTCGTCTCGGTGTAGTCGCGGCCCCAGCGCAGCGGGTCGAAGTCGTCGCCGTCGCGGAACCCGCCATCGGGGGTGCGTGGCCGCAGGAACCCGATGGCCGGGTCGAACAACTGCTGGTAACCCATGGCACGGCGGGCGAAATAGACCGTATTGGCGCGGAACTCGTCAGTGCGGGCAGGGTCGGTGCCGCGCTCTGCCAGCCGCGCGCTCCACAGGGCCAGTGCGGCGTCGGAGTTGGCATTGTCCATCGACCAGCTGAACCCCTCGGGGGTGTCGGAGTCGATGTAGCCGACGAACCGGCCGCGGGCGATGCCCTTGCGCCCGACCTCGTCGTGGGACGAGGGGGTGGTGGCGTTGCGCAATGCCGAGTCATACCCCGCCAGCTCGTTGAACGTGATGCCGTGGGCACTGGCATCGGCGAACACGGCATCAGAGCTGGTGCCGACCATGATGTCGCAGTAGCCGGGGGCCGACCAGCGTGCCATCCAGCCACCGTCCAGGTACTGCTGCACGATGCCGTCGAGCAGGGCCTGCGAGCGGCGCGGCGTGAACAGGTGGTAGGCGGGCCAGCAGGTGCGGAACGTGTCCCAGAACCCGTTGTTGACCAGCAACTGGCCATGGACGACCTGCGCCCCGGTCGAATGGCGCTGGTGGTCGCCGACCGCCGGCTTGAACGGCGAGGCATAGACCCATTCGGGGTCGGCCGCGGTGATGGCGGCGTTCTCGTCGTGCTGGTTGGGCCACGAATACAGCCGGGCCAGGTTGGAATAGGCGCTGACCCGCTGGTCGTGGGTGCCGCCGGTGATCTCGAGCCGGTCGAGCAGGCCGCGCCACGTCCTGGCCGCGAGGTCGCGCACCTGGTCGAAGCTGCCCTCGCCGATCTCGAGCCGCAGGTTGTGGCGCGCCTGGCGGGTGCTGATCTGGCTCATTCCGACGACCACCTCGAGCGTGCTGCCCTCGAGCAGCTGCACCGCCCCCGACTGGTCACGGTCGACCTTGACCCGCAACCACTTCGGCCAGTTGCGCGTGATGGCCCGGCCCAGGTTGGTGGGCAGTTCGGGGATGCCCTCACGGCTGGTGACGTCGATGACCTGCACGGGCTGGCGGGTCTCGCCATAGACGTAGCCGGCCAGCGGCTCGACCTTCTCGTCCCAGTCGACCAGCCAGTCCTTGGGCGGGTCGATCATGCCGCTGAAGCTGAGCCTGCCGTCCTGCAGCTGGCTCAGCGTCAACTCGCCGGTGCCGGGCATGTCGAACACCACCCCGGCCTGCGGCGAATCGGCGTCCAGGAAGTCGAACCGGAAGAAGCCGCAGTGACTGGTCGGCGCCATCTCGGCCACCACGCCGTCGTCGAGGCGCACCCGGTAGTGGTGCGGCCGGTCGAACTCGTCGGCGTGACTGAACCGGCGCTCCCGGGCCAGCGGGTCGACCGTGGCGGTGCCCGTCCAGGGCATCAGCTGGAAGGCCAGCCGGTCGGCCATCCACGGGCTGGGGCAGTGGCTGATCGCCAACGCCTGCAGCGTGGGGCGGGGGTCGGCATCGCCCGGTCGGCCCGCCCAACTGTAGAACCAGCGGTGCGACCGGGCATCGGTGACCGGGGTGAGGAAGTTGAACCCGTGCGGCACGTTGGTCATCGGGTAGGTGTTGCCGCGGCTGATGGCATCACCGGAATGCTGGTGGCTGCCGCGGCTGGTCCGCACCAGGTTGAGCGGTGCCGTGTGCGGGTCGGGGGCCGGCACAGGGCCGACGAGCTGCAGGTGGCCGGAGCCCCGCAGGTCGCCGCCGGGTGAGGTCAGCACAATGTCGACGGTCCTGCCGACTAACCGGGTGAGGTTCAGGTCGACCTGGTTCCACTGGTCGGTGACCCAGACCCCGGGCTCGCCCGCTGCGACGGGCCAGTGGTGCTGGTCGACGAGCTGGTGTTCGACCTGGTCATCGGTGATGGCCGACAGGCCGATGAACGCGCTCGAGTGGTCAGGGCCCTCGTCCGGGGTGCGCAGTTCGGGGAACAGTACCAACCGGTAGATGGGGGCTTCGGGGCGGACGGTCAGGTGCGCGTCCAGCACGGATCGTCCGGGGCCGGTGAAGTCGTATCGCAAGAGCGGGCCCTGCGGCAGCAGCGGGCGGCGGTCGTCGCTGGCGGTGACACTGAGGGGGGCGGCGGCGCTCATGGGGCCAGTCTATGGGTGTGCCCGGGAGCCAGTGACTCCCGGGCACATTGCACTGGGTGAGCTCAGATGCTGAAGTACAGGTCGAACTCGTAGGGGTGCGGGCGCTGGCGCAGGGCGTCAACCTCGGCGCGCTTGAGCTCGATCCACGTCTCGATCAGGTCGGGGGTGAACACGTCGCCTGCGAGCAGGAACTCGTGGTCCGCCTCGAGCGCATCGAGCACCTCGGACAGGTCGGCCGGCACCTGGTTGACCTGGGCGTGCTCCTCGGGGGGCAGTTCGTAGAGGTCCTTGTCGATCGGGGCCGGGGGCTCGATCTTGTTCTGGATGCCGTCGAGGCCGGCCAGCAGCATCGCGGCGAACGCCAGGTAGGGGTTCGACGACGGGTCGGGGCAGCGGAACTCGACGCGCTTGGCCTTCGGGTTCGAACCGGTGATCGGGATGCGCATGCAGGCCGAGCGGTTGCGCTGGCTGTAGACCAGGTTGACGGGGGCCTCGAAGCCCGGCACCAGGCGGTGGTAGGAGTTCACCGACGGGTTGGTGAAGGCCAGCAGCGCCGGGGCGTGGGCCAGGATGCCGCCGATGTACCAGCGGGCCAGGTCGGAGAGCCCGGCGTAGCCGTTCTCGTCATAGAACAGCGGGACGCCGTTTTCCCACAGCGAGCTGTGCACGTGCATGCCCGAGCCGTTGTCGCCGAAGATCGGCTTCGGCATGAAGGTGGCGGTCTTGCCGGCCTCCCAGGCCACGTTCTTGACGATGTACTTGAACTTCATCACGTCGTCGGCGCTTGTCAGCATGGTGTCGAAACGCCAGTTGATCTCGGCCTGGCCGGCGGTGCCGACCTCGTGGTGGGCGCGCTCGATGATCAGGCCGCTGTTCTCGAGCACCTTGACGATGTTGTCGCGCAGGTCGGCGAAGTGGTCGGTGGGGCTGACCGGGAAGTAGCCGCCCTTGTACTTGACCTTGTAGCCGCGGTTGCCGCCGTCCTCGGCGCGGCCGGTGTTCCAGGCAGCTGCCTCGGAATCGATCGCGTAGTAGGAGCCGTTCGCCTTGGTCTCGTAGCGCACGTCGTCGAAGACGTAGAACTCGGCCTCGGGGGCGAAGAAGGCGGTGTCGGCGATGCCGGTGCTCCGCAGGTATTCCTCAGCCTTGCGAGCGATGTTGCGCGGGTCGCGGCTGTAGGGCTCCTTGGTGATCGGGTCGTGCACGAAGAAGTTGACCACCAGCGTCTTGGCATCGCGGAAGGGGTCGATGAAGGCGCTGGTCGGGTCGGGGAGCAGCGCCATGTCCGACTCGTGGATCTTCTGGAAACCCGTGATCGACGACCCGTCGAACGACAGGCCGTCCTCGAAGACTGCCTGATCGAACGAGCCCGCAGGCACCGTGAAGTGCTGCATCACACCGGGCAGGTCGCAGAAGCGGATGTCGACCATCTCGACACCCTCATCGCGGATGTAGGCGAGCAGGTCGTCAGCTCCCTGGAACATGGTTCCCTCCATCGTTTTCGAACGTTTTCCCTGAAGGTAGTCGCACCGGATTGCCCGACAGTGTCGGCCATGTTTCGGTCGTGTAACACCCTCGGGCTAGCCTAGGGGCATGCCGAGCGCCCATGTCGAAGAATCCCCCAGCTACCCCGGGGAACGGCTCGGCCTGCCCGAAACCGGACGCGGTTCGTTGGCGACGTGGCGTGCCCGTGTGGCCGCGCTTCTGATCGACTGGGCGGCCTGCCTGGTCGTCGCGATTGCGTCATTCGGCACCAGCGTGATGCGCGAATCCACCTGGACGGCGCAGATGCCGCTGGTCATCTTCTTCGTGGAGGCCGCGATCCTGACGGCGTTCGTCGGCGGGTCGTTCGGCCAGGTGGTGGCCCGTGTCGCCGTCGTGCGGGTGGACGGACGCCCGCTGGTGTGGTGGCAGGCGGTGCTGCGCAGCGCGCTGAAGTGCCTTGTCGTGCCGATGTTGATCGTGGGCATGGACCGGCGCAATGCCGCCGACCTGATGCTCGGCACGGTCGTGGTGAACCGGCGATGATCGTGAACCGCGCATGATCATCGTGTGTGGTCGCGGTGTGCCCACCCCGGACGCGCCGCTGCTGGGGCTCTTCGAGCTCGACCAGACCCGCGCGCTGCACGATGCCGGCCGGCAGGTGGTCTATTGCGGCCTTGATGTGCGTTCGCTGCGCCGCTGGCGCCGTTGGGGGCTGGTGCATGGCGAGACGGGCGGCGTCCCGACCGTGACGCTGAATGCACCTCTGGGGCGGTTGCCGCACCGGTTGAAGCTGGCAGTGATGCGGCGGCTGTGGGACGTGCTGTTGGGCGCGGCGGTGCGTCGTCATGGACGTCCCGAGGTGGTGCACGGCCACTTCCTGGCGTGGACGGCGCCCCTTGCCGGGGCTCGGCTGGTGCGTGGCACGCCGCTGGTGGTGACCGAGCACTGGTCGCGGTTGAGCGGCGCGATCGATGCCGAAGTGCGCGACCTGGGTCGGGCCGTCTATGGGCGGGCGGCGGCCGTGCTCGCCGTCAGCAGCCCCCTGGCGGCGACCATCGAGCGGGAGTTCGGCATCACCGCCCAGGTCGTCCCCGACATGATCGACGTCGACACGTTCGCCCCGGTCGCAGCGGCCACCCGCGAGCCGGGGGTGCGGCTGGTCACGTGCGGCAACCTGATCGCCCGCAAGAACATCGACGGGCTGTTGCGGGCGTTTGCTGCTGTCGCACCGGCTGCGGCCACCTTGACCGTCATTGGCCAGGGCCCGGAACGCGCGGCGCTCGAAGCACTCACCGGGCAGCTGGGCATCAGTGACCGGGTGCGGTTCACCGGCCGACTCAGCCGCGAGCAGATGGCGGCCGAGTATGCACGGGCCACGGGGTTTGCGCTGGCGAGCCATGCCGAGACGTTCGGCATGGTCTGGGCCGAGGCGCTGGCGGCCGGCCTGCCCGTGCTGGCCACTCGTTGCGGTGGGCCCGAGGACTTCGTGGGTGACGACAACGGTGTGCTCGTCTCCGACGACCCCGACGCGATCGCGTCCGGGCTGGGCGAGTTGTGCGCCGGGATCACTGCGGGGCGGTGGTCGTCCGGGGAACTGTCGCGGCAGGCGGGGGAGCGGTTCAGCCCCCAGGCCGTCACCGGGCAGGTGCTGACGGTCTATGCCGGCTCAGGGGGCTGAGAGCAGGGCATCGACGTCGGGCAGGTCGACGAAGCCCGACACCGTGCCGTCGCGGGCGAGTTCGCCGGCCGCAGCCAGGAATGCCTTCCATGCGGTCCTCGCCAGCACACCGCCCGTGCTGATGCGCCGCACGCCCAGCTCGGCGGCCTGTGCTGCGGTGATGAACGGCTTGTTGACCAGCAGGTTCACCGGTTTGGGGGCCACTGCCGAGACCACGGCAGCCACGTCGTGGTGCGAGGTGATCCGTGGCACGTACAGGCAGTCCGCCCCCGCCTCGGCGAAGGCCACCAGCCGCCGGATGGCCTCGTCCAGGTCGGGCTGGTCCCACACGAACCCCTCGGTACGCGCCGTCAGGACGACGCCAGTGCCGCTGTCGTCGATCGCGGCCCGCGCAGCGCGGATGCGCTCGACGGCGAAGTCGAACTCGAGCAGCGGAGCGGCGGGGTCGCCCGAGTAGTCCTCGATGGACAACCCGGCGATGCCCGTTCCGCATGCCCGGGTGACGTTCTCGACGAGGTCACCGGGGTCGAGGGCATAGCCGTTCTGGAAGTCGGCATTGAGGGGCGCATGGGTGGCTGCGGCCACGAGCTGCAGGTGGGCGAGGGCCTCGTCCAGGGTGAGGGTGTTGTCGGGTTTGCCGGTCGTCCAGGCGAACCCTGCGCTGGTGGTGGCCAGTGCGGCGAACCCCATGCCCGCGAGCAGCCGGGCGCTGCCGACATCCCAGGGGTTCGGCATGACGAAGCAGCCTGCCTCGTGGAGTCGTCGGAACTCAGCAGTCCGGGCTGCGATGGTGCCCATGGCCCCAGCGTAGGGCCGCGGGTGATGGATGTCACGATCTGTTTGACTCGGGTCAACCATCGGCGTATTGTTGACCAACGTCAAATGTTGACCGGAGTCATGGACTTGTCGTGAGCGTGGCGCCGCGTGCTGTGAAAGAAGACTCCTGTGACCCAGAAACAACAACGCGGGGTGCTCGAGGCGTTGTCGGGCCTGTTGCTCGGCATGTTCGTCTCGATGCTCGCCTCGACCGTGGTGGGCAGCTCGCTGCCCGTGATCATCCACGACCTGCAGGGTGATGAGCGCGACTACACCTGGGTGGTCACGGCGATGCTGCTGACCAACGCCATCTCGACCCCGATCTGGGGCAAGCTGGCCGACCTGTTCAGCCGCAAGATGCTCTACCAGCTCTCAATCGTGATTTTCGTGCTGGCAAGCGCCACGGCCGGGTTCGCGCAGAACCCCGAGATGCTGATCGCGTCCCGCGCCGTGCAGGGCATCGGCGCCGGTGGCCTGGCGGCCCTCAGCCAGGTGATCATGGCCGACATCATCAGTCCGCGTGACCGTGGCCGCTACATGGGCCTGTTCGGCGGAGTCATGGCACTGGCCACCGTTGGTGGGCCGCTGCTCGGCGGCGTGATCACCGACGGCTGGGGCTGGCGCTGGAACTTCTTCGTGGCACTGCCCGTCGCCATCGTGGCGCTCGTGATCGTGCAGTCGACGCTGCACCTGCCCAAGGGCGAGAAGCGCAAGGTGTCGATCGACTACCTGGGCATCGTGTTGCTGTCGGTGAGCGTCGCGTTGCTGCTGATCTGGGTGACCAATGCCGGCAGTGACTACGGCTGGTGGTCGGCCACGACCGTGTGGATGGTCGGCCTGGCCCTGGTCGCGGCGGTGGCGTTCGTGTTCGTCGAACTGCGTGCCGAAGACCCGTTGATCCCGCTGAACCTGTTCGCCAACCGCACCTTCACACTGAGCGTGGTGGCCTCGATCGCCACCGGCATTGCGATGTTCGGTGCCTCGGTGTTCCTGAGCCAGTACATGCAGCTGGCGCGTGGCGCCTCGCCCACGAAGGCCGGGCTGATGACCACCCCCATGATGATCGGGGTGCTGGCCAGCTCGATGATCGTCGGCCAGCTGATCACCCGCACCGGCAGGTGGAAGCCCTATGTCGTGGCTGGTTCCGTGCTGCTGATCGCCGGGTCGTACCTGCTCACCACGATCGAGTACGACACCAACTTCGGGCTGGTCTCGCTGTACATGCTGCTGATGGGCGCCGGTGTCGGCATGACCATGCAGAACCTGGTGCTGGTGGTGCAGAACACCTCGCGCCCTGACCAGATCGGTGTCGCCAGCTCGGGGGTGGCGTTCTTCCGCAGCCTGGGTGGCACCATCGGTGTCTCGGTCATGGGTGCGGTGATGGCCAACCAGACCGCCCACCTGATCGGCGAGGCTCGTCCCGCGATCGGTGCCGCACTGCGGGGCCTGGGAGACCAGGCCGGCTACTGGACCCAGCAGCTGTCGAGCGGTGCCGTGCCCCGCGTGGCCGACATGCCGCCCGCGCTGCGGGTGATTTTCGAGCAGGCCTATGCCGGTGGCATCACCACCGCATTCTGGGTAGGTGTGCCGCTGGCGATCGTCAGCCTGGTGGCGATCCTGGCCCTGCCCAATGAGCCGCTGACCAGCAAGACCGCCACCGAGCGGGTCGCCGAGCTGGGCGATGCTGAGGCTGAGCCCGAGCCGCAGGTAGTGTCGCAGCGATGAATGAGGTGCTCGACCTGCAGTCGCCGGACCGTGATGTGGCGGTCCGGCGACTCGAGATGGCCATGGACCAGTTCGGCCGCCGGGTGCGTGACTACTACCGTGATGCCTGCGAGAAGTTCTCGCCGGGCATGCTGCCATTCACGTTCAAGGTGCTCACCACCATCGATCGCCTCGGGCCCGTCCCCGTGTCGGCCGTCGCCGACCACCTCGTGGCCGACAAGGGCCAGGTCAGCAGGGCCGTCACCGACCTCGAGGGCCGCGGGCTGGTCGTCCGCACCGCTGACCCGACTGATGCCAGGGTGCGACTGGTCGCGGTGCCCGAGGCCACCAAGGCGTCGATCGCCGAGGCGCGGGCGCCATTCAGCCAGCTGCTGGCCGACGGGCTCGCCGGCTTCGGGGTCGACGAGATCGACCACTTCACCCGGCTGCTCAACCGGTTGGTCGAGGGCGTGCCCACGGAATAGGTCGGTCGCTCAATCCTGCGGCTGCGCGGTGACGGCGTGCGTGTGCATGCGCACGCCGTCATCGTTGAAGATGCTGATCACCTGCGCGGGTCGTCCGCCTGCCGCCGACATCGCGTGGGGTGTGCGGGTGTCGAACTCGGCTGCCTCGCCGCTGGTGAGCACCAGGTCCTGTTCCCCGAGCCGCAGCCGCAGGCGTCCCGAGATCACATACAGCCATTCATAGCCGTCGTGCACCTTGAGCGAGGGCAGGTCGTCCACGGGTGGGTAGGTGATCTTGTAGGTGTGCACGGGCGAGCCCTCGGGGGCGAGCGGGGCGATGACCAGACCATCTCGCCGGATCACGGGGCGGCGCACCCGCGGGTCAGGGGCAGCCATGGTGACCAGGTCGTCGACGCGGATGCCCAGGTGCCGGGTGAGCGGCAGCAGCAGTTCGAGGCTGGCCTGGCGCTTGCCCGATTCAAGCCGTGACAGGGTGCTGGCCGACATGCCGGCACGTGAGGCCAGGTCCTCGAGCGTCCAGCCGCGCTCCATGCGCGCCGCGCGCAATCGTGGGCCCACCTGGGCGAGTTCGTCACGCATGGGTTTCCTCCCGGTGTTTGCTGATTCCGCAAGAAGTCTTGCACAACGGTCAACCGCGGGGTCCACTTGAGGCATGACCACTCACCAACCTTCGCCGCCCTGGGACGTCATCGTCGTCGGCGGCAGCGCCGCCGGCCTCTCGACCGCCCTGATGCTCGGACGAGCCCGCCGCCGCGTGCTCGTGGTCGACGCAGGCCAGCCCCGCAACCGCTTCGCCGAGCACATGCACGGAGTGCTCGGCCATGAGGGCCGCTCCCCGGGTGACCTGGTGCGCCAGGGCCGGGACGAATGCACCGGTTACGGCGTGGAATTCGTCCACGGCACCGCGACGCATGTGACCGACGAAGCTGCCGACGGACTGCTGGTGGGCATCAACACGGCCGATGGCGAGCGCCGCGAACGGACGAGGGCGCTGGTGCTGGCCACCGGCATCACCGACCAGTTGGCGCCCGTGCCGGGCCTCGCCGCGCACTGGGGCACCGACGTGCTGCATTGCCCCTATTGCCACGGATGGGAGGTGCGCGACCAGCGGCTGGGCGTGCTGGCCGTCTCGCCGATGTCGCTGCACCAGGCCCACATGGTGCGCCAGTGGAGCGACGATGTCGTGTTGTTCAGCGCCGCTGCCGGCGAGCTCGACACGGCCGAGCGGGCCAGGCTGGCCGCCCGCGGCGTCGAGGTCGTGGAGTCGCCGGCAGCCGAGGTGCTTGCCGAGGGCGGGCGCATCACGGGCGTGCGCACCCACGACGGCCGAACGGTCGCGATCGACGCCCTGTTCACCTTTGGCCTGCCGATACCGCACGACGACTGCGTCGCCGACCTGGGTCTGACCCGCGCCGAGATGCCCGGGCTGGGCAGCTTCATCGCCGTGGACCCCTCCGGGCACACGAGCCATGAACGCATCTGGGCCGCCGGCAATGTGGTGAACCCGATGGCCAACGTGCCCGTGGCCATGGCCGCCGGTGCCATGGCCGGCGCCGTGGCGAACGGCTGGCTCGTCGACCAGGACTTCGAACTGGCGGGCGCATGAGCACCGCCGCAGAGTTCTGGGAGCAGCGCTACGCCGACGGGCCCGGCGTCTGGTCTGGTCGGGTCAACGCCACCCTCGCCCAGTTCGCCGCCGACCTCACGCCGGGCACTGCGCTCGACCTGGGCTGCGGCGAGGGTGGCGACGTGATCTGGCTGGCCGGGCGCGGCTGGCAGGTGACCGGCGTCGACCTGTCACCCACCGCCGTGGCCCGGGGACGAGCCGCAGCCGGGGCAGCAGGCATCCCGGACGGGGCCGTGCGGCTCGAGGCTGCCGACCTCGCCACCTGGGTGGCACCCGTTACCTACGACCTGGTGACGGCCTCGTTCCTGCAGTCCTGGCCGGCCGAGCTGCCACGCGACGAGATCCTGCACCGGGCCACCGGCTTTGTTGCACCCGGCGGCCACCTGCTGGTCGTCGCCCACGCCGAGGCGCCGCCGTGGTCGAACCATCACCACCAGCATGGGCGCATCTTCCCGACGCCGCAGGGCGACCTGGCAGCGTTGCGGCTCGACCCGGACGAATGGCAGGTGCTGGTCTGCGAGACCCGCGAGCGGCAGGCCACCGGCCCCGATGGCAACCCGGCGCACCTGGTCGACAGCGTGGTGTTCGTCAGGCGGGTGGGATGAACTGGCCCAGCAGCGTGCATCGACCGGACCGATTCAGCCCGTTCCAGCCGTTTTCGGCCCGGTCGATGCACACTGCTGGGCGCTGCTTGTTCCTCAGACGAGCCGAGGTCCCGCTCAGAACGTCGAGGTGTCGATGACGAACCGGAACATCACGTCGCCGGCAACGACCCGGTCATAGGCCGCATCGACCTCGTCGACACCGATCTTCTCGATGCGCGCGGCCAGCCCGTGCTCGGCGCAGAAGTCGAGCATCTGCTGGGTCTCGGCGATGCCGCCGATGTTCGAGCCCGTCAGCACCTTGTTGCCGCCGATCAGGCTGCCTGCCCGGATCTGCATTGCCTCGGGCGGTGCCCCGACGACCGCCATCACACCGAACGGCTTCAGCAGCTTCAGGTACTTGCCCAGGTCGATCTCGGCGCTGATGGTGTTCAGGATGAAGTCGAACTCACCCGCATGCTGCTCGAAGAAGCCGTCCTCGGTGGTCGAGAGCGTGCGGGCGGCACCGAGATCTTTCGCCACCTCGGCCTTCTTCAGCGTCCGCGACAGCACCGTGACGTCGGCGCCCTTCGCCGCGGCGATCTGGACGCCCATGTGGCCAAGACCGCCGAGCCCCAGGATGGCGACCTTCTGGCCCTGCCTGACGTCCCAGCGGGCAATGGGGGAGTAGGTCGTGATGCCGGCGCACAGCAGCGGGGCGGCCTCGTCGAGCTCGAGCGCGTCCGGGATGCGGCAGACGAACCGCTCGTTGACGACGACCTTCTCGGAATAGCCGCCCTGGGTGATGGTGCCGTCGACATCCTCGACGTCGTACGTGCCGATCGACCCGTTCAGGCAGAAGTTCTCATACCCCTGTCGGCACATCTCGCACTCGCCGCAGGAGTTGACCATGCAGCCGACGCCGACACGGTCGCCGACCTGCCAGCGGGTCACGGCGTCACCGACAGCCGAGACGACACCGGCGATCTCGTGGCCGACGGCCAGCGGGAAGTGGGCCGGGCCCCACTCGTTGCGGATGGTGTGGATGTCGCTGTGGCAGATGCCTGCCGCCTTGATGTCAATGACCACGTCGTCGCTGCGCGGGTCGCGACGCTCGATCGTGGTCACCTGGAACGGTGCGGTCGGGCCCGACTTCTGCAGGGCCTTGATGGTGATGGGCATGTGGTGTCCTCCTCAGTGGCCAGCCTATGTCGCCGGGCTCCAGCCCCTATTCGACGGTCTCGCTGAGCTCGTACCAGCGTTCTTCGAGCTCACGCAGTTCAGCTTCGAGTTCACCGATCCGCGCCATCTCGGCCGCCAGCCCCACGTAGTCGGACGGGTCGTGGTCGGCCAGGGCGTTCTGGGCGTCGGTGACCTGCTGGGACAGCCGGTCCATCTTGCGTTCGGTGGCCGCGAGTTCCTTCTGGGCGGTGCGCAGTTCGGCGCTGGACAATCCCGAGGTGGCCACCTGCGGTGCAGGTTCGGGCGCGACCCGCGCGACAGGCGCCGCCTGTTCGGCCTCACGCAGGCGCAGGTACTCGTCCACGCCCCCGGGCAGGTGCCGCAGCCGCCCACCGACGATCGCGTACTGCTGGTCGGTCACCCGCTCGAGGAAGTAGCGGTCGTGCGAGACGACCACCAGCGTGCCCGGCCACGAGTCGAGCAGGTCTTCGAGCGCGGCGAGCATGTCGGTGTCGAGGTCGTTCGTGGGCTCGTCGAGGATCAGCACGTTCGGCTGGTCGAGCAGGATCATCAGCAACTGCAGCCGCCGCTGCTGCCCACCCGACAGATCCTTGACGGGCGTCGACAGTTGTGCGGACGAGAAACCCAGCCGTTCCAGCAGCTGGCCCGGGGTGAGCTCCGCGGCCTTCGAACCGGTGCCGAAGGTGTACGTGGTGCGCAGCCGGCCGATGATGGTGCGGACGGGCTCATCGAGGTGCTCGTCCAGCTCGTCCATGCGCTGGCTCAGCGTGGCCACCTTGACGGTGCTGCCGCGTTTGACGCGCCCACCGGTGGGGGTGATGTTGCCCGCGACGAGCCCCAGCAGCGTGGACTTGCCGGCACCGTTGACGCCGAGGATGCCGGTGCGCTCGCCGGGGGCCAGCCGCCACTCGATGCCGCGCAGCACCGGCCGCCCGTCGTAGCTGACCGACGCGTCGACCAGGTCGACGACGTCCTTGCCCAACCGCGAGACGGCCAGCGACTGCAGTTCGGTGGGGTTGCGCAGCTCGGGCACATCGGCAATCAGCGCGTTGGCGGCCTCGATGCGGAACTTGGGTTTGCTGGTGCGGGCCGGTGCACCGCGGCGCAGCCAGGCGAGCTCTTTGCGGGCCAGGTTCTGGCGGCGCTGCTCGATCGCGGCGGCCTGTCGGTCTCGTTCGACGCGCTGCAGGATGTAGGCGGCATAGCCCCCCTCGAAGGGCTCGACGATGCGGTCGTGCACTTCCCAGGTGGCGGTGGCGACCTCGTCGAGGAACCAGCGGTCGTGGGTGACCACCAGCAGCCCACCCGCGTTCGGCGCCCAGCGGCGCTTCAGGTGCCCCGCGAGCCAGGTGATGGCCTCGACGTCGAGGTGGTTGGTGGGTTCGTCGAGCGCCAGCACGTCATGCTCGCCGACCAGCAGCCGCGCCAGGGCGACGCGGCGGCGCTGGCCGCCGGACAGTTCACCGAGCCGGGCGTCCCAGGCCAGGTCACCCAGCAGGCCCGCGATGATGTCGCGCACCTTGGGGTCGCCGGCCCACTCGTGTTCGGGGGTGTCCCCGACGACCGCCTGCCCGATGGTCTGGTCGTCGTCGAGGGTGTCGCCCTGGTCGAGCACCCCGATCGTGATGCCGCCGCGCGCGGTGACTCGTCCGGAATCGGGGACGAGTCGACCGGCGAGCATCGCGAGCAGGCTTGACTTGCCATCGCCATTGCGGCCGACGATGCCGACGCGGTCACCCTCGTTGACGCCGAGCGTGACCGCATCAAAGACGACCTTGGTGGGAAACTCCAGGTGCAGGGCTTCCGCCCCGAGAAGGTGTGCCACCCTCAGCGGCCACGCATGGCCTGGCGCGCACCCCGGGTGTTGATCGGACCCTTGGGGATGGGCATGCGTGCACGCATCGCATCGATGGCCACCAGGCGCTGCTTGACCTCGGCCACCTTGGCGGCGTCCATGGTCTTCGGCAGCTTCTTGATGTGGTCGGCCAGCTTGTCGAGCGGCACCTGGCCCTCTTTGTCGCCCATGGCGATGGTGGTGACCTTGACGCCGTAGGCCACCTGCTCGTGGCGCTTGACCTCGGTGGCGAGCAGCTGCTTGACCCGGGTGGGCTCACCCTCAGAGATCAGGATCAGGCCGCCCGGACCGAGTGCCCGGTGCACCACGTCGAAGCTCTTGTTCGCGGCGATCGCGGGGCTGGTGATCCACTTCTTCTTGTCGAGCATGCCCAGCGCGATCTCGGCCGAGCCCGCCTGGCCCTCGAACTTGCGGTAGACCGAACGCTTCACCCGGCGCAGGAAGACCAGCATCGCGAAGGTGATGCCGAGCAGCACGCCGAGCACCAGCCACATCCAGAACGGTTCGAGGAAGATCGCGGCGATGCCGCCCAGCAGCACACCGATCAGACCCGCGCCGATGAGGTACCACGGCAGCGCCGGGTCGAACTCCTTGGCCATCTTGTAGGTCTCGACAAGCTGGCGCACCTGCCCCCAGTCCTTGGGGTCGTCAGAGTTCTTCCGACGTTCCTTCTCGGCCTTCGCCTGGGCCTTCTGCTTGGCCTCGAGCTCTTTGGCCTTCTCGCTGCGCGCCATCTCTTCCTCGTGGTGCTGGGGGTGGGTGGTGGGTGGGGTGTCGTCCGGGGACGGGGGTCAGACCGCGACCTGCTCGGGGATGAAAACTCCCTCGGGCAGCGGGGTGCCGCGCTCTTCCATCGCCTGACGGTACAGGCGCCCGGCCCGGTATGACGAACGCACCATCGGGCCGCTCATGACGCCCGAGTAGCCGATCTCGCGCGCCTCTTCGGCGAGTTCCTCGAACTCGAGCGGGGTCACCCAGCGGTCGATCGGGTGCAGCAGCGAGCTGGGGCGCAGGTACTGCGTGATGGTGATGATCTCGGTGCCGGCGTCGAACAGGTCCTGCAGCGCCTGGCTGATTTCTTCACGGGTCTCGCCCATGCCCAGGATCAGGTTCGACTTGGTGACCAGGCCGGCCTCGCGGCTCATGGTGAGCACGTTCAGCGAACGGTCGTAGCGGAACCCGGGACGGATGCGCTTGAAGATGCGCGGCACCGTCTCGACGTTGTGGGCGAAGACCTCGGGACGGGCATCGAACAGCTGCTGCAGCAGCTCGCGGCGTCCCGAGAAGTCGGGGGCCAGCATCTCGACACCGACGCCGGGGTTCTGGTCGTGGATCTGGCGGATGGTCTCCGAATACAGCCATGCGCCCTCGTCCTCGAGGTCGTCACGGCACACACCGGTGACGGTGGCGTAGCGCAGGCCCATCGTCTTGACCGACTCGCCGACACGGAACGGTTCGCCGCGGTCGTAGCCCTCGGGCTTGCGCGATTCGATCTGGCAGAAGTCGCAGCGGCGGGTGCAGGAATCGCCACCGATCAGGAACGTCGCCTCACGGTCTTCCCAGCATTCGAAGATGTTGGGACAACCCGCTTCCTGGCACACGGTGTGCAGTCCCTCGTCCCGAACCAGCCCTTGCAACTCCTGGTACGCAGGCCCCATGCGCGCGGTGGTCTTGATCCACTCAGGTTTGCGTTCGATCGGGGTCTGGGAGTTCTTGGCTTCTACCCGCAGCAGGCGGCGTCCCTCCGGTGCAACAGTCACCCCGTGAGTCTACTCCACGCGGCAGCGCTCGGGTCAGCCGACCAGTTCGTGCAGGTCGGGGGACGAAGCGTAGGGCTCGAAGGCCATCATCTCGGCCAGGAACGGCTCGAGGCCCTTGCCGGCCTCGGCGAGGCTGGGGGAGCGCCCGAGCTCGGTCAGCACGGCCGCGACCCCCGCGTCGGCGATGCCGCACGGGATGATGTTGTCGAACGCGCCGGTGGTGTTGGTCAGGTTCAGCGCGAACCCGTGGACGGTGGTGCGCCGGGCGACCCTGATGCCGATGGCGCAGATTTTTCGCTCAGGGCGCACCCCGTCGGCCGCCAGCCACACCCCGGTGCGGTCCTGCACTCGTCCGGTCGTCAGCCCCAGGGTCGCGAGGTAGCGGATGACCGCCTCTTCGACACGGCGCACGTAGTCGACGACGCCGACCTGGCCGGGCAGGAAGACGATGGGGTAACCGACGAGCTGGCCCGGGCCGTGCCAGGTGATCTTGCCGCCGCGGTCGACGTCGACGACGGGGGTGCCGTCGAACGGACGTTCCTCGGGCAACGTCTTGCGCCCGGCGGTGTAGACCGGCTCGTGCTCGACATAGAGCACCTGGTTCGGGATCTCGTGGGCGGCGACGCGGGCCTGCACCTGGCGTTGGTATTCCCACATGGGCAGGTACGGCGAGAGCCGGGGCGGGTTCTCGGTGAAGCCGAGGTACTGGAACTCGAGGCCTACGGGGTGCTGCACGTCGTTCATCACCGGCAAGGCTACCCCTGTGTTGTCGGGAGTGCGGTGCTGCGTAGAGTGCGCAGGGTGGGAGCCCGCCTGTTCACCGCCGTACTGCCACCGGACGAGGTGGTGGCGCAGCTGTCGACGTGGCTCGAGCCACGGCGCGACGCCGATGCGCGTGAGTGGCGCTGGACCACGCCGGAGGGCTGGCACCTGACCACCTGTTTCATGGGCGCGGTGCCGGACAACGTCGTGGACCGGCTGGTCGAGGGGCTGTCGGGCGTGGCCGCGCGCACGCCGGGCTTTGAGGTGCGGGTCGAGGGGGCGTTGTGCTTCCCGGACGCTGCGCGGGCGAGGATCCTGGCGCTGGGGGTCACCGTCGGCCACGAGCCGCTCGAGGTGCTGGCGGGGGCCTGTCGCGGGGTGGCCTCGCACGTCGGCGCGGCCCCGGACGGCGCGAAGTTCCGGGGACACCTGACGCTGGGACGGGCCCGCAAGCCGTTTGATGCGACGCGCTGGGTGCACGTCGTGGACGCGTTCCCGGGGTGGACGTGGCGGGCTGCGGAGCTGGTACTGGTCGAGTCGCACCTGTCCGACCGGGGCAGTCGCTACGAGGTGCTGGAACGGTTCGCGCTGTCGTGACCCGGGGAGTGAGCCGCCGCGCCCCTGGCGTTGGGGGCGTGACGGCTGGTCAGCTAGCGAGCTCGGACTGCAGGCCCAACTGCTCGCGGATGCCGTCGGCGGTGAAGGCACCGTTGAAGATGGGGGTGCCGGGCTCGACGCCGGCGCCGGCGGCCAGCGGGCACGCCAGGACGGCGTCGAAGCCGATCCGGTCGACCAGGTCTGCGACGGCCGCGGACGCCTCGGGGTGGTCGGAGGCGACCAGCAGCGCGCGTCGTCCGGGGGCGCCCTTGGGCAGCGACTGCTCTTCGAGGTCGTGGTAGCCGATGTGGTTGAACGTCTTGACCACGCGTGACTGGTGGAAGTGCTGGGCCACGACCTCGCTGCTGGACTGCTCGGGGTCGTCGAACGCGGCGATCGCACCGTCGACCGGGGCCCAGTAGTTCATGGCGTCGACGACGACCTTGCCCGCGAGCATGGTGGGGTCGACTGTCGTGTGCTTGTGCAGCGGCACGGCGACGATGACGATGTCGGCATCGCGCACGGCATCGGCGGCGTCGCGGGCGGTGGCTCCGGGGATGACGACCTCGGTGAGCAGGGCGATCTCGCTGGCGGGTGCGGAACTGGCGACGCTGACCTGGTAGCCGGCGGCGACGGCGGCACGCGCCAATGCGGAGCCGACCTTGCCCACACCCAGCACTGCGATCCTGCTCACGAGGCCCCCTGTGATGATCGGAATTGGTTGACGGGTCAACCAGTCTTCAGTGGGGGCAACAAGGGCAGGGGTCGAGATATTCCGGGGGTTGGGCTGGGTCCGGGGGCTTGCTCGTCCGGGATCTTGCAGAAGTGGCAGCAGGGTCGCGTGTGCAGCCGGGATCGGCTGGATCGCTTGCGGAACTGGCACTGGTGTCACGTGTGCAGGTTTGGCGCAACCTCAATCGCGGCGGTGGAACATCTGCACCACCACACGCAGCGCCAGGACGAACCCGGCGAAGGTCAGCAGGTAGCCGAACAGCGCCATCAACGACACCCCGGGCAAGAACGCCGGGCCGCTCGTGGTCGTGACCAGCAGGATGCCCCCGAGCACCGCTGCCGCAGCCAGCATGGCGCCGGTCACCTGTTGCACCAGCCCCGTGACGTAGCGGCGGTCGTCCGGGTGTGAAATGAACCGCACATGCGCCTGGAAGCTGCCGTTCTCGAGGTCTTCGGTGATGCGGGCCAGCGACCGGGGCATGCGCTCGAGCAGCGGCAGCATCTGCGCCAACCGGGTGGTCACCTCATGCTTGAGAGTCTCCGGGGTCATGTCGCCGACCATGGACGAACCGAATTCACGCGCGTCGGCGACGAGGTCGAGGCGCGGGTCAAGCAGGCCGAGCGTGCCCTCGAGGGCGCCGAGCGCCCGCAGCGCCGCAGCCAGCATCGGCGGGATACGGAAGCCGTGGCGCACCACGATGCCCATGAGCGAACCGAACACTTCCATGGATCCGCCGCCTGCACGCACCTGGGTGATGAGTCCGCCGAGGTCGCGGCGCAGCGCACGTTCGTCGACGCGTTCGGGTGGGTCGAGCAGCAGCATCAGCACGTCCATGGCCGCGGTGGGGTCGTCGCGGTCAATGGCCAACAGCAGTTGCACCAGCTGCTGGCGCGATGCGGCGTCCAACCGACCGACTGAACCGAAGTCGAGCAGACCCACGCGGCCGTCCGGCCAGACCATCAGGTTGCCGGCGTGCAGGTCGGCATGGAACGTGCCGGTGCGGAACACCTGGTCGAGCACCGCGCCGAGCAGGTCGCTCGCCATGGCGCGGCGGGTCTCGGGCGCGATGGATTCGACCAGCTCGGCGGACTGGCTGAGCGGGGTGCCGTCGAGGCGCTGCATCACCAGCACCCGGTCGGTGCTGAGGTCGGACTCGATGCGCGGCACCGTGACCCGGGGGTGGTTCGCCACACCGGCGGCGATGGCGCGGGTGTTGGCGGCCTCGACGGTGTAGTTGAGCTCTTCGCGCAGGGAGGTGGCGAAGCCATTGACGAGGCTGACCAGGTCCATGCGCTGGGCCCAGCGGGTGGCGGCCTGCAACTGCCCGGCGAGCGACTGCAACGTGGCGAGGTCGGTGGCGACCTGCTCGGCCGCTCCCGGACGCTGCACCTTGACGACCACGTCGGTGCCGTCGTGCAGGGTGGCGCGGTGCACCTGCCCGAGCGAGGCCGAGGCGATCTGGTTCGGCTCGACCGTGGCGAATGCCTCGTCCGGGGTGCGGCCCAGCGATTCGGTGATGACCGTGGCGACCTGCGACCACGGGATGGGGGTGGCGCGGTTCTGCAGGGTGCTGAGCTCGCGGATGTAGGGCTCGGGCAGCAGGTCGCTGCGGGTCGAGAGCATCTGGCCGAGCTTGACGAAGGTGACCCCGGCCTCGTTGAGGGCGTTGCGCAGGGCGCGGGCGGTCTCGTCGTGGTTGCTGCGGCCCCGCCCGAAGCCCCGCAACTGGGAGCTGAGGCCGTGGCGGGCGGCGATCGCCGCGATCGTGGTGTTGCGACGGGCCTGCTGCCAGCGCCGACCCCAGCCCAGGAACAGGTGCTGGGGCGCGGGCAGGCTGCCGGTGGGCACCAGGATCTCGAGGCCCACGAGCGCGGCGGCCGCTGCAGCGAACGTCCACAGCACCACAACGAGCGCGAGGGCCGCCACCTGACCGGGGGAGTCCCTGGCCAGGGCGATGAAATGCTCACTGCGTCCTGCCCAGGTGGTGATGCCCTGCAGCACCAGCAGGCCGATCAAGGTCACCACCAGCGTGCGGACCATGCCGGTGCGCACACCGAGAACCCGGCGCACGGCGGCACCGAGCAGCCAGGTCTGCAGCGCGAGGGCCGCGAGGCTCAGCAGGGCCGTGAGCAGGCTGCCCGCGCCGGAGAGGAATTCGACCATGCGGTCATCCTAGGGAGCGGGATGCGCCGGGTTGGGTGGTGTCAGGGGCGAACCGGGGTGGGTGCGAGGCATGTGCCTGGGCCGCTCACTGGCAGGCGTCGACGTAAATCCATTCGAGCTGGGTCATCCGCAGCTTGCCCGCCGAGTCACGGGTGAAGTGGGCGAAATAGATGCGGGGCCCCTGGAGGACCTCTTGCCCGTTGCCCTTGGTGTAGGTGAAGGTGGAGCGGTCGAAGCAACTCGTCAGGGCCACCAAGCTCTTGCCCCGCTGGCGTGGCCACTCGGTCACCCGCCCCGGGCGGGACTGACCGGTGGCGGCGAAGGTGCCATCGTTGGTGCGGTAGTACTCCAGTTCCCAGACGATGCGGTTGCGGGCCTCGCCGGCGAGCAGCGGCTCGAACCCGCTCTTGGAGTAGTCCTGGTAGTTCAGGCCACCCGCAGCCAGGTGCTTCTCGTAGAGGGCGAACGTGTCGGTGTAGATCTTGGCCGCCTCGGCAACCAGGGCCGGACTGGCTTTCCTGGGTGAACAGGAGTCGACGTCAAGGGTGGTGTACTCGAAGACCTTCAACAGCCCGTCGGCGTCGCGCTTGAGATAGACGATGTACTGCTCGTCGTTGCGGCCCCACCCGGCGCCGGTGTTGTCCTGCAGGCGGTAGTCGTCGCTCTGGCCAAGGCATCCCGTCAGGGCGACGAGCGATCCGGAGTCCATCGCAGGATAGGTCTTGATGTTGTACAGGTGCTCGGTGCCCCGCGCGAGGCGGTAGCCATTCTGGTGCCAATCGGTGGCATCCATCACGGCATTCATCAGCGCGCTGCCCATCAGGTATTTGGTGTATTCCGGGGGCACCTTCTCGAAGGTGAAGCCGCCATCCAGTTTGACCTGTTCGGCTCGGCTCGCCATGTGCAGGAAGACTGTGGTGGCCTCCGAGACGAGCGCGGCGGGGGCGGGTGGCACTGTGGGTCTCGGCGTGGACGACGTGGGTGATGCCGACGCAGACGAGGCTGCGACTGACGGGGCCGACGCCGTGTTGGTGGGCGATTCGATGGTGCTGTCGGTGCCGCTGGTGCATCCGGCGACGAGGGCGATGGCGGCGCTCAGGGCGATGAGCCCGCTGAGGCGTGAGGGGGTGCGGGGCATGAGGTCTCCTTCTCTCGAAGAAGAGCCAATCGGTCGCCCGGTGCAGTTCAGCCGCCGCGCCCACGACGGACGACACCTGCGGCCTGATGGCCAACACCTGCCTCGTCCCGGACAACACCTGAATGGCCCAGGACAACACCAGGTGCCGATGGTGCGGGTGTCCGGCCCCCGATCTCCAACACCTGGCTGGCGTTGTTCGACGTAGCTGGTCTCTAGAGCGCCAGCCACGTCGAACAACGCCAGC
>NZ_JBNINW010000001.1:640971-850676 GCF_050110855.1 Aestuariimicrobium sp. G57 | reverse complement strand
TCTCTTTTGTTCCGCGGTGGCTTGTGTCCAGCGAACCCACACGCCCCCACCCAACACCAGCTACGTGGATGTGGGGGCAACACAAGAGGCCCGGTCCCACAGGACCGGGCCTCCATGCTTGCCCCGCAGGGCCTTGTCTCAGAGCTCGCTGCCGAAGTCGCCGGCCTCGAGGCGGGCCTTGACGGCCGACAGGAAGCGGGCGGCATCAGCGCCATCGACCAGGCGGTGGTCGTAGCTCAGCGAGAGGTACATCATGTCGCGGATCGCGATGGTCTCGTCGCCGAACTGGTCCTGCACCACGACGGGGCGCTTCACCAGCGCGCCGGTGCCCAGGATGCCGACCTGCGGCTGGTTGATGATCGGGGTGTCGAACAGGGTGCCCGCCGACCCGTAGTTGGTGATGGTGAAGGTGCCGCCCGTCAGCTCGTCCGGGGTGACCTTGCTCGCACGGGTGCGGGCGGCCAGGTCGCCGATCTTCTTGGCGATGCCGGTCAGGTTCAGGTCGCCGGCGCCCTTGATCACCGGCACCATCAGGCCACGCTCGGTGTCGACGGCGATGCCGATGTCCTCGGAGTCCGCGTAGGTGATGGTGCCCGCATCAGTGTCGATGCTGGCGTTCAGCTTCGGGAACTGCTTCAGCGCCTCGACCGCGGCCAGGGTGATGAACGGCAGGTAGCTCAGCGAGGCGCCGTTGCGGGCCTTGAACTCATCCTTGTGCTGGGCGCGCAGGCGCGAGATCGCGGTCAGGTCGACCTCGACGGTCGCGGTCAGCTGCGCCGAGACCTGCAGCGACTCGACCATGCGGGTGGCGATGGTCTTGCGCATGCGGCTGATCTTCTCGGTGGTGCCGCGCTTCGCGGCAGCCTCCGGGGACGGCGCAGCCGGCGCAGCGGCAGCCGGAGCGGCGGCAGCGGCCGGGGCAGCGGGTGCTGGGGCCTTCTTCGCCTCGGCGGCGGCCAGCACGTCCTGCTTGCGCACGCGGCCACCGACGCCGGTGCCCTTGACCTCGGCCAGGTCGATGCCGTGCTCAGCGGCCAGCTTGCGCACCAGCGGGGTCACATAGGTGCCGTCACCCTCGGACGCGCGGCGCGCGGCAGGGGTCTGGGCCTCTTCGGCGACAGGGGCCGGGGCGGCGGGGGCAGTGGGGGCCGGAGCAGGCGCGGCGGGGGCCGGGGCCGGGGCGGCGGGGGCCGGAGCGGGCGCAGCGGGGGCTGGGGCCGGGGCCGGGGTCGCGGGCGCAGCGGGAGCGGGAGCAGCAGGGGCAGCGCTGGCATCGCCGATGATGGCGAGCACGGCGCCGACGTCGGCGGTCTCGTCCTCCTGCACCCGGATCTCAAGCACGGTGCCGGCGACGGGCGAAGGAATCTCGGTGTCGACCTTGTCGGTCGAGACCTCGAGCAGTGCCTCGTCCGCCTCGACGGTCTCGCCGACCGACTTGAGCCAGCGCGAGATGGTGCCCTCGGTGACGCTCTCGCCGAGCGCGGGCAGGGTGACCTCGGTGCCGGTGGCAGCACCGGCGGCGGGCGCGGGTGCGGCGGGTGCAGTCGGCGCCTCGGCAACGGGGGCGGGCGCGGCCGGTGCGGCGGGTGCCTCAGGGGCGGGCGCAGCCTCGGGTGCCGGTGCGGCAGGGGCCGCGGCAGCGCCGCCAGCCTCGTTCGGGTCGCCGATCACGGCAAGGACGGCGCCGACGTCAGCGGTCTCGTCCTCCTGGACGCGGATCTCGAGCAGGGTGCCGGCGACGGGCGACGGGATCTCGGTGTCGACCTTGTCGGTCGAGACTTCGAGCAGTGCCTCGTCGGCCTCGATGGTGTCACCAACAGCCTTCAGCCAGCGGGACACAGTACCTTCGGTGACGCTTTCGCCAAGTGCAGGCAGGGTGACTTCGGTCGACATGATCGGTGCAGGCTCCTTTGCTGAGGTGTCACAGGTCAGCCTAGCCCTACCAGAGAAGTGCTGCTGACAACAGGGCATGCCCCATTGGTGAAGGTGTCGTCTGTGCGCTGTGCCAGTGCCTCCGGGATCACCGTGCCTGCTCGCCTGCCCGAGCCCGGCACGCCGCTCCCCTTCACGTGCACGCCGCTCCCTTTCGGTCCGTGCCGCTCCCGTTGCGGCCCGGTCCAAGGGGAGCGGCGTGGACCGGAAAGGAGCGTGGTGCGCCTCAGGGGGAGCGGCATGCGCGGAACGGGTGCGGCGTGCGGCCAGCGTCAAGCCGGTGACCGTGTCTGCTGGCCACCAGGATCTGCTGGTGACCGTGTCTGCTGGCGATCGTGTCTGCTGGCGACCGGAGCGGAAAAGGTTTACCGTGGGATGAGGTCACCGTTGCCCGCCGCGATCCTGCCAGGAGAGCCCAGCCATGCCAGCACCGCATCACCCCACACCACCCCAGACCACACCGCCCCAGACCACCCCGCTGCACCTCACCCCGCGCCGCCCGTTCGCACCCGAGGCCCTCGACAACTGCGCCGCCGCCCTCGCCACCGGCTCGCTGTCCTCAATCAATGGACGATTCACCGCCGAGCTCGAGACCGGCTTCGCCGCACTGCACGGCGCCCGCCACGGCATCGCCACCTCGTCGGGCACCGCCGCGATCCACACGGCCATCGCCGCACTCGACCTGCCGCCCGGCACCGAGGTGGTGCTGCCGCCCATCACCGACGCGGGGTCGGTCACACCTCTGCTGGTCCAGGGCCTCGTCCCCGTCTTCTGCGACGTGGACGACCACCTCGCCATGACGCCCGAGGCCATCGAGGCCGTCATCACCCCGCGCACCGGCGCCATCATGGTCGTCCACCTGTTCGGCGGCGTCTCGGACGTCCGCGCCATCCGGGCGCTGGCCGACCTCCATGGCCTGAAGCTGGTCGAGGACTGTGCCCAGGCCCACGCCACCCAACTCGGCGAGTTCCATGTGGGCACGTTCGGCGACATCGGCATGTTCAGCTTGCAGCAGTCCAAGCACCTGACCAGCGGCGACGGTGGGCTGTGCCTGACCAACGATGACGCACTCGCCGCACGCATGCGACTGTTCCGTGACAAGGGCTGGGACCGCAGCGCCACCGGCGCCCGCTCCTACCCGGTGCTGGGGTTGAACTACCGCATCACCGAACTGCAGTCGGCCGTCGCGGTCGCCGGCCTGCCGGGCCTTCCCGCCGTCGTCGCCCGCCGCCGCCAGGCCGCAGCCCGCCTCGACGCCGCACTGTCGACCATGCCCGGCATCACGACCTGGTCGCCGCCACCGGCCGCCGAGGCGTCGTACTGGTGCTACCCGTTCTTCGTGCCAGCGGCCCTTCGCGACGAGTTCGGGCGCCGCCTGCTCGCGGCGGGCGTGCCGGTCACCCCCGGCTACATCGGCGCCCCGATCTTCGAATGCCTCGTCGCCACCGCCGACATCCACGCGCCGGTGCCGCACACCCGCGACGCCCTGTCGCGGCTGATCGTCTTCTGGCTGCACGAACACCACACGGACGACGACCTCGACGCCGTCGCCGGGGCCATCGGCGCCATCGCCCGCGACCTCGAAGGGCAGGCATGATGCACGAACTCTGGGACGCCGACCTGCTGCTCGGCCGTGACCCGCGCACCACCAACCGCGTCACCACCGACGACCTGGTCCGCTGGCAACAGGCCCAGCACATCACCGGGGGAGTGCTCGCCAGCCTGCGTGCCATCCACCTCGACGCGGCGAGCGGCAATGCCGAGGTCGCCACGGCAGCCACCAGCATGGGGCTGCGGCCGGCCATCACCCTCGAGACGCGCGACTGGCTGACAGCCCGCCGCCTGCTCGACGAGGCGCCCGACGCCAGCCTCGTCCGGCTCGCCCCGCAGCGGCAGGACTGCGCGCCCACCCACCCCGGGTTCCGAGCCATGGTGAATGCCGCCCTGGCGAGGGGTTTCACCATCTTCTGCGAGGGCGACGTGCGCACCTGGGGACCGGCGTTCGAGGGCCGCGGCGCGACCGTCGTGTTCCTCGACCTGAGCTTCTACCACCTCGGTGACTTCCTCGCGCTCGCCGCTGACGAGCCCGGGTTCCACGCCTCGACACGGTTGTTGAACGGCCCCGACAGCCTCGAGATCGTGCGCGACGAGCTGGGCATGTCGCGGCTCGTCTTCGGCTCGCGTCAGGGAGTTCACGAAGGTCTGGCGGCGGTCGAACGCCTGCGCACCTCACGACTGTCGGACGACGACCGCGCCGCCGTGGCACAGCACAACCTGCGCCGGCTGCTCGCCGAACCCACGGAACAGGACCACGCATGATCATCGACGCGCACGCCCACTGGGGCCCATGGTTCTTCTCGATGGAGACCGGCCCCATGGCCACCAACACCGAACTGCTCGACCGGTTCGGCATCGACATCCAGGTCGTCAGCGCCATCGAGGCCATCAACTACGACCCGGCCAGCGGAAACGCTGCCCTCGAGCGCGAATTCGCGCAGACCGACGATCCCCGGCTGTTCGGCTATGTGGTCATCGACCCGCGCGACCTGGCCCAGGCCCGGGCAGACCTGGCCCGGCTCACGGCACCGCGGTGGGTGGGGGTCAAGATCCACACGCACTACACCGGCACCCCGATCAGGTCGGCCGCGATGCGCCGGGCCGTCGAACTGGCCACCGACCACGGGCTGCCGGTGCTGCAGCACACCTGGGGCCCCGATGTCGTCGACCTGGCCGACCTGGCCAATGACGTGCCGGGGTCGCGGGTCATCGCGGGGCACATGGGCGCCGACGCGTGGCGGTTGATCCCCGAGGCGGCGCGCCGCAGCGACCGCATCTGGTTCGAACCGTGCTGGTCACAGCCCGAGGCTGGTCGCATCCGCTGGGTGGTCGACCAGGTGGGCGCCGACCGGTTGGTCTTCGGCTCGGACGCCACGCTGATCGACCCCTCGGTGACACTGGGGGCTATCGCCGCGGCCGACCTCAGCGAGCCCGAGCGTGCCGCCGTGCTCGGCGGCAACGCCCGGGAATTGCTGGGCCTCAGCTGAACCAGGCGTCCCTGTTCTCGGCGATGAACTGCTCGTCGAGCAGGTCGCCGAAACGTTCACGCGCACGGCTGATCAGGTCGACCTGTCCCGGTGACAGCACCTCGGCAGGGTTGAGGCACAGCGCCGTGGTGGCCAGGCCCTGCTGGCGCAGCACCTCGTTGACGCCGGGCACGCAGCCGGCGAAGTCGTTGGCCACGTCGAAGACGGCGCCATTGACCTCGACGAGGTCCTGCCCGGTGGCCAGCAGGTCGACGGGCACGTCACCGCCGAGCCCGCCCTCGGTCAGCTCCAACGCCTGGTGCGTCAGCGCCGTCGCTGCCCTGGCGCCCACCGCGTACTGGCCGAGCAGGCCACCGCTGAACCGCAGCACGCGCTGCTGGCCGTTGACCACCCGGCGGTGCGGCGAGACCAGGTCGACGATGATCGCATCGTCGTTGCCGGTCAGCAGTGCGACCTCGTCCCAGCGGTCCGAATCCAGGATCGCCTCGGCCACGTCGCGGGTGCGGTAGCGGTCGAACGGCGCGGTCTTGACCCCGATGACGGTCTCGATCTCGACCAGCTCGCGCCAGAAGGCGGCGGGCAGGTGCCGCCCGCCGACCGATTCCTGCAGGTAGAAACCCACGGACGGCAGCACGTCACCGACGGCCCGGGCCCGGTCGAGCAGCGCCTCGGGCACCACGCTGGCCATGCCCCGGGCGCACATCAGCACCGCTTCGAAGCCCTTGTCACGCGCCAGTTCGGTCTCGGCGACGGCCACCCCGTTGTCACCGGTGATGCCGGCCACCAGCAGCACGCGCCGGCCGCTGGCGGCGACCTCGTCGGCCACCAGCTGCCACAGGTCACCCAGTGCGGCCCGGTCGTCGTGCAGCTCGAACTGGGTGGTGTGCACGCCGACGGCCAACCCGTCGACGCCCGCGGCCAGGTAGTAGCGGATGACCGCACGCTGGGCCCGCCAGTCGATGGCGCGGGACTCGTCCAACAACAGGGGCACCGCCGGCATGGCACCGCGCAGGTCGGTGCCGGTCAGGGTCGGTGCGGGCAGGGTGGTGGTCATCGGTCAGAACCTTCCATCTCGGGACTGGAACTTGGTGGCCTTGCCCAGCTGGCGCCCGCCCCCGCGGACCCATTCGGCGACCCAGGCCGTGGCGGTCTTCAGGCTGATTTCGGGGTAGCCGAACATGGCGTGCACCCGGCTGGCGTTGTTGAGCAGCGCCTCGGGTGCCTCGTCCCCGACGATCTCGACGTCGCTGCCCATCAGCCCGGCCAGTTCGTGGGCCAGCGCGCGGGTCGAGGCGGTCTCGGGCCCGGTGCCGTTGAGGATGAACGGCGGGGTGGCGGCGTGGGCGATGGAACGGATGCTCCATTCGGTCGAGTCGCGCTGCCAGACCACGTTGACCGCGCCCATGGTCACGTCGACCGGCTGCCCGGCCGCGATCTTGGTGGCGATGTCGGCCAGCACGCCGTAGCGCAGCTCGACGGCGTAGTTGAGGCGATAGATCGACACCGGCGTGCCCCACAGGTGCGCCGCGTGGACGAAGGCCTGTTCACGGGCCAGGCAGCTCTGGGCATAGGCGCCGAGGGGGCCCACGGCATCGTCCTCGGTGCAGCCGCCCTTGTGGGGGGCCACGAACGGGTAGACATTGCCCGAGCTGTAGACCACGGTCGGCACCCCGCGGTAGCGGCTGGCGGCGAAGCCGGGCACGACCGCGTTCATCCACCAGGTCAGGTGCTCATTGCCCGAGGTGCCGAACTTGTTGCCGGCCAGGTAGTAGACCGCACCCGCGTCGGGCAGGTCGGCATAGACGCCGGGGTCGGCCAGGTCGGCGGCGACCGGCACCGCGCCCCACGAGGCGACCAGGTCGCGGGCCGCGGCGTCCGACCAGCGGGACACGGCGAACACCGTGCGGTCACTGCCCTCGAGTGCCCGCAGCAGCATGCGCACCAGCGTGGGCCCGACCTTGCCGCCGGCGCCGAGCACCACGATGTCGCCCGTGGTGCTCGCCAGTGCTCCGGCGACCGCAGCCGAGGGCCGCGACAACTGGTCGTCCAGGTCGGCTTCGGTGTGTGGCATGCCTGCCAGCAGGTCTGTCATTGAGTTCTCCTGGATCGGGGATCGGTGAGGATTCGGGTGAGGGCCTCGGCGACGACGTCGGCGAGTGCCGGGTCGGCCATGAGTTGGGGTTGGCGCAGCCAGATGGTGCCGGCACTGAAATGGGCCGCGCCGGGGGTGGGCAGGCAGCGCGAGACCTCGGCCACCGCCGGAATCTGGTCGAGACCCGGGTAGCCGGCATCGGCCGCGATGCCCTCGGCCGCCAGCGCATCGAGCACGAACTGCTTGTCGATGCCGCGTTCGCCCAGCACCTGCTCGGCCGGGGCGATGTCGACCATCGCCAGGTGCAGCGTGTCGCGGGTGGTGCCCTCGGGGTGCGGGACGATCCGTGCGGGGGCCGAGCGAGTGGCCAACCCCGCGGCGAGCGCGTCGACGAAACTGGTGCGGGTGGCGATCTCGTCATCCAGCCGGTCGAGCCAGGGCAGCAGGATCGCGGCCTGGAACTCGGTCATCCGCAGGTTCCAGCCGATGCGTTCGTGGCCGTACCAGGCGCCGGTGCGGCTGCGCCCGACGTTGCAGACAGACCACAGCACCTCGCCCAACGCGGCATCGGTCGTGGTCAGCAGCCCGCCCTCGCCGGCGGTCATGGCCTTGGACGACTGGAACGAGAACGATGCCGCGGCACCCAATGAGCCGACGGGCCGGCCACGGTACGTCGCTCCGTGGGCCTGGGCGGCGTCCTCGAGCACGGGCAGGCCGAGGGGTGCGGTGAGCGCGGTGATCTCGTCCATGTCGCAGGGCGACCCGGCCAGGTGCACGACCATGACCGCTCGGGTGCGCTCGCCCAGCGCAGGTTCGAGGGTGGCGGCCGTCAGGTGGCCGTGCACCGGGTCGACGTCGGCGATCACCGGCACGGCGCCGAGCATGGCGACGGCGGTGGCCGAGGCGACGAAGGTATAGGCGGGCACGACGACCTCGTCGCCCGGGCCCACGCCCATCGCGGCGAGTGCGGCCGTCAGCCCGATGGTGCCGTTGACGGTGCCGACACCGGTCACACAGCCGTGCCGCTCGGCGAAGCGGCCGGCGAAGGTGGTGGCCAGGTCGCCGACATTGGCACCCCAGCGGCCCGAGTCGAGCACCTGGTTGAGCAGGTCGCGCTGGGCGTCGGTGGCCGGCGGCGGCCACGCGGGCCAGGTGCCGTCATGCAGCGGGGTGCCGCCGTCGATGGCGAGCGGGGTGGTCATGATGCCTCCTGTGGCGTGGGCGTGGGCAGGCGCGCCCCGAGAATGCGGACGAGGTTGCCGGCACCGACCGCGGCGCGTTCGGCATCGGTGAGGTCAGCGGCGATGAAGCGGCCCACGCCGGTGCGCGGGTCGAGGAACAGCGCGTCGGTGCCGAACAGCACCTTGTCGGCGCCCGCCTCGGCGACCACGCGGCGCAGCCAGTGGCGGGTGAGTCGTGAGCTGGCGGTCTCGAACCACAGGTTGTCGACCTCGGCGGCCAGCCGGGCCGCGGCCAACAGCCCGTTCAGCGACAGCCCGCCATGGCCCATGAGCAGTTGCGCCGAGGTGCGCCGCGCCACCGTCGCGGCCACCGCCGGGTCGCTCCAGGGTGACTGGGTCTGGGTGTGGGTCAGCACCGGCGCGCCGTGGTCGGCGGCCAGTTGCAGTACGGGCTCGTAGCGCGGGTCGTCCAGGGTGACCTCGTGGGTGTCGGGGTGGATCTTGATGCCCCACACCCCGGGCTGGTCGAGCTGGTCGGCCAACCGGGCCACGGCGTCGTGGTCGTGCGGCGAGGCCACCAGCCAGGCGTACAGGCGCCCCGGGTGGGCGGCCACGGCCTCGAGCGTCAACTGGTTGCCGGTGACGGCATCGTGGCCCACGCCGAACATGTGCGAGATGCCGGCGGCTTCGACACCCAGGTGGTCCATGGTGCGCACGAACCAGTCGGCGCCGGGTTGGGGCACGAAGAAGTCGGCCCAGGTGCCGATGTGGGCGTGGGCGTCGATGAGCCTCATGCGGCCACCCCCAGCAGGTCGCGGGCCGTGCCCGCGGCGATGCGTTCGACATCGGCGCGGGGCAGGTCGAGGTGGCGCAGCAGCCACGTGGCCCCGGCATCGTCGGCCAGCGGCCCGCCGGTGCCGAACACGAGCCGGTCGGCACCCGCCGCGCCGGCGAGCCATTCGACGGCCCCGGCGGTGTTGAGCGTGCCGGTCTCGACGACCACATTGCCGCGCTCCGCGAGCAGGGCGGCGGTGCGGCGCAGTTCGCGGTAGCCGGGGTTCAGGGCGACCACCGTCAGGTCGGGGAATGCCCCCGCCAGCGCCGCGACCGCCCCGAAGCCGACCTCGGTGACGTCGAGGCTGACCGCGATGCCGCCAGCCGTCAGTGCGCCCCACCAGTCGCCGGCCATCGCCGAGGTCAGGTCCCAGCGGTGCCGCACGGGGCAGGCGCGGACGAGCCTGGCGCCGAGCCCGACCAGCTCATCGGGGCCCGCGGGCCAGCCACCACCGGCAGCCGCGGGAATGATGACGGGCACCATCGAGATCGGGCCGTCAGCGGGCTCGTCCGACCCCAGGTCGTCCGGCCACGACGCCGATGGGTCGCCGTACAACTGGCCCGAGGCGACCGCGCTGCAACTGGCCACGCCCAGCGAGGCCAGGTCGGCGCGCAACGACGCGGCGTCCGGGGTGGGGGACTCGTCGTGGGGCACGGGGCCCAGCACCCGGTGCAGGTCGTGGATCTGGAGGTCGTCGTGCATGTCAGCCCTTGATGCCCGTCGACGCGATCGAGGCGACGATGTGGCGCTGCAGCGCGAAGAAGATGACCAGGCAGGGGATCACGGTGATCAGGGCCCCGGCCATCAGCTGCGCATGCGGCACAGACTCGGTGTTCAGCGTCGACAGACCGACCGTGAGTGTGCGCATGCCGTCGGTCTGGGCCATGACCAGGGGCCAGAGGAAGTCGTTCCAGTGCCACAGGAACACGAAGATGCCGAGCGTGGCCAGGATGGGCCGGGTCAGCGGCAGCACGATCTGGGCGAACGTGCGCCATTCACCGGCGCCGTCGACCTTGGCCGCGTCGAACAGTTCATCGGGCAGGTCGCGGATGAACTGGCGCATCAGGAACACGGCCTGGCTGTTGGCCAGCGTGGGCACGATCAGGCCCCAGTAGGTGTCGACCCCGTCGAGCTGGCTGACCAGCAGGAACATCGGGATCAGGGTGGCCTGGGTGGGCACCATCAGCGTGGCCAGGAATGACCAGAAGATGGCCTCGCGGCCGGGGAAGCGCTTCTTGGCGAAGGCATAGCCGGCCATGGCTGCCGTCAACAGGATGACCACGACCGAGACGGCGGCGTAGAGGAAGGAGTTCCACGTCCACTTCAAGAAGTTGCTGGCCTGCAGCGTGGCCTGGATGTTGTCGAGGGTGAGTCGTTCGGGCCACGTGTGCGGCAGCGTCGGTTCGCCCGCGGGGCTGAGCGCCAGCACCAGCACGGCCACGAACGGCAGCACGGTGCCCAGGGCGAACAGGGTGGCCAGCAGGTGGGCCCAGGTCAGTCGGCGGTGGCGCATCTCAGGCCTCCGCCCGGTCGACCAGCACGCGTTGCACCATCGAGATCACGAACACGATGAGGAACAGCACGACACCCACGGCGGCGGCGTAACCGAAGTTGAAGAACCGGAAGCCGCTCTCGTAGAGGTGGTAGATCAGCGTGTAGCTGGCCCGCGCCGGGCCACCTCCGGTCATCACATAGGCGGTGTCGAACACCTGGAAGGCGCCGATCGTCTCGATGACGAGCACGAAGAACAGCGAGGGGCGCAGCAGCGGCAGCGTGATGCGCCAGAACTTGTTCCAGCTCGAGGCGCCGTCGATGCTGGCTGACTCGTACAACTCGGCGGGGATGGTCTTGAGGCCGGCCAGCAGGATCAACATGGAATAGCCGAAGCCGCGCCACACCGAGACCGACGCGAGGCTGGTGAGGATCAGCCACCGGTCACCGGTCAGGAACGGGATCGCCTCGAAGCCGAGCTTGGTCACCAGCAGGTTGATGGGGCCGTCGACGTTGAGCAGCCACAGCCAGATGATGCCGGCGAGCACGAACGAGGTGACATAGGGCAGGAACAGCGCACCACGGAAGAAGCCGGAGCCCCAGACGATGCGCTGCAGCACCAGCGCGGTCACCAGGGCGATCACGACCATCATGGGCACATAGATCACGGCATAGATCAGGGTGGTCTTGAGCGCATTGAGCGCGACCGGGTTGGTGAAGAAGCGCTGGTAGTTGTCAAGCCCGACCAGTTCGTACTCGCCGCTGAGCTTGTAGTCGGTGAAGCTCAGGCCGACGGCACCCAGGCTCGGGATGTAACGAAAGATGATGAACAGCACGAGCATCGGCAGTACGAACAGCAGGCCTGCCCAGGCGTCGTGGCGCCGTTGGCGCTTGCGGGACGCGCGTGGGCCGGCGATCACCTCGGCTGCGGTGTCGACGCCAACAGGTGTCGCGGCGGGTGCGGTGGTGGGCATGGTTCCCTCGGGTGGTGGTGGACAGGCAGGTGCGGGGTTGGCCGGGGTGGGCCAACCCCGCACAGTCTTGCGTGCTGGTGCAGGTCAGCTCGCGAGGATGTCGTTGGCCTCCTTCTCGGCGTCACCGAGGGCCTGGTCGACGGTCTTCGAACCCTGCAGGGCTGCCTGGATGTGCGGTGCCAGCGCTGCCATCACCTGGCGGGCCTTGGGGTTGACCTCGCCGGCACGGGCCGTCTTGAGCGCTTCCTGGAACTTGGCGGTGTTCGGGTTGCTCTCATCGACCTTGGCGTCGGTGCGGGCGGGGAAGAAGCCCGAGGCGGCGGACAGCTTGGCCTGGAAGTCGGCCGAGCTCATCCACTTGGCCACGGTGTTGGCGCTGGCATCGTCGTCGCCGATGGTGGTGCGGGTCAGCAGGCCGGGCAGGCCGAACGTGACCTGCTTGGCACCGGTGAGCGGGGCGCCGACCTCGACATTGCCCTCGCCGAGTGCCTTTGTCATCAACGCGACATCGGCCATGCCGAGGGTGTAGCCCATGGCCGTCTTGCCGGTGGACAGGCCACCGCCCTCGACCTTGTTGCCCTTGGTGGCGGCGTCGGCCGGGATGCCCTTGACCTTCTGCAGGTCGACCAGGAACTGCAGCGCCGCCTTGCCCTCGGCGCCGTTGAACGCGACGGTCTTGCCGTCATCGTTGAAGATCTTGCCACCGGCCTGCCACAGCAGCGGGTAGTAGCTGAGGTTCAGGGTGACCTCGGGCGAACCCGAGTAGTCCATGACGGCGACGCCATTGGCGGCCAGCTTCGGCGCCGCGTCCTTGATCTCGTCCCACGTGGTCGGCAGCTTGGTGATGCCGGCGTCGGTGAAGACCTTCTTGTTGTACGCGGTGGTCGTGATGGTGTGGTAGATCGGCGCGGCATAGGTCTTGCCGTCGATCGTGGCGGCGTTGACGGCGTTCTCGAGGAACTTGGACTTGTCGTCCAGGCCGTCGAGCTCCTTCAGGCCACCGGTCTTCTGGTACTGGGGGATCTGGTCGGGGCCGAGCACCACCAGGTTCGGGCCCTTGCCCGCGCTGATGGCGGTGGCGATCTTCTCGTCACGGCCATCCCAGGGCTGGAGTTCGATCTTCAGGTCGATGGTCGAGTTGGCCGCCTCGAAGTCCTTCTCGGCCTGCGACCAGAACTCCTGGCTCTTGGTGGCATCCGCGATCACGGGGTACATCCACACCGTGACCTCCTTCTTGCCACTGGAATCGCCGGCGTCGCTGCCGCATCCCGTGGCAAGCAGGGCCATGGCCACACCGATGGCAGCCAGTCGCTTGATCTTCATGCAAACCCTCCTTGGTTCACTTCGCTTCGACCCGGGTGCTCCGCCTCAGGGCTGTGGGGACGGTCGAAAACGTTTACTGTGAGCGTATGGCCTCATCATGGTGGTTGAACAGGTGCTGTCACCATTTTGTTATCTAGAACGTGAGGAGTGGTCATGACGCACATCGCTGCGGTCGGTCAACCGGGGGGTCACCTGCAGGCCTTCATGCAGGCCATCGAGGCGCTGCCTGACGTGAGCGTTGACGTGCTGACAAGCGCCGATGCGCAGGCGCGGGCGGCGCAGTTCGACGGGGTGGCGGTGTTCACCCGCGACCCGCACGAGCATCTGGCGATCGCCGGCCCGCTGCTGCAGGCGGGGCTGCGCGTGTTCGTGGACAAGCCGCTCACGGCCGACCCGCACCAGGCCTGGGAAGTGATCACCACCGCTGAGCGATCGGGCACGGTGGTGAGCTCGGCGTCGGCGTTGCGCTGGTTGCCGGGGGCGCTCGGCTGGCGCTCTGAGGTGGACGAGGCCATGGCCGCGGGGGAGCTGGCCGAGGTGGGCGCGTCGGGCATCGCCCTGCCCGACGAGCAGTGGGCCGGGGCCTGGTACCACGGCGTGCACCCCGTCGACCTGCTCGGGCCATGGTGGGCACTGGCCTCGTCCGGGTTGGTCGTCGACGCAGACACCGACTCGGCCACGGTCAGCGCAACGCGCGCCGACGGCGTGGTCGTGCGTGCCCGGATCAGCGCCGAGAAGCAGCCCTACCGGTTGTGGTGGGTCGGCCGCGACGGCACCCGCCACGAGCGCGAGTTGCCGGTGGGTGAGGGGTACTTCGGGCCGATCACCGAGCGGGTGGTCGGCTTCTTCGCCGGGGACGACCTGGTCGGCCATGCCGAATGCCTCGATGTCATCACGGTCACGAATGCGCTTGTCGACCGGTGGAATCGGGTGCGCGCGCACTAGGCTTCGGGCATGGCAGGCAACCTCAAAGAAGTGGCCCAGCGTGCCGGTGTCTCGCTGGCGACCGCTTCACGGGTGCTGTCGGGCAGCCCCTACCCGGTCAGCGAAGAACTCCGTGAGCGCGTGATGGCGGTCGCGGAGGAACTGGACTATGTGCCCAACGCGCAGGCGCGCGCCCTGATCGTGGGCAGCAGCCGCACCGTGGGCATGCTGGTCGGCGAGGTGGGCGACCCGTACTTCGATGCGATGATCAACGGCGTGCACCGCATCGCGAAAGAGCAGTCGCAGCTGGTCACCATCGTCAGCACGGGGCGCGACCCCCGTCGTGAGCTGGACAGCTTCAGGCTGTTGCAGTCACATGGCGCGAGCGTGATGATCGTCGCCGGTTCGGGGCTGGATGACCCCGCCTACCGCGAGGGCCTGGCAGCGCGGATCAGGAGCTTTTCGGGCACCACCGTGCTGATCGGACGCCACGAGATCGACCCCGAACAGCGGGTGCTGTGCGTGCAGGCCGACAACCTCGACGGCGGGCGCATGCTGGGTGAACACCTGCGCGCGCTCGGCCACACCCGCGTGGGCGTGGTGTCGGGCAGTTCGGTGGTCAGCTCGACCAGCGACCGCGTGCGCGGCCTCACAGAGGGGCTGGGCGTCGAACCCCGGGTGCTTGAGGTCGGCCAGACCCGCGAGGGTGGTTATGAGGGGACGAGGCACCTGCTCGACGTTGATCCCGACCTGACGGCCATCGTCGGCACCGCCGACCAGATGGCGATCGGGGCGATGGCCTATTGCCGCGAGCAGGGGCTGCGGGTGCCGACCGACCTGTCGGTGGCCGGCTGGAACGACATCTGGGTTGGCCGTGACCTGGTGCCGTCGCTGACCACGGTGCACCTGCCGCTCGAAGAGATGGGCGAAGCGGCGCTGCGGTTGGCGCTGGCGCCGCAGACAGCCGAGCCGCGGGCCCAGACGTTCCCGGTGCAGCTGGTGGTGCGGGAGTCGACGGGGCCGGTGCGCAGCTGAGTTGTTGACGGGCCCCGCCGGGGTCAGGCGTGCACGTGCAGGGGTCGTCCGGCCAGCGCCATGCACGCCTCACCGAACGCCTCACCCTGGGTCGGGTGCCCGTGCACGAACTCGGCGACGTCCTCGGGCAGGGCCTCCCAGCCGACGGCCAGCTGTGCCTCGCCCGCGAGTTCGCTGACGCCCTGGCCGATGGCGTGCACGCCGACGATCGGTCCGTCGACCAGCCGCACGACCCGGACGAAGCCGGTGGTGCCCTTGATGATGCTGCGGCCGTTGCCGCCCAGCGGGTAGTCGAGTGACTTCACCTCGCCCAGCCGCTGGGCCGCGGCGACGGTGAGCCCGACCGAGGTGATCTCGGGGTTGCAATAGGTGACCCGCGGCAGCGTCGAGTCCTCGGGCAGCACGGGGTTGTCGGCGTGGCGGCCCAGCTGGTGGGCCACGACCTCGGCCACGAACATGCCCTGCGCGAACCCGCGGTGGGCCAGCTGCGGCCCGGCGACGACGTCACCGACGGCGAACACGCCGCGCACCGAGGTCATCAGCCGGTCGTTGACCCGCACCAGGCCACGGTCGACGCTGACCCCGGCCTCGGTGAGGCCGAGGTTGTGGGTGGCGGGTTCGCGTCCGACGGCGACGAGCAGGATGTCGGCCGTCAGCGTCTTGCCGTCGTCCAGGATGAGCGTGGCGTCGGTCGCGGTCGAGGTGGCGCCGGCGACCTTGACCCCGAACTGGGTGGCGATGCCGCGCTTGGTGAACGCGCGCAGCAGCGCCTTGCTGATGTCGGGTTCTTCGGCGGGCACGAGCCGGTCGAGGGCCTCGACGATGGTGACGTCGACGCCGAGTGAGCGCCATGCCGAGGCGATTTCGACGCCGATGACCCCGCCGCCGATGACCAGTGCCGTGCGGGGCAGTTCGGCGAGTTTGAGGGCGTGGTCACTGGTGATGATGCGCTGGCCGTCGATGGTCAGGCCGAGGGTTTTTGGACGAGCACCGGTGGCCACCAGCACATTTCGTCCACGGATGATGTCGTCGCCCACCCGCACGCCCAGGCCCTCGCGGTCACTGACCAGGGTGCCCCAGCCCTCGACCTGGGTGATGCCGGGGCTGGTGGTGACCAGCCCCGTCAGGCCCTTGTGCAGCCGGTTGATCACGCCGTCGGCCCAGTCGACCAGCACCTCGCCCTGCACGCCGTCGTAGCGGGTCTTGAGGCCCATCACGTCGCCGTCGCGGGCGTGGTCGGCCACCTCGGCGGCGTGCAGCCACGCCTTGGTGGGAATGCAGCCGCGGTGCAGGCAGGTGCCGCCAAGCTTGCCGGCCTCGACGATGGCGACGTCGAGTCCGAGCTGGCTGGCGCGCAGGGCGGCGGCATAGCCGCCGCTGCCGGCACCGAGAATGACCAGGTCGTGGCGTGAGGCGGGGGTCATGTCAGTTCATCTCGTTCAGTTGCTCATCGTCCGGGCCAGCGCGATCAGGGTGCGCACGCCGAAGCCGGTGCCGCCGACGGGCACCTCGGCATAGGGGGCGTCGACGCCCCAGGCGGGGCCGGCGATGTCGATGTGGGCCCAGTCGGATCCGTTGGTGAAGCGGCGCAGGAACGCTGCCGCCGCGAGGGCACCGCCGTTGCGGTCGCCGCTCGACTTCACGTCGGCGATGCTGCTCTTGAGGCCCTGGTCGATGTGGTCGGGGATCGGCAGGTGCCACAGCGGCTCGCCGGCGACCTCGGCCGCGTCGAGAATCGCGTCTGCCGAGATGTCGTCGGACGCCATGAGCCCGGCGATGCGCTTGCCCAGTGCGACGACGCACGCCCCGGTGAGGGTGGCGATGTCGACGATGAGGTCGGCATTGTCCTGGGTGGCGCGGGCGAGGGCGTCGGCCATCACCAAGCGGCCCTCGGCGTCGGTGTTGGCGTTCTCGACGGTCAGGCCGCCGTACATGTGCAGCACGTCGCTGGGGCGGTAGGCGCCGCCCGAGGGCATGTTCTCGGCCAGGGCGCCGTAGGCGATGACGCGGACGTTGAGGCCCAGGCGGGCGATGGCGCCGATGGTGGTGATGACGGCGGCGGCACCGGCCATGTCGCACTTCATGTCATACATGCCGGCGGCGGGCTTGATGTCGAGGCCGCCCGAGTCGAAGGTGATGCCCTTGCCGACCAGCGCGAGGGTCTGGGTGGCTCCCTTGGGGGCGTATTCGGCGCGGAACAGCCGCGGCTGGCGGGTCGAACCGCCGCCGACGGCCAGGACGCCGCCATAGCCGGCCTTGGCCAGCGCCTTCTCGTCGAGCACCTCGATGCTGATCTTGGTGTCCTTGAGCCAGGCGGTGGCCTCGTCGGCGAAACTGGCGGGGTAGAGCTGGTTGGGCGGCAGGTTCACCCAGTCGCGGGCGGTGCCGACGGCCTCGGTGATGACGGTGGCGCGCTCGATGGCGGCCTTGGCGTCGGCGGTCTTGTTGTCACTGACCAGCTCGATCTCGGGAAGCGCCTTGCGGGCCTCGGTGGCCTGGGTCTCGACGGTGTAGGCGCCGAGCACGGCCCCCTCGGCGGCGGCCTGGATGAGCTCGGGGTCGGCCAGTTCGAAGCTGATCGCCACGGGACCGTCGAGGGCTTCGGTGCCCTGGATCGTCCGCAGTGCGGTGGCGGCGGCATGGCGCACCTGGCCGGGGGTGACGTCGACCTCGCCGAGGCCCACGACGACCAGGCGCACCTTGTCGATGCTGGGCAGCACGGTCACCTTGCCGAGTTCGCTGGTGGCACCCAGGTCTTCGGCGAGCTCGAGCACGTCGGCGCCAAACCGCTTGGGGACGGCCTTGGCGATGGCGGCGGGCACACCCAGCAGGGTGGGCTCGTCGCTGCCGGAGGTGGCGAGGCCCACCACCACGATGCCGGTCGACTTTGACGCGGCGGTGACGAGGGTGAGCACGGGCGAGGTGAACGAGGAGAGACGACTCATGGGCTACAGGCTAGCGGGGTGGGGGAGTGGGGGACTGGGTGTCTGTGGGAGGTGGGTGCTCGCGTTGCGTGGGCGCCGGTCGGGTGCCTATGATGGTGCGTCGCTGCCCGGGTTCGCGGGCGGTGCGGGGCTATGGCGCAATTGGTAGCGCACCTGCTTTGCAAGCAGGGGGTTAGGGGTTCGAGTCCCCTTAGCTCCACCCAGGGTATGAGCGCCATCCATTCGCAAGGGCGCGACGATCTATAACTGAACGCCCTTAAGCTCTCCTCTCAGGTTTGCAGTGACCCTCTGACTCTGGGGTGCCTCGGTTGTGGGAGCTGGCAGGGTCCCCAACAACCACTTGCTCGACCACGTCCAGAGAAACGCAGCTCGAGAGGGGCAACTGCCGGTATTGTCCCGCGTATTCCGAGTATTTGCCTGCTCGGAGCCGGGACGTGGAGGAGGCCCAACGTGGCTCAGCTGTGGCTGTGCGCAGTCGACACGGTCGCCCACCTGGGGGCACTTGGAGGTTCCAGGACAGCGAGCTCGACGGCAGGGTGCGACGTGGTGAGTGCCTCTGCCGCGACGCGCGACGAGGATGCCGGGTAGTCGAGTGAGGATCATCAACAACGTCTCCGATCTGCTGGGCGACGATCTCAAAGCCGAGATCAACCCGGGCGCGAAGGTGCGGATCGCGGCATCGACCTTCTCCATCTTCGCGTTCGAGGCTCTTCGGAAAGAGCTCGAGAAGGTCTCGGAGTTGGAGTTCATTTTCACATCGCCCTCGTTCGTGACGGAGAAGGTGACGGACAAGCTCCGCAAGGAGCGTCGCGAGTTTTTCATCCCAGCGGGCCAGGCCGAGTCAAGCCTGGCAGGGACTGAGTTCGAGATCAGGCTACGCAACAAACTCACCCAGCGGGCCATTGCACGGGAGTGCGCCGACTGGGTTCGCCGCAAGGTCACGTTCCGATCGAACGCCACTGGCAAGCCGATGCAGCAGTTCGCAGTGATCGATGACAGAACCGCGTATACGCAGCTCCAAGGGTTCACCACCGCCGATCTCGGCTACGAACGCGGTAACGCCGTATCGAGTTTCGTGAACCGGCTCGACGAAGCTCCGATGACCGAGCAGTACATGCAGCTGTTTGACCAGATTTGGAGCAACCCTGAGCAGGTCAGCGATGTCACCCAGGCCGTCCACGACCACATCGCCAGCGTATACACCGAGAACTCCCCGGCACGCATCTACTTCCTGATCCTTTACAACCTCTTCGCTGAATTTCTCGACGACATCAACGAAGACGTGCTGCCGAACGACCGCACTGGCTACCAAGAGACGAAGGTCTGGCAGAGCCTCTACAATTTCCAGCGTGACGCGGCTACGGGCATCATCAACAAGTTGGAGACCTACAACGGGTGCATCCTCGCTGACTCTGTCGGCCTCGGTAAGACGTTCACCGCCCTCGCCGTCATCAAGTACTACGAACTACGAAACAAGTCGGTCCTTGTACTCTGTCCGAAGAAGCTCGCTGAGAACTGGACGAACTACAACGCCAACCTCACAACGAACATCTTCGCCTCTGACCGTTTCAACTACGACGTACTCGCCCACACGGACCTCTCTCGCACCAAGGGTGATTCGCTCGGGCTGCGGCTGGATCGGATCAACTGGGGCAACTACGACCTCGTCGTCATCGATGAATCCCACAACTTTCGTAACGCCGACTACGCCCAGGAGAAGGAGTCGCGCTACCAGCGCCTCATGCGCCAGGTCATCCGCGAAGGGGTGAAAACCAAGGTCCTGATGCTCTCGGCCACCCCGGTGAACAACCGGTTCAACGATCTCAAGAACCAACTCCAACTCGCATACGAGGGCGAATCAGAGAACCTTGCCCAGCACTTGAGTCTGTCCACGACGGTCGAGAAGGTCTTCTCCGACGCGCAGCGCGTGTTCAACGAGTGGTCCAAGCTCGACGCCGAGCACCGCACGACGGACCGTATCCTTCAGATGCTCGACTTCGACTTCTTCGAGTTGCTCGACGCCGTCACCATCGCCCGCTCCCGCAGGCACATCCAAATGTTCTACGACACCACAGACATCGGTCCCTTCCCTGAGCGACGTCCACCCTTGTCGATCCGAGAGCCACTCACGGACCTTACGAGCGTGGCCGACTTCAATGACATCTTCGACCAGCTTCAGGTACTCACACTTGCCGTATACACACCGCTCGCCTATGTGTTCCCGAGCAGACGCGCGAAGTACGAGGAGCTATACAACGTCGCTGGGGGCACGGCTCGCTCCAACCTGGGCCAGGCGGGACGCGAGCAGGGCTTGAAGCAGCTCATGACGGTGAACCTGCTCAAACGGCTGGAGAGTTCGGTGGAGGCCTTCCGGCTCACGCTGGCGAAGATCGAACACTCTGTTACTCAGACGCTTGGACGGATCAGTAACCATGCGGGTCACCTCTCCGACCTGAGTCCTGAGCTTGCGGGGCTCGACTTCGATCTCGATGACGAGGACGACGCGAACATTGAGGCCCTGTCCTTCGGCGAGAAGATCAAGGTCGATCTCGCTGACCTCGACATCGAGTCTTGGCAGCGAGACTTGTGGAACGATCGCGAGACTCTGACAGAACTCCTCGACGAGATCGAACTTGTCACTCCGTTGCATGATCTGAAGCTGCGTAAGCTCAAGCAGCTCATCACGGACAAGGCAGAGCGCCCTTTCAACGACGGCAACCGCAAAGTACTGGTGTTTTCCGCCTTCGCCGACACTGCCAACTACCTCTACCGAGAGCTGGCACCCACGCTGGCAGCTGCTGGCTTGGACACCGCCGTGATCACTGGGGGAAGTCGCGGATCGAAGACGACTGTGGGAACGGGACTCGACTTCCAGGAGGTCATGACGCTGTTCTCACCGCGATCCAAGCAACGGCACCTGACGATGCCGCACGAGACCCGTGAACTGGACGTCCTCATCGGCACAGACGTGATCAGCGAGGGCCAGAACTTGCAGGATTGCGACTATCTCATCAACTACGACATCCACTGGAATCCGGTGCGCATCATTCAGCGCTTCGGACGCATCGACCGCATCGGCTCCACCAACAGCCACATCCAGCTCGTGAACTTCTGGCCCGACATCTCTCTTGACGAGTACATCAACCTCAAGGAGCGCGTCGAGAACCGCATGGTCATCGCGGACGTGGCTGGCACCGCCAACGACAATGTTCTAAGCCCGGAGGGCTCCGACGCAAAGTTTCGCAAGGAGCAACTACGCAAACTCCAAGACGAGGTCATCGAGCTCGAAGACGTCCGAACGGGAGTCTCGATCACCGACCTCGGACTCAACGACTTCCGCATGGACCTGCTCGGCTACATCAAGGAATACGGCGACCTCGACACCGCGCCGCGCGGCCTCCACGCCGTGATCCCCGCCGACCCCAGCAAGGGACTACGACCCGGCGTCATCTTCGCTCTGCGAAACCTCACCGCAGGCGAACACATCAACCGAGGCAACCGCCTCCACCCGCACTACCTCGTCTACCTCGACGACCAGGGCGAGGTTATCGCGAATCACACCGAAGCCAAGCACCTCCTCGACCTGCTGCGCGTCGGCTGCCGACCCTACGAAGAGCCGGTCACCGAAGTCGTCGGTGTGTTCAATGCCGCGACCGGCGAGGGTGCGCAGATGGGCAAGTACTCGGCGCTGCTCACCGATGCGATCCGCTCCATGATCGATGTCACCGAGGAACGCGACATCGACAGCCTCTTCACCGGCGGCAGCACCACCGCCCTCACCCAAGCCATCGCCGGCCTCGACGACTTCGAGCTGACCGCGTTCATCGCTGTCGTAGACCCCACCGAGGGCGGTGCCGATGACTGACATCCTCTACCGCTGGCCAGAGGCAGCAAAGTTCGGCAGACGCGTGCCCAAAGAGAAGTTCTACGAGCACGGCACCGTCAGTACCGCAGTGCGCGAGAAGTTCATCAACGAAGTGCAACGCATCACCTGGGCCTACAAACTCGCCGAAGCCACGATCAACCTCCCTGGCACGTCGGCGGTGCCCGAGATACAGGTCTTCACGATCGACGCCAAGACCGATGACGTCAGCGAGGGTGTCCTGGGCGCCATCGACAAGGCCATCCCGTTCCCGATCATCTTCGAGATCGCGCGTCACCGCGAACAGTCCAGGGTGCGGATTGCTGCGGCGCACAAGCAACTCGGGGCAGGAACGCCGAAACTCAGCGCCTACTACTCGACCGGTTGGCAGCCAGAGGACACCACGCGGCAGGCCCTGCCGACGGCGATCACCTTGCCTGCGCTCTACGCCGCGCTCCTGCAGCCGCTGACCCCGATCACAGTGCGCCCGGGCGAGGCGATGTCAGACGTCGCCGACAGACTGGCCACGGTGCGCAAGCTCGAACGCGAGGTCGCGTCCCTGGAGCGCAAGCTCCGAACCGAGCCACAGCTCAACCGCAAGGTCGAACTCCGCCGCACACTCAAGACGAAGCAACACGAACTGGAACAGCAGAGGTAACCCGTGGAGAGACTACGAATGACATCACCCGACCTCACGCAGGCCAACATCGACAAGATCGCCCAACTGTTCCCCAACGTCGTCACCGAGAGCTCCGACGCCGACGGTAACCCAGTGCAAGCTGTCGACTTCGACCTCCTGCGTCAGGAACTCAGCGACCACATCGTCGAGGGTCCGCAGGAACGGTACCGGCTCGACTGGCCCGGCAAGCGTGCCGCAGCCTTCACAGCGAACGCGCCGATCGCTAAGACCCTCCGTCCCGTTCGCGAGGAGTCGGTGGACTTCGACACGACGAGGAACCTCTTCATCGAAGGCGACAACCTCGACGCGCTCAAGCTGCTCCAGGAGTCCTACCTCGGCAAGGTCAAGCTGATCTACATCGACCCGCCGTACAACACCGGGAACGACTTCGTCTATAACGATGACTTCGCCGAGTCTGTCGAGGAGTACCTGATCCGATCCGGTCAGATGGGCGACTCCGGCGCAAGGCTCACAGCCAACGCAGAATCCAACGGTCGGTTCCACTCCGACTGGCTATCGATGATCTACCCCCGCCTCAAGCTTGCGCGTTTATTGCTGACCCAAGATGGGCTGATCAGCGTTTCCATCGACGACCACGAACTGCCAAGGCTTCGCGGAGTAATGGATGAAGTCTTCGGGAGGCAGAACTTCATCGCTGTCGTCGTCTGGCATAAGATGGACAGCCCGAAGAACTCCGCACGCCACCTCAGCGAAGACCACGAGTACCTCGTCCTCTATGCGAGGGACGCGGACGTCTGGCGCCCGAATCTCCTCCCACGGACTGAGGACATGATCGCTCGGTACAAGAACCCCGACAATGACCCGCGTGGACCATGGCTGCTCGGCGATCTTGCAGCTCGAAATCGATACGATGACGGCCGATTTTCGATCACGACACCAACGGGAAGGGTGATCGACGGTCCGCCGCCGGGAAGCTACTGGCGCGTAAGTCAGGCAAAGTTCGATGAATTGGACGCAGATGGACGCATCTGGTGGGGCGACGGGTCTGTACGACCGGGCATCAAACGCTTTCTCTCCGAGGTTCGAGACGGCGTTATCCCTCAGACCTACTGGAGCTGGCATGATGTCGGAAGCACTCGCAACGCCAAGCAGGAACTCCACAAACTGATGGAGGCAGCGTCCGGTGAGAACCTGTTCGTCACGCCGAAGCCGGTTGGCTTGGTGGAGCGCCTGCTCAAGATCGCGTCCGACCCGGACTCCATCATGCTCGACTTCTTCGCGGGCTCAGGCACAAGCGCTGACGCCATCTTGCGCGCCAACGCTGCGGATGGCGGTTCCCGTCGGTTCATCCTGGTCCAGCTGCCTGAGCAGCTCGGTGACAGCGGCACACCCGCCCTCGGGCGCTACAGCACCATCGCGGATGTCTGTCGCGACCGCATCAGTCGCGCTGGGGAGAAGGCTGTCGCTGAGGCCGGTCTCGCGGCACCGTCGCTTGACATCGGCTTCCGTGCTCTTCAGATCGACTCGACAAACATGGTGGACGTGAGGGCGAGCTCGGACGAGCTTGGCCAGGGCGAGCTTGACGGTCTGATCAGCAGCGTGAAGCCCGACCGTACGGGCGAAGACCTGCTGTTCCAGGTCCTGCTCGACTGGGGACTGGAACTCACGATGCCGATTCGGAAGGAGACTATCGATGGCTTTGAGGTGCATGACGTTGAGGAGGGTGCGTTGATCCTGTGCACACATCCGCGTGAGGCGCGGGATTCCTCTCTCTCTCTCTCTCTCTCTCTCTCTCTCGGGCTGCCGCAGCCATCGCGGAGCGTCAGCCACTTCGTGTCGTGTTCCTCGACGAAGACTTCGCGGACGACGCGGAGCGCGTCAACGTCGGGCAGGTGTTCAGTGAACGCTCGCCACACACTGAGGTCAAGACCATATGACCGTCGCTCGATGGTCGGTGGTGCGTGATGGAGAAGCGTACCCTGCACACACCCGACCTCACCGCCCGCAACATCGCGCGGATTGCCGACCTGTTCCCGCAGGTCATCACCGAGTCCCGCGACCCGGAGGGCAACGTGATCACCGCGATTGACTTCGACTTGCTCCGTCAGGAACTCAGCGACCACATCGTGGAAGGGCCACAGGAACGGTACCGGCTAGATTGGCCAGGCAAGCGCGCGGCCGCCTTCACGGCGAACGCGCCAATTGCCAAGACCCTCCGCCCGGTTCGCGAGGAATCGGTGGACTTCGATAACACAAAAAACCTCTTCATCGAAGGCGACAATCTCGACGCCCTCAAGCTGCTCCAGGAGTCGTATCTCGGCAAGGTGAAGCTGATCTATATCGATCCGCCTTACAACACAGGGAACGACTTCGTCTACGACGATGACTTCGCCGAGTCGAGCGCGGGGTACCTCGCCCGCTCTGGACAGAAGTCTGAGACGGGCGTTCGCCTCGTTGCCAATACTGAAGCCAACGGGCGGTTCCACTCCGACTGGCTGAGCATGATGTATCCGCGGCTTTGCCTGGCGAGGAACCTTCTGACCGATGACGGCGTCATGATCGTGGCGATCGATGACCACGAGCACGCGAACCTGCGGTCGATGCTCGACCTGGTCTTTGGAGCCGACAACTTCCTTGCCAACGTGGTGTGGCAAGGATCAGGTAAGAACGATGCGCGGTTCACGGCAGGTGGCCTCGATTACATGCTCATCTACGCACGGAGCAAGGCAGCACTGATCGGACTTGACGCGCGCTTCAAAGGTCCAAAACGTGGCTACGACGATGTCATGGAGGCGGGGCGCCGGGCGTGGGAGGAGTCGAGGCACGATGCCGCGCGTGCAACCTCGCTCTACCGTGCATGGTGGAAGTCCAAGCCTGATGTCGAGGCGGGTCTCAAGGCGTACAGCGAGATCGACGCACGCGGGCGAATCTTCACCCGCGACAATCTCGCTAGCCCGAATCCGCGTGAGAACCTGCGGTACGAAGTCCTGCACCCCACCACAGGTCAGCCCGTTCCCATGCATGAGTATGGATGGCGGTTGTCTCGCGATGCGATGGCTGAGCGAATCAGTCAGGATCGGATCATTTTTGGCGCGGATCACACGACGACGCCGCGGTTCAAGCGACTTCTGGAGGACATGGATAGCCAGGCCATCCGCCCCGTGATTCAACAGGAACGAGCTCCCGCGAGCGACGCGTTGACGAGGCTACTTGACGGCAAAATGTTCGACTACCCGAAGGACGTTCGGGTCCTTGGAACCTGGGTCGACGCCGTAACGGGCAACGACAAGAACGCGATCATCCTCGACTTCTTCGCGGGTTCAGGTTCGACCGGGCACGCCATCATGAACCTCAACGCTGCCGATCGTGGCAATCGACGTTTCATCCTTGTGCAACTCGACGAGACTCTCGACCCCGGCTCGGCTGGGGGCCAGCGCGGGTTTGCGACTCTCGCCGACGTCGCCCGTGAGCGCCTGCGTCGGGCCGGAACGCAAGCGAAGGAAGAGGCGCGGCTCCTGGGCAACAACCTTGACGTCGGCTTCCGCGCGCTGCGTATCGATGGCAGCAATAAGGCCGATGTTCTGAGAGCCGCAGATGACACAGATCAACTCGGACTTGACTCGCTGGAAGCGAGCATCCGGGCTGGCCGGTCTGGGGAAGACCTTCTGTTTCAGGTGTTGCTCGACTGGGGACTCGAACCGTCGGTGCCGATCACACGCGCCGAAGTCGATGCCCGCGAGGTGTTCGCGGTTGACGACGACGCGCTGATCGCCTGCTTCGCGGAGTCTGTGACTCCGGGGGTCGTGCGGGCGATCGCTGAGCGCGGCCCGCTGCGCGCCGTCTTCCGCGACGATGCCTTCGAGTCCGACGCTGCGCGTATCAACGCCGAGCAGGTGTTTCGTGAGGTGTCGCCCGCGACCGAGGTAAGGACGATCTGAGGAACGACATGACCTTGACGAACGACGAACTCACCCAGCTCCTGGACCGGCTGTTGGCCGGTTGGGAGAATGAGGTTGTCGAGTTCAAGGAGGCTGCACGCCAGTTCTCTGCGGACAAGACCGGTCAGTACTTCTCGGCGCTGAGCAACGAGGCGAACCTACGCGGGCTCGCGTCGGGGTGGCTTGTCTTCGGGGTCTCGAACGCTCGGCAGGTCGTGGGCACGACCCATCTCATTGATGTGCAGCAGCGTCAGACCTTGAAGCAGCACATCCATCAGTCCATTGATCAGGGGCTGACCGTCCGCGAGGTCCACGAGGTCATGCACTCGGGTAAGCGCGTGGTGCTCCTGGAAGTGCCGGCTGCGCCCCGCGGCATCCCGATCTCATGGAAGGGTGACTACCGAGCTCGTGCCGGTGAGAGCCTGGTGCCGCTCTCGCTCGACAAGTTGGATGAGATTCGGCGTCAGACCATCAGTGCTGATTGGTCGGCGGTCGTGGTTCCTGACGCCACGCTCGCTCACCTCGATCCGGGTGCGATCACGCGCGCGCGTCAGGGGTTTACCGAGCGATACGCCTCCCGTGTCCCCGCTGCTGACATCGACTCATGGGATGACGCGACCTTCCTGGCCAAGGCGAGGTTGACCCGCGACGGCCGGATCACGCGGGCCGCGCTCCTTCTGCTCGGTGCCGACACCTCGACGCACCTGCTAACCCCGCATCCCGCACAGATGACCTGGAAGCTCGTTGGCGAGCAGCGGGCGAACGAGCACTTCCGGCTACCCTTCCTGCTGAACACGACGGCGCTCGCGAAGCGCATCCGCAACGTACAGCTCCGGCTCCTGCCGCCGGACGAGTTGATCTACCGAGAGATCAGCAAGTATGACGAACGCAGCCTGCTCGAAGCGCTCTACAACTGCATCGCACACCAGGACTACACGCGAAACTCGCGGATCATCGTCACCGAGCATGCTGACCGCATCACCTTCGAGAGCGTGGGCGAGTTCTTCGACGGCACACCCGACGACTACGCCTTGGACGAGCGCACCCCACGGCAGTACCGCAACCCGTTCCTCGTCGAGGCGATGACCGAGCTGAACCTCATCGACCAGATGGGCTACGGAATCCACCGCATGGTGCAAGACCAGGTCCGTCGCTTCTTGCCACTGCCCGACTACGACCTCAATACCGCTGGCGAGGTGAAGCTCACCATCCCGGGCGCGGTGATCGACGAGTCCTACTCCCAGCTGCTCATGGTCCGAACCGATCTTCCCCTCGAAGACGTGCTTGCGCTGGATCGGGTGCAGAAGGGACTTGATATCAGCGAGAAGGCCGCCCGCCACCTGCGGAGAGTCGGCCTGCTCGAGGGCCGCAAGCCGCACCGCCGGATAACTCCTCGCGTCGCAGCCGTGACCGGTGCCATGGCCGACTACATCCGCACCCGACCCCAGGCGGACGCTCACTACGCAGCCCTGCTGACCGATCTTCTCCGCGCGCAGGGACACGCAGACCGTGGCGACATAGAGGCCTTGCTTCGGCCGGCGCTCAGCGAAGCGCTCACTGAGCAGCAGAAGGCAACTAAGATTACGAACCTCCTGACCAAGCTGCGCCGCCACGGCGTCATCGTCAACCGCGGCACCCGCACGAAGCCACGATGGGAGCTTTCTTACGCAGGCGACGAAGGCGCGCAGTCCGAGCTCTCGCGCAAGAAAGATGAAGACGCCAGCGGTGCCGCTAGAGGGCCAGGATCAGCGTGAACACTTGCATCCACGCCGCTCTCGCACTTCTAGCAGCGACGACGAACAGCGCCGATTGCAGAAAGAAAGACACTCGATGAAGCTCCAGTTCAAGGTCCAGCAGTACCAGACCGATGCCGTCGATGCTGTCGTGGAGACCTTTGCCGGGCAGCCGAAGCATGACGGCATCTCCTACCGGATCGACCCCGGCAAGGTCCGCCCCGTGACCGCCCCGGCACTGTTCGAGGCCGAGGAGCGCTCGGACGCCGGTCTGCGCAACGCTGAGATCGTCCTGTCGGGAGCGCAACTGCTGGAGAACGTGCACGCGGTGCAGCGGTCGCGGAACCTCCCGCTGTCGGCCAAGCTCGCCTCCAGTGCTGCCGCTCCTGGCGCACCGAACCTTGATGTGGAGATGGAGACCGGGACGGGGAAGACCTACGTCTACATCAAGACGATCATGGAGCTGCACAAGCGGTACGGCTGGTCGAAGTACATCATCGTGGTGCCGTCGGTCGCGATCCGTGAGGGCGTGAAGAAGTCGTTCGATGTGACCGCTGAGCACTTCCAGCAGCTCTACGGCAGCAAGCCTCGCTCCTTCATCTACAACTCTTCCCAGTTGCACGAGTTGGAGCGGTTCAGCTCGGACGCCGGGGTGCAGGTGATGATCATCAACATCCAGGCGTTCTATGCCACGGGCAAGGATCAGCGCCGCATCTACGACGAGCTCGATGACTTCCAGTCACGCCGTCCGATCGACGTGATCAAGGCCAACCGCCCGATTGTGATCATCGATGAGCCGCAGAAGATGGGCGCGGACAAGTCGCTCAAGGCGGTGGCGGAGTTCAACGCGTTGATGCTGTTGCGGTACTCCGCCACCCACAAGGTCGACCACACCAAGGTGCACCGCCTCGACGCGCTGGACGCCTACAACCAGAAGCTCGTGAAGAAGATCGCCGTCCGAGGCATCACCGTGAAGGGACTCGCCGGATCGACGGCCTACCTGTACCTGGATGCCATCGAGATCGCCAAGAGTGCCGAGCCTCGAGCGCGAGTCGAAATCGAGGTGCAGACGGCCTCAGGCATCAAACGGCAGGTCAAGCGCCTCGACATGGGCGCGAACCTCCATGATGTTTCCAATGGGATCGAGGCGTACAAGGGCTTGTTCATCACCGAGGTCGACGCCAACCGCGACGTGATCGAGCTGAGCAACGGCGACGTGGTCGTGGCCGGGCAGCTCGCCGACCGGGACGTCACCGAGGAGACCAAGCGGCGCATCCAGATTCGCGAGGTCGTCCGCGCGCATCTGGGCAAGGAGCGCGAACTGTTCAGCCAAGGTATCAAGGTGCTTTCGCTGTTCTTCATCGACGAGGTCGCCAAGTACCGCGACTACAGCCGCGAGGACACTCTCGGCGAATACGCGCGCATCTTCGAGGAGGAGTACGCCGCGATCCGCGACGAGGTGCTCGGCGAACTCGCCATCGACACGGCCACCGAGGAGTACCAGACCTACCTGCGCCGCGACGACGTGCGCGGAGTACACGAGGGTTACTTCTCCATCGACAAGAAGACCAAGCACCAGATCGACGGCAAGGTCTCCGGCCGGGGGGATGACAAGGGCCAGTCCACCGACACCGACGCCTACGATCTGATCCTCAAAGACAAGGAACGCCTGCTGTCGTTCGCCGAGCCCATCCGGTTCATCTTCTCCCACTCCGCGCTGCGCGAGGGCTGGGACAACCCCAACGTGTTTGTCATGGGCATGCTCAAGAAGAGCGACAACACCGTCTCGCGCCGCCAGGAGATCGGCCGCGGCCTGCGGCTGGCCGTCGACCAGCACGGCGAGCGGATGGACAACCCCGTCACGGTGCACGACATCAACGAGCTGACCGTCGTCACCGACGAGTCCTACACCGACTTCGTGACCGGCCTGCAGCGCGAAATCTCCGAGTCGCTCGCCGCGCGGCCGCGCAAGGCCAGCGTCAAGTTCTTCGTAGGCAAGACGATCCAGACACTCTCGGGCGAGTCGGTCATCGAGGAAGCTGTCGCTCAGGCGCTCTACAAGTACCTGGTCAAGAACGACTACGTGAACGACGACGACACCATCTCCGACGTCTACAAGCAGGCCAAGGAGGACGGAACCCTCGCCGCGCCAACGTCCGAGGTGCTCCTGCCGGTGATCGACTTCGTGTGGCCGCTGATTGACGCGCTGTACCTCGACCTGCCGGTGCCCACCGACGACCGCAAGCCGAAGAAGATACCGCTGAATGAAGCCAACTTCGCCCGCAAGGAGTTCCAGGCCCTCTGGGGCAGGATCAACCACCGCGCCGTGTACCAGGTTGAGTTCGACTCCGGCGAGCTGATCCACAAGGCGATAGGCCACCTCGACAGGCACCTCAACGTCGCGGCGCTCCAGTACGTCGTGCAAGCCGGCCAGCAGCGCGACCAGTTGGATTCGGAGGACCTGATCGGCGGCTCCGGCTTCGCCGTGCTGACTACTCAGACGCACACTGAGACTGTGAGCGCGGGCTCGCAGGTGAAGTACGACCTTCTTGGCGAGATCACCGAGAAGACCCAGCTCACCCGTCGTACGGTCGCAGCCATCCTCCGCGGCATCACCCCTGCGACGTTTGCCAAGTTCCGCCTCAATCCCGAGCAGTTCATCACCGAGGCGGCGAGACTGATCAACGAACAGAAGGCCACGGTCATCGTCGAGCACCTCGCCTACAACGCACTCGAAGACAGGTTCGACTCTGCAATCTTCACCGAGAACCAGACTGCCCAGGACTTCTCGAGGGTCGGGTCGAAGCTCACGAAGCACGTCTACGACTACGTGGTCACAGACTCCAAGATCGAGCGAGAGTTCGTCACCGAACTCGACACCAGCCACGAAGTCGCCGTCTATGCGAAGCTCCCGCGAGGCTTCTTCATCCCAACGCCAGTCGGAAACTACAACCCGGACTGGGCCATCGCGTTCACCGAGGGCAGTGTGAAGCACGTCTACTTCGTCGCCGAGACCAAGGGCTCGCTGTCCACACTGCAACTCAAGGGCATCGAGGATGCCAAGATCGAGTGTGCCCGCAAGTTCTTCGCATCTCTCGCCGCGAAGAACGGCAATGACGTTACCTACGATGTCGTCACTGACTACACCGAGCTGATGCAGCTCGTGACAGGGTAGGGCTGTGGATCGTTCCAGCGCCTGAACGAATCGCCCTCAAGCGTGTCGTATCTGGATAGCGAGGATGATGCGAGAGCGAGTGTGTAGGTCCCACAGCAGCGGACCTATAGTCAATATTGCCTGTGAACGACGCTCCTCGAGCCACGGTTCTTGAGTAGCTCACAGCCCGCACCTCCTCCGCGAAGAGACTCCCAAACGATCTGGCGGACGACCTACATGATGAACAGTCATCTAGCTCGAGCTGGTCTTCGCGAACGCCGTCATCCTCGTCGAGGGTCATGGCGACAAGCTCATTGTTGACTACTTGCTGGAGCGGATCACTGGAGGTGCAGGCGACCACTACGCCTTGCGCATCGCCGTGATCGAGGCCTCGAGCATCGACAACATCCCTCATCTCGTCCGGCTCGGAACGATTTTTCGGGGTGCGCACGTACCTCATTACCGACAAAGACGGGCTCCACAAGGCTGGTAGCGGCAAACGCAAGCTCTTGGAGATCCTGAAAGCCAAGGAAGATAAGCTTCGGCAGGATGAACTCCAACGGCTGTGCGCACTCGCCGACACGAATGTTTTGACCTTGACGGCGGCGTTGAAGCAGCAGGCTGAGCACAATGAGATGCCAAGGTCCTTGGACGCGTTCGTCCTCGCGTCAGACATCGAGGGTCTCCTGCTGGACACCGTCGGGCAAATGGTTCTCCCCGAGTTGCTCGGCCCGGCAGGCCAGAAGCAGATCGATCGCGCGACGGAGGAACACTTCGCAAAGGGACCGCAGGGCAAGGAAGATCTCGCATCCTGGCTTGGCTCCAAGGGATGGAACTCCGATGGCAAGAAGTCCAACAAGGCGAAGTCCCATGTGCCGGCGGCGCTTCTTCGCGAGCACCTCGATACCCGCGCAAAAATAGTACCAGGCTGTCCGGCCGCTCGATGAGTGGCTTAGGGGAATCGTCGGAGAACACAAGCGAACGCCGCTCTGACATCCTGACAGGGGGACGGCTGCGGACTCACACGTCTCCTGGCTGCGAAGGCATACCTGAAGCTCTCGGGCTTAACGCGTGGCGATCCGTAGATCGGGCATGCGAACACTTGCTTACAGGCAAGCTGATCAGCGGTTTCGCTGGCGCTCGGTACGGGGGGCGAAACCGCTCAGCTAGTACAAGAACCGGTCCGTGCGCTGAATCGACCAGTCCGGTCGGGCTCTCGCAGTGCCTGCGCGATCTCGTCGGCCGATCCGATGGCAACGCCAAGCAGGGGCCGTCGTGGATGGTCTCCTTGATGCCATCGGAGCGCGAGGCGACCTCCTCCGGGAACCCAAGCCAGCGAGGCCTGCCACTGGGGGTAGGAGTACTCCGAGTGCCCGGGCACATCGTTGCGGTGAAGCTCTGGTGCGGGTCCGGCTCCTCACACCCCCTTCAAGCTCCAGCATCTCGACCACTTCGGCATAAGACGCTGCCGGCATTGCCCCCACGAACGCCCCCCACGTTGTAGAGTTAAGCAGCGCTGTCCAGATCTGGCTGACTTCAAGGCCTTACTCCCGCTCCGCGAAGAGGACGAAGTCGCCGAAGGTGCTCGGGCTGCAGATGATGTGCCATTCACGCCTTCGCCTCCTCAGAAGAACGCAATCGTGCTCTCGGAGAGGTTGTGACCAGCCGCTTCCAGGGCAGGCTGCACCCGCGGCAGCTCTGAGAGCGGGATCTGAGCTTGGTCGCCGTGGAGCCTCGTCGATACCCAAAACTCCTCAAGCAGAGCCTTGTCGGGGGTCAGCCGTTCCACGCCGTGGACCAGGGAAGGGGGTAGTCGCCGTCGACCACGACCCAGACCTGCTCGGCGTCGAACTCCTCGTGTTCGTCATACTCCTCGAACATCTCCTCGAAGTCAGGATGCTCATCCAGCTCCTCCGCCGGCAGAAGCTCCCGGAACTCTGCCCAAGTCGTGGCGGAGTAGAGCGCATGGACGACTCTCTGTTGCTGCTTAACAGCCTCAGGGCTTGCGACTAGAAGGCTGATGCCGTCATTGGAGGTCCACACAAGATCCATGAGATGCATTCTGGCAGGCCCTCTATCGACGCGCTGGCTCCGCATCAAGCTTCACCGGTGTCGGCGCGGCTAGTAGGCTGTTGCCATGTCGAACATCTTCACTCCGGCGGATATGCCTCAGCGTCGTCCCGCAGACTTTGGTCCCATCACGGAAGGTCACGAAACCCGCATTCGTTCGTTCGCCTTCTTTGCCTATCGCGGTGGAAGGGAGGAGCAGCTCACGCCCACGGAGCTTGGGCAGCGCGCTTGGCGAGACGCACTTACCAGCCTCGCGGACCTGGCTGAGCCGGAGGACTGGTCAGGACCGGACCCCTCCGAACGCCCACTCCCGATCTTGGACAGCTTCCTTCGTTACACTCACCAGCGTCTGGTCATGGAAGACAAGATCGCAGTCAGTGGCACGAGAGAATATGCGGCGCTCAACACGGGGCTGCTCACGCCGTATGCGGAGGAGATCTTCGGGCTGTTCAGGCGTAATAGTCATGATGGGGGCCAGCCGTGGTTCTTCGTGCGTTGGGCTACTGAGTCCGATCGCGACCTTCTTCGGGAGTTCGAGGAGCCCCCTCAGATGGCCGAGTATGTCAGCTCCGCGTCCGATTTAGTATACGATTGGCGACGTGAGCTGAAGCTGGCGTATGGGCATATTCTTGGTGACAATATCGAACGCTTTCCACCCGACCTCGCCACTCAGCCAAGGCGGGCGCAGCAGGCTTTGGATAGCGCGATTAACTGGGCGCTTAGGAAGGCGCGTCGCAATTATAAAGTGATTGTACCCCAGTGGTATCCCGTACTCGGGGAGTCAGGTGCTCAATTCCTGATGCCGCTTGATCTCACCGGAGACGGGAGGGCCGATCTGGCGTTGGTCGTATCCGCTGTCGGGGATCAGGCATACCGTGGAAATACGGTGTTGACGTTGGCTATGGCTTACACCAACGCGCGACTCGTTGCGCGTCCTGACTCCGACTGGCTGGTGCCGAGTGCTGCACCGGTGCGCACCGATGAAGAGATCTTCAAGGAGCCCAGTTGACCCGTACCTGCCTAACCTGCCGGCTCCAAGGCCATCGGGGCTCAGCAGTGGAACCGACACATGAAATGCAGACTTGACGGTGCTTGCCGAGATGAATATTTCCTGCTCGACTGGTATTGATAGAATCGATGCTTTGGCCAAGCTTGCGAATGGCCCATTCGATCGCAGCCAGGAGCGAATCGCTATCAGCCCGTCCGTGCTGAGTCGCAGTCTCATCAGAGGCTCACTCGGGGGCCTCGGCTGCCGGAGCTGCCATTCGGTCTCCGGCAACCGATCCCCCCGGGAACATTAGCCGTGCCTCACAGCCTCCCGCTGTGCCTCGTGCAAGTCCCGCACCCGATCAGCACCCAGGTCAATCACGCTTCCCAGAGCTTCCCGTCCACCCGGGTAGTCCGGCGTCAGCTGACTCGAGTCTGACGTCACCCCGCTGATGCCCAGCGTCACACTCGATGGCGCCACGTCGCTCAGGCAGACCGCGTACGAACGGTCGTTGCTGACATCGACGCCCCAGTGCGCAGTCCTCGCCCCGAAGAACGGGCCGGAGGCCGACGACCCACCGACCCGGCCGGTGTTGTTGATCTCGATGTTGGTCCGCACGTTCTCGAACGGCAGCGCCCGGTGCGAGTCGAACGTGCCCTCGGCCATCACGCCACGGTGGTAGACGTTGCCCGATGACAGGCCCTCGGCGTTGATGCCATGCGGCCACGCGCCGGTCACCGACGGCACGGTGAACGGCTCGATCGTGAACTGCTCGATCAGGTTGTCGTGCGACTGCATCCTGATGACGAAGGGGTGGTGGCACGCCCGACCGGCCACGGTGACCTCAGCGAACGTCACCGACTTCGCTCCCGTCAACCCGAACGCGACGTCACTGTTCTCGACGCGCACCTGCCGGGCCCAGCAGTCGTGCGCTGCCTGGAATTGCACGCCATTGGAGCCGGGGTTCTGGTTGTGCGGGGTCTGGGTGATGAGCTGGTTACGGATCGTGAGTCGCTCGATCCCGACTTCCGTCACCGCCGGGCCGAGCTCACGCACCTGGGTGGGCCATGCCTCGCGCAGGTCGTACTTCAGCGGTTGGGCCAGCTTCAGCGTCGTGGCGTCGACGACTTCTTCGATGCGCACGGGCCACTGCAGCGTCCCGTACTGGGGGTAGAAACCCTCAGCACCGGGGACGAGCTGGGGCGCGCGGCTCGTCCAGTCGTATTGCCGTGCGCCCTCGGTGTCGCCGGCGAGGTGAATCAGCAGCTCCGCGCCGGGGTTGGTCGTCTCGAGCAGGATCATCTGGCCTGCCTGCACTTTGCTGGTGTCCGAGACGGTGAGCGTCGTGGCGCCGCGGGGCGCGGGGGAGACCGTGGCGAGTGTCGCCCCGGGGATCCATCCCTCGGTGCCCAGCCACTCCTCCTCTTCTAGCTTGTTCTTCACGGCCTCGGGGATGGCCCAGATCTGGCCGCCGGCCCACGACCAACGGTCCTGGTTCTTGGATGCCTGCCAGTTGTCCCGGTAACCCTCCTTGAGTGGCCGCGAGAAGTACAAGATGGTGCGCTCGATGCTGGCGCCGCGCAGCACGACATTGGACCAGTGCATCCAGATGGGGCCGCTCAGGTGGTAGGTGCCGGGCGGCACCAGGACGGTTCCGCCGCCGGCCTCGCCGACCGTCCTAATGGCGGTGTTGAAGGCGTCGACATCATCGGTCACGCCATCACCCGTGGCGCCGTACTGCTTCACGTTGGCGGCGACGTTCGGGTGCGGTGTGCTGGCGCCCAGGCGGTACCCGGCGCGGGTGAAGTCGCCGATGAGGGGGTGGGTGCCGCCGTTGGCGGCCCACTCGGAGAGCAGGCGCTCACCGAGGTCGGGGGCAGCACCCGTTCGCGGGGATCCCAAAGGGCTGCGGTGCCGCGTGGGCGGCCTGCGCTGGGATCACGGCGCACGCGGCGGTGGCGGCAGCGAGGGTGAGGAGATTTCGTCGCTGGGCAGGGCTGGGATGGTCATCGTTGTCCTCCGTTTGCCTGCGGTGCACCCGGTCCGTTCCGGGTCTCGCAGGGCGGTGCTCAATGCTCGACCGCACCACGCGCAGCGCGACCCGGGCACCCGGTTGCCACCTGTTACATTCACCGTCACAAAGCCATGCTGGATCATTGCCCGAAAGAGATGTCTGAAACACAGGGAGAAACCGCTGCGATGCTTGAGATTCGTGATGTTGTTTTTGACTGCCGACACGCAGCCTCGCTGGCCAGGTTCTGGGCCCAGGCCCTCGACGGCTATGCGGTGGCCGCCTACGACGATGAGGAGTTGGCGCGGCTGCGTGCGCTGGGCATCGACGATCCCGAGGACGATCCATCCGTGCTGGTTGAGGGCCCGGTGGGCAAGGCGCGACTGTGGTTCCAGGCTGTCCCGGAGCCCAGGACCGTCAAGAACCGTGTGCACCTCGACCTGGTCACCGTCACACCGGACGCCGAGGTCCAGCGCCTGCTCGATCTCGGCGCCACACGCTTCGAGCCTCCCTCCCCCCGTCAGGGCCTCGTCGTGCTGTGCGACCCGGAGGGCAACGAGTTTTGTGTTACCTGGGACTGACGGGCGTCGCCACTTCGGTCATCCCGAATGCCGCTCGTCCCAGCCATCCAGGAAGATGAACGCCTCGGCCCCGCAGATGGGGCGGTCCGCCTGGATGGTGTCCTATGACCGGACTCCCGCTCAACCCAGCGCCTGCGCCGCCCGGATCAACGCCAGGTGGCTGAACGCCTGCGGAAAGTTGCCCAGCATCCGACCCGCCACCGGGTCGTACTCCTCGGCGAGCAGCCCCACGTCATTGCGGGTGGCGAGCAACTGGTCCATCAGCGTCACCGCCTCGTCGCGGCGTCCCGAGCGGGCATACTGCTCGACCAGCCAGAACGAACACATCACGAACGCGCCCTCACCACCGGCCAGCCCGTCGTCGCCATCGGTGCGATACCGCTGGACGAACCCGTGGGCCCCGACAAGGTCGTGCTCGATGCGGGCGACCGTCGCCAGCATCACGGGCGAATCAGCCGCGACGAACCCCGTCTGGGGAATCTGCAACAGCGCCGCATCGACCTCGGACGTGCCGTAGTGCTGCACGAATGCGCCGTCACGCACACCCTTGGCCCAGATTTCACCAGCCAGGTCGTCCCGCAGTTGTCGCCACCGCTCAACCGGCCCTGACAAGCCATGTTGCTCGACCGCGCGCACCCCGCAGTCGAACGCCGCCCACATCATCACCCGGCCGTGGGTGAACAGCTGCGGGTCGCCACGCACCTCCCAGATGCCGCGGTCGGGGGTGTCGAGCCGGTGTTCGGTCAACTCGAGCAGGCTCACCTGCAGCGCCCAGGCGAACCGGTCGTCCTCGTCGTGCACGCCGGCCTCACGCAGCTGGTCGAGCGCCAGCATGATCTCGCCGACGACATCGGCCTGGTACTGGGTATAGGCGAGGTTGCCCACCCGCACCGGCGCCGAACCGCGGTAGCCGGCCAGGTGGCCAAGGGTGTGTTCGGGCAGGTCGCGGGTGCCGTCGACGCCGTACATGATCTGCAGGTCTTCTGGATCACCCGCGATGGCCCGCAGCAGCCAGCCGCGCCAGTGCAGCGCCACGCCATGGTGGCCGTGCGAGCACAACGCCTGGATGGTGAACGCCGAATCACGCAGCCACGTGTAGCGGTAGTCCCAGTTGCGTTCGCCGCCGATGAGCTCGGGCAGCGAGGTCGTCGGCGCGGCCACGACCCCGCCCGTGCCGCGCACGGTGAGCGCGCGCAGCACGGCCAGTGAATCGGACGCTTCGCGGCCATACGCGCCGGTGAGCGGCACGGCGCGGCGCCAGTCGCCCCACGAGGCGATGGTGTGCGCGATCGCGGCGTCCACGTCGGGCATCGGTGGCACCGGGTCGTGGGACGCCCGCCAGGTCAGGGTCCAGGTGAGCTGCTGACCGGCCTCGAGGTGGTAGGTGCCGCGGTGGCTGAAGCCGTCCGGTTTCATGGACGGACCGTGCAGCGTCAACGAGTCGGGCCCGGCCATGGCGTGCAGCACCGGCAGGCCGTCGGGATCGGTGCGGCGACGCACCCACGGACGCACCCGGCCGTAGTCGAACCGCAGGCGCAGGTCGGCCTCGACGTCAATGCTGCCGGCGGTGCAGGTGATGCGGCGCACCAGCGTTTCGCCAGTGTCGCCCTCGTGGTGGTGCCGACCGACCAGCAGGTCGGTGGCCACCACCTCGCCGGTGGGGCAGCGCCAGCTGGTGTCCAGCACGAAACTGCCCGAGCGGTAGCTGCGCGCGGTCTGGCGCCCGCTGACCGGGCGCACCAGCCACTGGCCGTTCTCGGCATCACCGAGCAGCCGGGCGAACACCGCGGGGCTGTCGAACCTGGGCGGGCACCACCAGTCGACGCTGCCGTCGGCGACCAGGGCACCTGACTGCCTGTCGGACAGCAGCGCATACGCCTCGATCGGCGGCTGCGTCATGTGCCCATCCTGCCACCGGGTCGCATCGTCACCCCAGAAGTTGGTGACGGCCATTGGTAACCTCGGCCCATGGCCGAGAACACCTCAATCACTGACGACCAGGAGACCCAGCTCGCCGCGCTGCGGCAGGCGCTGGCCGACGGCGAGGCCAGCGGGGCAGCGGTGCCCTTCGACTTCGATGCCTTCATCGCGTCGCGGAAGCAGTGACGTCCTGACGGCATGTCCAACCGGCCGGTCGGTTCAGTTGCCCAGGGAGTGCGCCAGGTACGGCCCCGTCACCGAGTCCGGGTTCACCGCGACCTGCGCCGGGGTGCCCGTCGCCACGACCCGGCCGCCCTGCTGCCCACCGCCCGGCCCGAGGTCGATCACCCAGTCGGCATTCGCGACCAGGTCGAGGTCGTGTTCGATGACGATGAGGGTCGCACCACGCTCGGTCAGGCGCGCCACCACCCCGAGCAGGGTGCGCACGTCGAGCGGGTGCAGCCCCACGCTGGGTTCGTCCAGCACGAAGACGGCATCGGTCTGGTCGCGGTGCAGCTGGCTGACCAGCTTCAGCCGCTGCGCCTCACCACCTGACAATGCCGGCGTGGCCTCGCCGAGGGTCAGGTAGCCGAGGCCGAGCTCGTCCAACCCGACCAGTTTGCGGTGCACACGCTTCAGGTCTGCGGTGTGCGCCAGGGCGGTGCGCACCGTGCAGCGCAACAGCCCCGGCAGCGAGATGCCGCCGCGCGCGTAGCGCTCGGCCTGCGGCGCGAACCGGCTGCCCTCGCACTCGGGGCACTCGATGTCGACGTCGGGCAGGAACTGCACGTCGAGCGAGATCTCGCCCGTGCCCTCGCACCGTGGGCAGGCCAGCGAGCCGGTGTTGTACGAAAAGTCGGACGCCGTGAGCCCGTCGTCGACCGCGGCCGGGGTCGCGGCGTACGCCTTGCGGAGTTCGTCCATGACGCCTGAATACGTGGCCACCGTCGAGCGCACGTTCTGGCCGATGGGGGTGGCGTCGACGACCTGCACGGTGGTGCCGGCGGGGGCGTCGAGGCGGGTGACGTGGCCGGGCATGGTGCCCGACCCGGCGCGGGCCTGCAGCGCCGGCACCAGCGTCTCGAGCAGCAGCGTGCTCTTGCCCGAGCCCGACACCCCGGTGATCGCGGTCAGCCGGCCCAGGGGGAAGTCGACGGCCAGCGGGTGCACGGTGTGGATGGCCGCGGTCTCGAGGTGGATTGTGCCGAGGTCGAACACCTCGTCGGCAGTGGCGGTGGGGCGTACCACGGTCGGTTCGTCGCCGGTGAGGAATCCGGCGAGCAACGATCCGTTGGCAGCCGGCAGCTCGGCGGGGGAGCCGTGCGCGATGACCGTGCCGCCCTCGGTGCCCGACCCCGGACCCATCTCGACGAGCCAGTCGGCCCGCCGCAGGATCTGCACGTCATGGTCGACGAACACCACCGAGTTGCCGTCGGCGAGCAGGTCACGCATCACCCCGAGCAGCCCGTCGATGTTGGCCGGGTGCAGCCCGATCGAGGGTTCGTCGAGCACATAGAGCACCCCGGTGGTGCGGTTGCGCACGGCGCGGGCCAGCTGGGCGCGTTGGCGTTCGCCGGTCGACAGGCTCGACCCGGCCCGGTCGAGGGACAGGTAGCCCAGGCCCAGTTGCTCGAGCCGGCGGGCCATGTCGACCAGGGTGTCGGTGAGGGCGGCGGCCAGCTGCTGCATGTCCGCGGGCAGGTCGCCGTGGACCGTGGGCACCCAGGCGAGCACGTCGTCCAAGGTTTTGGCGGTGACCTCGGCGAGGTTCAGCCCGCCGATGGTCGGGGCGAGCGCGGCGGGGCCCAGCCGGGTGCCGTGGCAGGCGGGGCAGGTGCCCTCGCGCAGGAACCGGCTGACTTTCGACAGCCGCTTCTCGGTGTCGGCGCGCCTGAGTTCTTCGGTGACGGTCAGCCGGGCGTTGCGGAACGTGAAGTCGAGCTCGTGCACACCCTTCTTGCTGGTGACGGTGATGTGCTTCTTCTCTTCGGGTCCGCCGAGCACGATGTCGCGTTCGGCGTCGGTGAGGTCGCGCCAGGGCACGTCGGTGCGCACCCCGAACTCGCGGGCGATCGCCGGCTGCACGTTGAACCCGAACATCTGCCACGGGGCGACGGCGCCGTCGTCGATGGTCCTTGTCGGGTCGGGAACCAGCGCCAAGTCGTCGACGGTGCGCACGATGCCCGTGCCCTGGCATTCGGGGCACGCGCCGGTGGAATTGAACGACAGGTCTTCAGCGCCCGGCGGGTTCACCTGTTCGCCGCAGACGGGGCAGCTGAACGGGGTCTCGGCGGCGACGTCGATGGTCGGCGGCACCCGGTGACCGTTGGGGCACAGGTGGCTGGCCAGCCGCGAGAACATCAACCGCAACACGTTGAGCAGTTCGGTCGTGGTGCCGAAGGTCGACCTGATGCCGAGGGTCCCGGGACGCTGCCGCAGCGCGAGCGCGGCCGGAACATGCTCGACCGAGTCGACGGCAGCGCGCGGCGACTGGGCCATGCGGCGGCGGGTATAGGTCGACAGCGCCTCGATGTAGCGGCGCGACCCCTCGGCATAGAGCACGCCGAGGGCTAGCGACGACTTGCCCGACCCCGAGACGCCGGCGATGCCGACCAGCTGGTGCAGCGGGATGTCGACGTCGACGCCGCGCAGGTTGTGCACGTGGGCTCCGCGGACTCGGATTCGGTCTGGTGGGGCTTGGGTCACGGGATGAGCCTAGGTCGTGACAGATCGACCATGACAAACAAGTAGCCAGCGGCACGCAACCCGGGGTATTCCGGGGCTCGTGCCGCTGGTTACTTGTTTGTCAGGCCCGCACGACCTCGCCATTGCGGGGCAGCACGCCCCCGAAGGTCATCGGCACCGGCTGGGCATGGGCGACGTCCAGCCGGTCGATCACCTGCAGGTGCAGGTGCGGTTCGGTGCTGTTGCCCGAGTTGCCGCAGCCGGCGACGACCTGGCCGGTCCGCACCGCCTGCCCCACCGCCACCTGCAGGCTGCCCCGTTTCAGGTGGCACAGCGCCACCACCCACCCGCCGCCGACCTCGAGCAGCACATGGTTGCCCGCCAGCCCCTGCCACCCGGCCGCGGCCCGGCGCCCCTGCGTCAGCATGTACCCGATCGACGGCACGCCCCGGTAGGCCTCGTGGTCGGGTTCGCCGTCGTGGGTGGCGACCACCACCGCGTCAATCGGCGCCAGCACCGGACGACCGAAGCCGGGGAACCGTTGCGCCGGTTCGGGGCGCACCAGGGTCGCCAGCGTGACGGGCGCGGATCGTCCATTGGCACGCACCGGCACGAAGTCAATCGCATACGACGTGGCGAACGCGTGCGTGCCATGGCTCGGCACCCGGTTCGCGGGGCTGTTCTGCACCAGCCAGTGCCCGGTGAACGGATAGGCCAACTCGAGGGGAGTGCTCACAGGCCGATGCTAGGCCGTGCTCGCCGCAAACCAACCCGACGGCCCGATCTCAGTGCCCATGCGCGGCACGTACTGGTCGAAATAGACCCTGGCGATCAGTTCACGCCGACTGTGCACCGAGGCCTTCTCGAAGACTGCCTTCAGGTTGTCCTGCACCGTATAAGCCGACAGGTGCAGCGAGGCGGCGATCTCTTTGGTGTCGTGGCCCTGCAGCACCCGCTCGGTGACCGCACGCTCCCGGTCGGTCAGGTCGAAGGCGGCGACCACCAGCGGCACGATCTCGGGCGGGCGGGCCTCGTCGATGGTGATCACCACATCGCCCCTGCTCACGCCGTCCGGGGTCGACATCGGGCTGGCGTGCAGCGTGAGCCACATGCCTGTGCGGGTGCGCACCCGCGTGCGCGGTGCACGTGCCTCGTCCCCGCGTGAGAACCGGCGTGCCGCACCGACCAGTGCCGCGATGATGCCGGTCGATTCTGCCTGGTGCTCGGCGACCTTGAGTTCGGCCAGGCGCTGTTCTGCCCCCGAGCTCACGCTGACGATGTGGTTCTGGGCATCGACGATCAGCACCGCGGGGCCGCACGGCGCCAGCAGGGGAGCGCGGCCGAGCCGGCTCAACAACCCCAGCCGCAGGCCGATCGTGAACGTCTGCGACAGCGCCGCCAGCAGGGCGACCTCGTCAGCGCTGAACGGCCGCTGGTCGCCTGAACGGAACATCGCCAGCGCGCCCCACACCTGCCCCTGGTCGCGCATCACCACCCGCAATTCATCGCTGAATCCGTAGTACGGGCGCATGAAATCGTTCAGTCGCGCTGAGCGGGAATCCTCGAGCCGCATGCCCACCGCCGGAATGGCCCGGTGCGCAAGCTCGCGGAAGGCAGTCGGTTCGGGGTCGCCATACTCACGCAATCCCCATTCATGGTCATGGCCGTCCACCCCCAAAAGCTCACCGAACTTGAGCGTTCCGGTCAGCAGCAGCGTCGAGGGGTCGACGAGCGCCACACACGCCGCGGAGTGCGGCACTGCACGGCTGATCGAGGCCATTGCCTCGTCCCAGAAGGTCTCGAGGTCGAGCCCTGCCCGGGCCACGACATCGACATCACGCAGCACCCGCTGCTCGAGCAGTGCTCGTGTCATGTATCAATTCTGCGCCATTGCGGTCTTGAGCGGTATCCCAACTTTCTGGGACAGGAGTGGGCCCATTGGGGCGGCACCGCAGGTCCACGACTTCGCGGGATGGTGCCGGGCCGGGGTCTGCACCGAATCTCGAAGTGTCGAAACAGGCACCCCCGCCCGTTTCGCATTCAGCCCGAAGACCCGAGGAATACCCCCATGACCCAGCTTGCGCAGCCCGTTGACCTGGCCTCGTCCACCGCACAGCGCCTCACCCAACTGCAAGACCGCTCACACGGCGTCGTCCACCTGCCCGGTAGCCCCGAATACGACCAGGGACGGTTCGCGTGGAATGTTGCCGTCGACCAGCTCCCGGGTGCCGTGGCACTGCCGCAGACGTTCGAAGACCTCTGCCGGGTGGTGCGCCATGCGGCCCGGCTCGGCCTGCGGATCACCACCCAGACCACCGGCCACGGCGCCTCGGTGTTGGCCGAGCATGACCTGTCCGAGGTGGTGCTGGTGCGCACCTCGGCGCTGCGGGGCGTGCACATCGACCCCGAGCGGCGGGTGGCGCGTGTTGAATCCGGCGCCATCTGGCAGGACGTCGTCGACGCCGCCGCACCCCACGGGCTGGCCGCGATGCACGGGTCGGCCCATGACGTCGGCGTCGCCGGCTACGTGCTCGGCGGCGGCATGAGCTGGTATGCCCGCCAGCACGGCTTCGCCTGCAACAACATCGTGGCCATTGAACTGGTCACCCACGAGGGCGAGATCGTGCGCGCCGACGCCCACCACCACCCCGACCTGTTCTGGGCCCTGCGCGGTGGTGGTGGCAACTTCGGGGTCGTCACCACCATCGAACTGAACCTGTTGCCGTATGCCGACGTCTACGCCGGCATGATGCTGTGGCCCATCGAGCGGGCACCCGAACTGCTGCGTGCCTACGCCGACTGGTCGGCCACGGCCCCGGACGAGGTCACCGCCTCATGGCGCATCCTGAGGTTCCCGCCCCTGCCCGACCTGCCCGATTTCTTGCGTGGGCGCAGCGTGGTCGTGCTGGACGGCGCCGTGCTGCTCGACGACGACGCTGCTGCCGGGGTGCTGGCCCCGTTCAAGGTCCTGGCACCAGAGCTGGACACGTTCGCCAGGGTGCCGTCCGCGACCCTGACCCAACTGCACATGGACCCGCCGCAGCCCACGCCGGGTGTCGGGGGTGGCGCGGTGCTGCAACAACTGGACGAGGCCACGGTCGAGACCTTCCTGGACGCCGTCGGCCCGGGGGCGCAGACCAGCCTGCTGATGAGCGAACTGAGGCTGCTGGGCGGCGCGCTGGGGCGGGTGGCCGAGGACGGCGGTGTGTTCGACCACACCACCGGCAGCCACGTGCTGTTCTTCATGACCATCGCGCCGACCCCCGAAGCAGTGGCCGGTGGCGAGGCCGAGGTCGACCGGGCGCTGGCCGCACTGGCGCCGCACACCGCCAAGCACTCGGTGCTGAACTTCACCGACCGCCCGGTTGACGTGAGCCTGGCCTACAGCCCGCAGGCGTGGCAGATGCTGCACTGGGTCAAGCAGCAGGTCGACCCGGGCAACGTGTTCCTGGGCAACCACGCGTTGTGAGGCACGCCAATGTTCCGCTGGGCCCCGGTGATTGCTCCTGGGGCCCAGCGCCAGTTCACGCCGCGATCGTGCCGGTGAACTCCAGGTACTCCCAGTCCATGACGCCGTCGCGCAAGTGCTGGCTGGTCAGCTCGTCGAGTTCCTCGTCAAGTTGCCGGGTGCGGCCGGGGTCATCAGCGATGTTCTTGTAGACGGCGATCGTCGGGCCATAGCTGCTGGCGAAGAGCTTCCGGAAGGCCTGTGGAGAGGGGATCGAGTCGACCCGCACCTGCTTCGTCCGGAACACCGGGTCGACGACCCGATCACCGAACAATGCACGCAGGTGGTCGGCCGTGCCCCACAGCGGCGGCGGCTGGGCGCCGGGCGGCGGGGTGGGCGCGAACGGCTTCATGGTGGCGAAGACCCTGCCGATGAAGCCGGCCGGTGTCCACGACGCCAGGGCGATCCGCCCGCCGGGGCGGGCGACCCGCACGATCTCGTCCGCGGACTGCTGGTGGTGCGGGGCGAACATCACCCCGACGCTCGAGGTGATGACGTCGAAGGAGTCATCGTCGAACGGCAACGCCTCGACGTCGCCGGGTACGCAGTCGATGTCGAGTCCCTCGGCCCGGGCGCGCCGGTCGCACTCCTCGAGCAGCCTGTCGCTCAGGTCGCTGGCGGTCACCCTGGCCCCGCGGCGGGCGGCGGGCAGTGAGGCATTGCCCGCGCCGGCGGCGACGTCGAGCACCTGCTCGCCGGCCGTGATGCCGCTGGCCTCGACCAGCGACTCACCAAGGTGGGGGATCACCGTGTCGGCGATCAGGGGGTAGTTGCCCAGGTTCCACAGGGCGCGGTGACGGGTCTTCAGCTCATCGAGCTGGATGTCGGTGGTGGTCATGCCATTCAGGATCAGCCCGGAGGCAGCACCAAAAAAGTACAGAACTGGGACTTTCCCGGTACAGGATCTGGACCGATGATGGACTCATGACAGTCGTCGACGATGACCTCGGCACCCCGTATGGGCAGTACTGCCCGGTCTCGCGGGCGCTCGAGGTGCTGGGGGAACGGTGGGCCCTGCTGGTCGTGCGCGACCTGCTGTGCGGCACGACCCGGTTCAACGACCTGGCCCGCGGGTTGCCGGGCCTGTCGCGCACCCTGCTCGCGAAACGGCTGCGGCAGCTCGTCCGGGCCGGGATCGTCGACCACGTGGCGGGGGAGTATGTGCTCACCCCGGCGGGGCGCGAGCTGGAACCGATCGTGTTCGGTCTGGGCGGTTGGGGCGCCCGGTGGGCGTTCAGCGACCCGACCCCGGACGAACTCGACCCTGAACTGCTCGTCTGGTGGATGCACGACCGCGTCGACACCTCAGGGCTGCCCGGCAGCAGGCACGTCATCTCGGTGGTGTTCACCGACGACCCGAGGGCATTCTGGATCGTCGTTGACAGGGGCGCGTCGTCGGTCTGTGACAGCGACCCGGGCTACCCTGTCGACCTCACCGTGCGGGGCTCCGTCCCCGACCTGTACAAGGTCTGGCTCGGGCGGGTGTCGATCGCCCACGCCGTGCGCCACGAGGTGATCCGCGTCGAGGGTGACCGGGCGTGGACGAGCAGGCTGTCGCAGATTCTGAAACTGAGTCAGGTGGCGGTGCTGGTGCCACCGCAGGAACTCACGCCCTCGCCGCCACGGCCTCGATGAGCAGCCCGGCACCCAGGCCGATCATGACCACGCCGGACAGCACGGTCACGACCTTGGCGGCCGCGGGGCGGCGGGTCAGCACAGTGGCGGCGCCCCAGCCCACCAGCAAGTAGACGACGGCCGTGTTGGTGACGTGCAGCAGTCCGAGGGTGATGAGCTGGGCCCAGATCGGCCAGGCTGCCGAGGTGCTGGTGAACTGCGGGAACAGCGCCGGGATGAGCAGGAACACCTTGGGGTTGAGCAGGCTGATGCCCAGGCCCTTGGTGAAGGTGTCCCTGAGGGGCGTGGTGCTGGTGGGTGCGGGGACGTCCACAGCCGGCACCCCGGCGCTCGAGGAATGCCGCAGCACCGAGATGCCCAACCAGGCCAGGTAGGCCGCGCCGCCGACGGTGAGCAGGGTCCAGGCCACCTCGGACGAAGCCAGCAGCGCGGCGAGCCCGGCGGCCACCACGAGCACCACCGTGAAGTGGCCCAGCACCATGCCGGCCACCGCCGGCACCACCCCGTGCCCGGCGGCGAAGTCCCGCCGTGATGACGAAGGCCCAGTCCGCTCCCGGGGTGAGCGCCATCAGCATCACCACGCCCCAGAAGGCCATCATCCTGCCTGCATCCATGCGTGGCAGATTATGCGAATGGGCGCGCAATGTGCTTCGTGATGTATTGCGCTCAAGTCCACCTGCGTGAAGAATTATCGCCATGGATGCACTTGACCGACAGATTCTTGCGTTGCTGCAGGCAGACGGGCGGGCGACGATGACCGACATCGCCTCGCAGGTGGGCCTGAGCCTGTCGGCCTGCCACCGCAGGTTCCGCGACCTGCAGGCCACAGGCGTGATCCGGGGGTTCGGTGTCGAACTCGACTTCGATCTGCTCGGGCTGCCGTTCGAGGCGCTGGTCTTCGTCACCATGCAGTCAGGCGATGGTGCGGCCGTCAGCGCGTTCGAGCAGGCGGTCGTCCAGCTGCCGAACGTGGTGCAGGCCCACCGATTGTTCGGTGAGCCTGACTACCAGCTGTATGTGGTGGCGCACTCGAAGCAGCACTACCAGGAGTTGTACGACCAGCAGCTCTCACTGCTGCCCGGCGTGCAGCGATTGCGTTCGACGCTGGTCATGAAGACCGTGGTCGAGCACCACGCACCGTTGTGAGGGTGCTCAGGCCAGACGGGCCTCGAGCGTGATCTCGGGGACGGCGGCCAGGGCCTGCGAGACGGGGCAGCCGGTCTTGGCGTCGTCGGCCATGCGCAGGAAATCCTCTTCGGAGATGCCCTCGACATCGCCGGTGACATCCAGGGCGATCTTCGTGATGCCCGAGCCGGCGACGAACGTCACGACGGCCTTGGTGTCGAGCTGGTTCACGGTGTACCCGGCGCCGCTCAGGGCATGTGAGAAGGCCATCGAGTAGCAGGTCGAGTGGGCGGCGGCGATGAGCTCTTCGGGGGTGGTGCTGCTGCCGGACTCGACGGCCCGCGACTTCCAGCCCGTGGGGAACGTGCCGCTGCCTGAAGTGTCGAGGTGCACCTCGCCGGAGCCGGTGGCGAGGTCGCCCTTCCAGACGGCGCTGGCGGAATTGTTGATCGGTGTGGGCATGGGGTCTCCTTCGATCGGGAGGGGCGGATGGGCATCCGCGCTGACGCGCGGCGCCACTGACCACCAGCCAAGCACGAATTGGTGGCCGGGGCTGGCGAATGGGGGTCTTGGCGCGTTGGTATCGGGCAAGGCGAGGGGGCGCCCGGCACCATGGACGCCCCCTCGCTGTGACGGCCGGCTACCGCTGGCCAGCCGTCGGCTCACTTCGACCAGACCACCCCCCGGGTGGCCAGGCGCAACAGCTGCACATGTGTCGTCGACGCCCCGGTCAGCTGCACGGCGACCGTGCCGTCGGCGGCTGCCGTGTGCACGCTCAGCGACGCGCCGGACTGGTCGAAGAGCTCGACCTTTTCACCCGCAGACAGGCCCGTGGCCGAGGCCCAGGGCTGGCCTGCCCGGTCCTCGATCGCCAGGGTGAGTGATGGGCGGTCGTTGACGTTCCACTTCCAGGCGTTCAGGTCACGGGCGATGTAGTCATAGCCGAAGTTGCCCATGAACGCGTGGGCCGACGGGTTGAAGTACGACGCGCGTGCCAGGGTGGTCGGGTCGATGCCATAGACGCGGGCCTGTGAGTTGAAATAGATGCGGTTCTCATAGGGGTTGAACCAGCCGACGCCGCCGCCGTGCACGTACTCGACGGTGCCCCACGGGTAGCTGCCGTAGTTCTGGGTGGCCAGCACTGTGCCGTCGGTCTTGCTGACCTTGAAGATCGACATCGGGCTCGAGGTCCACAGGTTGTCGTCCTTGTCGAAGAACACGGCACCGATGGCACCGTCGCCGGCGGCGGGCTTCACCTTCCACAGCACTGTGCGGGTGGCGACGTCGAAGGCGAACAGGTAGCCCGAGTTGTCGTCAGCCGGTGGTCGCGCCGCGCCCACACCCCCGAAGATCGACGTGCTGCCGTAGATGATGCCGTCGCGGTAGGCGACCTGCACCACGGAATGGCCCTCGACGATGGTGTGGAACTCGGTCTGGTTCGTGGCCACGTTGACCAGCCCCAGGCCGCCGCCGCGGTTGCCGTTCTCGGGGACGAGGGCCACGGCCAGGTAGGCGCCCGCGCCTGCCATGGCGTGCGGGCGGGACTGGCCATTGCCCTTGAACTCGGCCACCTTGGTCAGCGGTTCGCCCGACGCGGGGTCGTAGCGCCAGACGCCGGCGTCGGGGTAGGTGCCCACCCAGACGCTGCCCAGGTGGCTCGTGATCGATTCGCCCTGGCCATTCGTCTGCGAGACGACGGCCTTGGCCCCGGTGGCGGGGTCGTAGCTGGCCAGGCCACCGGCGAGGTAGCCGCTGTAATAGACCTTGCCATCCGGCCCCTCGGCCATCGACCGGATGCTGGCGTAGGCACCCTCGACGTCGCCCTGCTTGACCTCGAGCTTCTTCGTCTGGGCGTTCCACATGAAATAGGTGCCCTTGTAGGTGGAGCCGATTAGGGTTTCACCAGGCCAGTCCGGGGTGCCCAGGCGCAGGTAGCCGAAGGCGCGCACATCGCTGAAGCCGGGGATGTCGACGACCTTGGCCGACTTGTAGGTCTTGGTGTTGAACGACCACAGTTCGCCGGGCTTCATGAAGTGCACCGAGTGCTTGTCGCTCAAGGTGGGGGTTTGTTCGGCCATGGTCAGGCCCATGACGTTGTTGATGACGCCGACCCAGCGCTGCTTGCGCCAGTCATAGATGTTCAGCGTGCCGCTCTGCTGCATGCGCACGAACAGCAGGTCGCCGCGCACGTCGAGCTCACCGACGTAGTTGTCCTGGGGCTTCACGTCGGGGATCGCCAACTTGCGGCGCTCGCCGGTGACGGTGTCGACCTCGAACAGCATCGGCGTGGGGCCCATGCCGATCCATGCCCGGCCCTCGGCGGCGGCGACGTAGTGGCCGATCAGGGGAGCGCTGGGGTCCTGGGTGAACGCGCCGTAGTCGCGCCGCTGGCCCGTGGCCGGGTCATAGCTGACCAGGTGGCCGCCGACCTGCCCGGTCGAGCCGTAGACGATGCCGGTTGACGCGTCGTGCGAGACGGCCCAGACGAAGGTCTCGCCGGGGGCGAGCTGGCCCAGGTCGACGATGCTGTTCGTGGCCCACTCGTACTTGATCAGGTGGCCGGCGCCGTAGCTGGCGATGTAGATGTCGCCGTTGGCCTGCCGGTCGAGCACCCAGGAGCCGCCGGTGCCGGCGGGCAGGGGCAGCACGGCGAGCCGTGTGCCGTCGCGGGCGTCGATGATGTTGAAGGTCGCCGGCACGCCGGATTGGACCCAGTAGATGCGTGGGGTGCCGTCGGGTCCGTAGCCGGTGGTTGAGCCGGGGGCCGTGATGCTGGTCAGGGGGATGGGGCCGATCTGTTGCAGCGTGGTGGCCTGGGCCGGGGTGTGTCCGAGCCCGGAGAGCAGCAGCGACAAACCGCACAGCAGTGCGATCAGGGCGCGTGCTGCACCACGGCGATGTGGTGCGGGGGTCATGGGGTGGTCCACCGTTCTCGAGAGGGTGCAAGGTGATGCGAGAAAACGTATACTGTTGTGACCGCCCGGTGGCCAGTTGCGCGGAAATCGCTCAACACGCGTGCTGTGGCCAGAGTTGGTCGTCTGCCGTTAACCTGAGAGTCATCCAAGAATCTTCAGGTCAGTGGTAATCTGGGGTCCCGGAGGAGCGATCCTCCCGGCAACGGCGCCGTTCGACTGCCAATCCTCGACGGACCACGGTCCAGAGCGGTGCCCCCACATGTCTGACGTCCCCTCATCACCTCTGCCTGCGCGCGCACACGCCGCTGATGCCGGCCTGTCGATGCTGCCCGCCCGGCCCGCACCACTGCGCGACGACTACCCGACCTTCGCGCACGCTGCGCCGTCGCGTGCCAGCATCGCTGTCGCCAAGGTTGCCCCGCTGGGGACGGTGGCACTATGGCTCTGGTTCGTCATCGACACACTGCGCCGGCATGCCGACCCGCTGCCGTCGGCCTGGCAGGCACTCTGGCTGGGCGTGATGCTGCTGGCCACCACGGCGCTGGCGTTCTCGTCGACGATGTACCTGCTGGGTCGCGCCGGGGCGCTGGTCAGGCTGCGCCGCCACCGCCGCACCAGCCGTGCCGAACTCGACCAGACGTTCGCCGACGATGACTCGACCATGACGGTGCTCGTGCCCTCGTATGCCGAGGAGCCCCGCGTCGTCAGCGCCACGCTGTGGTCGGCGGCCCTGCAGGAGTTCCCGTCGCTGCGCGTCGTCCTGCTGGTTGATGACAAACCCAACCCCACGGACGACGCGGTGCGCGCGAAGCTCGACGCCACCACCGCGCTGCCCGGGCAGATCGCCGCAGCGCTCGCAGAACCGCGACGCTTCAGCGAACAGGCCCTGGCCCGCTTCGTCGCCCGCGGGTGGGACCAGGTGCGCCGCGATGACGTGTTCACCCTTGCCGCGACGTATGAGCGGGCCGCCATCTGGCTGGCCGACCTCGCCACCCAGCACCCGGTCGACGACCATGCCGACGCCTTCCTGGTCGACCAGGTGTTCATGGGTCTGGCCGATGCGCTGGTCGCCGACGCCGACCGCCTGCGCGGGCGCGTCGTCGATGAAGACCTGCCGAGCCGTGCCGAGGTCATCACGGCCCACCAGCGCCTCGTCCGGATCTTTGCCGTCGAACTGACCCACTTCGAGCGCAAGCGCTACATCTCGTTGTCGCAAGAGGCGAACAAGGCGATGAACCTGAACTCGTACATCTCGCTGATGGGCAAGTCGTGGAACATTGAGCGCACCCTCGCCGGCGACGTGCTCATGCCGGCTGCAGCTGGCCGTGACGCCGACCTGGTGGTGCCCGACGCCGACTACGTGCTGACCCTGGACGCCGACTCGCTGCTGGTGCGCGGCTATGCGACCAGGCTCGTGCACGAACTGCGCCAGCCCGGCAACGAGCGGGTTGCGGTGATCCAGACGCCGTACGTCTCGTTCCCGGGGGCACCCACCCGGCTCGAGCGGGTCGCGGGTGCCACCACCGACCTGCAGCACCTGCACCACCTGGGCAAGACGTATTTCGATGCCACGTTCTGGGTGGGCGCGAATGCGATCATCCGTCGCGGGGCGCTGGCCGACATCGAACAGGTCAGCATTGAGCGTGGCTTCGAGGTGCGCACCTACATCCAGGACCGCACCGTCATTGAGGACACCGAGTCGAGCATGGACCTGGCCGCCCGCGGCTGGAGCCTGGTCAACTACCCCGAGCGGCTCAGTTACAGCGCCACCCCGCCCGACTTCGGTTCGCTGGTCGTGCAGCGGCGCCGCTGGGCCAACGGTGGGCTGATCATCCTGCCCAAGATCGTCGACGTGCTGCGTGGGCGCCTGGCCCGCCGCGAACCGATCCGTGCCGGTGAGTTCGCGTTGCGTTTCGACTACCTGGGCTCCATTGCGTGGACGAGCATCGCGGCGCCGGTGTTGATGCTGGTGCCGATGGTGGGCGAACTGCTCAGCCCGTGGTTGTTCCTGACGGCGGTGCCGTTCCTGGTGGCACAGGGTGCCGACCTGCGTCGGGTCGGGCACCGGGCCGTCGACGTGGTGTGGGTGCAGGCGCTCAACATGTCGCTGCTGGCGGTGAACCTGGCCGGTGTCGTCAAGTCGGTGCAGCAAGGGCTGACGGGCCGCAAGATCCCATTCGCCCGCACCCCGAAGATCGCCGACCGGGTCGCTGCACCTGCGCTGTTCGTGCTGGTGCCATACGTACTGGTGGCGGTGCTCGCCGGGCTGGCGGTGCGGGCGTTCAGCCTGGGCTATGCGCTGGGTGGGGCATTCGCCGTGGCCAGCGCCGTGCTGGCACTGGTGGGTGCGGTGAACTTCGTCGGAGTGCGTGCCGGGTTCGAGGACGTCGTGGCCGGGCTGCGGCAGCGCGTCGGCTCGCCGGCGTTGCCGCGTCGGGCTGCTGCGGTGGTGTTGCCGGCGGAACAGGCCGCGCAGGTCTGAGCCGGCGCTGGGCAGGGCTGGGCAGGGGGCGTGCGTCAGCACCGTTGAGCGCTCGGGCGCAATGCCCGGTGGGCGCGCCTACCGTGGGGGAATGCGCCAGCTCACCTATTCCATGGGCATGTCCCTGGACGGCTACATCACCGGGCCCGATGGCACCTTCGACTGGGCCGACCCCGACCCCGAGGTCTTCCAGCTCTCGCTCGACGAGCTCGACGGCATTGGCACGCACCTGCTCGGCCGGCGAATCCACGAGGCCATGCTCTATTGGGAAACCGCGGAAGAACGGCAGGAGCTCGACGCGCAGGAACTTGAATGGGCCAGGCGCTGGAAGCAGTTGCCGAAGGTGGTCTTCTCGACGACCCTGACGACGGTCGAGGGCACGAATACCAGGTTGGCCACTCGCTCACTGGCTGCCGAAGTGGCGGCGCTCAAGGCTGAACCGGGCACCGGTGACATCGCCATCGCCGGGGCGACCCTGGCCGCGCAGGCCGCTGACCTGGACCTGATCGATGAGTACCTCGTCCGTGTCTTCCCGGTACTGGTCGGGGGAGGGCAGCCGTTCTTCGCCCACCACGGGCACAAGCGTGAGCTGGAACTGGTCGAGAACCGCACCGTCGGCACGGTGGGGCGGGTGGTCTACCTGCGCTACCGCGTGCGGCGTCCGGGCGGGCGGGTCCCTACATGAGGGAAACGTCGGACTTCGTGAGCGTATGCCCTTCCTGCTGCAGCCGGTTGATGACTGCTTCGGCATCGGCTTCCGGGATGTGCAGGAACTCACCGTTGAAGGCGGACTCTGCAAAGTATTCTTCGACCAGGTCATCAGGGAACCAATCGAGCATGCTCTGCTGAAGCCACTCGGGGTAATCCCCGTCCGCGTGACCGGGGACATCATCCGCCTCAAACGGTTCGGCGTCCTCGGGTTCCTCGCCTTGGTCGTAGATGCCCTCGCTGTGCAAGCGGTCGAGGATGTCCTGGTAGTCGACCCTGTCCACGGTTGCTCGCAACTCGCCCCAAGTCCGGGAACAGCGCAGCCCGTCGTGCAAGCGGCTATTTCGTTCCGCGTCCTCACGGGGTGCGACAAGCAGCACACCCCCGGAAGTCGAGTACACGAGTTCCATCTTCAAGCTCCGTTCTTCGCGTGATTGCGGCGTCGACCTATCCGTCAGCAAGGACAACATTAGTGCGCCACAATTCGCGGCTCAGTCGGGTGTGGGCCATCACGGTCCCGGCACGAGGACGGCGCTGAGCTCGCCCACGCGCAGGCTGGTGGCGGCCGTGTTGGTGAGGGTGAGCGTGCCGGATTCGTCGAGCGCCTGCCAGGTCACCGTCCACGTGGTGGTGGCCGTGATGGAGTAGGTGGCCTTGTTGGAGTAGACGTGGCCGCAGTCGGGGGAGGGTTGCTCGGCGGGGTCGAGCACCGGCGGGCGCCGGGTCATGGTCTGGCAGGTGATGGTGGTGCCGTCGCCGAAGCTGACGGTTGTGGGACCGGCGGTGGCGGTCATGGTGATGGTGATGCCCTCTTGCGTGGTGGCAGCATTCAGGGTTCGCGGGTGCTCGGTCCAGACCCAGATCGGGAAGCCGACCGGGATCATGTTCCACTTGTTGCGGGCCGGGTTGGGGCCGATGATCGGGGTGGGCGCGGGCACGTCGAGTTGCAGGGCGGCCGACGATGCGACGGTGCGGACGTCAACGCTGGGTGCTGGCGTGGCGGCGCGCGGGCTGGTGAAGGGCAGGGCGCAAGGGATGGTGGTGCCGCCGGACATGCAGGGCTTGACGGAGGGGGCGGGCTTGGGGTTGGGATCCGGATCGCCGCCGCGCTTCTTCTTGCCAGTCACTGTGCAACCGGCAGTGCCAGTGGCGCCGACGGCCGTTCCGATGCAACCAGTATTTGCGACGGCCGTGCTGAGGCCGATCGACGAAGTCAGCAGCCAGCCAACGAGCAGCGCGATTGTCAGGCGTCGCATGAAGCAACTTCCTTCACTTCGCTGTAGACCACTTGGAGCGTGCCAGCGGGGCCGCGCCCGAGTTCGCTCCAGTACATGAGTGAAGAGGCGCGCGTGGACGAGCCCTTTCCGTCCTTGAATACCACCTGAGAGGCGTCATCGCACATTTGAATGCCGATGATTGCATTCTCTTCCAGGTCATCAGAGAACGTTCCGACGCGTTTGAAGGTCATCCTGTCGACCTTCTCGAGCTTGGTCCCCTTCTGGTGCACGGACCTCAGCACCGTCTCGACCGCCCGCGACTCGGTGCCCGCCACATACTGCTTCAGGTCTTCCGGCAGCGGGCCGTCGATTCCGCCCTGCGCCTCGTACTTCAGCCGAAGCTTCTTGTAGGCGACATAAACCTGTTCGGCCTCGTCCGCGAGTGCCTCAAGCTCAGTTGAGCTCGTCGGCCTCGTGCTGATCAGCGTCTGGCTCGGGGTCGGCGCCGTCGATGGCGGCGTCGGTGACGATGTCGCGCTGGCGGTCTGCAGGATCGGTGACACGGTCGGTGCTGGGGTGGTGACCGGCTTGTCCTGGCAGCCGCTCAGCAGCACGGTCGCGGCCACGCAGAGAGCGAGAGCCGAGAGGGGAGGTCGTCGCATATGGCCATCCTTGCCAGCCAGGGGGCCACGAGCCGGGCTCGTCCGAAAATCTGTGGATAAGTCCGCCGACATCAGCCCGACGGCAGTGACTGGCCCCGCGCATGCCTCGTCCTGACGCGCGCCCACGCCCGGCTCAGTGCATCTCTTCGGTCGGCAGCCCCGCGGCAGTCCACGCGCTGAACCCGCCCTCCAGGTGGGCCACGTCGTCGCGTCCCATGTCGCGCAGGGCCGCTGCGGCCAGCGCCGAGCGCCACCCCGAGCCGCAGAACAGCAGCAGCTTGCGGCCGTCGTCCAGTGCGGGTCGGTAGTAGGGACTCTCGGGGTCGACCCAGAACTCGAGCATGCCGCGCGGTGCACGGAAGGATCCGGGGACGGTGCCGAGCTTTGCCAGTTCGCGTGGGTCACGAACGTCGACGAACAGCCAGGCGGGATCTTCGAGCAGCGACCGGGCCTCGTCAAGGGGCACAGTGTCGATGCGTGCGTTGGCCTCGGCCACGAGTTGGGCGGCATTGCGGACCAGCGGGGTGCCGGGTTCGCGTGCGGACATCATCGTCTCCTGGGTCGACGGTGGGATGGGACGCAGCCTATGCCGCGGGCGCCGACCGGGTCGCGCGATTCATCGTGATTGGCATCACATGTCGGCCAGAGAGGCTTCTCGTTCAGTTTTCCCAATGGCGCACCAGAGTTCACCCGCATGTCACGTGGCGGGTGTCGGGTGGGGGTGGGCGAAGTCGCCCGAGCAACTTCTGCACAAGGAGGACCCATGACCATCACTCGTCGCGCCCTGCTGGGCGCCAGCGCCGCCACGGGCATTGTCGCTGCCGCCGGCCTGCCTGCCCACGCCGCCCCTGCCGCCGGCGGCTCCGCGCTGCCCGTTGTCGCCGACAACGGCCTGGTTGCCCTGCCCAAGGGCTTCAAGATCAACCGCGTCAGCACCATCGGTGCCGAAGACCTGCTGGCCGACCGCTTCGGCGCAGTCATCGGCAAGACCCCGTCGAACCTGGACGGCACCGGCGCCTTCGACGTGCCCGGCGGCGTGCGCCTGGTGGTCAACCACGAGTGCCGCGCCAGCGCCCGGATCCCCGTTCCCCTGGTCGAGGGCACCGTCTATGACGACGGCGTCCCCGGCGGCATGGGCGGCAACACGGTCGTCGAGACCGACAGCAATGGCCGCTTCGTGCAGCAGTGGGTCGCCCTGTCGGGCACCATCCGCAACTGCGCCGGTGGCGAGACCCCCTGGGGCTCGTGGCTGGCCTGCGAAGAGGACGTGACCAAGGCCGGCACCACCGTGACCAGCTCGGTCGATGGCCAGACCTACACCACCAAGAAGGATCACGGCTACGTCTTCGAGGTCTTCCCCGACGTCGTGGCCAAGCAGGTGCCGCTGCCGATCAAGGCCTGGGGCCGCGCTGTCTGGGAGGGCGCCGCAATCGACCCCGACCTGACCAAGGCCTACATCACCGAGGACACCGGCCGCGGCCTGCTCTACCGCTGGACCGCCCCGGAGGGCGCGAAGATCGGCCCCCGCATCGCCGAGCAGTTCGGTGAGAACGACGGCGTGCTGCAGGCCGCCCAGCTTGTCCGCGACGGGGTGCCGCTCGTGCACTACGGCCAGCTGACCGCCGCCGACGTCAACAAGCCCTACCCGGTCAAGTGGCTCGACGGCGGCGCCGACCGCCAGGCCCAGAACGCGAACCTGCGTGACCAGTACCCCGGCGCCACCCAGCACCCGAAGATCGAGGGTTGCTGGAACGATGCCAACGGCATGTGGTTCACCCTGTCGTACACCAACGCCAGCCAGATCGCCCAGTACAAGGCCAGCCACGGCATCGACATGCTCGGTGACTCGGGCATGATCGCCTACTACAACTTCGCCGACGAGACCATCACCATCAAGGAGTACTGGGCCAACGGCAACGCCGAGGGCTTCCACGGCCCCGACAACATCACCGTCTCGCCCTGGGGCGGCGTCGTGATCGCCGAGGACGGCAACGACCCCTGCAGCCTGGTCGCCTTCACCGAGCGCCTCGGCAGCAACGAGATCGCCCGTGACCTGGGTGACCGTGGCGAGTGGGCCGGCCCCGCCTTCGCCAAGGGCGGCAGCCTGCTGTTCGCCTCGATCCAGGGCGACTGCACCTACGCCATCAGCGGCCCGATGGCCAAGTACCTCAACCGCTGATTCCGCCTGCCCCCCGGGGCGTGTGGTAGCCACCACGTCGGGCCGGTCCCTTGGGGCCGGCCCGACGTGTCGTTGCCACGAGCGTCAGGGGGTGCATGGAGCGACCAGCAAATGGTGCGACCAGTAACCTGACACCGAACCACACCCGCTTGGCGAAGGGACGACGCATGCTGCTGACCGTGCTCTATGTGATTGGCATCACGGCCGAAGCCATGACCGGTGCGCTGGCGGCGGGCCGCGAGAAGATGGACCTGTTCGGCGTCGTCATCATCGCCACGGTCACCGCTATCGGCGGGGGATCGGTGCGCGACATGCTGCTCGGCCACTACCCGTTGACGTGGGTGCGCCAGCCGCTCTACCTGGTGCTGGTGGTCGTCGCCGCCGTGGTCACCGTGTCGATCGCGTCACTGATGCGCTACTTCCGCTCGCTGTTCCTGGCGTTGGACGCCGTGGGCCTGGTGGTCTTCTCGATCCTGGGGGCGAAGGTCGCCCTCGGGATGGGCCTCGGGGTGGTGATTGCCTGCGTCGGCGCCATCATCACTGGCGTCTTCGGTGGCGTGATGCGTGACCTGCTGTGCAACCGGGTGCCCCTGGTCTTTCGCAAAGAGCTCTATGCCAGCGTGTCACTGGCGGCGGCACTGCTGTACGTGGGGCTGTACACCCTTCGCGTGCACGACCTGACGGCGGTGGTCATCACGCTGGTGGTGGGGTTCACGATGCGCATGCTGGCGGTCTATCACCGGCTCAGCCTGCCGGTCTTCGACTACCAGGCAGTCGAGAACCAGCCGATCGCGGCGCGTCCGCTGCACCCCTGGAGTCGCAGGTTCTCGTCCAACTCGGACGACTGAGCGCTACGCCCCCACGGGCACCGCGTCGAGGGTGCCGGTCAGCAGCAGCACGGCGAGCACCGCGGCCAGGATGAGCCGGTACACGACGAACGGCGTGAAGTTGTGGGTGCTGATGTATTTGAGCAGCCAGTGGATGACGGCCAGGCCGATCGCGAAGGCGATGACGGTGGCGGCGATCAGCGGGCCCCAGGCCAGCCGCGGGTCGCCGGGCACGTCCTTGAGCTTGAACAGGCCCGACATGAACACGGCCGGGATGGCCAGCAGGAACGCATACCGGGCAGCCGCCTCACGCTTGTAGCCCATGGCCAGGCCGGCGGCGATGGTGCCACCGCTGCGCGAGACACCGGGGATCAGGGCGGCGGCCTGGGCGAGGCCGTACAGCAGGCCATGCTTGACCGTCAGCTGGTCGAGCGTGCGCTCGTTCTTCGCGTGCCGGTCGACCAGCCAGATGATCACCGCGACACCGGCGAGCATGGCGACCGTCACCCACAGGTTGCGGAAGACCGTGTCGATCTGCTGCTGCAGGAACAGGCCCAGCACACCGATCGGGATCGAGCCGAGGATGATCAGCCAGCCCATGCGCGCGTCGGGGTCGGACTTGTCGACCTTGCCCGTCAGCGAACCGAACCAGCGGGCGATGATGCGGCCGATGTCCTTGGCGAAATAGAGCACGACGGCGGTTTCGGTGCCCAGCTGGGTCACCGCGGTGAACGCCGCGCCGGCGTCGCCGTCGAAGAACAGCTGCCCTGCGATGAGCAGGTGCGCGCTCGACGAGACGGGCAGGAACTCGGTGAGTCCCTGCAGGATGCCCAGGATGATGGCCTCGGTCCAGCCCATGTGATGTCCGTCCTTCGCGCTCGTTGCCGATGTGCTCGGCGCCGCAGATCAGACTAACCGGACCACGCCGGGGGACCGGCATTGCGGGGCGTCGGGCGGCGAGATTCAGACCACGGTCGTGGGTTGCCGCTACGCCCGTCGGCTGCGCGGACGACCCTCCATCACCTCTTGCAACGTGGCCACGGTCTCGTCCAACAGGTCGGTGCCGAGCAGGCGGGCCTGCCGGGTGACCTGAAGCACCATCCGTTCGACCTCGGCCCGGTTGCCGGACAGGTGTTCGGCGCGGATCTTGACGCCCATGGCGAGCTCGTCGTCGGGGGCGGCGAGCAGCGCCCGGTGGGCAGCCCAGCGGGCGGTGTCGAGGTCGTGCACCTCGAGCGCCCGGCCCCCGAGCACGACCGCGGCGTCGCGGATGGTCGAGATCATGTCGCTGCGCATCTCTTCGGCCCAGTGCCACTGGCCCGGTGCAGCATCGGCCAGCGGCGCCCCGCGCACCAGCGTGAGCGCATCGACCAGCGTCTGGCTCGAGACGAGGTTGACGCCGGGGGCGAGCAGCACCTGCATGCTTTCCCAGTCGCTGCTCACGGCCGGGTGCAGCGAGATGCGGCCGGTGTAGGCCTCGGGCAGGTACTGCGCCCCGTCCTCGCCGGCACCCAACCAACTGCGCAGTCGGCTGACGTTCGAACGCCTGGTCGTCTCGGCGACCATGAGGGCCGCGACCATCTGGTTCGAGGTGCCGCCCGGGTGCTGGTGGATCCAGGCACAGTACTCGACGCACTGCTTCACCGCGCGGGTGGGCTCGGCGCCGCGTGCCCCGACCAGGCTGATCGGGCCGAGCAGCAGCAGGCGGGGGTCGGCGGGCATGGCTGCTCCTTCGTCGTCGCTGGGCAGTCGGGGACGGTCGCGGCTGATGAGGGGGGTGGGCGCCGGGGTGTCATCGGCGGAGTGCAACCACCACGGCGCCGGGGTCGACTCGGTGCTGGTGGCAACCGTGTGCAGTTCCACCAGTGCACGTCTGGCCGGTTCGCCGATGAGCTGGGGAAAGAAACGCTGGCCGGTGCTGGCGACCACTGCGTCATCGCGGGTGACCGCCAGGGTCTCGGAAGCCAGTGCGGTGCGCTGCGCGACCACGGCGCACATCTTGGGGTGCGCGACCTCGAGCAGCAGCCGCAGGGACTCATCGTCCAGCGGATCGCAGAACACGAACACCTCGGGCGCACTGTCGTCGCCGGTGGCCGTCAGGCGGTGCCGGTCGGCGGCGGTGGCCCGCCACAGCTCCAGGGCTTCGGTGGTCGTGGCGACCACGGTGAGTTCAGGACGATCGAAGGCACCGGCCCACGACAGGGGTTCGGCGGCGACGGTGACGGCGACGCCCTCACACCACTCGGCGCACATCAGGGTGGTGACGATGCCGCCCAGGAAGTCGTTGGCAACCTCTGCGGAGGGGGAACTGACGGCGGTGAGCGTGTGGGCACCCAGGTCGACCAGCACAGGTCGCGGCTGTTCGGACTCGTGATCGGCTTCGCCGACCAGCACCGTCGTCGGGGTCAGGGGCGCATCTTCGTCGTCCGTCGTGCCCGCCGGGCGGTGTGCCAGGGCCAGTCGGCTCAACGCCTGCGCGAACCGGTTCGCCTCGCTGCTGCCCTGTGGCACCTGCCGGCCGAGGGGACGGGCGAGGAGTTGTTGGCGGCGCCTGGTGACCAGGCCGGCCGTGATTCCTGCCGCGAGTGCGGCGGTGATGCCGCCGGTCACGCGCCGCACAGGGTCATCGGTGATAAACCCCGCCGGGTCGGCCGGTTGCGGTGACTGGGCGGTCGTGGGTGCTTGATTGGTGGGCTGGGTCGTCCGGACGCCCGCAGGGCCGGGGCTGCTGCGCATCTCGACGACGTCGGGGGCGCGTTCGGTGGTCGCGGCCCGCTGGGGCACCTGTTCGGCGACGGGCGCGGGGGCCTTGGGCACCTTGAGTACCCAGCCGATCTCGATCTCGTCGGGGTCACCGACCAGGGTGGGGTTTGCCTTGGCAATGTCGGGCCAGCGGTTGCCGTCCCCGAGCCAGGCTTCGGCGATCGTCCACAGGGAATCACCCTGAGTGACGGTCACGAGGTGGTACTCATCGCCGTAGGTGGGTACCGCGATGGGTGTTCCCGGGCTGAGCAGGTGCTCACCGACCTGGGGGTTGAGTTCGCTGAGATGCCGCCACTGCCGTCCATCACCGAGCTCACGTTCGGCGATGCCCCACAGGTCGTCGCCCGGTTGCACCACATAGGTGGCGGCCCGGGGGATGGGGTCGGGGTGCTGCTCCGTGGCGGACGGCCCGGGCGTGGCGGGGGCCGACGCGACAGCCCGCGGCATGACCGCGGGCGCACCCGCGCCACCAGCGGCATCTGCGGGGGCGGCGGCCGTCCTCGCCATGGAGCCTGCCAACACCCCGGCGACCACCGCTGAGACCAGCACATGTGTCAATGGGCGCACCCAGGCGCCGGTCGGTGGGCGCCAGCGGAGACGGCCACGGGACAGGCCGGCGGCGAGGTCGGTGACGACCTCGAGGACCATTGCCACCCACGCGAGCCAACCGATGCCGGTCACCAGGGTGAGCAGCAGGGAGCCGTCGTCAGGGGTCAACGGGTTGGCCAGCGCGCCGATGTCGTAACTGCCGACCTGCACCAGCAGCCATGCGCTGCCGCTGAGCAGGGCCAGCAGGGTGGCGGCGCCGGCGATGGCGCGCAGGGCGCCCGGTGGCGAGCCCGTGCCGGGTGAGGTGGTCATGGCTTCCTCTTGCGGTAGGGGTCGAGCGGTGCGGTGCCGGTGGCCGAGACTGACGTTCGCCCCGGCATGCCGGGCACCGACAGGTCGGCGAAGCTGACGGTGCAGACAATCGTCACGCTCACATCCGCCGTGGTGCCGACCGGGGTGGCGAAGCCGCTGAGGTCGGCAGAGACCAGGGGACGGTCGCACGCGGTGGGGTTGGCGTTGACCACCTGGTGGATGCGTTCCATGGCCTCGCTACTGCTGCGGGCCTGGCTGGCGGCACGGGCCGCGGCGCCGCTGACCTGGGCCAGGTCGGAGCGTGCCTGCCACAGCCTGAAACCGGCGGTCATCACTGCCAGCAGCAGCACGACCACCGGCACGACCAGCACCGCCTCGACGGCGGGGCTGAGACCGCGCGACCCGGGCCGCGCAGCGCGGCGGGTGGGAGTCATGACCCCTCCAGCGGCATGACGGCTGTGGCGCTGACGCGCCCCTGGCCGACGTCGAAGAACAGGTCGGGCCGCCCCGTGACCGTCACCCGGGCGAGCCCACCCTGGCGGGTCACGGTGACGGTCACGTCATGCAGGCCCGATCCCGCGGCTGCGCGCTGTGCCACCTCGGCGCCGGTGCCCCGGGGTGACCCGTGCCAGGACTCAGCTTCTGCGCCCGCCATGGCGGCGGACTTTGCTGCCTGCCGGGCCTGCAGCACGACGGCGCCCTGCACGAGCCCGACCATCATCATCACCAGCAGGGGCGTGAGCAGGGCCCACTGCACCGTCTGGCCCAGACCGCGGTCGCGGTGGGCCCGACGATGTCGATGACCGTGGTGGTGTCGAGGATCAGGTGTGGTGGGCATGGCCGGCGTGCTCGCAGGATCAGCGGGGCAGCTTTGACTGCACGTAGGCGGTGACGACGGCGATGACGATGCCGGCGACTGCCACGGCACCGGCAAGAAGGATGGCGTTCTCGGTGGACTGGGACAGGCCGCGGTCGCGGTGGCGCCGCGGCGCGGGCATGAGAATGAGGCTGATGAGCAGGCCGGTCAGGTAATGGAACGAGCGGGTCACGGTGGCGCCTTTCGATGGGTTGGGTGTGGGTGGTGGAGGTGGACTGGGTGGGTCTGGTCAGCCGTTGAGCATGGTCAGCAGGGGAGGGGTCAGCAGGATCAGCCCGAACACCAGCGCCGGGATCACCATCCAGATCGTGAGCGACTCACTGGTGCGTTGCGCCTCGATCTTCTGGCTCATCAGGTGGCCGTCCCGCAGTTCACGAACCCGTGCACGCAGGGCCCCACCCAGCGCGGCACCCTGCTCATCGAGCCGCATGACATCCGCGATGTCATGCAAGGGGGCCAGGTCGAGCCTCTCGGCCACCTCGTCGAGCGCCTGCCACGCGGGCCGCTGTTCGAGACGGGCACGTTCGAGGGCAGTGCGCAGTTCTCGGAACAGCACGTTGTCGGACAGTGATGCCGCACGCGTGAGCGAGGCGGTGGCGGACTGGTTCGCGAGCCGTTCCAGCGTGACGAGGTCGATGTAGGTGAACACGGCCTCGCCCGCCGCGTTCTGGAAACGACCGCGTGAGCGCAGCAGCAACAGGTCTGGGATGAACCAGCCCACCGCGGCGCCGACCAGCACCCACAGGGCGGGCATCGCACCGAATGAGGTGCCCATCAACCAGGTGAGCAGCGACACGAGCCCCGGGGCCGCGGCCCCGATGACCGCGACGACGAGCTTCTCTGCCATGAAGTCGGCACCGGTGCGCCCCTGCATCTGCAGGGTGGCTGCCGTGCGGTGCCCGACGGGGATGACCGACCACAGTTTCAGCCCGACGCGGTCGAGCAGTCCGTCGTCGGCGCTGCCCGGGTTGACGAGGGGGCGTCCTGCTGCGGGCGAGCCCCGCCCGCCGGAGGTGCCCAGCACGTCGGCCAGGCGCACGGGGCGGGGCGCGAGCCCGCCCACGACCATCAGCAGACCAGCCGCAACGGCGGCCCCGCCGAGCAGTGGCAGCACGGTGGCCCAGCGCAGCGAGACCAGTGTGACCAGGGTGAGGGTGCTCATGACTGACCTGCCACGAGAATGCGCTCGCGCCGGCGCGGCATGGTGCGCTGGCGCAGCACCACCAGCGAGCCGACGAAGCTCGCCAGCAACACCGCGAGCACAGTCTGCCCCAATGCCGAGCCATAGGGGGCGAAGTAGCCACCGCCGACGACCAGGGCCACCCCGAGCACCGTCAGCGTGATCATGGTGACCTGGCGCACGACGATGCGTGGCTTGGCCCGCTCGGCCTCGACCTCGCGCATCGCCCGCAGCCTGTCCTGGGTGGCCTCGGCGATGCCGAGCAGTGTGTCGCTGGTACCCGTGCCGCCACGTTGGGACGCGAGCATCAGTGCGGCGATCACTGCATCGGCCTCCGGGGCGTCCAGTTCGTCGGCCATCGCCCGCAGTGCGTCAGAGGGCGACCACCGGCCGTCCATGCGCGACACGGCGGTCTGGATGGCCGGCTTCAAGGCCTCGGGGCTCTGGCGGCGCGTTGCCCGGATCGCATCACCCACTGACTTGCCGGTCAGGATGGATCCGTTCAGCAGCCGCACCCACTGGTCGAGGGCCTGCAGCAGCACGAGCTCCCGGTTGGGCGGGGTCGACAGCAACCAGGGCAGACCGAGGACCGCCGCCGGCACCGCCACGAGCAGCACCACCCAGCCGGTCAGGGCGAAGCCGAGGATCCCGCCGATGACGGCCGCGATCACCAACATCCGCCATCGCCTGGGTGCCCCGCGCCAGGCATGGGCGGCGCGTTGCAGCCGTGAGGGTCCTGCCGGGGTGCTGGGTCGGTGGCGGTCAGCCTGCGGCACGAGCCCGTGGACGAGGGTGGCCAGGCCGAGGAGCCCCACGAAGCTGCTGAGCAGCACCACCAGCGAATTCGTCATGACCGCTCCTGCAGGTAGGGCATGAGCTCGTCGAGCAGGGCGGGTTCTGTGTGGAAGACCCCCGCGTCACTGCCCTCGGGCGCCCTGTAGAGAAGGTGCGTGGTGGGCCGATCGTTCTCGAGGCCGCCCGTGATGGTGCGGATCTCGCTGATGAACCTCGTCCGCACCCCGCCACGCCAGGTGTTGTCGACCAGCTTGACGTGGATGAGGAAGTGCAGGTTGTGGGCCACCTGGCGATAGGCCTCGTCAATGCCGAAGGCCCCACCCTGGGCCACCCGCGAGGCGAGGCGGTCGATGGTCGATGTGGCCGAGTGCGAGTGGGTCGTGCTCATGGAGCCCGCACCCGACTGCATCGCCTGGAACAGCGCCCCCGCTTCTTCACCGCGCACCTCGCCCACCACCAGCCGCGTCAGGTTCTGGCGCAGGGCCTCGGGGATCAGGTCGGCGACGGACCAGGCCCCGATCGAACGCCCGTCAACCTGTTCGCCCAGACCGATCCGCGATTGCAGGGCCAGGATGTTGCTGCGGTGCGGCAGCAGGTGGGTCAGCAGCTCGTAGTCGGTCTCGAGGGTGCCGAATCGCTCGCTGGTGGGAATCGCCTCGATCAGGGCGCGAAGCAAGGTGGTCTTGCCCGCGCCCTGGTCGCCGGAGACCACCATCGACTTGCGCGCAAGCACGGCTGCCCGCAGCAACCTGGCCACCTCGAGCGGCATGAGCCCGCCTGCCGAGAGCTGTTCGAGGGTGACGTGGGTGTGCAGGTGCTGGCGGATGATCACCGAGGGGCGGTGGCTGAGGCCGAAACCGATGGCGTGCAGCCGGAACCGGTTGCCCAGCGCGATGGTCATCACGGGGTGCGCGTCGTCGAACGGCCGCGCAGGGTTGGCAGTCTCGCCCAGGAAGCGCACGGCTTCGACCAGCTCGTCGTCGCTGTCGGCGACCGGTGCATGTTCGCTGCGTCGTCCATCGCTGTGCTGCACCACCACCGAGTCCCAGCCGTGGATCTCGATGTTCTCGGCGTCAGCTATTTCGAAGACGGGCTGCATGCGTCCGTAGCCGAAGATCGCGGAATCGAGGGCGGCTCGGTGGGCCGCTTCATCATCGGCGGTCCAGAGCGCCTCGCCGCCGCTCGCCAGTTCTTCGCCCCGGGTGCGCACGAGCTGGCTGATGACGCTGCGTCCGAGCATCCGGCGATCATCGGGGGGCAGCGCCCGGCGGTGTTCGGCCTCCCAGGTGGTGAACGCCTCGGTCATCTGCTCAGCGGCGCGTCGGCGCAACACCACCACTTCGGCCCAGTCGACCTGCATCGCCTGCTGGCGTCGCGCCGGCATGCGCGGTGGGGCGACGGTCGGGGTGATGGGGCTGCCGGGCGCTGTGCCCGTCGTCGGCAGGGGGTGCACAAGTGGGTGCACTGCGGGCTGGGGTGCATTGAGTCGCTGCAGCACGCGGTCGAGGGCTTCCCTGGTGCTGGGGCCGCCGTGCGCGACGGGTTCGGCGCGTTTCATGAGGCGTGCCACCCCGCGGCTGGGCCCTGCTGCGCCGCCACCCTGTTTGCCAGACGGGGCTGCAACTCATGTGCTGACTTGACCAGCGAGGCGACGTAGCTGCCCTGCTGAAACCTGCGTGGCGGTTCCGCGGCGTCGCTGAGCACGGCGGCATGCTCGGGGGCCCAGTCGATCGACGCGGCCACAGGAACGCCGAACTGGGCGCTGACTTCGGCATTCGAATAGGGCCGCCCGGGCCCGACGACTGCGAGGCCCACGTCGAGCGACGCGCTCGCAGACTCCCACTGGTCGACCAGGGTGGGCAGGTGCGCTGCGAGGCCGACCATGCCCCGCAGTGTCGAGCGGGTCGTGAGCAGCACCTGGTCGGCGCGGCGCACCAACTCAGGTGGCAGCCCGGTGGCGCCGCAGCGCCCTGCATCAACGATGACGTCGAGCCCTTGGTGCTGCACCTCGACGAACTCCTCGGCCAGCTGGGACCACGACGTGAAGATCGCCGAGGCGGCTGGGTGCCTGAAGCCCGCCAGCAGCAGCTTGCGGCCGGCGGCGTCGAGCCGTTGGGTGTGGTCGAGCAGGCTGCCGCGCAGGCTGGACTGGCGCCGCAGCACTTGGACGAGGCTGGACAAGCCACGCTGCCCGGGTTGTCCGCCCAGGTAACCCCCGACGATCGCCTGGGAGGCGTCGCGGTCACAGTCGGCAAGCAGCGCCGGGCGTGGCCACTGCAGCGTCAGGCCCAGCGCTGTGGTGGTAGTACCGGGTGCCCCGGCAGCAGAGCACATGATGATGAGCGCCATGTCAGGCCGACCTCGTCAACACCAGCCGGCCGGATGCCGCCAGTTCGGCGATCATGGGCGCCTCAGCCTGCTTGACGCTGACATCGAGCAGCCAGGTGACCCCGTCGGGCAGTTCGCGGGGCACGCTGGTCAGGGTGGCCTCGAACGTCCTGCCCGCAGTCTCGGAAGTAGTGCCGGCAGCCCCCTCTGCGCTGCTGCTCACCGAGACCAGCAGCACCCTGGTGCCCGGTGGCATGGTGGTGCTCGGCAGTCGCCCGGCAGCCAGCTTCAGGCCGAGCTGCGAGGTGCCGGCGTCGATCACGGGTGCACCCACGGCGCCCTCACCGACGAGCGAGCCCGCGGGCAGGTCGACCAGTGCTGTCTGGCCGACCAGCCGGGTCAGGTGGTCACCGGGCACGGTGCTGACCCCGGGGACCGACCCGATCGTGACCGTGGTCAGGTCGGCCTGGGTGACCACGACACCACGCGGCACGGTGCGGGCCATGGCCACCACCGTGTGCGACTCGGTGGCCTGCGAGAACGCGGTCGTGACGCCCAGGGCGCCCAGCACGGCGCAGAGCACGCCGATCACCACCAGCCGCGGACTGCGTCGTCCACGCATGGCCGTGCCCGGGGCGCGCATCGCCTCGGGGCCGCGTTCTGTGGTGGCCCTCAGGCCCTGGTCGTCGCTCACGCCCGTGACGCTAGGCAGTCGGAGGGCCAAGTAGAAGGCCAAGAATGAGATCTGTGGATAACTCCTGGCCCGGGTTCACCGAAAGTTCACGGAATTCGTGCACGAAAGGACGGGTTGGCGGCCCGCAGGGCAGCGTGCTTCACGGTCGAGCAGATCGCCTAGACTGGGACGACACACCCAGACGATTGACACAAAGGGGCAACCGTGGGACTCCTGCGCCCGTACGAGCAGCGCAAGGCCAAGGACGCCGGGCAGAGCGACCAGGCCAAGGTCACGATCGAGGACGAGGCCGCAGCCCAGCCGCAGCCTGCCCAGCCCGGCCAGACGCCGAAGAAGGGCCGCCCCACCCCGACCCGTGCCGAGGCCGAGGCAGCCCGCATGGCCCGACTGCACCCGCAGATGACCAAGAAGGAGCAGCGTGCCGCCGCGGCCGCTGCCCGCCGCGCCGGCCGCGAGGCCACCTGGGATGCCCAGCAGAAGACGCCCGAGAAGCAGCTGATGCGTGACTTCGTCGACACCCGCTGGACCATCACCGAGTTCCTGCTGCCCGTGATGCTGGTGCTGGTGGCGATCTCGTTCTTCTTCAGCCGCAACGTGCCCGTGCAGACCGGCATCATGTTCGTGATGGTGGGCCTGCTCATCGGCTGGATCGCGAACGTGTTCTTCATGTGGCGCGCCTACAAGAAGCTGGCCCACGAGCGCATCAAGAACCCGAACTTCCGCGGCGTGCTCATGGAGATGAACTCGCGCATGATGACCATCCGCCGGTTCCGCAACCCCGGCCCGCGCATCAACCGGGGCGAAGAGGTCTGAGATGGCCTGGTACTGGGACGCCGAACAGTCCTCGGGGCTCGAATCCCACAGCGATGACCTCGTCGGTGCCGGCATCGGTCGCCGGTTCGACGACCAGGCCTCGGCCGAACAGTGGCTCACCGAGAACTACCTCGACCTGGCAGACCTGGGCATCGACTCCGTCAGCCTGTACGAAGAGGACCGGCTCGTCTACGGGCCGATGTCGCTGCAGCCGGAGTGAGCACCGGAGGCTGAGTCAGCTCCACGGCCTGTGGGCAACCCGTCAGTGGTGTTCGAGCAGTCGCTGTTCATCCGAGCTGACCGCGCCGCGTGACGTGCCGCCCCTGCGGAAGAGGAAGAGGCCGAAGCCGGCCACCAGCACACCACCGATCGCCACGATCGGACGCTGCGACCGGGTCGCTTCGAGGCGCTGTTCATAGGTCTGCGTCTGGGCCGTCTGCAGTTGCGTGTAGGACGACTTGTGGCACACATCGCCGGGGGCCATCTCGACGCCGCGGCAGGTGACTGCGCCGCGTCCCATCACCAGCCCCGCATAGGCGATCACGAGCACGCCGACCACGACCAGCGCGAGGTTCAGCGCCTGCTGCCAGCGAGGCGCGGTGGCTCGGGTCATGCGATGGTGCTCCAGTCTCGATGCAGTGGGCTCGTCCGAGGTTACCCCCGGGTGGGTGAGTGACCCCAATCAACCCTGAAACCCCTGATCGTTCGGCAGATGCCCTTACGCAGTGCTCCCGGTGCGCATAGGCTGGACGGGTAGAGCCGCAGGTGCCGGATGGCACGCCACGCGACACCACTGGAAGGACGCACAGACTCTTATGGCCGGAATCTTTTCCCGCATCTCGACAGTCTTCCGCGCCAAGGCCGACAAGGCCCTGGACAAGATGGAAGACCCGCGCGAGACCCTCGACTACTCCTACCAGCGCCAGCTGGAGCTCCTCCAGAAGGTTCGTCGTGGCGTGGCCGACGTCGCGACCAGCCGCAAGCGTGTCGAACTGCAGGCCAACCAGCTCAACAGCGAGGTCGAGAAGCTGAACCTCTCAGCCCAGCGCGCGCTGCAGCAGGGCCGGGAAGACCTTGCCCGCGAGGCGCTGACCCGCAAGTCGGGGCTGCAGCAGCAGCTGTCCGACCTGCAGGCCCAGCACGCCCAACTGCAGGGCGAAGAAGAAAAGCTGGTGCGCGCCAGCCAGCGCCTGCAGGCCAAGGTCGACGCGTTCCGCACCCGCAAGGAAACCATCAAGGCGACCTACTCCGCCGCCGAGGCCCAGACCCGGATCAACGAAGCATTCACCGGCATGAGTGAAGAGATGGGCGACGTCGGCCTCGCCATCCAGCGCGCCGAGGACAAGACCCTGCAGCTGCAGGCCCGGGCCTCGGCCGTCGACGAGCTGCTGGCCTCGGGAGCCCTGGAAGACCCCACGGGCACCTACAAGGACGACATCACCCGCGAACTCGACGCGCTCGCCTCGACCTCGCAGGTCGAGGACGAACTCGCCGCGCTGAAGTCGCAGATGGCGATCGGCAGCGGCCAGCACGCCCAGGGCGCACTGCCTGCCGGCCACGGTGACTCCCAGCCGCCGCAGCAGTACCAGCCGCAGCAGCAGGCCCCGCAGGCCCCCGCGTACGAGGCACCCGCCGCCCCCCAGGCACCCGCCCACGACGCCCCCCATGCACCGCAGTATGAAGCCACCCAGGCGCAGCCTGAGGCTCAGCGGTACGGGGCTCCTCAGTACGAGGCGCCCCAGCACGAGTCGCCCCAGGCCCCCGTGACCCCTCAGTACGAGGCGCCGCAGGCCCACCCGGGCGGCCCCAACACCAATGGCAATCCTGCCAGTGGCAACCAGTGAGACGATGGGAGTTCAGCCATGACTGACCAGTTTGAACCCGGCCAGACCCTGGAGTCCGGCACGCATGCCAATCCCGGGTACCAGCCGGAGCATCACAGCCACACCAACCCCAACTACCAGCCCGAGGTCGAGGACGACGCCCCCCAGTACCAGGCCCACGCCAAGGAAGACCTGGAGCGCCTGGCCCGGGAGCGCGCCGCGGAAGCTGGGGACGAGGTGGTGGAAGGCGAGGCCACCCAGGAGGACGACGCATGATCATTCGCATCCTGGGTGAGGGCCAGTGGTCCGTTGAGCCCGAGCAGTTGGACGACCTGCAGTCCAGCGATGCGAAGGTTGAACTGGCGATGCAGCAGCGCGACCAGGAAGCCCTCACCGAGGCCCTCGAGGGTCTGGTCGCGCACATCAAGGAACTCGGGTCGGCAGTGCCCGACGATGTCCTGGCCGATTCTGACCTGATCATCCCTGATGTTGGCTCAACGATCGAAGATGTAGCAGAGTTCCTCGAGAGCGTCGGGTCGGATGAAGGCCTGATCCCCAGCTGATCGGAGAGCACACAACGTGAGAGTGGTGGTCGCTACGGACCGCTACCCAGCTCTGACCTCCGCCCAGGCAGGTGCCGCCATGGCCACCGCCTGGGCGGAGCGTCATGTGCAGGTGGCTGTCGTACCCCTTGGGAACGCCCTCGAGGGGTTCCATTCCGCACTGGCAGACCTGGTTGCCGCCCCGTCGACGCTGGTCAGCACCGACAACGGTGTCGCCCAGGTCATCGAGGCACCGCTGGGCAACGACACGGAGTCCCCGGAGGAGTTGCTGGTCGCGATTCGTCCGGAACACAACCCGGCTGGTCCGGGCATCGACCAGTCGGCCGGCACCGCGGGCCTCGGTCGCCTGGTGCGCGCCGTGGTCGACGGGGCCCGCACGCGCGGACGCGTCGTCCAGATCGTGCTTGAACTGGGTGACATCGCTGCCCATGACGGGGGAGCAGGGCTGCTCGGTGCGCTCGGCGCGAGTGCAGACCGGACCCTTGACGAGGGCGTAGCAGGCTTGCGTGGCATCAGTGCGGTCGACGTGTCGTTGGCTCTGGGCTGGCTCGACGGGGCAACCCTCGAACTGGTGGTGCCGTCGGGGGAACACACCAAACACCTCGTGGGGCTGAAGGGCATCACGTCGGTGCGCGGCCATGCGGCGGGTCTCGATGCGGCACTGCTGCTGGCCACCGACCAGGCGCTGGTCGACCTGGCCGCGGCCGTGGGGCAGCCGAAGCTGGCCACCACCGCAGGCGCAGGTGCTGCCGGTGGCGTCGGGTTCGCGGTGCTGGCGCTCGGCGGTGCCGTCGCCACCGGTGCTGCGCACCTGGCAGCGCGCGCCGGGCTCGCGGGGACGATCGCCCGCGCCGACCTGGTCGTGACCGGTGGAGCGCAACTGGACTTCGGCACGATGGGCGGAGACGTGCTCACCACGGTGCTGGCGATGGCCACAGGGGCGCTGCGCCCGGTCGTGGTGGTGGCGGGTGAGAACTTCATCTCGGCGCGTGAATTGCGCTCGATCGGTGTCGAGGCGGCCTACTCGGTGCAGGCGGTCGGCCAGGGTGAACCCATCGACGCCGACGCTCTGCTGTCGGCGACCAGGCCCGTGGCGGCCTCGTGGACCTGGTGACTCGTGGACCTGGTGACGCGTGGACCTGGTGACGCGTGGACCTGAAGAGGTGTCCACAGTGTGGATCAGGCGCCGTTGTGATGTTGCCCACAATCGCGCGCGTTCGTCCGCCGTCGGCGAATTTGGAGACGCTGAGGGACCACTAATCAAGGGTCGGCTTCTGTGCAGCGCGAACGGCGCGTAGACTCATGCCAACCGCTTGACCTTCAGGCGCCCCAGCGAGGCGCCACCCGATAACCCGACTGCCGGGCTCGCGAAAGGGACAATGAATGACCACCACCGCTGAACAGAGCATCCAGGGCATCGCGCTCACCGACGGTGCCGCCGCCAAGGTGAAGTCGCTGCTCGAGACTGAAGGCAGCCTCGACGAGCTCGCGCTGCGTGTCGCCGTGCAGCCGGGTGGGTGCTCCGGCCTGCGCTACCAGCTGTACTTCGACGACCGGTCGCTCGATGGCGACATCGTCACCGACTTCTCGGGCGTCAACGTCGTCACCGATCGCATGAGCGCCCCCTACCTGTCGGGTGCGACCATCGACTTCGTCGACTCGATCGAGAAGCAGGGCTTCACCATCGACAACCCCAACGCCGGTGGCTCGTGCGCCTGTGGTGACTCCTTCCACTGAGCCCTGCCTGCACGGGGGGACTCGCCGGTATCCGGCGGTCAACCTGCTTGTCAACTGCGCCATCCCACATGCGGCATCGTCCGCTGGGATGGCGCTTTTGCGTTACGCTACCCCAGTGGGTTCGACGCGGACCCGCGTGGTATAGGCACTCGAATACCGGAGGTACGACGACGTGAGCTTCAACCGCCATGTCAAGCACCCGGGCGGCGGATCGCGTATCCGCCGTGGGGTGGCGGCGCTCGGCGCCGTTGGAGCGATGCTGGTCCTGGCTGGATGCAGCGGTCAAGGTGCGCGATTCGGCATGCTGGAGCCCGCCAGTGATCGTGCACCGATCATGGGCAACCTGTGGGTCGGCGCCTGGATCGCCAGCCTCACCATCGGCGTGCTGGTGTGGGGCCTGATCATCTATGCCGCGGTGCGCTACCGTCGCCGCCGCGGCAACAGTGTGCCGAAGCAGACCAAGTACAACCTGCCGATGGAGCTGATGTACACCATCATTCCGTTGCTGATCATCGCGGTGCTGTTCTTCTTCACCGTGAAGGCACAGAACGAGGTGCTCGACAAGTCCGAGCCGGTTGACCACACCATCAACGTCGTGGGACAGAAATGGTCGTGGACCTTCAACTACATGGAGGCCGAGAACCCCGAGGTCGGCGACGTCGTGCACCAGGTCGGCACCATGTCGCAGATCCCCGACCTGTACCTGCCCGTGAACAAGCCGGTCCGGTTCAACCTGGCCAGCCCTGACGTCATCCACTCGTTCTGGATCCCCGCGTTCTACTTCAAGCTGGACGTCATCCCCGGCCACGCCAACTCGTTCGACGTGACCCCCACCAAGCTGGGTACCTACGACGGCAAGTGCGCTGAACTCTGCGGCACCTACCACGCCCACATGATCTTCAAGGTGCACGTGGTGACCGAGCAGGAGTACTACGCCAAGCTCAAGGAACTGGCCGCGAACGGTCAGACCGGTGAGAAGAAGGTCCAGGTCTCGGCCACCTCAATCGCCACCAAGCCTGCAGAGGAGCAGCACAAGTGACCACGCTTGCTCGCACCGATGTGCGCACCGAATCCCGGAGTGAAGCCAAGGCCCGTTCCATCGGGTCGATCGCCATGGACTACCTCACGACCACCGACCACAAGAAGATCGCGCACCTGTACTTCGTCACGTCGATCATCTTCTTCCTGTTCGGTGGCCTGCTGGCACTCGGCATCCGACTGGAACTCGCCGAGCCAGGCATGCAGTTCATGAACCAGGAAGTGTTCAACCAGCTGTTCACGATGCACGGCACGATCATGCTGCTGATGTTCGCGACGCCGCTGTTCTCGGGCTTCGCCAACCTCATCCTGCCGATCCAGCTGGGTGCCCCCGACGTCGCCTTCCCGCGACTCAACATGCTGGCCTACTGGCTCTACCTGTTCGGCTCGCTGATCGCCTGCAGCGGGTTCCTGAGCCCTAGCGGTGCCGCCAGCTTCGGTTGGTTCGCCTACGCCCCGCTGTCGGACGCCATCAACACCCCCGGCGTGGGTGGCGACCTGTGGATCATGGGCCTGTACCTGCTCGGCATCTCGTCGATCCTGGGCTCGGTCAACTTCGTCGCGACCATCATCTGCATGCGAGCCCCCGGCATGACCATGTTCCGCATGCCGATCTTCTGCTGGAACATCCTGGTCACCGGCATCCTCGTGCTGCTGGTGTTCCCCGTGCTGGGCGCGGGCCTGCTCGTCCTCGAGGCTGACCGCGTGATGGGTACCCACATCCTCGACGCCGCCCACGGCGGCCCGATCCTGTGGCAGCACCTGTTCTGGTTCTTCGGCCACCCCGAGGTCTACGTCATCGCCCTGCCGTTCTTCGGCATCATCACCGAGGTCATCGCGGTGTTCAGCCGCAAGCCCGTCTTCGGCTACGTCGGCCTGGTGCTCGCCACCCTGTCGATCGGTGCCCTGTCGGTCTCGGTGTGGGCCCACCACATGTTTGCGACCGGTGCGGTCAACCTGCCGTTCTTCTCGTTCATGACCTTCTTGATCGCAGTGCCCACCGGGGTGAAGTTCTTCAACTGGATCGGCACGATGTGGGGCGGGTCGATCAGTTTGAAGACACCCATGCTCTGGTCGATCGGCTTCCTCACCACGTTCCTGTTCGGAGGCCTGACCGGCGTCATCCTGGCCTCGCCGCCGCTTGACTTCAACGTGACCGACACCTACTTCGTGGTCGCCCACTTCCACTACACCGTCTTCGGCACCGTCGTGTTCGCCATGTTCGCCGGCCTCTACTTCTGGTGGCCCAAGATCACGGGTCGCATGCTGAACGAGACGTGGGGCAAGGTGCACTTCGTCACCCTGTTCATCGGCTTCCACACCACCTTCCTCGTGCAGCACTGGCTGGGCGTCGAGGGCATGCAGCGACGCATCATCGACTACGGCGCGTGGGAGGGCTTCACCACCCTCAACCAGATTTCGACCTTCGGTGCGTTCCTGCTGGGCGCGAGCTTCCTGCCGTTCTTCTGGAACGTCTGGATCACCAGCAAGCAGCCCAAGGTCGGCGTCGATGACCCGTGGGGCTGGGGACGTTCGCTGGAGTGGGCCACCGCGAGCCCGCCGCCGCGCCACAACTTCACCAGCCTGCCGCGCATCCGTTCGCCGTACCCCGCCTTCGACCTGAACCATCCCGAACTCGCCAATTCCGAGTACGAGATCGACAGCAAGGTCGTCGAGCGCTACGACGAAGAACTTGAGAAGGAGCTCGTGCGATGAAGACAGAACAGAAGATCTTCGGGGCCCTGGTGCTCTACTTCGTCGTGGTCGGTGCCGCCTACTACGTGATGAGCAAGGAGCTGGTGGGCACGGTCGCACTGGGACTGTCGGCCGTCATGTGCGCGATCATCACCGTCTACCTGGGCGTTGCGGGTAAGTCGACCGGCAAGCGCCTCGAGGACGACGTCGACGCCGAGATCTACCAGGGTGCAGGCACCCTCGGTTTCTTTGCGCCGAAGAGCATCTGGCCGCTGTGGGTGGCCATCACCCTGTCGCTGATCGCACTGGGCCCGCCGCTGGGCTGGTGGCTCACGATCGTCGGTTTCGGCGTCGCCATCTGGTCGATCTCGGGCTGGGTGTTCGAGTTCTACCGCGGTGACTACGCGCACTGATCATCCCGCTGGACGAACGCGGCCCCGGTTCCTGTCGAGGAACCGGGGCCGCCTGCGTTGTGCCCGGCGGGGGATCACACCAACCCGCGCCGGATGAACCCGTCCGCCATCTCGCTGATGGAATCGCCCGTGGCGATCGGTTCGCGGCCCAGCAGCTGTCGTGCCAGCCCGGCGTCCAGGGTGGGTGCGTAGCTGAGCTCCGAGACGTTGGCCTGCATGTCGCCGTCCACGAATGCATAGGCGCGGATCAACCAGTCGGGCGCCCGGAAGCGGGGCATCCGGCGGGCGTAGTCGGGGTGGCGCTGCGCCAGCACCTGGCCAATCCCGTGGATGTCGATCGCGTCGAATGCCGTGGGCACCCGCTTGCCGGCGGCGACCGGGTCGGTCAGGGCAGCCACGTGCACCTTGGCCACGTCGCGCACATCGACCACATGCAGGGTCAGGTTCGGTGACATCGGGATCTGGCCCCGCAACAGGCGCAGGATGGTGGCGCCCGACGTGCCCGGGTCGTCATCGAGCGTGGGGCCGAGGATGAAGCCGGGGTTGATCGCCGTCAGCCGGGCGGGGTCCTGGGCGACCAACTGCCAGGCGTGCCGCTCCGCGCGCGTCTTCGACTCGGCATAGGCGGTCATGGGGCCACCGTGCTCGTCGATCCAGTCGTCGGCATCGAGGTGGGGCTTGCCGTTCCTGCCGCGTCCGTGCGAGATCGTCACGGTCGATGACGTCAGTACGATGCGCTCGACCCCGGCCGAGAGTGCCGCGGTGATGGCACGGTCAGTGCCCTCGACGGCGGGACGAATCAGGTCCTGACGGTCCCGCGGCATGGTGGTCACGAAGGGGGAGGCCGAGTGCAGCAGGAAGCGGGCGCTCCCCATGGCCTCTTGCCAGCCTTCGTCACGGGTGAGGTCGAGCTGTGCGAACTCGAGCTCGTCAACGGGCGCACCTGACGCGGCCAGGGCCGCGCGGATGGCTTCTGCCCGGGTGAGGTCGCGCAGCGAGCCACGGACCCTGTAGCCGGCCTGCAGTGCGGTCCGCGCGAGGTGGCTGCCGAGGAACCCGGTGATGCCGGTGATTACGATGAGGTCTGACACGTCGTCTCCTGGTGGATGAGGGTCACCGAATGAACTTACGAAATGAACGATAGACGTTCAATCCGTTCAGAACAAGGAGGAGTAGTGCCACGGCCCGATCGCACCGACGCCATCGTGACCGCTGCCCAGGAGCTGTTCATCGCACATGGGTACCGCGGCACCACCATGCAGGCGATCGCCCAGGCCGCCGGCGTGGCAAAACCCACGCTCTACGCCCGGTTCCCCGACAAGCAGACCCTGCTGACGGTGATCGGCGAACGGGTGCTCGATCAGGCGAGGGCCGGCTTCGCTGCAGCGCTCGCTGCGTCCGGCGACCCCACCCAGCGGGCGCGGGCAGCACTGGTCGCGAAGTACCGCGCACTGGAGTCAGTGCTGGGGGACTCCCCGCACGCGGCTGAACTGCAGCAGGAGTTCGCCCGGCTGGCACCGGGCACGCTGGGCGAGGTGCACCACCTCGCCCAGCAAACCATCACCGCACTGCTCACCGAGGCAGGGGTGGACGCCCCGGCCGAGCGTGCCGAGGTCGTGCTGGCGGCCGTCGATGGCCTGCGTGAACGCATCACCGACCAGCAGAAGCTGGTGCGGCTCGTGGAGTTCACCGTGGACAAGCTGTTGACCTGAGCCGCCGGCAGCCGAGCGTCACCAGCTGGCCGACACCGGGCGACCCTCTTCGTAGCCGGCAGAGCTCTGCACGCCGACCAGGGCGCGGTCGGCGAACTCGGCCAGGTTCGAGGCGCCCGCATAGGTGCAGGACGACCGCACGCCCGAGGTGATGAAGTCGAGCAGGTCCTCCACGCCCGGGCGGGCCGGGTCGAGGTACATCTTCGAGCTCGAGATGCCCTCTTCGAACAGGGCGGCGCGGGCCCGGTCGAAGGGGCTCTGGTTCATGGTGCGGTGGCGCACCGCGCGGGCGCTGGCCATGCCGAACGACTCCTTGTACAGCCGGCCCTGGTGGTCGACCTGCATGTCGCCCGTGGACTCGTGCGTGCCGGCGAACCACGACCCGATCATCACCGAGCCGGCTCCAGCGGCCAGGGCGAGGGCCACGTCGCGGGGGTGCTTCACGCCGCCATCGGCCCACACGGCCTTGCCGAGCTTGCGGGCCTCGGCCGCGCATTCCAGCACCGCGCTGAACTGCGGCCGGCCCACACCGGTCTGCATGCGGGTGGTGCACATGGCGCCCGGCCCGACACCGACCTTGATGATGTCGGCGCCGGACTCGACGAGGTCACGCACGCCGTCTGCCGTCACGACATTGCCCGCGACGAGCAGGATGCGTCGTCCGGTCTGTGCGGCGAACTCGTCGCGAACGACGCGCACGGCCTGCAGCGCCTCGATCATCTTCTGCTGGTGCCCGTGGGCGGTGTCCATGACCAGCACGTCCGAGCCGGCCTCGAGCAGGGTGCGGGCGCGGCCGGCCACGTCACCGTTGATGCCCACGGCCGTGCCGATCATCAGCCGTCCCTGCGGGTCGAGGGCGGGGGTGTACAGCGCCGAGCGCAGCGCACCCTTCGAGGTCATCAGGCCGACGAGCCGGCCGTCCCTGACGGCGATGGCGACCTTCTGGTGCTGTGCGGCCAGGGTGTTGAACACCTCTTCGGGCGAGGCGTCGGGGTCCATGGTGGTCAGGTCGGTCGTCATGACGTCCTGCACCTGGGCGAATCGGTCGGCGTTCTCGAACTCCGACGCCGAGACCAGGCCCACCGGTGCACCGTCACGCACGACGATTGCCACGCCGTGCGCACGCTTCTGCACCAGCGACATCGCCTCACCGATGGTGGTGGTGGGTGCCAGGGTGATTGCCGTGTCCCACTGCGGGTGGGCGCCCTTGACCCGGGCGATCGCGCGGGCGACGAACTCGGTGGGGATGTCCTGGGGAAGGACGGCGATGCCGCCGCGGCGTGCCACGGTCTCGGCCATGCGTCGTCCAGAGATCGCCGTCATGTTGGCGACCACGAGCGGCAGCGGGGTGCCGAGACCATCTGTGCTGGTCAGGTCGACATTCTGGCGCGAACCGACCGCACTGCGGTTGGGGGCCATGAACACGTCGTTGTAGGTCAGGTCGTAGACCGGGGGCTCACCGAGGAATTTCACGTACTTCAGTGTCTCAAACATCGCCAGATGTTCCGAATTGTTCACCTGCCAATCCAGCCGGACACTCGGGCGCGGTCACTAGGGTTGTGGTGAACCCGGACGGATGGAGGAGTCACCATGGTCGACCTGATCGCGCTGCGTGCAGAGCTCAACGAGGCACAGGAGGAGCGGCTCACCCTGCGGGAGTTCATCGACCAGCTCGTCAACGAAGGCTACACGGTCGGGGACCCCGAGAGCCCAGACCCGGCGCTGATCGATCCCCAGGGACGCGCCGTCGAGACGTGGCGTGAAGACTTTCCCTATGACGAGCTGATGAGCCGTGCCGAGTACGAGGACGAGAAGTACAAGCTGCAGGTCGAACTGCTCAAGTTGCAGTACTGTGGCCAGGACCATGACCTCAAGCACCTCATCATCTTCGAGGGACGCGATGCGGCCGGCAAGGGTGGCACCATCAAGCGGTTCACCGAACACCTCAACCCCCGTGCCGCGCGCGTGGTGGCGCTGAACAAGCCGAACAACGAAGAGGCCGGCCAGTGGTACTTCCAGCGCTATGTGCGCCACCTGCCGACCAAGGGTGAGATGGTGCTGTTCGACCGGTCCTGGTACAACCGCGCCGGCGTCGAACGCGTGATGAACTTCTGCACGCAGCAGGAATACGACGTGTTCATGCGTCAGGTGCCCGAGTTCGAGAAGATGCTGGTCGAGTCGGGGATCCATGTGACGAAGTTCTGGTTCTCGGTCACCCAGCGTGAGCAGCGCACCCGCTTCGCGATCCGCCAGATCGACCCGGTGCGGCGCTGGAAGCTCTCGCCGATGGACCTGGAATCCCTCGACCGCTGGGAGGCCTACACCGAGGCCAAAGAGGCGATGATCCTTGCCACTGACACCGATCATGCCCCGTGGACGGCAGTGCGATCCAACGACAAGAAGCGGGCCAGGCTGAACGCGATGCGCTTCTTCCTGAACCAGTTCGACTACGAGGGTCGCGACGACTCCGTGGTCTACGACCCCGACCCACTGATCGTGCAGCGCGGGCGTGAATCCGTCCAGGACTGACCGCTCGTCCCGGGGTGGGGACGCGGTCGTCGACCGCGTGCTGCTCGCCGTCGAGCAGCTGCCACCCGGGCGGGTGGTGACCTATGGCGACCTCGCCGAGCTGGTCGGCACGTCGGCGCGACGCGTGGGGCGGGTGATGTCACAGCACGGCCACGAGGTCTGCTGGTGGCGCGTCGTCAACGCGTCCGGTGAACTGCCCGTGGACGGCGCCCGCGACCACTGGCAGGCCGAGGGGATCGCGCTGGCGGCCAACGGCCGGGCCTGTGCGCTGCGACGCCACCGTGCTGACCTGGTGGCGCTGGCCCGGGACTATGCGCGTGCCGGTGGGGGAGCGGGGTAGCGGACGCAACCCCCAACCACGATGCCAAACGGGCGGCTCCCCGAGGGGAACCGCCCGTTGTGCTGTCTGTGCAGGTGATCAGTGCTGCAGTGCCTTGGGCTTGTCGCCCTCGAGCTCTTCAGTGTCATGACCGGCCTCGACTGCGTGGTCGTCGTGGTGGCTGTGCGCCGCCTCGATCTCTTCAGCGGTCAGCTGCTCGGGGTGGTAGCCCTCGTACCAACGGGCCATGGCGGCACGCAGCTTTGAGACCTTCCTGCCGGTCGGCACACCGTTGGCGTCGACCTCTTCGCCGGCCTCGACGGCCTTGACCGGGCTGTCCTGGGTCAGCGTCCAGGCCTCGTCCGCCGAGATGGGCTCGTGGGCCTCGGAATAGCCGCCATCGGGCGAACGCTCGATGATGCCCGACTCGCCACCATGCAGCACCCGCTCACGGTCACGGCGCAGCATGGCCAGGCAGATGCGCTTGGTGATGATGAACGCGATGATCGGGCCGACGAAAACTGCGATCCGCAGGAAGTAGGTGATGCCGTTCAGGTTCAGGTGGAAGGTGGTGGCGATGATGTCGTTGCCACCGGCGATCCAGAACAGGCCATAGACGGTCATCGCGGCAACGCCCAGGGCCGTGCGGGTCGGTGCCTGGTACGGGCGCATGGCGATGTGGTGCTCGCTCTTGTCGCCAGTGATCCACGACTCGATGAACGGCCAGGCGCCGAGGACGACGAACAGGGCGGTCATCAGGCCGACACCGGGCAGGAACACCGACCAGGTCCACGTCGTGGAGCCGATGTGCGATTCGAGTGGCGGCACGATGCGGATGGCGCCCTCGAGCCATCCCATGTACCAGTCCGGCTGCGAGCCGGCGGTCACCTGGGACGGGTTGTAGGGGCCGTACTTCCACACGGGGTTGATCTGCATCAGGCCACCCATGAGCACCAGCACGCCGAACACGACGAAGAACAGGCCGCCGGCCTTGGCCGCGAACTGCGGGAACATCGGCATGCCGACGACGTTGTTGTTGGTGCGACCCGGGCCCGCGTAGTGGGTGTGCTTCTGGTAGAAGACGAGGCCCACGTGTGCGGCGATCAGTGCCAGCAGGATGCCCGGCACCAGCAGGATGTGGACCATGTAGAGGCGTGCCACGACGATGTTGCCGGGGAACTCCCCGCCGAAGATGAAGAACTCGGCCCAGGTGCCGATCAGCGGGATGGAGCGGACCAGGCCGTCCACGAACCGCAGACCGGTGCCCGAGAGCAGGTCGTCGGGCAGGGAGTAGCCCGCGAAGCCCTCGACGGTGGCCAGCGCGAACAGGCCGACACCGATGAGCCAGTTGACCTCACGGGGCTTGCGGTACGCGCCGGTGAAGAACACGCGCAGCATGTGGAACATGATCGAGGCCACGAACAGGATCGCGCCCCAGTGGTGGATCTGCCGGACGAGCAGGCCACCGCGGATGTCGAAGGACAGGTCAAGGGTCGAGGCGTAGGCCTCGGACATCATGATGCCCTGCATCAGCTGGTAGGAGCCCTCGTACTCAATCTCTGCCATCGACGGCTTGAACCAGATGGTCAGGAAGATGCCCGTGAGCAGCAGCACGATGAACGAGTACAGCGCGATCTCGCCCAGCATGAACGACCAGTGGTCGGGGAAGACCTTGCGCAGGATCGGCTTGCCGAGGAAGCCGATCGCCAGGCGGTCGTCGAGCCACTTGGCAGGGCCGGCGGCTGCGTTGAGCGCGCTGGGCTTGGCCGGCTCGTTCGGGGTGATGTCAGCAGACGGGGTGTCAGTGACGGTGGTGGACTTGGCCATCAGTTGTCACCCTTCTTGTAGTCATTGCGCGAGTCACGCTCGAAGTAGCTCGGGCCGACCGGCACGTCGAAGTCGCGCTGGGCGACGAGGAAGCCCTCTGCGTCGACCTTGATCGGCAGCTGGGGCAGTGAGCGGGTCGCCGGGCCGAACACGACGACACCGGAATCACCCAGGTCGAACGTGGACTGGTGGCAGGGGCACAGCAGGTGGTGGGTGGTCCGCTCCCACAGCGAGATCGGGCAGCCCACGTGGGTGCAGATCTTCGAGTAGCAGAGGATGCCGCCGACCTGCCAGTCCTTGCGGGACTCGGGGATCTTGATGCGGTCGGGCTCCATGCGCACGACCACGATCGACGACTTGGCCTTGGCCTGGATGAACGGCGTGCCGTGCAGTTCGAACAGCGAGGCGGGCTGGCCGTTGATCAGCTGGCCGATCTCGATGTCTTCGGGACGGATCTCTTTCTCGGTGATGTCGTTGACCAGTCGGACGCCCTCGGCCCAGACGGTTTTCTCGATGGTCGCCGCACGCAGGCCCGGGCCCGGGTGGGGGCCCATGTCCGCGAGCACGACCACGGCGGGCACGACGGCGATGCCGATGGCGCCGAGCAGGGCGCCGCCGATCAGCGGGCGCCGGCCCAGGCGGGTGTCGTCGACCATGTCGTCGAGCTGCTTGACCATTTCCTTCTGCACGGCCTCGGGCGAAGATGCGGGGTGGCGCAGGTCGACGAACTCGGCATCGTTCATCAGCTGGCGTGACCACTGCACGAGCGCGAGCCCGATGAGCAGCACGGCGAGGCCGCCGGTCAGGCCCAGGAACAGGTTCTGAGCGTACGTGTGCAGCGGCCCGAAGGTGATGGTGGTGGTCTTCGGCACGGCGAAGTAGATCACGACGAAGGCGATGGCCAGCAGCGGCACCAGGGCCAGCATGCCGAGCACCTGGCGGTAGGCGCGGTTGCCTGCGGCCTCGTCGACGTCGGTGAGGCGCTCCACGTGCTCCTCGAGGCCCGGGTCGGCCACGGGTGGGCCGTCCGGGGTGGTCAGCGGGATCGCCTCGTAGTCAACGGGGCTCAGCGGACCCTCCTGGACAGCAGGCACGGGGGTGGGGGTGTGGTACTGGTCGCTCATCGTGCACGAGCTCCTCTCGACGCGATCCAGGTGATGATGAGAAGCACGCCGCCGAGGCCGATCACCCAGCCCCACAGGCCCTCACCGACGGGGCCGAGACCACCGAGGTCGAAGCCGCCGTTGGGCGAGTCGTGCAGGGTGTTCAGGTAGCCGACGATCTCTTTGACGTCCTGGTCGGTGAGCACGCCCTTGCTGAACACGGGCATCTGCTGCGGGCCGGTGCGGATGGCCTCGTAGATGTGCTTGTCCGAGGTCTGGGTGAGAGGGGGTGCGTACTTGCCGTTCGGCAGCGCGCCACCACCACCCTCGAAGTTGTGGCAGGCCGAGCAGTTGGCCCGGAAGAGCTCGCCACCGCGGGCGATGGCCTTCGCGTCGAGACCGGTGCCGCTGTACTGGTCCTCGCTGGGGATCGCGGGTCCGGTACCGAGGCTGGCCACGTAGGCCGCGATCGCCGAGATCTCTTCAGCGCTGTACAGGGTCTTCTTGGCCGGGGCCTGGGCACCGGGGCGGGCCATGGGCATGCGGCCGGTCTCCATCTGGAAGTCGACCGAAGCAGCACCCACGCCGATGAGCGACGGGGCCTCGGGGGTGCCTTCACCGTTGAGGCCGTGGCAGGACGAGCAGTTCAACTCGAACAGGTCTTTGCCCTGGGCAATCTGTGCCTGGCCTGTGGTGTCGGCGTTGGACTGTGTGGCGGGAGCCAACGCGGCGTACAGACCACCCATGACGAACAGCGCGAGCACCAGGGCCAGTGGCTTGGCCGCAGGGTGGCGCCGGCGTGTGGAGAGGAATCGCATCAGTGCTTACCTTTCGGGGTCAGGGGAGGATGTAGATCGCCGAGAACAGCACGATCCAGACCACATCGACGAAGTGCCAGTAGTACGAGACGACCATCGCGGTGACGGTCTGCTCATGGGTGAACGTGCGGGCCATGTAGGTGCGTCCCAGCGTGAACAGGAACGCGAACAGGCCGCCGAGCACGTGCAGGGCGTGGAAGCCGGTGGCAAGGAAGAACAGCGACCAGTAGACGTTGCTCGACGGGGTGAAGCCCTCACCGATGAGGGTGGCGTACTCGAAGACCTGGCCGGTGACGAAGACCGAACCCAGCACGAAGGTCAGGATGTACCACTCGCGCATGCCCCACTTGGCGAGGTTCAGCGCGCCGCCAGTGCGCTTGACCTGACCGTGCTCGGCCGCGTGCACACCGAACTGGCAGGTCACCGAGCTGAGCACGAGGATCAGGGTGTTGGCCCCGGCGAACGTGACCGCGAGGTGTGCCTTTTCGCTCACCCACAGTGCAGTGGTGCCGGCGGCGTCAGCGAGCGCGTAGGTGTTCTCGCGGATCATGAAGAACGCCGCGAACAGCGCCGCGAAGAACATGAGCTCGCTGGCGAGCCACACCCACGTGCCGACGGCCACAGTGTCCGGTCGGCCCAGGGGCTTGTTCAGGCGTGCTGGTGCAATGGGATGCAGTGCCCCAGTGGGTACCGCGATGGTGCGAGTCGTCTGTTGAGTAGCCACGGGGTCATTATTGCCCGAAAACTGGCGTTGGGTCATGTCAGACCGGGGTTTGGGCCACACATGTTGCGACAGCGTTAGCTTACCGAGGCCCCTCAAGCAGCCTTCGAGGGGTGCGCTAAATTCCCTGCATGACGTTCGCCACGCTCATCCCGCTGCATGCCCGTCCGGAGGATGCCATCGAACCCCTGTCAGGGTGGGCCTACCTGACGATGTGGGAAATCTCACCATGGGCGGCGATCCCGCTGCTGGTATCGGTGGCGCTGTACCTGTGGGGGGTGGCGCGCCTGCGTCGGCGCGGTGACCGCTGGCCGGTGTTCCGCACGATCTCGTGGCTGGTCGGCATGGGGTGCATCTGGGTCGCGCTGTTCAGCTTCCTGGGCGTCTATGACAACGTGCTGTTCTGGGTGCACATGGTGCAGCACATGGTGATCACCATGATCGCCGGGGTGCACATCGCGCAGGCGGCGCCGGTGACCCTCGCGCTGCGTGCGTTGCCGCATCGTCCACGGTCGTGGCTGCTCGCAGTACTGCACTCGTGGGTCGCCAAGGTGCTGTTGTTCCCGCCGCTGACCACCGCGGTGATGATCGGCTACCCGTTCGCCCTGTACATGACGCCCCTTTACGAGTTCACGATGCGCAACGACTGGGCCCACGACGTGCTGCACATCTGGATGGTGGTCGCCGGGGTGTGCTTCTTCGTGCCGATCATGGGCGTCGACCCGCTGCCGAACAAGGTGCCCTACCCGCTGCGGTTCATGCTGGTGCTGCTGGCGATGCCGGGGCACGCCTTCATCGGTGTCACCATCATGGGCGCCCAGCGCCTGATCGCCGAGGACTGGTACCTGGCCTTCGACCGCGACTGGGGCCTCAGTCCCATGAGCGACCAGTACTGGGCGGGGGGCATCCTGTGGGCCACCGGTGACCTGACGATGTTCACGGTGCTGTCGGGGCTGGCGATCAACTGGTTCCGGGACTCCCAGAAGGAGGCCAGGCGCATCGACCGGGCCCTGGACCGCGAAGAGGAACTGGCCGCCGCCCGTGCCGCAGCGCAGGGTGGCGTCGTGGGTTCGAGGGACGGACGTTACGATCAGCAGCAGCCCATGACTACAGTGGGCTCCGACGATGCGGATGCCGTGACGCAACCGCACGACCACCCTCAGGACACTGATGTGAAGGACGATCCCGATGAGCGCTGAGCAGCAGCCGTTGAAGGTCATGGTCTACTCCGACGACCACAACACCCGCAATGACATCCGGGTGGCGCTGGGACGATGGGTGGCCGCCGACCTGCCCGAGATCACCACCGTCGACTTCGCCACCGCCCCTGCCGTGGTGCGCGCGCTCGACAACGAGACCTTCGATGCGCTGGTGTTCGACGGCGAGGCCGTGCCGGCCGGTGGCATGGGCCTGAGCTACCAGCTGCACGACGAGGTGGCGAACTGCCCACCGATCCTGGTGCTCGTCGCACGGCAGGACGACGCCTGGCTCGCTGCCTGGTCGCGGGCAGAGGCCGTCACCGGACTGCCCGTCGACCCGACCACCCTGCCCGGGATCTTCGCCGAGATGGTGCGCAAGCACCGGGCCGGGGCACCCGCCGACGGCGAGTTCGCGACGCCCGTGACGCATGCCTGAGGTGAGTGCCCGCACCTGGCCTGATGTGCTGACGGGGCTGATCCAGGGGCGCGACCTCGACCAGGACACCGCCCGGTGGGCGATGGACCAGGTGCTGTCCGGCGACGCCACCCCGGTGCAGATCGCGGGGCTCGCGGTCGCGCTGCGGGCCAAGGGCGAGAGCATCGATGAGATCGGCGGCATGGCCGATGCCATGCTCGGTCGCGCCGTCCAGATCGAACTCGACCGCGAGGCCGTCGACGTGGTCGGCTCGGGTGGCGACCGCGCCAACACCGTCAACATCTCGACCATGGCCTCGATGGTGGCCGCAGCTGCCGGGGCAAAGGTCATCAAGCACGGCAACCGGGCCGCGAGCTCGATGTGCGGCACCGCCGACTGCCTCGAGGCGCTCGGCGTGGCCCTCGACATTCCGGTGGGCGAACACGCCCGGATCCTCGACGAGGTCGGCATGACCTTCCTGTTCGCACCCAGGTTCCACTCGTCGCTGCGGTTCGCCGCGAGCGCCCGCAAAGAGCTCGGCGTGCAGACCACGTTCAACTTCTTGGGACCGCTGTCGAACCCCGCCCGTCCGCGCGCACAGGCCATCGGCGTGGCCAACCAGCGGATGGCGGCACTGATGGCCGGGGTGCTGTCGCGTCGTGACAGCCGCGGCATGGTCTTTCACGGCGGCGACGGGCTCGACGAGCTGACCACCACGACCACGTCGCAGGTGTGGCTGTTCGACAACGGCCGGCTCGTCGAGACCACTGTTGACCCCTCGACGCTCGGGCTGCAGGCGGCCAAGCCGTCAGACCTCACTGGCGGCCCGCCGCAGCACAACGCCCAGGTCGTCCGTGATGTGTTCGCCGGGCAGCTGGGCCCGGTGCGCGACATTGTCGTGCTCAACGCGGCGGCTGCACTGGTCTCGTTCGACGGGCCCGACCTGGACGGCGGGTTCGCAGGCCAGCTGCGTGCGGCCCTGCAGCGGGCCGGTGAAGCGATCGACTCGGGGGCGGCCCAGCGCATGCTCGACACGTGGATCCCGCTCAGCCAGGCTGCTGCTGCGGGGGTCTGAGTCAGCCCAGGACGAGTCAGCCCAGGACCAGTCAGCCCAGGACCAGTCAGCCCAGGACCAGTCAGCCCAGGACGAGTCAGCCCAGAACCAGTGCGATGAACGGTCCTGCCCACAGGGCAGGGCCGTAGGGGAAGGCCGAACCCAGCGGTGAGGGGTGGCGCCTGCGCCACGCGGCCATCGTGACACCCACGATGGCACCCACGACGACGCCGGCAAACAGCGACTGCCACCACATCTGCACGCCCTGGGCGCCCGCCCAGCCGCCCAGCAGCGCCGCGAGCCGCACGTCGCCGTAGCCAAAGCCCTGACCCCAGCGCCAGATGAGCCAGAACAGGGCGTGACTGGCCAGGGCACCGCAGACGGCACCGACCAGCACCGGCAGCCAGCGCTCGGGGGCCAACAGCGTGACCCCGATGATGGCCCCGAGGGCCATCAGGGCACTGGTGAGCAGGTGCAGGCGCATGGGCAGGTAGGTGGTCAGGGCATCGACGACGACCAGCGCCGCCCCGCAGCCCGCCAGGGCGACAGTCGACCAGATGAGTGTTCCGCTGGCCGGGGCCAGCACCCCCGCGGCCAGGGCCAGGAGCATGCTGGGCACGATCATGCGCGGATGGCGCAGGCTGCGGTAGGTCGGTTTGACGAACTCGTCGTCGGTGTCGGGCTCGGGCTCTGGAAGGCCCGGCACCAGGAACCGGGCCACTGCCCACGCGAGCAGCATGGCCACCAGCCCGGTGGCGATGCCCGGCCACCACAGGACCGACCATGGCGCGCCGCCGAGCACGTGCGGGGTCATGAGCGTGGCCACGCCAGGCAGCCTAGGCGGGGACGAGCCCATCTCATGCGGCCACGCGCCGTGATGGACGTGGCGGGTGGGCCTGCGCTCCGGCGAGCGGGCACACGAGTCCGGCGGACAGCAGCGCCGTGGCGAGCAGCAGTTCGGTGCGCACCGTTGTTCCGGCATGCGCCGACCCGCCGGCCAGGCCGGCCACCTCGGCCTCGCTGCGGCACAGGTACTGGGCGAGGCGCGGCACGGTGAACCCTGCTGCCAGCAGTGCGCGCACCATGTGCGGGGCATGCGGGGCCTGCACCGGGCGACGCAGCACCCCTTCGAGCGTTCCGGGGCTCAGCGCGAGCACGGCAGCTGCGTCCATTGTCGGGATTGCCCCGGCGTCGCGCCGGACACGAGCGATCCGCCCCCCGGCCTGCCACGTGAGGCCCGCAGCCAGGGCTGCGGCGCGCCAGGGCAGGTGGCAGGTTTCGGCGACATGCACGAGGTGGCGGCGGAAGGGCCAACCCGGCACCCGGGGGCCGGTGCCCTCGGGATCGGTGATCAGCCGCCAGCGGTCGGGGCGGGGGGTGAGCGGGTTGCACATGGTGGGCTCCTCGGGGGTGGCAGCGCTCGTGGTGAGTGCTCTCACCCCTTGAAGCCCATCCCGAGGGCCGGTTTGTGAGTCGGGGCCCGCAATCTTCAGGAACCGGGCGGGGCCCGGACCAATCGGCCCGGGCCCCGCAGGGTGGTGTCGCAGCGTCAGCGCTGGGCCTTCGAGAAGCCCGCGGCCTGGGCCGCCTCTTCGCTGTTGAACCAGACGTCGGCGATCGTGCGCTCGTAGCCTCCTGAGGTGGGCACGTGGTACTTCTTCGAGCGCTCGTTGCCCTTGATGACGAAGCCCTCGGGGGGCTCGGCCCCGACGTAGGCGCCGTCGCCGTAGAGCGGGGTGGCTGCGGTGGCCGCCTGCTCGTCGAGGTCGGCTGCCTCGCTGGCCACCGGGCCGCCTTCTTCGACCATGTCGGCGACGGGGTCACCCTCGCTGTGAACATCAGCCGAGTGGGTGTGCGTCGAGGGCACGGGCACCTCTTCGGTGACGTCCTCGGCGCCTGCTGCCGGGCTGGCGGGCGTGGTGGTGGTGAACACCACCTCGTTGTCGGCGCGGGGGGTCGGGGTGTAGGCCGGGCTCGGCTCGTGGGCGGTCCAGCCGTCGTCCTTCGACAGCAGGAACTGCCGCACGGCCACCGCGGCACCGGCCAGCAGCGCACCCACGGCGGCGACCTTGGCGATGGTCGCGCCCAGGCTCTTCTTCTTGACCGGCTCGAGTTCGGCAGTGGCGGCCTCGACGGTCGCGGCTTCGCCCTTGAGCGCAGCCCATGCCGCGGTGCCCCGGCCAATGGCGTCCTGCACGCGGGCGTCCTGCTCAGCGGTCTGGCGCAGTTCGGCGATCCGCGGCAGCAGGTCTTCGCTCACCTTGCTACCCGCCGCGTGGCGCAGCTCGGCGAGCCGGGGCACCAGGTCTTCGTTCACCTTGTGCTTGGCCTGGTCGAGGGTCGGGGCGACGGCGGCGTAGGCGTCGGCCAGGTGCGGCTCGAGCTGGGTTCGGGCGGTTCCTGCAGCATCCAGGGTCTTGCCGATCGCGGTGCGCGCGGCAGGTGCCACCTTGTCCTGGGCCTGGGTCAGGTAGTCGCTCAGGGCGGCGACGGCGGCGGTGACGGCAGCGGCAGCGTGCTCGACGGCTGCGGCCCCCTTGTCAGCGGCGGTCTGGGTTTCGTCGGCAGCATGCTGCAAGTGCTTGTTCTTGCGGGACACGGTTCCTCCGTAGGTTGTCTGGCTCGTAGTCGAGCTGCTCGTGATCGAGCGTGCTTCCACCGTACCGGGGTCTGGAGCCGCACGCCCTAGAATGGCTGGCGACACTGCATCGATCGAGAGGCAAGCAACTGTGACTGACCAGGTCATCCTGCACACCAACCACGGTGACATCACCGTCAACCTGTTCGCCGACAAGGCTCCCATGACCGTCGAGAACTTCGTCGGGCTGGCCGGTGGCACCAAGGAATACATCGACCCCGAGTCCGGTGGGCGCACCACCGGCAACTTCTATGACGGACTGACCTTCCACCGCGTCATCGACGGTTTCATGATCCAGGGCGGCTGCCCCTTGGGCACCGGCACGGGTGGGCCGGGTTACAAGTTCGGTGACGAGTTCCACCGCGACCTGGTCTTCGACAAGCCCTACCTGCTTGCCATGGCCAACGCAGGCCCCGGCACCAACGGTTCGCAGTTCTTCATCACCGTCGGGCCGACCCCGCACCTGAACGGCCGCCACACCATCTTCGGCGAGGTTGCCGACGAGGCCTCGGCCAAGGTGGTCGACGCCATCGCTGGTGTGCGCACCGGTCGCATGGACCGTCCGGTCGAGCCGGTCGTCATCGAGCGCGTCGAGCTCATCTGAGACCTGCTGCAGCGCAGACCGACACGAACGGCGGGCACCCCGAGCAGGGGTGCCCGCCCGTTGCGCGTGCGCGTCGTCCGGTTCAGAGGCTGAACGCAGCCTCGAGGTCGTGCCGGCTGAACGTGCGGAAGGCGATGTGGGTTTCGGTGTCGATCACACCTGGCACCTTGTTGAGCTTGTCGGCCACCACCGTGGCCACGTCATCGACCTGCTTGACTCGCACCAGTGCGATCAGGTCGATGGAGCCGGTGACCGAGTAGACCTCGGTGACGCCGGGGATCTCGGCGATGGCCTCGGCCACATCGGGGATGGACGAGACATCGGCGTGGACGAAGACGACGGCGGTGATCATGGGGCGAGCTTAGCCCCAGGCCCCGTCGGGATCATCGACGAGGGTGACGTTGGCCAGCCGCGTGACTTCGTGCTCGGGCAGCCCCGCGTGCAGCGGCCACGCCCAGTCGCCCTGCACCTCGATGATGCGCACCCCCGGCTGTTCCAGCCAGGCGGCGACGCGTTCAGCTTCTTCGACCGAGGCCGCCGGGGCACCGGGGACGGGCTGCGCCACGCTCGCCGCCAGCTGTGCGGTCTGTTCGGCCACCTCACGCGGTCGGGTGCCGGGGCCGGCCCAGGCGGCACCGGCGAGTCGACCATGGCGAATCACATGCAGTTCCCAACCGGTACCGTCGTGGCGGCCGGCCACCATCTCGGGGATCCGCGACAGCGAGGCGAGCCGGTGCCAGCGGCGGGTGGTGGTCAGGTAGGTGCGCAGGCGGTGGGTGAGTTGTTCGGCCTCTTCGAACCGGTGCTGGCCCGCCAGCAGGTTGAGCCGTCTGCCCATGGTGCCGACCACAGGGCGCACATCGTGGCGCAGTGCATCGCGCAGCCGCTCGACCACCGCCGAGTACTCATCCGCTCCCTCGCCGAGTTGGCACGGCGCCGGGCAGCGGCCCATCTCACCCTGCGCGCACGCGGGCGTAGGTGTGCGGGTCGACAGCTTCTTGGTGCACTGGCGCACAGGGAAGCCGTCCTGCAGTGCCAGTACCCCGAGTTCTGCCTGCTTGCGCCCGCTGAACGGACCCCAGTAGTCGGCGCCGTCGTCGAGGATCCTGCCGGTGATCGACAGCCGGGGGAACGCCTCGTGGGTGAGTTTCACCCAGGCCACCCTGTGCTGGTTGCGCGAGCGGCGGTTGTAGCGGGGGGAGTGCGAGGCGATCATGCGCAGTTCGCGTACCTCGGCCTCGAGCGGGGTGGCGCATTCGACGTGACCGACGCCGGTGGCGACGCGCACCATCTCTTCCATGCGCGACCGCTTCTCGGCAGCCGAAAAGTAGGAGCGCACCCGGCGACGCAGGTTGACCGACTTGCCGACGTAGAGCACTTCACGGCGCACCTGGCCGGGGTTGTCGGGATCGGGCAGGTCGGCGTGGAACCAGTAGATGCCCGGTCGTTCCGGGATGTCGTCTGCCCACACCCGCTTGGCCCGCCGTTGGGGCGAGACGTGGTGGGTCAGGTCGTTGAGGTCTTCGAGTGTCGAAACGCCGAGGTTGCCGACCCGCTCGATCAACCCGTGCAGTACGTCGACCGTCGCCCGGGCATCGCTCAGGGCGCGGTGGTTCGGGGTGGTGGCTGCGTGGAAGTAGTGGGCCAGCGTCGACAGCTTGACGTTCGGCACCTCGTCGCGCAGCAGCACCTGCCGGGCCAGGGCGACGGTGTCGATGACGGGGAAGCCGGGCCATGACTGCTGCTGCGCCCCGGCGGCACGCTTCAGGAAACCGATGTCGAACCCGGCGTTGTGGGCAACCAGCACGCTGCCGGCAGCGAACTCGAGGAATGTCGGCAGCACCGCCGACAGGCGTGGGGCATCGGCCACCATCTGGCTGGTGATGCCCGTGAGCACGGCGATCAGCGGCGGGATCGGGACCGACGGGTTGACCAGGGTCTGGAACTCGCCCAGCACCTGCCCCCCGCGCACTTTGACGGCACCGATTTCGGTGATGGTGTCGTCGACCGAACCACCGGTGGTCTCGAGGTCGACCACCACGAAGGTGGTCTCGGCCAGCGGCGTGCCCAGGTCATCGAGTGAGGGCTGCACGGCGCGGTAGGCGGCGCTGCGCGTGCTCGAGGCGGTTCGGGTGGTGCTGGTCGCGGTGCTGGTCAACATGGGGCCAAGCTAGGGGGCAGGTCTGACAAAACCCGTCCAGCAGCACGAGGGCCGGCCAGCCGCGACGATGCCAGCCACAGAAATGTCAGACCCCTGACCGACGCTGTGGGCATGGACAAGCGGATGCCCGAACGGGGCGAGCACTTCACCATCGACTGCCAGACGTGCACCGTGGCGGGGCCTGGCTGCGCCGACTGCATCGTCGGCCTGCTGCTGGGCCGGTCCGACGAGGTCTGGTCGACCACTGACGACCTGAGCGCGGACGAACAGCGCGTCGTGGACATGTTCGCGCGTGCCGACATGCTGCCGCCCCGCGGCGAGGCGCGATTGACGGTGCGGTGGCGCGGGGTCGGCTGAGGCCGCGAACCACCCCCCGGACGTGTTTGGCAATCGTCTAAGAGTGTCTTAGGATTTTCTTAGCCCTGTGGTCAGCCTTGTCTGCGGGGGTGGCAGGTCCTCCCCGAGGGCCGACACGAGTGCGAAGGGCACGATCTTGAAGCTGAGGAACCTGCTGAACGCCGGGACTGGTGCGGTAGTGGCGATTGGCCTTGCCGTCGGTCTGGCGGTCATGCCCACCAGCGCCGTGGCCAACCCCGATGCCGTCAAGGAGACCCAGGAGAAGGTCGCCCAGCTGCAGGAGGAGAACTCGAAGATCGACCTCGAGTACGCGAAGCTCTCTGAAGCGCTCGACCAGGCCGGCAAGAAGGTCGCCTCGCTCAACACTGACATCGCGAGCCAGCAGACCGTGGTCGACGGCCTGACCAGGTCGATGGGCCAGCTCGCGCTGGTGCAGTACCAGAATTCGGGACTGAACCTGACGGCCAAGCTGCTTGCCAGCGAGGACGACGGTCAATTGCTGAACCAGCTCTCGTCAGTGCAGAGCTTCACCGCGCGCACCAACGGCAAGTTGCAGCAGATGCAGGGCGAGCAGGCCACGCTGAAGACCTACAAGGACCAGCTTGTGGCCACCCAGGCGAAGATTCAGGCCGACAAGGCCAAGCAGTCCGACCTGCAGAAGACGTACCAGACCAAGCTGGTCGAGGCGGAAAAGCTACTCGCCAAGCTCACTTCTGAAGAGCAGGCCCGGCTGAAGAAGCTGCAGCAGGAAGAGGCTGCCCGTCAGCTCGCCGCGACCCAGGCCGCCGATGCGGCGACTGAGGCCACTACGAACAACTCCGGCGCCACCACGACACCGAAGACGCCGAAGTCCCCTGCCAAGCCCAAGGCGACGCCCGAGACCCCTGCTGCCAGTGGCGGAGCCGCCCGCGCCGTGGCCTTCGCCAAGGCCCAGATCGGCAAGAGCTATGTGCTCGGTGCGACCGGTCCCTACTCCTATGACTGCTCCGGGCTGACCGGTGCCGCCTGGCGTGCGGCCGGCGTCAGCCTGCCGCGCACCTCGCAGGGCCAGGCCTCGGCGGGCGTGCGTGTCTCGCTGGCCAACATTCAGCCCGGCGACATCGTGGTCTTCTATTCGGGCGCCTCGCATGTCGGCATCTACGTCGGCGGCGGCATGATCGTCGACGCGGCCAACCCGCGCGCCGGTGTCCGCATGATCTCGCTGCAGAACTCCTGGATGCCGATCCACTCGATCCGTCGCGTCGGCTGACACCGTTTCACCGGTCGCCGGCAGTAGTGTGTGACCCGTGCTGAGCATTGGCGTCGACATCGGGGGGACGAAAGTCGCCGCAGGTGTTGTCGACCTCGAGGGCAGGGTGCTGCGGCGCCTGACCCGCGCCACCCCATCGAAGGACGCCCGCGCCGTCGAGGACGCGATCTGTGATGTTGTCGCCGAGCTTGGTTCGAGCCACCAGGTGGCGGCAGTCGGCATCGGCGCAGCGGGCTGGGTCGACAACGACCAGGCCCTCGTACGGTTCTCACCCCACCTCGCCTGGCGCAACGAACCCCTGAAGCAGCGCCTGCAGCAGCGCATCACCCTGCCGACCATCGTCGACAACGACGCGAACGCGGCCGCATGGGCCGAGTTTCGCTTCGGAGCCGGACGCGACGCCCGGGTCATGGTGATGGTGACACTGGGCACCGGCATCGGCGGTGCCCTGGTCATCAACGGCAGCCTCTTCCGGGGCCGCTACGGCATGGCAGGGGAGTTCGGTCACATGACCGTCGTGCCGGACGGGCACTGGTGCCCCTGTGGCAACCGCGGCTGCTGGGAACAGTACGCCTCGGGCAACGGGCTCGTCCGTGACGCCATCGCCGTGCTCGAGACCGAGGTGCCCCAGGCCGAAGGGCTGCTCGACCACGTGCTCGACCGCAACCCGCACAACCTGCGTGGCCCCGATGTCACTGCGGCCGCGATGGCCGGCAACCCCGTGGCCATTGAGCTCATCGGCGATGTCGGCACATGGCTGGGACGTGGTCTCGCCAACCTCGCCGCGGCGCTCGACCCCGACCTGTTCGTGATCGGTGGTGGGGTCAGCAGTGCGGGCGAGATGCTCGTCGAACCGGCGCGGGCGGCCTTCAGCCGCACGTTGACCGGCCGCGGCTTCCGCCCAGAGGCGCACATTGCGCTGGCACGGTTTCGCAATGACGCCGGGTTGATCGGCGCCGCCGACCTTGCCCGGGTCTCGATCATTGAACCACCCGGCTCCCAGCGCGGCTTCTGGCCACGCCGCCGACGCCCCCGCCGTCAGCGTCGCACACTGCGTGAACTGGTGGGCGCGACCACGTCCATGCGCTCCTGAGATTGCTCACAGGCGCATGCCGGCGTCGCCCTCGTCCTCGTCGTCGGGGTGGCGCCGCAGCGCCTGGAACATCAGCACCCCCAGGCCCACCACGGTGCCGGCGAGCGCCAACTGTGCCCAGGGCGCGCCCAGCTGCACCCCGAAGATCATCGCGAACATGCCGATCAGGCCGCCGGTGAACAGCACGAAACCGAGCAAGGTGAGACCCGACCACTTCATGCCCGCCAGCAGTGGACCATCGGAGTCACGGTATGACAGGTCATCGTCGTGAGCCGGGTGCTCATCGTCATCATCGCCGCCGTCGAAGGGCAGCCGGTTGGCGGTGAACGGCACCACGCGCGGGGGTGGTGGCGCGGCAGGCGACCTCGGGTTGGGAACCGGCGGTGCGGCGGGGCCGGTGGCAGCGCCGAAACCGTCCTCGTCGGTGAACGCGGAGCTCATCAGTTCCTGGAAGCGCCGGTCGACCTCATCGCGATCGTGAGGTTTCATGCCACCAGCCTAGGCGTGCCGCGCGGTGCCGCACAGTGTGCGTCGAGGTGATGCCATATCGTGAGGTCCATGCTCGCGTACCACCTCTTCAAGAACCTGCTGTTCACCCCCATCTCCAGGGCCGTCTTCCATCCGTGGGTGCGCGGCGAGCAGAACATTCCCGAAGAGGGCGGCCTGATCATGGCCTGCAACCACCTCTCCTACGGCGAGACGTTCCTGGTGCCGGCGATGATCACGCGGCGCATGACGTTCCCCGTGAAGGCCGAAATCTTCCAGCAGAAGAGCATTGGCGGGCGCATCGTCGGCTGGTTCCTCAAGACCGTTGGCCAGGTGCCGCTCGACCGTTCCGGCGGACGAGCCAGTGCGGACGGACTCAGCCCCGTGCAGCAGGTGTTGGCCGACGGCGGCGTGGTCGGGATCTTCCCCGAAGGCACCCGCTCGCCCGATGGGCGCATGTACAAGCCGAAGACCGGCGTGGCCAAGATGGCACTCGAGGCAGGGGTGCCGATCCTGCCGGTGGGTACCGTCGGCACCGAATTCCGCAAGGGCCTGTTCGGCATCCCGGTCATGAAGCGTCCGGGCATTATCTTCGGTGAACCACTCGACTTCAGCCACCTGGCCGACCGTTCGGGCGAGATGAAGGTGCTGCGGTGGGTGACCGATGAGGTGATGGCGGCGGTGCAGCAGCTGACCGGCCAGGAGTACGTCGATGTCTACGCCACCCGGGCCAAGTTCGGCGAGCTCAAGGACAAGGACCTCACTCCCTTTGTCAGGCCGCGTCCCGGGGGTGGTGAGCTGCCGCCCCGTCCGGCGCCGAGGGCCGTGGAGTCGACGGCCGGGGCAGAGCAACCCGCATGACGAGCCAACCGGGCTTCGGGCACCAGGCGCGCAGCACGGCGGCGCGCCTGGGTCGCGTGGCCGCCGACCGGGCGAGCGAGTTCGTGACCGCGGCGAGCAGGCCTGCACGCCAGCTGGTGACCTCGGTGCGTGGGCACGGCGAGGTCGCCGGGCTGAGGCACCTGCCGGCCTCGGGCCCGGCATTGCTCGTCGTGAACCATTCCCACCCCCTGGACGCCCGCGCACTGGCCGCAGCGAGCCCGCGTCCCCTGCGCGTCGTGTCGGTGAGGGCGCTCGACGCGGACGTGCGCCTGCTGCGTGGCGGCGGTTCACCTGCGCGCTCCAGCGCTTGGCGGACGGCCCTGGCCGAACTGGCCGGCGGGGGAGTCGTGGCACTGTTCCCCGAGGGCGACCACGCCCCCGACCGATCGCTGCACAAGGGCCGCGACGCCACCGGCTGGCTGGTGCTGGCGGCCCAGGTGTCGGTGGTGCCTGCCGTGCTCGACGTCCGGTCCTCGACGTTGACGCTCGGCCCGGCGCTCGACTTCGGACGGCACCGCGGTATCCCGGCCAACCGTGCCCTGGCGCGCGGTGTCACCGATGAAATCATGGCCACCATCGCCGACCTGGGTGGGCTCGGCTACCTGGACACCTTCACCACGACCGCGCGCGACCAGCTGCGCAGCGCCGCACTCAAGCGCCGCGATGCTGCCCGCGCGCGCAGCGCCGAACGTCGACTGGCCGAACAGCGGGCCCTCGAGACCCGCCATGCCGAGGCCGAGGCCGAGCGCCGTGACCTGGCGCAATGGCATGTCGAGGCCGAACAGGCCGCACGCGACGAGGCCCGAGCCGCCGCCGAGCGTGACCAGCACCGCACCGGCGAGGCTCGTCCGGGCGGCTCGGTGCAGACGCCGTGACGGCCGTGCCGGGGGTGCTCACCTCGTACCACCTGATGCGTTCGACGCAGCGCTCACTGGGGTGGACGAGGATCCTTCTCGCGCTGTTCGCGCTGGTGGTGAACGTGGCCCGCCTTGACACCGTCAGGCAACCCGGGGTGCTGATCGCGATCACGGTGTTCGTGTTGTTGTGGAGCATCGCACTCGCCTACCAGAACCGCCTCGCCATGGGCTGGCAGCGGGTGGTGGTAGGCATCGACGTGGGCCTGGCGCTGGTGCTGGTGGGGGTGTCGCGCTGGGTGGTCGGACCCGACACGTTCCCGCCCGCTCCCGTCTATTGGCAGTTGGCCGCGCCGCTCGGGGTGGCCGTGCTCTGGGGCGGTTGGGCAGGGCTTGGCACCGCAGCAGCGGTCAGTGCGGTCACGCTGCTGCAGACACCGATCAACCACACCGACCTGTGGACGCTCGTCTTCACCACCTGCATCACTGCCTGGGGCGTCGGGCAGCTCGTCGACACGCTGCGCAAGACGACCGCTGAACGTGACCGCAGCCTCGCCGCCTCGATGGCGCTGGCAGAGCGTGACCGCATGAACCGCATCGTCCACGACGGCGCGCTGCAGGTGCTCTCGATGGTCGAACGCGAGGGCCGCACACTGGGACCGCGCGGCGAACGCCTCGCCCAGCTGGCCCGTCAGCAGGAGATCCAGTTGCGCACGGTGCTGCAGGACCGCACCGTCGACATGGCCGATGACGAGACCGAGAAGTTCGTCGACATCAGTGCGATGCTCGATGCCATGTCGACCGACCGGGTCACCGTGTCGCGGATGGCAGGGTCGGTGCTGATGCCGCTCGAACAGGCGAGCGAGGTGCGCGCCGCGGTCGCCCAGATCCTGCTGAACTCCGAACTGCATGCGGGCCCCGACGCCCAGGTGTGGATGCTGCTCGAAGAGGAGGACGAGGCCATTACGATCTCGGTGCGCGACAATGGCGTCGGCATGACCCGTGAGCAGGTGCAGGCTGCGTTCGAGGCGGGCAGGCTCGGCATCCGCGAATCGATCATCGGACGGCTGCACGAGATCGGTGGCACGGCCGAGGTGCGCTCTTCGCCCGGTCGTGGGGTGGAATGGGAACTGAGGATCCCGGTCACGGCCTGTGTTGACGAGACCGACACCTATGACTGGCCCGACGCAGACCCCGCGTTTGAGGGCATCAGGTCGCACCGTGCGGACAAGGATCGTGCGGAACAAGGAGTGAACAACCAGTGAGCGAGAGCCCAGGCGTGACCAGGACGACCGACATGGACCGCAAGCGCGTCATGCTCGTCGACGACCACCCGATGTGGATCGACGCACTCAGCGAGGACCTCGAGAGTGAGGGCTTCGAGATCGTGGCAGTGGCGCACAACGGCAAGGAATGCCTGCGCCGTGCCCGGGCCACCCGCCCGGGCGTCGTGGTGATGGACCTGCAGATCCCGCACCCCGACGGGGCCACATGCACCGAGATCCTGCTCAACGAGTTCCCGACCATGCGGGTGCTGGTCGTGTCTGCCTCGGGCGAACGCGAGGACGTGCTGCGCGCGGTCAAGGCCGGGGCGATGGGCTACCTGGTGAAGTCGGCGCCGAAGGCCGAGCTCATCGAGGGGGTGCGCCGGACGTCCGAGGGTGATGCCGTCTTCACCCCCGGCCTGGCCGGTCTGGTGCTCGGGGAGTTCAGGCGCATGGTCACCGTTGCCCAGGAACACAACGACGAGGGCCCGGTGCTCACCCCGCGCGAGGTGGACGTGCTGCGATTCGTGGCCAAGGGCATGGCCTACCGCGAGATTGCCGACGAGCTCGTGGTGAGCCACCGCACCGTGCAGAACCACGTGCAGAACGTGCTGCGCAAGCTGCAATTGCACAACCGGGTCGAACTGACGCTGTATGCCATCGAACGAGGGCTGGGCGACTGAGAACCGGTCGATCTGCCCGGATGGTGACGCCCGTCACGGGAGGACCGCCCGGGCTGACTACAGTTGGGCGCATGTCTTCGGCAATTCCCACACTGGCTGACCTGCGAACCCGACCCCTGACGCAGCAGCCGACCTATCTCGACCCGGCCCACCGCGACCGCGTCGTCGAGACCCTGCGCCAGCTGCCGCCACTCGTCTTTGCCGGCGAGTGCGACGACCTGCGCGACCAGCTTGCCGCCGTCGCCCAGGGGCAGGGCTTCCTGCTGCAGGGCGGCGACTGCGCTGAGACGTTCGCCTCGGTGCAGGCCGACAACATCAAGGGCAAGCTGCGCGTGCTGCTCAGCATGGCTGTGGTGATGACCTATGCGGCCCAAGTGCCCGTGGTCAAGGTGGGACGCATCGCCGGCCAGTACGCCAAGCCGCGCTCGAAGGACACCGAGACCCGCGACGGTGTGACCCTGCCCGCATTCCGCGGCGACGCCATCAACGGGTTCGACTTCACCGAGGACTCGCGCCGCCACGACCCCGATCGGTTGCTGAAGGTCTACAACGCCTCGGCGGCGACGCTGAACCTGGTGCGCGCCTTCGTCAAGGGCGGTTTCGCCGACCTGCGCGGCATCCATGCCTGGAACGCCGACTTCGTCGCGAACTCGAAGGTCGAGTCGGCCTACGAAGAGCTCGCGGCCGAGATCGACCGTGCGCTGGCCTTCATGGTCGCCTGCGGCGTGGACGACCGCGCCATGAGCGAGGTCGACTTCTACTCCTCGCACGAGGCGCTGCTGCTCGAGTACGAGCACTCGCTGACCCGCATCGACTCGCGCACCGACCTGCCCTACAACACCTCGGGCCACATGGTCTGGATTGGTGAGCGCACCCGCCAGCTGGATGGTGCCCACGTCGAACTGATGCGCCACATCCGCAACCCGCTGGGGGTCAAGCTCGGCCCCAAGACCTCGCCCGAGGATGCGGTCGCGCTGGCTGAGGCCCTCGACCCCGATTTTGAGCCCGGACGCCTGACGTTCATCATCCGCATGGGCGCGGGCAATGTGCGCGAGAAGCTGCCCCCGGTCATCAAGGCCATCGAGGCGACCGGCCGAAAGGTGGTGTGGTCGTGCGACCCGATGCACGGCAACACGTTCGAGGCCGCCAACGGCTACAAGACCCGCGCCTTCAACGACGTCATCGACGAGGTCAACGGCTTCTTCGACGTGCACCGTGACCTGGGCACCTGGCCCGGAGGCGTGCACATCGAGCTGACCGGCGACGATGTCACCGAGTGCGTCGGCGGTGCCGACGAACTGCGTGAAGAGGACCTCGCCACCCGTTACGAGACCGCCTGCGACCCGCGCCTGAACCGCAACCAGTCGCTTGAGCTCGCGTTCGTGGTGGCCGAGCGACTGCGCGAGGGCGCAGCACGGCTCAACCCCGTGCAGGAGTACCACGCGAAGGACCTCTGAGCAGCACAGCAACCACAGGCGTGGTGCCAGACTGGGTGCATGCAGATCACCCATCTGGGCCACGCCTGTGTGCTGCTCGAGGCCGGCGACCAGCGCGTGCTGTTCGATCCCGGCAACTTCTCGACGGACTGGCACGGGCTGACCGGCCTGTCCGCGGTCGTGGCCACCCACCAGCACCCCGACCACTTCGACCGCGAGCATGCCCCAGTGCTGTTCGCGGCAAACCCGGACGCCCGCGTGCTGCTCGAGCCGGAGCTCTGCGCCGCCGCCGGCACCGGCGAGCCGCTGCACGCTGGTGATGTGGTGGCCCTCGGTGACCTCGAGCTCGTCGCCGTCGGTGGCCGGCACGCCATCATCCACGCCGACATCCCCGGGGTCGGCAACGTGGGCGTTGTCGTGCGCGGCCAGGGACAGCCGACCTTCTTCCACCCCGGCGACAGCCTCGCCGAGACCCCGCAGGGCATCGATGTGGTGGCGGTGCCGGCCTACGGACCCTGGGCGGCGATGAAGGAGACGATCGACTTCGTGCGCGCCGTCGATGCGCCGCACGGCTTCCTGATCCATGACGGGCTGCTCGGTGAGCGTGGCTGGGCGCTGGCGTTCGGTCGGTTGGGCGAGATGTCGCACACCAGTTTCGACGACCTGCGCGACGGTCGGCCGCGCACCTACTGAGGCACGTACTGACCGCCGCGTACCTGGGCGATCAGCCCCGGCTGACCTGCCGCGGCGGCACCGGCGGGCGCTGGTAGCCCAGGTTCTCCCAGACGAAGTTCGGCACCCGGGCGAAGAACCCGAGCAGGAAGTCCTCGCCCCACATCAGGCTGGCCACGTCGTCGGCCTTGAGGCTGATGCTGATGGCGCCACGCTCGTCCACCTCGAAGCCGGGTGGACGACGCTCCATCAGGTACTCCATCATGCGCGGGTGGAAGATGTCCGAGGCCAGGCGCGGTGAGCGGCAGCGCACCGTGAACGCCTCGTTGAACTCGTGCCACTCGAAGGTCACCTTGTTGCCCATCAGCCCCCGGTTCACCTTGAAATCGGGGAACGAGAACCTGGGGTGGTACTCGAGCAGCCGCTCGGAATGGTGGTCAGTGACCGTGCGGGTGCGGGTGTTGCCCTGGCCGTCGGTGTAGGTCTCGGTGCGCTGGGTCTTCCACCGGTGCAGCAACGAGACGAACGGCAGCTGCGGGTGCTGGGACAGGATCACCTCTTCGGCGGTGTGGTCGAAACCGCCACCGCTGTACGCCACCTCGGCGAGCATCCCGTCGTCCCGGTTGCGGAACTCCCAGTCAGGGCGCTCGTACAGCGACAACCGCGGCGGCGGGGTCGGGCCCAGGTAGCTGCTCAGCGCCCCCGCGTCCGCGATCGCGCGGGCCGTGGCCGACAACGCCTCGAGGTAGGCGGCCAGCGCCTCTGCCTCTTTGGGGGCGCCGACCGCCACCAGCTGGTCGTGGTCGATCGACAGGTCCGGCGGGGCGGGGTAGCGCCCCAGGGTGCCGACGATGGCTGCGAGCACCTTGTGCGCATAGTCCGGGTCCTTGGCCACGACGTGGTGGGTGCCCTGCTGGGTCACCACGACACCCGCGACCCCCGGACGAGGCGCAGTGTGGGGCAGCAGGTAGAACTCGGGCAACGAGCGGGGCAGCCGCACGGCCGCGATGTAGCCCGCACGGCGATGCGTGCTCGCGTCGTACTCGAACGCCTGGAAGGCCGCACCGGTCGAGGTGTGACCGACGATCTGGTCATCGACCCTGCGATTGACGCCCATGCCGAACGGGGGGCAGTTCAGGCCGCACACGGCGGTCTCGTCGGGCCTGTCGATGAACGTCCAGCCCCGCGCAGTCAGCGACGCGATGTACTTCTGGCGCTGGTGGTGCACCGCGATGGCGATGCCGCCACCCACGACGACCAGCACCGCCACGATGGCGAGGAAGACCTCCACCGCGCCCCCTAGCTGACGTAGATCGTCACCGTTGATCCCTTGGGGGCCAGCTTGCCAGAAACGGGGTCCTGGGCGGCCACCACATTGAGGCGCACCCACGCCTCGGTGTTGTAGACCACCTTCGTGGTGAACCCCGCGTTGGCGAGTCGCTGCCTGGCGGTCGCCTCATCGGCGCCCGTCACCCGCGGCACGGCCACCAGCACCGGGCCCTTCGAGATGACGAGCTTGACGGTGTCACCCTTGTGCCCCGACCCTTTCGCGGGGGACTGGCTGACCACGTCGCCCTTGGCCACCTTGTCGTTGTTCTGCTCGGTGCTGGTGACCTTGAACCCCAGCGCGGTCAGCGTCCCGGTGGCGGCGGACGACCCCTTGCCGACGACGCTCGGGATGGCAATGGGCTGACGGCCCTGTGAGATGACCAGGTCGATGGACGTACCCGGCTTGAGCAGGGTGCCCGGCTTCTGCGAGGCCTGCAGCACGCTGTTGACGGCCGCTGTCTCGTGCCAGGCCTTGGTCACCTTGCCGACGCTGAGGCGGGCTGACTGGATCGCGTCGGTGGCCTGGGCCAGGTTCATGTTCGCCAGGCCCGGCATGGCGTACCGCTCAGGGCCCTTCGAGACCACCGCATTGATGTGGGAGCCCTTCAGCACCCGCGCACCCGCGAGGGGCTCGGTCGAGATCAGCACGCCGGCCGGCACCGTCTCGCTGAACGCCTCGGTGGTCGCCAGGCTGAACCCTGCCTGGTCGGCGGCTGCCTGGGCGGTGGCGAGGTTGTGCCCGGTGATTGCCGGTGCGCTTGTCCAGCGCCCGTGGGCGACGTACCAGTACCCGGTGACGCCGCTGGTCAGCGCCAGCAGCAGCACGAGCACCAGGGCCACCAGACCGCGCCGGCGGCGGTGCACCGGGTCTTGCGAGACGTGCGGGAAGATCGGCGTCGACTGGCTGCGGGGCCGGCCCGGACGCGCCGCGGTCTCGCCAGGCCGGCGCCGCGGTCGGGGCCGGGGCACCGGTGTGCCCGACGAGGAGTACTCGTCGTCGGCGCCGCCATCATCCTCGGCGTCCACGTGCTTCCACATCGCTCCCGGCAGGTCGACCGGCGAGGTGGGGGTGCTGGCTGACGGACGCCCGCGACCGAGGTCGCTGCGCGACACCCGTCCGGTCACCGACGTCGCGGGCGACGAGGCGCTGCGTGCCCGGTACGACACGGGCTTCGGCGGGCTGCCGGCCGCCTCGATGTCGGCACCCAGCGCCGACGTGATCTCGAGGTCGTCGTCGTCCGGCACGCCGTCGGTCGTGGAACCCAGCATCAGCCTGGTCAGGGCGGGGTCGTCCATGATGCCGTTGCTGAGCGCGTGGCGCGCCTTGCGCAGCAGGAACAGCAGCTCGCGCGCGTCCGCGGGACGCTGCAGCGGCTGGCGACGGGTGCAGGCCTGCACCAGCGCGTCGAGGTAGGGCGGGATGATGCGACGTGAGTCGCGGCGCCACCGACCATCGGCGTGCACCACGGTGCTCGGCGCCGGGATGTCATGGTGCACGTGGCTCCAGGCCACCTGGATGGGGGTGTCGCCGGTATGGGGCTTGCTGCCGGTGAGCATCTCGAACAGCACCACACCGGTCGAATAGATGTCGGAACGGGCGTTGGCCTTGCCGGTGGTGACCAACTCGGGCGGCAGGTAACTGACGGTGCCGATCAGCAGGCCCTGCGTCGCGGTGGCGGTCTGCGAGGTGACGGCCCGGGCGAGCCCGAAATCGGCCACTTTGATCTCGCCCCGGTCGCTGATCAGCACGTTCTCTGGCTTGATGTCGCGGTGCACCAGCCCGGACTCATGGGCGCTGGCCAGGGCGTGCACCACGGGTTCGAGCAGGTCGAGCGCTCGCAGGGGCTCCAGGGGGGCCTGTTTGGTGATCAGGTGGCGCAGCGTGCCGCCCTTGACGTATTCCATGACGATGTAGGGGCGGCCGCGGTCGACGCCCTGGTCGAACACGCTCACGACATGCTGGTTCGACAGTTTCGCGGCGGCACGCGCCTCACGGTCGAACTTGCGGGCGAAGTCGGCGTCGTCCCCGAGCCCGTCGTGCATCACCTTGACGGCGACTTCACGGGTCAGTCGCCGGTCCTGGGCGCGATAGACGGTCGCCATGCCGCCACGAGCCACTCGGGACAAGATCTCGTAGCGACCATCAAGCAGACGACCGACCAAGGGGTCGCTCACGCTCGTTGTGGTCACGAACTGCTCCAAACACGGTCTGGGGGAAGTGGGGAAGTGGCCGTGTCAGCCTGTGCCCGATTCTAGGCTCATCACCCCAGTTCGTCCCGGGGGAGCGCACGGCGTGTCTCGTGCCGGATGGGGTCGTGCCATTCCCGCCTCCAGACGCCCCGTGGGTCCTATTGTGGCCTTGTGACCGCACTGATTGGACTCCGCGAGAACCTGCAGCTGGCCAGGCTGCACCTGATCACCGACCTGCGTGGCGGCAAGGACGCCTTCGTCGAGTTCGTCGACATGGCCTTCGGGGCGGGGGCAGACATCATCCAGGTGCGCGACCAGGGCGTCGATGACGCCACCCTGGTCGAGGCACTCAACGCAGCGTCCCGGGTGGCCTTCGACCACCTGGGCCTGGTCTGCGTCGGCCGTCGCGCCGACGTCGCCACGCAATTGCAGTCCGACCTGCTGCACCTGGGTGCGAGCGATGGCGACCTCGGGGACGCGCGTGGGGCATTGCACCAGTGGTCGCTGGTGGGACGCTCGGTGCACGACGAGGCGCAGATCCGCCATGCCGTCGACGAGCGCGCCGACTGGGCGGTCGTCGGCCCCGTCTTCGGTGACGGTGCCCCCGGCCTCGACCTGGTGGCCACCGCGGCGGCGACCTGGCCGGTGACCGACGAGCACGCCACGCCGTGGTTTGCCGCCGGCGGGATCACCCCCGACAACCTCGACGGGGTGTTGGCCGCCGGCGCGACGCGCATCGTGGTCGGGCGGGCCGTCACGACGGCAGCAGACCCGCGCGCCGTGCTGCAGGACTTCGACACGCGCCTGCGCGCCCACTGGCGACAGGTCAACGGAGAGGGCTACGCGCACCGCACGCTCGGTGGACCGGAGCGCACGGCCACGCTGAACGAGACCCTGGACGGTCCGCCGGAACAGTGAGCCAAGCCGTGGGCGCAGCGGTCTTTGCGCGGGGTCTAGGATGGACCAACGCCCAACAGGTACCCACGCCCACCAGGCGGTGTACCCAATTGGCGCCAACTGTGCCGCCGCCGGCGGCCTGACGATGCGGTGGAACCGATGAGCAACATCTTCGAGATCTTCAACCCGAACGACCGCCACTGGCGCGAACAGAAGGACTTCGACAAGGTCCACGTGTTCACGACCAAGAAGGGCGGACGCGGGCCCATGCAGGTCGACCTCGATGACAAGACCATCGTGCTGCCCACCCGCAAGGCGGCCGACCCGGAGGCCGACAAGCCCGTTCGTCGCGGCAGCCAGCGTGCCGGCAGCAAGGATGACGCGGCCAAGGGCGAGTCGGCCAAGGGCGAGTCGGCCAAGGGCGATTCAGCCGGCGCCCCCCCGAAGAGGCGACCCAAGCGCTCCTGACCTGCCGTTCCGGACGTCCGCGCGTCGTCTCAGCGCTGGCGCTCGGTCACGGTGCTGCCCAACAGCTGCAACGCCACCCGCCCCTCACTGGTCAGGTCTGCACCCTCGAGTGCGGTCAGGGCCCGGTCGACGCTGTCCGAGATCTCCTGCTCCACAGCCACATCGGCTCCCGCCTCGACGATGATCTCGCGCGCCGTGTCGATGGCGGCGCTGTCCAGGTCGGGGTCGCCCAGCATCGCATCGAGTTGCTCGGCCCGGGCGCGGGGGGCCTTCGCCAGCGCGTGCGCCACGAGCACCGTCCGCTTGCCCTCGCGCAGGTCGTCCCCGGCGGGCTTGCCGGTCACTGCCTCATCGCCGAAAACCCCCAGCAGGTCGTCACGGAACTGGAAGGCCCGGCCCACCAACGAGCCGTAGTCGGCCAGCCGGGCCAGGGTGACCTCGTCGGCACCGCCGAGCGCCGCGCCGATCTGCAGCGGGTGGCGCACCGAATAGCGGGCCGACTTGTAGTCGACGACGCGGTAGACACGGTCGAGTTCTTCACGCAGGCGCTCGGGGTCGAGGGGGTCGCCGGTCGAGAGCAGGCGCGTCTGGGACACGATGTCCAGGAACTGTCCGCAGGTGACCTCGGCACGCATCGCCTCGAGCAGGCGGCTCGCACGGTCGCGGGTCGCGGGGGGCAGGTCGGCATGGGCGAACATCTCGCCGCTCCACACCAGCAGCAGGTCGCCGAGCAGGATGGCGCCCGCGCGTCCGAAGGCCCCGGACTCGCCCCGCCCGCCGGACTGCGCATGCCAGGCCTCGAACTGGCGATGGGCCGCGGGTACGCCGCGGCGGGTGTCAGAGGCGTCCATCACGTCGTCGTGCACCAGCGCCGAGACGTGCAGCACGTCGAGGGAGGCCGACGCCGTCAGCAGCCACTCGTCCGGGTCGGGCACACCGGCGACGGCGACATGGCCCCAGTAGCAGAACGCCGGACGAAAGCGCTTGCCACCGGCGGTGAATTCGACAGCCAGCTGGTGCAGGCGCCCGAGCTCGGCCCCGATCGCGCTGGTCTCGGACTGCTTGTCATCGAGGAATCTGGTGATGGCAGCGCCCACCTCTTTCCGGAAATCGGAACTGACGGGGTCGGTTGCCTCAAATCGCTGGTGTGCCACGTACTGAGCCTAGGCCACTGGCACACAATGTGGTCGCCTAGGCTGGAGGGCATGCCAACTCCAGAGAACTCGACGCGCCCGACCATCGCCCAGCGACTGGCCGAGTCGATGCGTCCGTTGTTCTCGTTCGAGTTCATGCCACCCCGCAGCGAGGACGAGGTCGACGTGCTGTGGCGGGCCATCGAGAACCTGGAGCCGCTCAACCCCGACTTCGTCTCGGTGACCTACGGGGCCAATGGGTCGAAGCGTGAGCGCACCATCCGCACCACGCGCCAGATCATGGAACGCACCGACCTGCAGACGATGGGACACCTGACCGTCGTCGACCAGCCGTTGAGCCAGCTGCGCGAGACGATCAATGCGTATGCCGAGGTGGGTGTCAACCACATCCTGGCCCTGCGTGGCGACCCGCCGGGTGGTGCCATGGAGGACTTTGCCCAGCACCCCGAGGGTCTGGCGAACGCCACCGAGCTGGTGCGGCTGGTCAAGTCTTCGGGTGACTTCTGCGTGGGCGTCGCGGCCTACACGGCACCCCGTGGCAGCAACGACCTGGCCGCCGAGGCGCGGGTGCTGGTCGAGAAGGCAGAGGCCGGCGCCGAGTTCGCCATCACGCAGCTGTTCTACGAGCCCGACGACTATTTCGACCTGGTCGACGCCGTGCGGGCGCAGGGCTGCGAGCTGCCGATCATCCCGGGCATCATGCCCGTCACCAACATCAAGCAGCTCGACACCTTCGCGCAATTGTCGGGCCGGGCCATGCCCCGGACGATGGTCGACCGCCTCACCGCGGTGGCCGACGACCCCGACAAGGTGCGGCTCGTCGGGGCCCGCATCTGCAGCGAGCTGGCGGTCACGCTGCTGCGCGGGGGAGCGCCGGGCCTGCAGTTCTTCACCCTCAACCGGTCGGTGGCCACGCAGCGTATCTTCGAGATGCTGCAGGGCCGCCGCTGGTGAGCCCGACGCCGACGGGCGTGGGTAGGCTTGTGCCATGAAACGCGACCAGCGGGTCGGCTACGACGAGCGCGATGAGGCGGTGCGCCGCCTGCAGGACCACATGGCCGCGGGCAGGCTTGACATGTCCGAGTTCGAGGACCGCATGGCCAAGGCCATGTCGGCCAAGGTGGCGGGCGACCTCGAACCGCTGTTCGTGGACCTTCCCGAAGCCGGCTGGCCCATCATTGACGCCCCGGCACCGGGACCCGTCGCCATCAGGCCTGCAGCCTCAGGTGCCACGCTCACGCTGCACGGCCAGGCCACCGCCCCCGTGCCGTGGTACTCATCGGGCTGGATCTTTGGCGTGGCCATCGCGGTGATGATGGTCAGTCAGATGCGGGCGTGGCCGGTGCTGGTCATCGCGATCGTCCTGTTCACACTCGGCAACCAGATGCGCAGCAGGTCGCGCCGCACGCTCACCGCCGACTACATCGACGGCGATCTCGAATCCGAGATGCTCGCCTACGTCAGGGTCAACCGCAAGATCGAGGGCATCAAGCGGTACCGCGAAGTCACCGGCGCCGGGCTCAGGGAGGCAAAGGACGCCGTCGAGGCGATCGAACGCCGACACGCCCGACCAGGGCCCTACGAGGGCCCGGGGCACTACGGTGGTCCGGGCCGGATCGGCGGTTAGGACTCAGCCAGTAGCCGGTGCCAGCGGGGCCGGCCCTCGCCGCGGTCGATGTCCAGGGTGACCAGGCGCTGCGTCGGACGGGTCAGGGCCACGTACAGCACCCGCTCGCGGCCCGGTGTCTGCTCGACGATGTCATCGGGTGACAGTGCGAGCACCGCGTCGTATTCCAAGCCCTTCGCCTGCAACGGGGTCACCACCCGCACCCGTGCGGTGGCCTGCGAATCCAGCGCGGCGGCGGCGGCGTCATCGACCAGGGTCGGCGGTGCCAGCACCCCGATGGTGCCCTCGACCTGCCCGGCCAGGGTGTTGATCTGCTCGGTGAGTGTTGACCTCAGGCCGCTGGGCGTGGTCGCGGCCATGACGGGCTCGATGCCGGTCGAACGCACCGCCCGGGGCAGGTCGGCCTGGGGGTGGACGGCCTTGATCACCTTGGCGGCGAAGTTGAACACCTCGGCGGGCGAACGGTAGTTCGTCGTCATCTGGAAGTGGCGCCTCGGCCCCGAACCGGCCAGGTCGTTAATCGAGCGGCGGGTCTCGTCCAGGTGTGGGTAGGAACTCTGTGCGACGTCACCCACCAGCGTCCAACTGGCCTGCGGGCCACGGCGGCGCAGCATGCGCCACTGCATGGGGGTGATGTCCTGGCATTCGTCGATCAGCACATGGGCGAACGTCTGCTGCGGGTCGTCATCCGGGTCGACCTCGCGACGGTTCGTCAACAGGTCGGCCGTGGTCACCAGTTCGGGGACGTCGCCGCCGCCCTCGATGAAGACGGGGTTCTCGGCCTCGGGGTCGATCTCGGGCAGGCCGATGATGGCGACCAGTTCGTCCATCAGTGCCATGTCGGCGACCGACCAGGGCGAGGCATTGTCGCGCGAGGCATGCTCGAGCAGTCCCGGGTCGTAGGAGTCGCTCAGCACGTCGCGCTCGTCGGGGGTCAGCCCCTGGGCGATGCGGTCAAGCAGGTCACGGTCGCCGAGCCGCATGATCACGTCGCGGGCGTCGAGGTTCGGCCACCACGCGTACATGAACATCGTGAACGATGCCTGCGAGCCGGCCAGGTCGTCGAAGACTTCACGGCTGAGCCCGGCCTCGTTCGAGTACTTGTTCCACAGGGCGGTCAGCAGTGCCTTCTCGGCGGCTGCCCGGGCCCGGTTGATGCGGCGCGACTCGAGCACCTGGTCACGGATCCGTGCCAGCTCGCGCGGGTTGAGGCTGACCACCTCGCCCTTGACGCTGACGCGCAGGGGCTCGGCCACACCGACCAGCGGCTCATTGGCCAGGGCGCGCAGCACGGGCAGCATGCGCATGCTGCCCTTGAGCGTGGCGGCGGCGGGGGCGTCGACGCGTTCGGTCGAGAAGCCCAGCACGTCGCGGGCGACCGCGCCGACGGCGTGCAGCGTCACGGCGTCCTCACCCAGACTGGGCAGCACGCGTTCGATGTAGTTCATGAACACCGACGACGGGCCCACCACCAGCACCCCACCGCGCTCGAGGCGGCGGCGATAGGTGTAGAGCAGGTAGGCGGCGCGGTGCAGTGCCACCACCGTCTTGCCGGTGCCGGGCCCACCCGTGATCAGGGTGACGCCCTGGTAGGGCGAGCGGATGGCCTCGTCCTGTTCGGCCTGGATGGTGGCGACGATGTCGCGCATCGCGTCGCCGCGGGCCCGGGCGAGGCTGGCCATCAGGGCACCCTCGCCAATGATGACCAGGTGTTCGTGGTCGGCCTCGCTGTCGAGCAGGTCGTCCTCGATGCCGATGACCTGGTCACCGCGACAGCGCAGCACCCGGCGGCGCACGACATCCATGGGGTTGGTGGGCGTGGCGCGGTAGAACGGCTCGGCGGCCGGGGCGCGCCAGTCGATGACCAGCGGTTCGTAGTCGTCGTCGCGCACGCCCAGGCGGCCGATGTAGCGGGTGTCCGGGGTGTCCATGTCGAGGCGGCCGAAGACCAGGCCCTCGTGCTCGGCGTCGAGGGTGGCCAGCCGCTTGGCTGACTGGTAGGCGAACGCGTCGCGCTCGAACAGTGCCGTGCCGTCCTCTTCGCGCAAGAAGTCGTCGCGGTCGGTCTGGAAGCGCCGTTTGCCCTCGTCGGCGACATTGCGAGCCGATCGGGTGGCCACGGCCAACGCCGCATAGACCCTGTCGACATGGGCCTGTTCGACGGTCAGCTCACGGCTGATCGTGTCGGCGGCGGTCTCGGGGTGGTGCGGTTGCCCATTCGCCTCAGGTGGGGCGACACGGCTCGAGGCCAGGGGCTGGGCGGGGGTGTCGTGGGGAGTGGGCTCAGGTGGCAAGACGCGGTCCTTCGCAAAACGGGTGACGATCAAGACTAGCCCTGTTGGCAAGGGGGTGGGGCGTGCTCAGCCCGGGGCGAACGTCCCCCGTGGTCGGTGGGTCGTGGTGGCCTTGTTCGTCGGGCGGATGTCGGCACCCGTCAGTCGTTCATGCACCTGGTAGGTGGCCAGTGCCGCGCTCAGCACCTGCGCCCACGGTTCGTTGCCCGCGTGCGATGCGGACGAGGCACGCCACGGCCCTGCCGGGTGTGCCGGCTCGATCGGGGGACGGGCGGCCCAGTGGTCCCAGTGGCTGAGGTCCCAACCGAACGCGGGGTCGGGATCGCCGGGTCGGGTGTGGTCGTGGCTGGTGACCAGCACCCCGGCAGGTGTGGCCCGCTGCCAGCCCACCACCACGCCGCCCTCGGTGTGGAACACGGTCTCGCGGATGCTGCCGGGCTCGACGTCGAGGTCGGCATGCACGTCGTGGCTGATGTGTGGCGGCCTGACGCTTGTGACCGGCCCGGGCTGGTGGCCCACCGTGCGCCGCACGCTGTCGGTGAACCGGGCCCATGCCCCGAGCGGTGGCCGAGTGGGGGCCGGCGCCACGGCGTCGATGCGGGCGTCGGCGCCGGCACCACCTGCCTCGAGTTCGACGCCGCGTTCGGCGAGCCGGTCGGTGAGCACGGTGACCAGCGCGTCCATGGCGTGGGCAGTGGGGTCGGTCGATGTGTCCGCGCCCACCAACTGCCAGCGGCCGAAGGTGCGCTGCACCGTGGCGCGGGTGGCCAGCCAGGCCGGCGCCTGCCGGGGGTCGGACGCCCCGGCGCGCCGGCCATGGCTGAGCAGCAGTGCGGCCAGGCGGGGGTCGTCCAGCTGGTCGGCGAGCTGGCCCAGCGTGCGGCCACGCATCAGGGCCTTCGCCTGCTCGAGTGACGGCCCACCAGACGGCCACGGCCGCTCGACGCAGGTGAGTCGCAAGGCCTGCCAGACGTCGTCGACCTGGTCGAGCAGGGTCGTCCACCGCTGCGCGGCCGCCTCACCAAAGACGGCCCTGAGGGCAGCGGTCTGCCCGGCGCGGTCATCGGGCAGCGTGACCTCGGTGCCATCCGACCAGCGGTGGGTGGCCGGCGGGGCGGGCACGAGTTCGAGGTGGTGGGCGTTGAGCGCGGTGACCAGGTGGCCGCCCGACTTCTTCATGAGGTCACGCCAGGCGGCGGGCAGGGCCAGCACCGGCTCGAGGTCGTCCACGGGCCCACCGAGTGGCCCGGCGGGGTCGAGGGTGACGCGATGACCGGCACGGGCGAGCCTCAGCGCGGCGGCGATGCCGGCCAGGGTGCCGCCGTGGACGTGTACGTGCCGGCCGGTGGCGACGGCGCTCACGCGGGTGTGTCCGTTGCCGGACCGGAGCGGCTGAGCCAGCGCTTGAGCGACTTCCAACCCTTGCGGACAGTGGCGAACAGGTGGACGAACAGCGCGATGCCGCCCACCAGCAACACGGCAGCCACGATGGCGGCGACCATCGGGTTCAGCGCCACCAGGCCCATGACGGTGACCAGACCGATGTCGTCGGCGACCGAATGGGCGACGTTCGAGACAGGCTCGGGCGAGGTGTTGATCGCCAGCCGGGTGCCGGACTTGGTGATGTGGCTGAGCAGTGCGGTGACGCCACCGATGCCGGCCAGCGTGATCGTGGCGATGCTGCCGGACTCGCCGGCGGTGAGTCCGCCGATCAGCGCGCCGGCGACCGGGCGGATGAACGTCGAGATCGAGTCCCATGCCGAGTCGACATAGGGGATCTTGTCAGCCACGAGCTCGAGCAGCGCGAGCACCCCCATCACGATCAGCACATCGGTGCGCTGGAATCCCGTGGGCACGTCGGCAAGGCCGCCGAAACGTCCCAGCAGGCCGAGGATGAGGACCGTGGCGTACGCGTTGATGCCGCTGGCCCATCCCGAGGCGAAGGTCAGCCCGAACAGTTCCATGCGTTGCAGCCTAGTGGCCGTCACAGCAGCGCGAACGAGACCAGCCAGTGGGTGCTCATGAAGTCGCCGTCGCTGATCGCCGGGGCGGCCCACGCGTACTGCCTCGCCGAGGCCTCGAGCACCTGGCTGCGTGCCGGGTCGTCGAGCCACGGTGCCAGCCTGCGCAGCATGCCCGACCGTGACAGGCCCAACCCATACAGGTGGACGCCGTGGCCATCGGTCTGGTCAAGCACCGACGGCGTCGCCAGCAGCACATCGCCGGGCTCGCCCAGCACGGGCAGGAAGGTGCGCAGCCACGCGCCGAACTCGACCGGTTCGAGCACCCGGCGCATCAGGTCGGCCTCGGCCAGCGCCGGCGAGACGAAGTCGGTGCCCGAGGGTTCCCACTCGCTGGGGTAGTCGACGTCGCCGCCGAACCACGCCAGCGCGCTCGCGTCGACCTGGTCGATGATCCCGGCGTTCCCGGGCGTCCCCAGGACCTCGTGCGCATCGCGGGTCAGCCCCAGGGCGAAGGCCGTGTTCGAGTGCACCCCGTGGCGCACCGGGTGGGCGAGGTTGGGCAACCATGCGGCCAGCAGGGCGGCCACCGCGTCGACGAGCGGGCGCAGTGCCTCGTCCCAGCGGGCCGCGGCCGGGGCGAGGTCGTGGTCACTGGTCGCCAGCCGGTGGGCCTCGGCGCCCAGCAGGCTCACCCAGGCCCAGCCGTAGGGCCGTTCGAACGTGGGGTGGGCGCGCAGGTAGTCGACCTCGACCGCGATGTTGGCAGGGGTCAGCCGGTCGTCGAGCAGCCTGACCAGGTCGCGCCTGACGGGGGCGCCGGGGTCGTCGGACGCGCCGGCATCATGGGAAACACCGAGCAGCCGCAGGCCCGACCACATCATGTGCACGGCCGAATGCCAGTCGAGGCTGCCGTGGAAGGCGGGGTGCAGCCTGGCCGGCGTGACATCGCAATCCTCGGCCGACAAGGCCACGTGACCGCTCGCAGAGGGCCAGCTGGTGCCCAGTGCGGCGGTCACCGTGGCGGTCCAGTCCAGGCCATGGCGGGCGATGCGTGCGGCGATGATCTCGTCCATGGGGGCCAGCCTATTGCGGTGCTTCAGTCGTGGTGTCCGTCGTGTCCGTCCTCGTGGCGCAGCCGCAGGCTCCAGGCCCCGGCCCGGGGACGCAGCTGGTGCGCCGGCAGCACATCGGGGCCGCAGGCCCGGCTGCCCAACCCGTGCTGGGCCACGTCGAGGGTCAGGTGCAGCGCCGATGGCTCCGGCAGTTCGTGCGGGTGCCCGGCGGCCGCGACCTCGTGTTCGTCATGCCTGCGCAGGGTGAACCCCGGGCGTTCGCCGGCGACTGGCAGCGCCTCGACCTGCAGGCCCAGCTCGGGTACGCGCAGGTCACGCAGCCCCGCCCGGTGCCCACTTTCCTGGGGCACCGAGTAGTCGACGACGAGGTCGTCGATCGCCATGGCGAACCTGCCGACCCGTGCCGCACGCGCCGAATCGGGGTAGTTCTCGAGCGGCCCGGTGCCGAACCACTCCGCGGTCGCGCCCGAGGTGGGCAAGGTGAAGTGGAGCCCGAGCCTGGCCCACACCCCGCGCCAACCGATGGTCGGCGCCGCATCGGCCTCGAGCGTGAGCCACGACCCGTCCAGCTGGTAACGCAGCGTCACGTCGACCGCCGGGGCCATGCCCGCGGCGGCATAGCGGTGCCGCACGACCAGCGCGTCGTCGGCGGCATCGACGGCGACGACCCGTCGCTGCAACCGGTCGAGGCCTGCATCGAGCCAACGCTGCGCGGTCGAGGGGCCGGGGGCACCCAGCCCGGCGCTGTCGGCGGGGCAGACATCGAGGTACGACGGCGATGCCCGGCCGAAATCGTTCTCGATGGGCGCCCGCCACAGGGTCAGGCGAGGCCCGCCGATCGGCAGGCCGGCCAGGGCCAGCAGGTCACCGGTCTGCGGGTTGAACCGTGCCGGGCCGAGGATGAGCGTGTCACCATCGCGGACGACCGCCACGCCGGCAGGTGCCCGCTGTGGGGTGGGTGCCGTGCTGTGCCGTGGGGTGCTCAGACACGCCTGGACGAAGGACACCTCATGTCCCTCGGGTGCCCACGGCGCGTCGGCGGCAAGCTCGGCCCGCACCGTGCGCCACAGTTCACCGGTCGAGCCGGGGGCCGGTGGCAGCTCGATGGCGACCTGCCCGCCGGCAGGCACGGCCGGCACGTCGAGCATGAGCTGCTGCACCGGGGTGCCGGCGTCCTCGTCGACGAGCACGAAGCGCAGGTCGCCCGTGTCGCCATCATGACGACGGTTCGCGATGACCAGCCGGCCCGCATCGATCGTGAGCTTGATGGGGGTGGTCACGGCCTTGAACTCGGCCAGCCCGGGGGTGGGGCGGCCGTCGGGCAGCACCATGCCGTCGCAGATGAAGCTGCCGTCGTGCACCGGTTCGCCGAAGTCGCCGCCGTAGGCGAAGTATTCGTGGCCCTCGCTCGTCCGGGTGCGCAGGCCGTGGTCACGCCATTCCCACAGGAATCCGCCGTGCCACTGGGGCAGCGAGTCGAACGCCTCTTCGTACTCGGTGATGCCGCCCGGGCCGTTGCCCATCGCATGCACGTACTCGCACAGGATCATCGGTCGCTGGGCGAGCACGGCAGCGCGCCCGGGTGAGGCCAGCGCGTCGCCCGTGCCGGCCGACATCAGCTGCATCTGTTCGACGCTCACGTACATGCGCGACACGAGGTCGGTGTGGGTGCCGTCGAAGTCGGCTTCGTAGTGCACCGGGCGATGGGGGTCGCGCCGGCGCAGCCAGGCCGCCATGGCCGCCAGGTTGGCGCCTCGTCCGGCCTCGTTGCCCAGCGACCAGCACACGATCGAGGCGTGGTTCTTGTCCCGCTCGAACGTGCGCTCGATGCGGTCGAGCAGGGCAGAGCGCCAGCGCGGGTCGTCCGAGGGGTTGTCGCGCCAGTCACACAGCTCGAAACCGTGGGTCTCCAGGTCATTCTCGAGCATCACCCAGAAGCCGAGCTCATCGGTCAGGTCGAGCAGTGCCGGGTGGCAGGGGGCATGCGACGTGCGGATCGCATTGATGTTGTGCTGCTTCATCAGCAGCAGCTGCGCGCGGGCATCGTCGATGTCGAAGACCCGGCCCTTGTCGGGGTGGAAGTCATGGCGGTTCGTGCCACGGATGCGCAACTTGGTGCCGTTCACCCGCCATTCGTGCCCGACAACCTCGACGCGACGGAAGCCGAGCCGCAGAGTGATGGTCTCGGTGCTGTTCGAGATGGTGGCGTCGTAGAGGCGCGGCAGGTCGGCAGACCACGGCTCGACGACACCGACGGGGAATGGGGTGGCATCGTCGGCCGAGGCGATGACGTGGTGCACACCCAGCTCGGGGATCTCGATCCTCACGGGGAAGGTGGCACCGCGCAGCTCGGGGGTGATCGAGCCCTCCCGGGTGTCGGGGTCGAAGTCGGCGTCGAGCCAGACATCCTCGATGCCGTGGGCCGGCCGGGCCACGAGTTCGACCTCGCGGAAGATGCCCGGCAGCCACCACTGGTCCTGGTCTTCAAGGTAGGACGCCGCCGACCACTGGTGCACGCGCACGTGCAGCACGTTCTCACCGGGCACCAGCGCGTCGGTGACGTCCAGTTCCTGCGCCAGTCGCGACCCGCGGACGACGCCGACCTCGACACCGTTGAGGCTGATGACGGCGAGCGACTCGATGCCCAGTGTGCGCAGGTGCACCCGCCCACCGTCCGGCACAAACCCGTCGGGCAGGGTGAACCGGCGACGGTAGTCGCCGGTCGGGTTCGCGTCGGGCACGTGCGGCACGTCGACGGGGAAGGGGTACTGGACGTTGAGGTAGGCGGGGTGGCCGTACCTGCCCTCGTCGCCACCTTCAAGTACCCAGTGCGACGGCACCGTGATCTCGTCGAAGCCGCTGTCGTCGAAGTCCGGGGCGGCGACGTCATTGTGGGACGTGGTCGCGGTGGGGGCCCACCTGAACCCCCACACGCCGTCCAGACTGTACCGGGCGGCGGTGGAGGGCAGGTAGGACCTCGGGCCCACCCGCCGGCCCGAGCCGGGGGCGAACGAAGTGATCTCGTGCATGGATCGCTCTCTGGCTGGGGTCAGCCCTTGACGGCGCCCAGGGTCATCCCTGAGACGAAGTGGCGCTGGAGGACGAAGAAGACCACCAGGATGGGCAGCGCTGCGAGCAGCGAACCCGCACTCAGCAGGTTGTAGTCGGTGAAGAACGTGCCCCGCAAGTTGTTCAACGAGCTGGTGACCGGGAACTTGTCGCCGGACTGCATCAGCACCGTGGCCCAGAAGAACTCGTTGTAGATCCACGCGGTCTGCAGGGTGGCCAGGGCCGCCAGCGGCGTGCGGCACAGCGGCAGCGTCAGGGTGCGGAACTGCGTCCACACACTGGCCCCGTCGACCTCAGCCGACTCATAGATCGCGTACGGGATCGCCTTCATGTAATTGCTGAGCACGAACGTGCAAAAGCCGGTCTGGAAGGCCACGTTGATCAGGATCACGCCGCCGTAGGTGTCGAGCAGCGACCCCGATTCGGCCAGCCACGTGGGCAGCGGCACCGCACGGAAGATGCGGTAGACCGGCACCAGCAACGACTGCGGGGGCAGCAGGTTCGCGGCCATGAAGAAGACCAGCAGCGCGACGTTGAACTTGAAACTGTACCGGGCCAGCACGAACGCCATGCAGGTCGACAGCGCCAGGGTCAGCAGCACCGCGACGATGGTGATGACGGCCGAGTTGAGGAAGCTGTGCGAGAACCCGCCCTGGATCCACGCGTTCTTCCAGTTGTCGAAGGTGAACCCGCCGAACGAGAAGTACCCGTGTTCGAGGGTGTAGCCGTAGTCACGGAAGGAGTTGAAGACTGCCCACAACAGCGGGAACAGCCACATCAGTGACGTGACCAGCAGGAACGCGATGGTCAGGCCACGCTTGAACTTTGACTCGTTGGCAACCATCACTGATCCCCCTTGATCTGCAGTCGCACCTGGAAAATGATGAAGATCGAACTCAACAGCAGCATGATCGTCGCCAGCGCCGACCCGAAGCCGATGCGGCTGGCCTCGCCCGCGACGTTCTGGGTGACCAGCGTCGAGATCAGTTCCAGGCCGTTGCGGCCGCGGTTGATGATCCAGACGATGTCGAAGGCGCGCAGGCCCTCGATGAACGTGATCACCAGCAGCAGCACATTGGTGGTGCGCATCGCGGGGAAGATCACCCTGAAGAAGGTGCGCGCCTCAGAGGCGCCGTCGAGCGCGGCCGCCTCACGCAGGCTCACGTCAATGCCCTTCAGGCCGGCGAGGTAGAGCAGCATGATGTAGCCCGTGTGGCGCCAGCCGTTCGCGATGATCGCCGCATACAGGTTGATGTTCGGGTCGCCGTACCAGTCGATGGAGGTGCCCAGCACCGCGTTGATGAAGCCCTGGTCACGGGAGTACATCAGCTGCCAGATGAAACCGATCAGGGCAGCAGACAGCACCACCGGCAGGTAGTAGGCGGTCTGGTAGAACTTGGTGCCGCGCAGTTCTTTGTCGAGCAGCACCGCCAGGAACATGCCCAGCGGGGTGAAGACCAGGAACAGCCCGAGCAGCCACACCACGTTGTGCCAGATCGCCGGCCAGAAGGCCGGATAGATCGTCATGGCGTCGACATAGTTCTGCACGCCGACGAACTTCGCGTCGGTGACGCTGCCGATGCCGTCCCAGTTGGTGAACGACAGGCCAAGGGTGGCCAGAGCGGGCACCCAGATCAGCAGCCCGACCAGCAGCAGGGGGATCGCGGCCATCAGCACCAGCGTGGTGCGGTCGCGACCATTGAGTTTTCTCGCGTCGTTGGGGGCCACCAACGGCTTTGTTGACTTGGCCATCGTGGTACCTCCTAGAACCCGAAGATCGAGCGCTTTTGACGTTGGACGGAACGGAGGATCGAGTCGATGTCCCCCGGGGTGCGCAGGTAGGCCTGGAAGGCCGGGTTGAGCACCGTGGTGGCGAAGTCCGGACGGGTGTCGCGGTCGAGGAAGTGCGTCAGGTTCTTCGCCTTGCCGATCTCTTCGACCGCCTTGCGCTGCAGCCGTGAATAGGCGGACTGGTTGGAGCGCTCGTTGGCGCCGATCTTGGATGGGTCACCCGCCAGCAGGATGTTGATCGCCCCGGGCGAACCGAGGTAGGTCATCAGCTGCCTGGCCATGTCCGGGTTCTTCGGCCTGGCGGCCATCATGAAGCCGTCCACGGGTGCCTCGACGATGTCGGCGCCGATGGCCTTGTCGAATTCCGGGAACATGAAGAAGTCCAGGTCGTCCGGGGTCTGGCTGGTCTGCCACTGCTGGTCGATGAACATGCCCATGGTGTACATGGCGGTCTTCTCCTGCAGCAGTCCCTGGGCGGCCTCCTGCCAGGCGCGGCCCAGCGGGTCGGCCTGCTGGAAGGGCATCAGCTCGTCCCAGGCGCGGAACACTGCCCGGGCCTTGTCGCCGTCCCAGGCCTCTTCGCCTGCCATCAGCGAGACGTGGTAGTCGTAGCCGTTGACGCGCAGGTTGAGCATGTCGAACGTGCCCATGGCTTCCCAACCCTCGAGGTCGGCCATGCCGATGGGGGTGATGCCCGCAACCTTGATCTGTTCGTTGAGGCTGACCCATTCGTCGAGCGTGGTTGGCGGGGTCCAGCCCTGCTTGGCCCACAGGCTCGGCTTGTAGAAGACCGCCCAGGGGTACCAGGTGCTGGGCAGGAAGATCATGCCGCCGTCCTTGCCGGCCGACGAGGCGCGCATCGATGCGGGCATGCCGTCGAGGTTCGCCCAGACGTCGTCGAGGTTGGCGACCAGGCCGCGCTCGGCAAAGTAGCGGGCGCGGTAGCCGGCGAACCAGGTGAACACGTCGTTCGGGTTGCCCTGCAGGTAGTTGTTGATGCTCGACTTGAACGTCTCGTGGTCGAGCACGTTGATGTCGACGGTGCCGCCGGGGAAGTTGTCCATCATGGTGCGCATCGACGTGCGGGGGATGGCATCGGATTCATAGGAACCGACGGACACGGCGCCCGCGGGTGCGGAGGTTGCTGAGCAGCCTGCGAGGGCGGCGACGGCGCCGATCCCGAGGGTGCCGAGCAGGGCGGTGCGTCTGGTGACGGGGGCCAGGGCCTCGTGCATGTGGTTCTCCTTTCGTGGTGTGTGGTGGTGGGTGCGGCAGGTTGGTGTGTTGAGGTCTCGACGTTCAGGCAGATGCCCGGACGACCAGTTCTGTGGGCAGCAGGATCGATGCGGCGGCCTCGCCCGCCAGCACGCGGTGCAGCAGGCGCCCGGCCTCGGCCCCGACCTCGGTGATGGGCTGGCGCACGGTCGTGAGGGCGGGTTGGGTGCGGGCGGCGATGGCCTGGTCGTCGAAGCCCACGACCCGCACATCGTCGGGCACACGTCGTCCCTGCGTCGCCAGCACCGTCATGGCCCCGATGGCCTGGCGGTCAGAGGCGCACAGCACGGCATCGATGCCGGGTTCGCGGGCCAGCAGCGCGGCCATGGCGCTCGCGCCGCCCTCGCTGCCCCAGGGCGAGGCGATGACGAGGTCTGGGCGGAACAGGTTGCCGAGGGCCTCGCGGTGGCCGTCCAGGCGGCCCCTGGCCGAGGGGGCGTCGTCCGGGCCGGCGATGATGGCGATCGTGCGGGCACCTTGGGTGACCAGGTGCTGCGCGCCCAACCGGCCACCGAGCACGTCATCGGCGTGCACGGCCCACAGGTTCGGGCGCGAGATGTCGATGACATCGCAGAGCACGGTGGGCAGGTCGGGGTTGAGCGAGGCGAGGATCGGGTCATCGATGTGGGGCGTGAGGTGCACCACGCCGTCCACGCGCCCCGGGTCGAGGTGGCGGATCGCCCGCTCGCGCTCGTCCTCGTTGGTCGCAATCAGCAGCGACAGGCCGATCTCGGTGCCGGTGAGGGCCGAGGACAGCCCCGCCAGCATGTTGCCGAACGTCGGGTCTTCGAACAGTTCGCCGTAGGGCTGGGTGAGCACGGCGGCATAGACGTTGTTGCGCCCTGAAGCGAGTGAGCGTGCATGGACGTTGGCCTCGTAGCCGCATTCGATGATGGCGGCCTCAACCTTGGCCCGGGTGCGGGCCGAGACCGAGCCGCCGTTGAGGACGCGCGACACGGTGCCGCGGCCGACCCCGGCGGCGCGGGCGACGTCTTCGAGTGTGGGGCGGTGCATCGTTGCGCCTCCTGATCCTTCTTCATGGTGATTGGGAGCGCTCCCAATTCGAGAGTACCTGACGGCCCGGGGGTCTGCCAAGGGGGGTGGCCAAATCGGGGCTTGACGGCGGACTTGGGGGTGGGGTTATAGTGAAGATGTTCGAACAGATGTTCGAATGAAAGAACTCTCGCGAGTCAGGGGAAGGCTTGCGGGAACACCACCGGGACGGCCCGGTGCGGACGGCTTCGACCCCTGTCCGCACCGGGCTCTCGCATCAGTTCGGGGAGGGCTGTGAGCATGCGCAGACATGATGATCCCGTCGAGGTCAGCTGTGACCGCGACGAGGCACCCAGCAGGTTCATCTGGCGCGGGGCGTTGTGGCGGGTGCTGGCGGTTGAGGGCCACTGGATCGAGACGGGTTCGTGGTGGACCAGTGCGCCGGTGCGCGCCGCCCGCGGCGAACAGGTCGAGGTCCTTGACGAGGCAGGCGGTGACGACCTGATCGGTGAGGTGAACGTGTGGCGTGTCGAGGCGGCCAACGGCATGCCCGGCAGCCGCGGTATCTATGAACTGGCCCATGCCCCCTCGCGGGCGGCATGGCAACTGCGTGGGGTGGTGGACTGATGAACGCCGCAGAACCGGTCTGGGTGCCCGATGTGCGCCATGCCCGCACCCTGGTGATCGAGGCATTGCTGTGCGATGCGCCGGCCGAACGCTACCTGCAGGCGCAGTATGCGGTGGCGCTGGCCGCCGATGCCGCGGTGCTGGCCCGCACCGGACGACGCATCCCCGTCGACCTGGGTGACCCGTGGCCGCTGCTGGCCAGCACGGTGCCGGCGCTGGGGGAGTGGGCGGCCTATTTCGCCGCCACCCAGTCGCGGCGGCGTTCGATCGCCGCAGGTCGGTTGCAGGTCAGCGACCGTGAGGCCGACGACCTGTTGCGCGATGCCGACGGGTTCTGCGAGGCAGTGATCGACTGGGCGCAGCGGTTCGAGGGCGGCAAGGGGTTCGACGCGGGGCAGGGCAGGTCGGCGGGATGAGTGGTCCTCGATGAGCGATCCTTTCGTGCACCTGCGGGTGGCCTCGGGCTATTCCCTGCAGCACGGTGCCTCACACCCCGGTGACCTGGTGGCCGCGGCCGCCGACCATGGCATGGACACGCTGGCGCTGACTGATCGCGACGGGCTCTATGGTGCCATCCGGTTCGCCAAGGCCTGCCTGCGTCACGGGGTGGCCCCGGTACTCGGCGTCGACCTCGCCGTCCCCGACCCCTGGCAGCGGGCCCCCGAACGCCGGGCCAGTGCCGCCAAGGGTGGCGAACTGCGCGACCCCCGGCTGCCGCGGGTGGTGGTGCTGGCCACGTCGCGCAAGGGCTGGGCCGGCCTGTGCCACCTCACCACAGCCACCCACCTCGCTGGCCGCCGCGGTGACCCGGTGAGCAGCCTCGAACTGATCGCCGAACACGGCGCCGATGGTGACCTCGTGGTGATGCTCGGTGCCGACTCACCCGTGGGCACCGCGGTGGCCGACGGTGACCGGCTGCGGGCCGCGGCACAATTGCGGCGCTGGGTCGACGCGCTGGGCCCCGAACAGGTCGTGCTTGCGGCGTCCAACCACCAGGTCAAGGGGCACGGACCCCATTCGGCCAACCATGCCGGTGCGATGGTGGCGCTGGCCGACGAGCACCAGGTCGGGGCGGTGCTGACCAACCAGGTGCGGATGGCCCACCGCCACCAGGCACCCACCCTCGACGTGCTCGATGCTGCCCGCCGACTGGTGCCGCTCGACCTGCGCAATGTCGACCGCCGCAATGCCGAGGGCTGGCTCAAGCCCGGCAAGCAGATGATTGACATCGCCGAGCAGGTGGCCGACAGGTCCGGTCGCCGCGGTGGACGTGACGGGGCCGAACGCCTGATCGCCGAAACCCGCATGCTGGCGCTGCGCTGCCAGCTCGACCCGCGTGCCGACATCGGGCTGGGTGAGGTCCACCTGCCCGAATTCGATGTGCTCGGCACCACGGCCGCTTCGGCCATGTCGGTGCTCAAGCAGCGCTGCGAGGCCGGCATCCCCGACCGGTACGGGCCGGGGCACCTCGACGCTGTCCGGCAACGGCTCGACGAAGAACTGGGGGTCATCGACCACCTCGGGTTCGCGTCCTACTTCCTGACTGTCGCCGACGTGGTGGGCCTGGTGCGTGACCTGGGCATCCGCTGCGCGGCCCGCGGCTCGGGGGCCGGCAGCCTGGTCAACCACCTGCTGGGTGTCTCGGGGGTCGACCCGTTGGCCCACGGCCTGGTCATGGAACGCTTCCTGTCACCCCTGCGTCGGGCCCTGCCCGACATCGACCTCGACGTCGAGTCGGCCCGCCGCACCGAGGTGTATGACAAGGTGCTCGACGTCTTCGGCGGTGAACGGGTGGCGTGCGTGGCGATGCTCGAGACCTACCGGGTCAGGCATGCCGTGCGCGATGTCGGCAATGCCCTGAGCATGGCACCGGCCGAAGTCGATGCCATCGCCAAGGCGTTCCCGCACATCCGCGCGAAGGACGCCCGCCAGGCGATGCGCGACCTGCCCGAACTGCGCGCCGCAGGGCTGGCCGAACGCCGCCTCGACGTGTTCTTCGAACTGGTCGAGTCACTTGACGGACTGCCGCGGCACGTGGCGCTGCACCCCTGCGGCATCCTGCTCAGCGACGCCACCCTGGGCGATCGCACCCCGGTCGAGGCCAGCTTCGGCGGGTTCCCGATGAGCCAGTTCGACAAGGACGACGTCGAGGACATCGGGCTGCTCAAGCTCGACGTGCTCGGCATCCGCATGCAGTCGGCCATCGCCCACTGCATGGACGAAATCGGGCGCACCGGCCACGAGCCGCCACCGGTCGACGCACTCGGCCCGTTCGACGACCCCGACACCTACGACATGATCGCCCACGCCGCGACGCTGGGCTGCTTCCAGATCGAGTCGCCGGGCCAGCGCGAACTGGTGGGCAAGTTCGGGCCCAGCGACTTCACCGACATCATCATCGACATCTCGCTGTTCCGCCCGGGGCCGGTGAAGTCCGACATGGTGGTGCCGTTCCTCAACGCCCGGCAGGGGTGGAACCGGCCACAGTACTTGCACCCCGACCTCGAACCGGTGCTGGCCGAGACGGGTGGGGTGGTGGTCTTCCACGAACAGATCATCAAGATGGTGGCGGTGATGACCGGCTGCAGCCTCGCCCAGGCCGATGAGGTGCGCCGGGCACTGGGTGATGTCGCCGGGCAGCGCGACGTGCAGGACTGGTTCATCCCGATCGCCCGCGAACGGGGGTATCCGGCCGAGGTGGTCGACCGGGTCTGGTATGTGCTGGCCTCGTTCGCCTCGTTCGGGTTCTGCAAGGCCCACGCCGCGGCCTTCGCCCTGCCGACCTACCAGTCGGCATGGCTCAAGCGGCACTACCCGGCCCATTTCGTGGCGGGCCTGCTCACCCATGACCCGGGCATGTACCCCAAACGGCTCATCGTCGAAGAGGCGCGGCGCATGCAGGTGCCGTTGCTCGGCCTCGATGTCAACCGCAGCGGCGCCACCTGGCGGGTCGAATGCCTGCACGAACCCGACTGGCATCCCCCGGTCAGCCGGCACGCCGAGCGGGCCGCCACCCCGGTGCCGACCACGGTGCTCGACCCGCAGGGGCTGCCCGATGACTCGGCCCACGGGTTGCGCACCGCGCTGGCCGAGGTGAAGGGCATCAGCCTGGCCGAGGTGCTGCGCATCGAGGCGGGGCAGCCCTACAGCTCGCTCACCGACTTCTGGACCCGCGCCGGGGTCGAGGCGCCCGTGGTCGAACGGCTGGTGATGGCCGGTGGCTTCGACGAGTTGTACCGGGTGGGCAGCGACGTGACGGTGCTGCGTGAGGGCCAGGTCACCCGCCGCGACCTGCTGCTGGCCGTGGCCGACCTGCGTCGGCTGCAGGTGGTCGAGAACCGCACCGCCGCCCGGGCCAGGGGACTGGTGCGCTCGTCGTCGTCCGGCAGACGCCAGCCCGCGGGGCACGGCGCCGACAGCGTCGACAGTCAGGGCGTGCGCGAACGCGCCCGGCGCCAGGCCGTCGGCGAGGTGGTGCCCGCGCGGGTGGCCGAGGGTTTCGCCGGCATCCAGCTGGCGCTCGACTTCAGCGAACCCGGGCAACCTGTGGACGAGGACACCGAGCACACCGACACCGACCACGCCGACAGCGACTCCGTGCCGGCCGATGTGCGGGCCAGCGGCCTGCCCGAGATGACCCGCACCGAACGGCTCGCCAGTGAACTCGACATCCTCGGCGTCGACACCAGTGAGCACATCATCGATTTCTACCGTGCCTTCCTCGACGACCTGGGCATCAACCGGTCGCGCGACCTGCATGGGCTGCGCAACCAGTCCGAGGTGCTGGTCGCCGGGGTCAAGGTCGCCACCCAGACCCCGCCCGTCCGTTCGGGACGAAGGGTGGTCTTCCTGACACTCGACGATGCCACCGGTCCCGTTGATGCCACGTTCTTCGAGGACGCCCAGGGCGCCTATGCCCACACCGTGTTCTCGGGTTGGCTGCTGGTGGTGCGCGGACTGATCCGGCGCACAGGCCCCCGCGGGCTGTCGCTGCGTGCCACCGGTGCCTGGGACCTGCAGGTGTTGTTCGAGATCTGGAAGCAGTCGGTCGATGCCGACGGGGACCGGCGGGCGGCGACCGCCGCAGTGCTCGAGATCATCAATGCCGCACCGCGCCCGGTCGAGGCGCCGCGGGGTGCGGCGGCACGCCTGCGGGGTGGCCAACTCGCCGAGTCCGCCCAGCAGGGTGATGCCCAGCAGCATTCCCGCGCCGGGGGCATGGGCCCGCGCCGGGTGCTGGTGCACCCGAGCGGCTACAAGCAGTCGCCCTATGCAGACACCAAGCCCGCCGGGTCGCCCGCCAACCAGGCGCCTCGCAAGCTGTGGCATTCCAGCCCCGGGAGTTCAGGCAGATGAACCGCGTCATCCTGCACGTCGACATGGACGCGTTCTATGCATCCGTCGAACTGGCGCGGCGACCCGACCTGCGGGGGCGTCCCATGTGGGTGGGGGGCGCCGAGCGCGGCGTGGTGCTCTCGGCCAACTACGAGGCCCGCGCGTTCGGGGTCAGGTCGGGCATGTCCAGTTCGCGTGCGCGTCGGCTGTGCCCCGAAGGGGTGCCGGTGCCGCCCGACATGGACACCTATTCCGATGTCAGCGATGGTGTCTTCGCGGTCTTCCGGTCCATCACCGGGCAGGTCGAGGCATTGTCGATCGACGAGGCATTCCTCGACATCACCGGTTCGCGGCGTCGACTGGGCACCCCCCTCGACGTGGCCCAGCGCATCAAGGCACAGGTCGCCGACGAACAACGCATCACCTGTTCGGTCGGCATCGCCCCCAACAAGTTCCTGGCCAAGCTGGCCTCGACCCAGAACAAGCCCGACGGGCTGTTCCAGGTGCTGCCCGACCAGGTCACCGCCTTCCTGCACCCACTGCCGGTCGAGCGCATCTGGGGTGTGGGTGACGCGACTGCCACCAAGCTGCACCACCTCGGACTGACCACGATCGGTCAGCTGGCACACCTGCCCCGTGACACGCTGCAGCGGGCCATGGGCAACCACCAGGGGCGCTGGCTGCACGAGCTGGCCTGGGGTCGTGACTCCCGCGAGGTGGCCGGTGCCCCCAGCGAACGCAGCATCGGGGCACAGGAAACCTTCAGCCGTGACACCGACGACCCGCAGGTGGTGCGCACCGAACTGCTGCGCATGGCGGCCCGCACCACCTCGCGCATGCGGCAGGCCCAGGTGCTGGGGCGGGGGGTGACGCTGTCACTGCGGTTCTCGGACTTCACCACCATCACCCGGACGACGAGCCTGCCCAGCCCGACCGATGTCACCGACGAGGTCTATGCCGCGGCACTGCGCTGCTGGAACAAGTTGCACCTGCAGCGTGGCCGCATCCGCCGGGTGGGCATCCGGGTCGAGTCGCTGATCGACCGCGACGAGGCCTACCAGCAGTTCACGCTGGACGCACCGGAACGGGGCATGCGCGAGGCAGAGATGGCGGCGGATGCCGCCATTGCCAGGTTCGGCCCCGATGCCGTGCGACGGGGGAGCCTCACGAGGTGAACTGGGCCAGTGGCTGAACGGGTCAGTGGCCCTCGTCCTGGCGGCGGCGCCAGCGCTCCTCGAGCTTGTCCATGAACGCCGATGACGACGTGTGGTGCGAACTGCTCGGCGTGTAGGGCCCCGGCTTGTGGGTACGGTCGTCATCGTCATCGGGGGACGACCCGCGACGTCCCATCACCATCCAGGCCGTCGACCCGAACATGACCAGGAAGCCGACGACGCTGATCGACCAGTGCCACTGCATGCCGGCGACGAGCAACGCAATGCCGACGATGCTGCCAATGGCCGCAACGGCGAGCCGCTTGCCGTTGACCGAGTGCGAACTGGTGCCCCTCAGCGTGTTGGCCAGCTTGGGGTCATCTTCGGCGAGCAGGGCCTCGAGGGCCTCGAGCCGGCGCTGTTCCTCCTCGGACAGGGCCATGATTGCCTCCAACTGCTGACGGGGTTCTGCTGTGTGATCCAGTGTAGTTCGCCCACGGAGCACCCGAACAGCCCGGGTTGGCAGGGGGACGAGGTCACGAATGGTGCCCATCCTGCCAGCACTTGGCAAACCCGTCAGCCCCGGTGGAACAACGAGGCCGGGAAGAGCTTTGCCCGCAGGCCCTGGGAGGTGGTGAGGTGCGCCAGGACGTCCTTGGTCACATAGCTGACGTCCTTGCCGAACTGCTCCGGCAGCACTGGCAGCCCGCGGCTGTAGCGGTTTGCCTCGACGGTCTCGGCGATGCGGGTGATCGCCTCGCCCGCAGGTTCGTCCCACGTCCCGGCGAGCGCCGCCGCCTTCTCGCGGGGGGCACCCCCCGGCCACCTGGTGCCTGCGTCGCGCACGGTGTCGCGCACCTCGGCCCACAGCGCCTCGACCTGGTCGGCGACCGGGCCGGTGAACCCGAGCCGCCTGCGCCTGATGACCGTGCGGGCGATCATCGGGGCGAAAAGCAGGCCAAGCACCACGAGGGCGATCCCGAAGCCAATCAGCACCTGCCGCCACGGGAAGGCATTGCTCGAGACCACGTCGACGGCAATCTCGGTCTGGGTGGCCGTCGGCGTGTCCGCACCCGAGGTCGACGGCGAGGCCGCCGAAGGGGTGCTGCTGTCCGAAGCGCTCGGCGAGGGGGTCTCGCTGGGCTGGTTGCCCTGGACGACGGTCCAGGCCGGCGCATTCGCCACGCCGGCAGTGGGCTCGAAACGCACCCAGCCGAACCCCTCGAAGAACAGTTCTGGCCAGGCGTGCATTTCCTTGCCGCGCACCTGCCAGACATCCCCGTTCTTGGTGCCCGGCAGGAAGCCGACCGCCACCCGGGCGGGGATGCCCGAGATGCGGGCCATCAGTGCCATCGCCGAGGCGAAGTGGATGCAGTAGCCCGAGCGGTCGGTCAGCAGGAAGTTCTTGATCACGTCGAAGCCGTCACCAGCAGGGGCGTCGGTCGAATAGGTGAATCGACGCGGGTCGCGCAGGTAGGCCTGGATCGCCGCAGCCTTCAGCACCGGCGTCTCGGCGTCGGCGGTTACCTGGGCGGTCAGGTCGACGATCTCCTGGGGCACGTCTGCGGGCACCTGCTTGGTCAGGCCATCGTCGGGCGGGTTGCCGGGCTGGGCGTTGTTGAAGATGCTCGGGTTGGGATCGGTGACCACGCTGGTGACCGAGTACGAGATGTTGCGGGTGGCGTCGGGATTGTTGCCCTCGGTCGACAGGATCATCATCGTGACCGGGTCGTAGGCCCACTGGCCGGGGGCATCATGCCTGCGCGGCGCATAGGGGGAGGGCAGGTACTGGCTGCCGAAGTCGCCCACCTCGATGTTTGTGGTCGTCTCGACCACCGAAGTGCCCAGGCCCGGCGGCTCGGGCAGGTCGCCGTTCTGCAGGTCGACTGCGGTGAGCTTCCAGGAATCGCGGTCCATGACCGACAGGCTCGCCAGGCGCAGGTACTGGCCGTCGGCCGCATCGGTGCTGTACCGGATGACGACCTGCTCGGACTGCTGGGCCAGGTTGCGGTGCAGTTCGATGGTCGGGTCCTGCATCTGGATCGGTCCGACACCGCGCGGGCGTCGGGAGTTGAGGTCAAGGGTGCCCATCGTGGGCACGACATTGCCCAGCAGCAGCGCCATCACGAGCACTGGCACACCGACGATCGAGGCCATGCCCCACACCCCGGCCGACGTGTGGTCCTTGTCGGCGTCGTCACGTTTCAAGTTGCGGGTCCACCCCGACAGGCCCAGGGCCGTGTCGGTGGCGAGCACGATCAGCAGCCCGATGGCCAGGAACAGGAACGATCGCCAGCTCACCTGCTGGTCCAGCGCCAGCGCCGGGATCAGGTACAGGGTGAGCAGCGGCGCGATGATCCAGGCGGGGGTGTCGAGGCTCAGCACCAGCATGTCGGCGATGATCGTCACCAGCCCGATCAGCAGCACGAAGATGAGGGACGTGCCCGCGCTGGGGTCCATCGGGGCCATCTGGGTCTGGATGTGCAGCACACCGTCGAGCAGCGCCTGCCAGAACTGGACGAGGATGTTGCCCCCGCCGGGAGTGGCGTTGACGCCCAGGCCGATGCCGGCCCCGACCAGCGCGACGAACTGCCACAGGTGGATCAGCGGCGAGGGCATCCGGAAACGACGCGACACCGCAGAGATCAGCATCAGCGCGATGATCACCGGCACGCCGATGGCCAGGTAACGCCGGTCGGTGGTCAGTTCAAGCAGCGACAGACTGGCGAGGATCATCGCCACGGCCACGGCTGCAGCCATCAGGTCCGTGGGGCGAAGGATTCGGGTCATGCGTCAACCTCCGAGCCGGCTCGGTGTGCGGGGGAGTGGGTCACAGTGACGCCCCGATCTGGTCAAGCTGGTGCCAGGCCTGGTCGACGTCCATGGGCGGGCGCACCGGCACGACGCGCCAGTTGGCGGCTGCAAGCGCTGCGACGCACTCCTCGTGCTCGTCCATCTGTTCAGGGGTGGCGCGGAAACGCCGGGCCACGTAGGCATCGACGTCCAGCACCATGGCCAGACCCTGCGACCGGCTCTGTCGCATCGAGTTCATGGCCTGCACGTCACGGCGGGTCAGTCGTCCCATGACTGCGATGAGCATCTCGCCCGACCTGCCCGCGTTGACGACGTCGGTCGCCAACTGCAGGTCGGGGTCGCCGGGGGTGAGCGCAGCATCGGTGAGTGCGAGCACCACACCGTCTTCTGCGGACGCAGGGTCGAGCCCGCTGGTGTCAATCAGCAGCCCGGCGGCATCGATGATGCGCAGGGTGTAGTCGGCCCGCTGCATGTGCCGGGCCACTGACGCGACAGCAGAGACAGCCCACTCGAATGAACTGTCGGGCCCGGTGCCGACGTGGGCCTGGATGCGTGAGTCGAGCAGCAGGGTGAGCGAGGGGTCCCATGACTGTTCCTCGCGGCGCACCATGATCTCGCCCCTGCGGGCCGTCGAGCGCCAATGAATGCGCCGGACGTCGTCGCCATCGCGGTACTCCCGGATGAGGACGTCGTCCTGCCCGACCAGCCCGATGCGGCGGGGGGTGCTGTCGCCGGTCTGGCCTGAGCCGGGGGCTGTTGCCATCACGCCGAGCGGCACGACTCGCGGGGTCACCAGCACCTGCTGGGTCGAACTGAATCGTCGGTCGAGACGGGCCAGGCCGAACGGGTCGCTGGCACGCACCAGCAAGGGGCCCACCGTGTAGCGGCCGCGCGCCGAGCCGTACATGGGGTAGTGCACGGTGCGCCGCCAGGTGCCGCGCACGGTGTGCATCGTGAATCGCGCACGACGGCCGAGCTCGCGGGGCAGTGACTCCTCGAACTTCAGCACGGCGAGGGGGAATGAGCCCTTGTTCGTCAGTGACAGTGTGCCGGTCAGCTGTTGGCCCAGCACGCCCCGCGAGGGGTCGACGCGGCGTTCGGCCTTCAGGCGCAGGCCGCTGCGGCTGACGGCGACCAGGCCTACCACGGGCAGCAACAGCAGCACGAAGGCCACCCAGAGCACATCACGTTGTCCATACGCGATGGCCGCGATCGTCCCCGCGACGCCGGAGAGGAACAGTGCCCATCCGCGCCCGGTGAGTAGTTTCCAGGGTGCGCTCATCAGCGGTGGTCAGGGATCTCCACCGACGCGATCAGGTCCTGCAAGATCTCGTGCACCGAGCGACCGCCCAACTGCGAGGCGGTCGAGGGCAACAGTCGGTGGGCCAGCACCGGGATCGCCAGTGTCTGGACGTCTTCGGGAATGGCGTAGTCGCGGCCCTGCATCGCGGCACGGGCGCGGACGGCGCGCAGCAGTGCAAGGCTGGAACGCGGGGAGGCGCCGAGCCTCAGGTCCTGGCTGCGGCGGGTGCTCGCGACCACGTCGACGATGTAGTCCTTGACTGCCTCGGCCACATAGACCTCGCGACAGATCTTGATGAGCCCCACGATGTCATGCTTGCCGGCCACCGGTTCGACCTCGGACAGCGGCTCCTTGGCGCCGTGGTGGTCGAGCATGTCGAGTTCTGCGCGTCGGGTGGGGTAACCCATCTCGATGCGGGCCATGAAGCGGTCACGCTGGGCCTCGGGCAGCGGGTAGGTGCCCTCCATCTCGATCGGGTTCTGTGTGGCGATGACCATGAAGGGTCGCTCGAGTTCATGCGTGATGCCGTCGGAGCTGACCTGGCGCTCGGCCATGGCCTCGAGCAGCGCGGACTGCGTCTTGGGTGAGGCGCGGTTGATCTCGTCGCCGACCACGATGTTGGCGAAGATGCCGCCGGGCTTGAACTCGAACTCGTGGGTGACCTGGTTGTAGATGCTGACTCCGGTGATGTCGCTGGGCAGCAGGTCGGGCGTGAACTGCAGGCGGCGCACGGTGCAGTCGAGGGCGCGACCCATCGCCCGGGCCAGCATCGTCTTGCCCACACCGGGCACATCCTCCACCAGCAGGTGTCCCTCGGCCAGCAGCACGACCAGGGCCAGGTCGATCTGGGCGGTCTTGCCCTCGATGACATGCTCGATCGCCTCGCGGACCTTCTGCATGGTCGAGACGACTTGGTGCACGGCGGGTGCTTCGGGCGCGACCGTCACGGTGGTTCTCCTTCAAGCCTTCGGGTTCAGGACAGGCAGGGACGCCCGGCAGTGCCAAGCGCGGTAGATGCCAGAACCGAGCCTAGTGGGCGGGATCAACCTGCCGCGAGACAACCGGCTACTTGTCGTGCTCCTGGCCGGGGCGGGATTCCGCGCGCACCACACGTGAAACGCCTCGAATGATGGCCAAAGTGGAGCAAAGTGGCGTACAGTGGAGCGCAGTGGAGCGGATCGGCGCTTCAGAAGAGCTCTGGGGGAGGGGCGGGACATGTTCCTGAACACCTACAACCCCAAGCTCGACGCCAAGGGCCGGTTCTTCCTTCCCGCCAAGTTCCGCGAGGAGCTGGCCGAGGGGCTGGTGGTCACGATGCAGCAGGAACGCTGCCTGGCCATCTATCCCAAGGCCGTCTTCGAGCGGAAGGCCGCCGAAGTGTTGGCGGCGCCCGGCACCGTGGCCCGCAACCGGGCCATCCAGCGCATGCTGGCGTCCTCGGCATCGGACGAGACGCCCGACAGCCAGGGGAGATTGACGATCCCCCCGAAGCTGCGGGAGTACGCCTCGCTCGACGTGGAACTCGCGGTGGTCGGCGCCATCGACCGGGTGGAGGTCTGGGACAAGGCGGCCTGGGAGGCCTACTCCGCTGAACAAGAGGCAGCATTCGCCGACATCAACGAAGAGATCTTCCCGCTCTGAGGGGCGGGACCAACTCACGGACATCGTCCGTGGCTCGCGGCTTCGGCCCGGTGTCCGATGCCCTGGCACACCTTCCCCGGTGCCAGGTCATCACTTCCCGGGACGCCGGACCGGAACCACGAGCCACGGGCACACGAACTACGGACACACGAACTACGAGGACCGCGACGCAGGGACTACTGGAGGGCGAATGGCCAGCGAGGACGAGGTGGTGCCGCAGGGCACGACCGACCCAGCGCAGTTGACCGACCCATCTCAGGACCTCGCAGCCCGCGCCTCAGCGGCGCACGTGCCCGTCATGCGTGACCGCATCCTCGCCATGCTCGCGCCTGCGCTTGAAGGTGCAGGGCGCACCCGCATCCACGTGGACGGCACCACCGGTATGGGCGGGCACATCGAGGCAGTTCTCGACCGTTTTCCCGGTGTCCAGGTCATCGGTATCGACCGGGACCCGCAGGCACTCGAACTCGCCGCCGCCCGGCTGGCGCGCTTCGGCGACAGGGTCACGCTCGTGCGGGCCGTCTATTCAGAACTCTCGCAGGTGCTGGCCGGGCTGGGCGTCGCCCGGGTTGACTCGATGCTGCTCGACCTCGGCCTCTCGTCCCTGCAGATCGACCACACCGAACGTGGCTTCGCCTATTCCGTCGATGCGCCGCTCGACATGCGCATGGGTCAGGACGCCGGCATGACCGCGGCCGATGTGGTCAACACCTATCCGGTCAAGGACCTCGCCCGCGTGCTGCGCACCTACGGCGAGGAGAAGTTTGCCGACCGCATCGCCCAGCGCATCGTCGCCGCACGCGAGCAGCAGCCGTTCGAGAGGTCCGGCCGTCTGGTCGAGGTGATCACGGCAGCGATTCCGGCCGCCGTGCGGGCCAAGTCCACCGGGCACCCGGCCAAGAAGTCCTTCCAGGCCCTGCGCATCGAGGTGAACGGTGAGCTCGCTGCCCTGGACGGCGTGCTGCCGGCCGCGCTCGACGCGCTGGCCGTCGGTGGACGCCTCGCCGTGCTGGCCTACCACTCGCTCGAGGACCGACGGGTCAAGGACCTCTTCCGCGAGGCCAGCAGCGACCAGGCACCACCACACCTGCCGGTGGTGCCCGACCACCTGCTCGCCCGCTTCGAGCTGGTGACCCGGGGTGCCGACAAACCCACTGAAGCCGAGATCGCCGACAACCCCCGCGCCGCCTCTGCCCGGCTGCGTGTGATCGAACGAATCAGGGAGCAAGCATGAGCGCCGTCCAAGCACTTGAACCGCTCGCCCGCATCGCCACGCGTGCCGACAGGGCACGGCGCAGGCTCAGCCTCATCGAGGCCGCGCCCCGCAAGGTGTCCCGGTTCCCCTTCCTGCTTGCCCTGGTGGCACTGCTGGCCGTTGGCATGGGTGGGCTGGTCGTGGTCAACACCCAGATCCAGACGCAGGCGACCGAGCTGGCCGGGCTGCAGCGAGAGGCGGCCAACCTGTCGCACAAGCAGGCCCAGACCCAGGCCGAGGTCGACAACCTGCGCTCACCGGCCAGCCTGCAGGCCAAGGCCTACGAGTTGGGCATGCGGCCCAACCCGCAGCCGGCGTTCATCGTGCTGCCCGAAGGCAAGATCCTCGGCACGCCGACGAAGGTGACCGGCAAGGAACTGCCCGATCAGGTCTACTTGACGTGGCAGCAGCAGGTGCAGCAACAGGAAGCCGCGCGGCTCGCGGTCGTCAAGGCAAAGGCCGACGCCGCGGCGAAGAAGGCCGCCGAAGACAAGCTGAAGGCCGAGCAGGCTGCTGCGAAGAAGAAGGCGGCAGAGGACGCCGCGGCGAAGAAGGCGGCCGACGAGGCCACGGCGAAGAAGCAGCAGGACGCACAGAAGCAGCAGGACGCCCAGAAGCAGCAGAGCACCGCACCCAGCACGAAGCCGACCGGAGGAAACTGATGGCTGTGACTCGCCGACCCGCACGGTCCCAGTCGGCACGGTCCCAGTCGGCACGGTCCCAATCAGCACGTTCCGCCCGCCTGGATGCGAGCCGTCCCAAGGTCTACAGGACCGCGACCCGGATCCCGCTGAAGAAGCAGTCGACGCGCATCATCGCCATGCTCGCTGCGATGGGCCTGATCATGGGGCTGCTCGGTGGCCGAGCCTTCCTGCTGCAGGCCTTCGATGCCCGGGCCTATGCCGCCCAGGCTGCGGCTCAGATGAGCGCCTCGCGCGAACTCATCCCGCAGCGGGGCGCCTTCACCGACCGCAACGGTGTGGTGCTGGCGTCGTCCGAACCCGCAGTGCGCATCATCGCCGACCCATTGATGATCGAACGCAACGGCGTCGACACGTCCGTCGACATGGGGCCGAAGCAGCGTGCGAAGGCCAAGGCGGCCCCCGGGGCGATCGCCGACGTGCTGGTCAAGCACCTGGGCGGCAAGCCCGGGGACTACCTGCCGAAGCTCACCGACACCTCGTTGAAGCACTACTCGGTCATCGCTGCCCAGGTGCCCGCCTACACCTACGAGCAGATACGGGCCGACCTCGCCAACGACAACTGGTTCGGCCTCTACAAAGAGGACGACCCGATCCGCTACTACCCGTCAGGTGATGTGGCGGCCAACATCGTCGGGTTCATGGGCAAGGATGACCAGACGCAGCGCGCCGTCGGCGCCGGCGGGCTGGAATACGCGCTCAACAAGCAGCTGACCGGCACCTACGGCAAAGAGGTCTACGACACGTCTGCGAACGGGCGCATCCCGCTCGGCAACAGCACGCTCATCAAGGCCACCAACGGCACGAACTACCAGCTGACCATTGATTCCGAGATGCAGCTCGTGGCCAACCAGGCACTCAGTGCAGGCATCAGCCGCGCCGGTGCCAAGAACGGCATTGCCGTGGTCATGAACGTCAAGACGGGTGAGCTGCTGGCGCTGTCGACCTCGCCGAGCTTCGACTCGAACGCACCACACAAGGCCGATGCCGCCAACCTGGGCAACACCGCCGCCAGTGCCCCGTACGAGCCCGGTTCGGTGCAGAAGGTCCTCACCTTCGCGGCGCTGGCTGACAAGGGACTGGTCACCCCGACCACCAAGGTCGAGGTGCCCGCCTCGCTGGCCTCGGGTGACGGCAAGCTGAAGGATGCGTTCCCGCACGGCACCATCTACCTGACCGGCGCCGGGGTGCTGGCGAACTCGTCCAACATCGGCACCGTGCTGCTGAGCCGCCAGATGGACAAGGCCACACTGACCAACTATTACGCCGGCTTCGGGCTCGGCAAGAAGTCGAACGTCGGGCTGCCGGCCGAGTCGTCGGGCTTCGTGCCCAAGAGCGACATGCCCGACTACTCCTTCGACCAGATCGTGTTCGGCCAGGGCCTGAGCGTCACCGCCATCCAGATGGCGGCCGCCATCGCCGCCGTGGCCAACGATGGTGTCTACAACGCCCCGCGGCTCATCAAGGCCTCGGGCACTGACGGCAACCTGTCGCCGACGCCCACCGCCGAGCCGCGCCGGGTGATCTCGTCCGAGGCGTCACAGATGGTGCTCACGATGATGGAGAGCGTCGTCACCAAGGACGACAAGCGCGCGATCCCGAACTACCGGGTGGCGGGCAAGACCGGGACGGCGCAGCGCGTCGATGCCACGTGTGGTTGCTACCGCGGCTACACCGCCAGCTATGTCGGAGTTGCCCCGGCGGACGACCCGCAGTTGCTGGTCTATGTGATGATTGACCAGCCCACCAAGGGCAGCGACGGTTCGGCGCTTGCGCTGCCGGTGGCCAATCAGATCCTGGGTCTGGCGCTGCCGCGCTATGGCATCGCGCCGTCGACCACCCCCGCGCCGAAGACCCCGCTCGAGTACACACCGTGACACTTTCGCACCCTGATGACCACCCACCGCACACGCTGCATGCCCTCGCCAGGGCGGCGGGTATCGCCGTTGACGACGGGCTGCCGGACCCGGCCATCGCCGGGCTGACATTTGATTCGCGTCGCGTGCGGCCGGGCTGGCTCTACCTGGCGATGCCGGGTGCCCGCACCCATGGGGCCCGGTTCAGCGCCCAGGCCGTCGACCAGGGTGCCGTCGCCGTGCTGACCGATCCCGACGGTGCTGCCCTTGCCGCCGCTGCGGGTGTGCCGGTGCTCATCAGCGACCGTCCCCGGCAGGCGATGGCGGCGGTGTCCCAGGCGTTCCACGGGCACCCGTCGCGCCAGGTGCCGATGTTCGCGGTGACCGGCACCAACGGCAAGACCACCACCACGTTCCTGATCGAGGCGGCACTGGCCGAGCTGGGCCTGGTCGTCGGCACGGTCGGCACGCTCGGGTTCCGGCTCGACGGCCACCAGCTCGACTGGTCGACCTCGACGGTCACGACCCCCGAGGCGCCCGACCTGCAGCACCTGTTCGCCACCATGGTCGAGCGGGGCGCCCAGGCCATTGCGATGGAGGTCTCGTCGCATGCCCTGGCCCTGTCGCGGGTCGCCGGCACGGAGTTCGCGGTGGCTGGCTTCACGATGCTGGGGCGCGACCACCTCGATTTCCACGCCGACATGGACGACTACTTCGCGGCCAAGGCCTCGCTGTTCACCGGTGACGCGCTGACCGGCGCCGGGGCCCGTCATGCGGTGGTCTGCATCGACGACGACTGGGGCCGCAAGCTGGCCGGGCTGGTCACGGATCGGCCGTTGACGACGGTGGGACGCGCCCGCGAGGCCGATGTGCGCATCCTGGGCGCCGAAACCGACCCCGAGCACCCCGGCGTGCAGCGGGTGCGCCTTGACATGGACGGCCAGCGACTGGAGTTCAGCCTGCCCCTGCCCGGTGACTACAACGTCACCAATGCCGCGCTGGCGCTGGCCATGGTGCACGCCGCCGGTCTCGACGCCGTCGTGGCCTCCCGGGGCCTGCGCCATGCCAGTGTGCCCGGGCGTATGCAACGGGTCGACCTGCCGGGCGCTGCCCCGGTCGTGATCGTTGACTTTGCCCACACCCCCCAGGCCGTGGACGAGGCATTGGGGGCCGTGACCACCCCCGGACGCACGCTGGTGGTGCTGGGTGCCGGTGGTGACCGGGATGCCGAGAAACGACCACTCATGGGTCGCGCGGCTGCCCGGGGCGCTGATGTCGTCGTGGTGACCGATGACAACCCGCGCACCGAAAACCCGGCGGTGATCCGTGCGGCCGTGGCCGCAGGCGCCACTGGGCTGGGCCGCGCCGAGGTGGTCGAGGTCGGTGGGCGCCGCGAGGCCATTCGACGTGCGCTGTCGTTGGCCGGTCCTGAAGACGTGGTGATGGTCCTGGGCAAGGGGCATGAGCAGGGCCAGCAGGTCGGCGACACCGTGATTGAATTCGACGATGTCCAGGTGGTTCGCGACGAGTGGGCCACGCTGGTGGGAAATCACGCCATGGTCGCGAATGGGGACGAGGGTCGGCAATGAGGACACGTTCAGCTGAGTGGGTGGCCCGCACCGTGACCGGTCGTCTCGTCGGGGACGTCGCCGCAGCGGTGGGCCCCGACGTCGTCATCGACTCGCGCAGGGTCACGCCCGGTGCCCTGTTCGTGGCCCTCCCCGGCGACCATGTCGACGGCCATGACTATGTCGGTGTCGCCGCCGCGAACGGCGCTGCTGCGGCGCTGGTCACGAGCGAGCAGCACATGCGCGGGCACCCCGGGCTCGCGCAGATCATCGTCGATGACGGCGTCGCGGGACTGAGCCGGCTCGCCGAGGCCGTGGTGGCCGACGCCCATGGCTCGGGCCTGCTGGTGCTGGCCGTGACCGGCTCGTCGGGCAAGACCAGCACCAAGGACATGCTCGCCCAGGTGCTCGAGGATGCCGGCACGACGGTCGCCCCGGTCGGTTCGTTCAACAACGAGATCGGCGTACCGCTGACCGCCTGCCGAGTCGATGACCAGACCCGCTACCTGGTCAGCGAAATGGGGGCACGGGGGATCGGCCACATCGCGTGGCTGTGCTCGCTGGTGCACCCCGACATCTCGCTCGTGCTCAACGTCGGCACCGCACACCTGGGCGAATTCGGTTCGGTCGAGGGCATCGCGGCGGCCAAGGGTGAGCTCGTCGAGGGGCTCGGCCCGGAAGGCTGGGCCGTGCTCAACCTCGACGACACGCATGTCGCCGCCATGCAGCATCGCACCCGAGCACGGCTGGCATGGTTCAGCCTGGATGCGTCGGCCAGCCTGCCCGACGGTGCCGGACTGCTCGTGACGGCCGACGAGATCACCCACGACGACCTCGGTCACCACAGTTTCATGATGGTGGTCAAGGCCCCGGGGGCCGACGACGTCAGGCTGCCGGTCGGTCTGGCCCTGATCGGGGGCCACCAGGTGGCCAATGCCGTCGCCGCAGCGGCCGCCGCGCTCGCCGCAGGGCTCGCGCCCGCCGCGGTGGCGTCGTCCCTCAACAATCTCGAGCACCGGTCACCGTGGCGCATGCAATTGCAGCAGCGCGCTGACGGCGCGGCCATCATCAACGACAGCTACAACGCGAACCCCGATTCGATGGCGGCCGCGCTGGCCGCGCTCTCGGACATCGGTGCCGCGCGTCGACAGCAGCTGCCGGACACCCGGGTGCTGGCCGTACTCGGTGACATGCTCGAACTCGGCGACGATGCTGCGGCACGCCACCATCGCGTCGGTGAGCTGGCCGCCCGGGCCGGGGTCGACGAGCTGTGGGCCGTTGGCGAGTTCGCGCAGCAGCTGGCAGACGGCGCCGCCGCGCATGGCGTGATCACCCACATTGTGACCCTGCACGAGGCGTCCTCGATACCCTTGGGCGCACAGGACGTTGTGCTCGTCAAGGCGTCCCGGGGTCTGGCACTCGACAAGGTTGCTGCAGCCCTGCTCTCGAGCGACCCCAGCCACCAGGAGGCACGCTGATGCTGAACATCCTGCTCGCAGGCGCTCTGGCCCTGGCCGGAACGCTGTTGGGCACCCGCGTGTTGATCGGGGTGCTGGTCAAGCGGGGCTACGGCCAATTCATCCGTGACGACGGGCCGACGTCACACAACACCAAACGAGGCACGCCCACGATGGGCGGCATCGTCGTGGTGATCTCGACCGTGGCGGCCTACCTGGTCGCGCACCTGATCACGTGGAGCCCGCTGAGCCTCTCGGCGATCCTCGTGCTGTGGTTGTTCGCGGGCATGGGCTTCATCGGTTTCCTGGACGACTTCACCAAGATCCGCCACGAGCGTTCGCTCGGCCTGACCCCGGCCGGAAAGCTCATCGGCCAGGCCGTCGTGGCCATCACGTTCGCCGTGGGGGCGCTCCTGTTCCCCGACGAGCGCGGTGTGACCCCGGCGTCGACGGCGATCTCGTTCCTGCGTGACATCAGCTGGCTGCAACTGCCGTTCATCGTGGCCGTGGTCTGGATCATCTTCCTGATCGCCGGATTCTCGAACGCCACGAACCTGACCGACGGCCTCGACGGACTGCTGGCAGGGTCGGCATCGATGGTCTTCGCGGCCTATGCGATCGTCAACATCTGGCAGTACAACCAGTACTGCGGCATCACCGCCACGGCAGGACCCCTCTGCTATGACGTGCGCGACCCCTACGACCTGGCGGTGGTGGCCATGGCGCTCGCCGGGGCATGCTTCGGCTTCCTGTGGTGGAATGCCAAGCCCGCCAAGATCTTCATCGGTGACACCGGCTCGCTGGCGATCGGCGCCGCGCTGGCGGGCCTGGCCATCACCAGCCGCACCGAACTGCTGCTCGTGATCCTGGGTGGCCTGTTCGTGATCGAGACGCTGTCGGTGATGATGCAGGTCAGCTATTTCAAGATCACCAAGGGCAAACGCATCTTCAAGATGGCGCCCCTGCACCACCACTTCGAGTTGAAGGGTTGGGCCGAGGTCACCGTCACGATCCGGTTCTGGATCATCTGCGGACTGTTCGTGGCCGTGGGCCTCGGGCTCTTCTACGGCGAATGGGTGAGTGGTCAATGAGCGTGCGTGACTGGTTGGACGGGGCGGACCGCACCTCGCCGTGGCATGAGGCCCGTGTGGTCGTGGCCGGGCTCGGACGGTCGGGGTTCGCCGCTGCAGATGCCCTGCTCGAACAGCGCGCGCACGTGCGGGTGTTCGACGAGGACGATTCCGAGGCCAACCGCGAGAAGAAGCAGCTGCTCGAACTGCTCGACGCCGAGGTCACGATCGGCCCCGGCGCCACCGCGACACTGCCCGAAGACGTCGACCTGGTCGTCACCTCGCCCGGTTGGCGCCCGGTCGCACCACTGCTCGCCCAGGCGGCGGCCCGTGGCATCCCGGTCTGGGGAGAAACCGAGCTGGCCTGGCGATTCATGCACCCCGACAAGGTGGTGCCCTGGCTGGGGGCGACGGGCACCAACGGCAAGACCACCACCACCCAGATGCTCGAGTCGATGCTGCTGGCGGCCGGGCTCAAGGTCGCCTGCGTGGGCAACATCGGTCGTCCGGTGCTCGAGGCCATCAACGACGAGGTCGACTACGACGTGTTCGCCGTCGAACTGTCGAGCTTCCAACTGCACTGGTCGCCCTCACTCGAACTGCACTCGGCGGCCGTGCTCAACCTGCACGACGACCACCTCGAGTGGTATGCCCACGAAGCCGACCCGTTCGCGGCCTACGCCGCTGACAAGGCCCGGATCTACCACCAGGTGCGCCACGCCTGCGTGTACAACGTCGCCGACGAGGCCACCGAGAAGATGGTCGAAGAGGCCGACGTCGTCGACGGCGCCCGTGCGATCGGGTTCACGCTCGGTATCCCCGGCCCGTCAATGGTGGGGGTGGTCGACGACCTGATCGTCGACCGGGCCTTCATCACCCAACGGCAGAGCTCGGCCCTCGAACTGGCCAAGGTGGCCGACGTCGTGCCCAACGCCCCCCACAACGTCGAGAATGCCCTGGCCGCGGCAGCCCTCGCGCGCAGTTTCGGTGTGCCCGCGGCCGCGGTCGCCGAGGGCCTGCAGCGACTGCACCTGGGCGGGCACCGCATCGAGACCGTGGCCACCCACGACGGCATCACCTGGGTGGACGATTCCAAGGCCACGAACCCCCATGCCGCGAACTCGTCGCTGCGCGCCTTCGAGAAGGTGGTCTGGATCGCCGGCGGGCAGGCCAAGGGCGTGAGCTTCGACGACCTGGTCATCGCCCACGCCGAGCGGCTGCGGGGCGCCGTGCTGCTCGGCGTCGATCGCCAGGTGGTGGCCGATGCACTTGCCCGACACGCGCCGCACGTCCCGGTGATCCTCATCGATTCCGGCGACACTGGAGCCATGGTGCAGGCCGTCGCGGAGGCCGCCAACCTCGCGCAGCCCGGTGACACGGTGCTGCTGGCGCCGGGATGTGCCAGCAGGGACATGTGGACCGGGTATGACGCCCGCGGCGACGACTTCGCCGCAGCTGTGCGGGCCGGCATTCCGGGCACCAACTGAGAGAACGGACGAAGGGGGACCGCACCCGATGACCATCCAGGCGCGCACGAGGACCCCCGCCACCACCAGCCGTTCGAAGTCAGCCCGCCGGGCCCGCGCCGGCCGCGCACCCGCCTGGGTGCAGCAGGTGCTGCACCACCCCAACTCCGACCTGTGGATGGTGGTGACCTCGGTCGCCATCCTCGTGGGCATCGGTCTGTTGATGAGCCTGTCGTCCTCGTCGGTCTATGCGCAGGCCAATGGTGACGGTGCCTACTACTACGCGATCCGCCAGCTGATCTTCCTGGCCCTGGGCGTGCCCGCGGCGATCGTGCTGGCCAGGCTCAACGAACGTGTGCTGAAGCCGTTGAGCTGGGCCGGCATGATGCTCGCCGTCGTGTTGCTCGTGCTGGTCTTCACCCCGCTGGGCCTTGACATCAAGGGCAACCGTGCCTGGCTCGAACTGGGGCCGATCAGCCTGCAGCCGTCCGAGTTCGCCAAGGTCGCCGTGATCCTCTGGGTGGCGTCGGTGTTCTCGATGAAGCAGAAGGTGCTTGACCAGCCCAAGCACCTGCTGGTGCCGATGCTGCCCGGGGCCGGACTGGTGACGCTGCTGGTGTTGCTGCAGGGTGACCTGGGCACCGGCATGATCATGGTGGCCATCGTGTTCCTGTTGTTGTGGGTCGTGGGGACACCCTGGGTGGTGCTGGGCGGTCTGGTCACCGCTGCCATTGCCGTGGTGGGACTGCTGGTCGTCTCGAGTGAGAACCGCATGCACCGCATCATGCTGTTCCTCAACCCGCCGCCCGCCGATGACCTGTCGGTCTCGCAGCAGCCGCTGTCGGCCATCTACGCACTGGCCTCCGGTGGGTGGTTCGGGCAGGGGCTCGGGGCGTCCAAACAGAAGTGGGGCGGTCTGTATGACGGCGCCCAGAATGACTTCGTCTTCGCGGTGATCGGCGAAGAGATGGGCCTGCTCGGCACCCTGCTGGTGATCGCCCTGTTCACCTTGCTCGGGTTCGCCGGGTTCCGCATTGCCCTGCGGTCCTCATCGCTGTTCTACCGCGTGCTGGCCGGGGGAGTGACCAGTTGGCTGCTGTTCCAGGCCATCGTGAACATCAGCGTGGCCATGAAGCTGCTGCCGGTCGTCGGCGTGCCGCTGCCGTTCATCTCGGTGGGTGGCTCGGCGTTGCTGGCGAACCTGTTGGCCGCGGGGCTGCTGATGTGCTGTGCCCGGCACGAGCCCGGTGCCGTCCGCGCCCGCAGCAAGGACCAGGCGCCGGGGCCGAAGGTGACGACCGTGGTGCAGCGCGGCCGCGCCTCCTCCCGTAATTGACCCCGTCCGGGTAGGTTTGGGTCTGCGTGTGGCCGCAGGCTGGCGCTACTCGCGGACCACGGGAGGATGAACATGTCGCAGGCGCTGCGCGTCGTACTCGCCGGGGGCGGCACGGCAGGGCACACGTCGCCCCTGATCGCCACTGCGCAGGCGCTCCAGCGGCTGACTGATGTCGAACTCAGTTGCATCGGCACCCCCAAGGGCCTCGAGACCACGGTCATCCCACAGGCGGGCCTCGCGCTCGACCTCGTCGACCCGGTGCCGATGCCGCGCAAGCCCGGGCTCGACCAGGCCTTGGTGCCCGTGCGGTTGAACCGGGCCGTCAACCAGGCCCGCAAGATCCTTCACGACCGGGGCGCCGAGGTGGTCGTCGGGTTTGGCGGGTACGTCTCGCTGCCGGCCTATCTCGCCGCCCGCAGGCTGCGCATCCCCGTCGTCATCCACGAGCAGAACGCCATTCCCGGGCTCGCCAACAAGGTGGCCGCGCGTTTCGCGGCCGTCGTGGCGACGACCTTTCCGGACACGCCGCTGCCGAAGGCCAGGTTCATCGGCCTGCCGGTGCGCACCGAGATCCAGGCCCTCGCCCGCGAGGGACGACCCACGCGTGACGAGGCCCGCGCCATGCTGGGACTGGACGCAGACCGGCCCACGCTGCTGGTCAGCGGCGGCTCGCAGGGTGCCCGCAGCATCAACACCGCGCTGGTCACCGCCCGGGACGGGTTGCTGGCCGATGGTGTGCAGGTGCTGCACGTCTGGGGCCGCAAGAATTTCACCGACCAGCATGTCGAGGTGCGGGACGAGGCCACGGGGGCCCGGTACGTGCCCGTGGCCTATGTCGACCAGATGCACGTCGCCTATGCCGCGGCAGACCTGATGGTCGGTCGCTCCGGCGCTGGCACCGTGGTCGAGACGGCGGTCGTGGGCCTGCCCGGTGTGTTCGTCCCCCTGCCGCACGGCAACGGTGAGCAGGCACGCAACGCCACTGCCCTGGTCGCCGCAGGTGGTGCGGTGCTGGTGCCTGATGCCGAACTCGACCGGCAGCGGTTGCTCGACGTCGTCGCACCGCTGGTGACCAATCCTGACGAACTGGCACGCATGGCCCGTGCCGGGCGCTCGCTGATGAGCGCGACGGCCGCCGACGACCTGGCGGGCCTGGTGATCGCGGCCGCGCAGCCGCTCGGCGCGAAGGCACACGCAACGAAGGGACGGGGATTCTGATGGGATTGCGCGCACCTGTGCAGGTGCCACCGGCCGACCAATTGGGCAAGGTGCACTTCATCGCCATCGGTGGTGCTGGGATGAGCGGCATCGCCCGGCTGTTCCACGAGCTCGGGGTGACCGTCACCGGGTCGGACCAGATCGACTCGGTCACCTTGCAGCAACTGACCCGTGCGGGCATCCCCACGTTCGTGGGGCATGCCGCCGAACAGGTGGGTGATGCCGACACGGTGGTCGTCTCGTCGGCGATCCGCGAGACCAACCCCGAACTCATCGAGGCGCGTCGTCGTGGGCTGCGCGTGCTGCACCGTTCGGCGGCCCTGGCGGCGTTGATGCACGGGCGGGTCGGTATCTCGATCGCCGGCACCCACGGCAAGACCACCACCACCGGCATGACCGCGGTCATGCTCACTGCTGCCGGTGCCGACCCCAGCTATGTGATCGGCTCGCCGCTGGCCGCCAGCGGCACCAGCGCACATCTGGGCAAGGGCGAGGCGTTCGTCGTCGAGGCCGACGAATCGGACGGCAGCTTTCTGCAGTACCCCACCCGCATCGCCGTGGTCACCAATGTCGAGGCCGACCACCTGGACAACTGGGCCACCCCGCAGGCCTACCTGCGCGGCTTCGAGCAGTTCGCCTCGCAGCAGGGGGTCGAGGCGCTGGTGGCCGGCGTTGACGACCCGGGTGCCCTCGAGTTGGCCCACCGCATGCGCGGCCGCGGTTTGCAGGTGATCACCTATGGCACCACCGAGGCCGCCGACGTCGTGCTCAGCGACCTCGACTTCGAGGGCACGCACGCCGCGGCATCGCTCAGCTTCGAGGGGCAGTCCGTGCGGCTGCAGTTGCAGGTGCCGGGCAAGTACAACCTCGAGAACGCCGCGGCCGCCTATGCCGTTGGACGCATCCTCGGCCTCGACCACGAGGCGCTGCTGCGGGGTGCCCGCAGCTTCACGGGCACGCTGCGCCGCTTCCAACTGGTCGACACCGTCAACGGCATCGCGATCTATGACGACTATGCCCACCACCCGACCGAGCTGCGGGCGGCGCTCACGGCCGCGCGTCGGGCAGTGCCCGACGGTGGACGACTCATCGCCTGCTTCCAACCGCACCTGTTCAGCCGCACGCAGGAGTTCCGCGACGAGTTCGGCGATGCGCTGGCGCTGGCCGACCTGGGCTTCGTCACCGACATCTATGCTGCGCGCGAAGACCCCGTCAAGGGGGTCACCGGGCAATTGGTCGTCGACGCCGCCCTGGCCCACGGTGCCACGGTCACCTATGTGCCCGACAAGCTTGACCTGCCCGCCCGGATCGCCGACGTGGCCCGCCCCGGCGACCTGGTGATGACGCTCGGGGCCGGTGACGTGACGCTGGTCGGCCCGCTGCTGGTAGCCCAGCTGAGGCAGGCCACGCGGTGAGCCCCGCCGGGCGCCAGGGGCGTCTGCCTGCAGGCATCGCCGATGCCGGCATCGCCCGTCAGCGCAAACGCCAGCAGGCACGTCGACGCGTCCTGGTGCGTGGCGCGATCGCGGCCGGCATCGCGGTGCTGCTCGCCGTGGCGGTGTGGCTGGTCGGGTTCTCGCCGGTGCTGTCGGCCACGTCGGTCGAGGTCGAGGGCACGGACGTGACCACCGTCGCGGGGGTGCGCGGCCAGGCCCGGGTACCGATGCGCACCCCGCTCATCCGGGTCAACACCGACGACATCGCCACGCGGGTTGCGGCCATGCCGGCCGTCGAGAGCGTGCGGGTCGAGCGGCGCTGGCCGAACACCATCGCCATCCTCGTCACCGAGCGCACCCCCGTGCTGCAACGCCGCGTGGGCGGCACCTTCTACTGGTCGGACGCGAAGGGTGTCGTCTTCCACCAAGCCACGAAGGCGCGAGCGGGTCTGGTCGTGGTCGAGGCCCCGGACGACCGACGGTTGCTCACCGACCTGGCCACCGTCCAGGCCTCGTTGACCCCAGCGCTGCGCAGCCGTGTGCAGAAGATCACCGCCACCAGCCCCGACAACATCACCCTGGTGCTCGACAAGGGCCAGACCGTGATCTGGGGCTCGTCCGCGCAGTCGACGACCAAGGCCCAGGTGGCCACCGCGATGCTCGGCGTCAAGGCCACCGTCTACGATGTGAGTTCACCTGCCAATCCCACGTCCAGGTGAACCTTGGCCACACCCTCGACCTGTGGTTGAGACCCTGAGGGTTCGGCGTGGCGCTAATGGACATGCCAAAAGGCCACTCCATAGGCTTGCACGGAACCCGGGCACCGTGGGTGCAGCAGCAATCGATGGAGTGAGGCGGGAACGAATGGCCAGTGCATCCCAGAACTACCTGGCGGTGATCAAGGTTGTCGGTGTCGGCGGAGGCGGTGTCAACGCAGTCAACCGCATGATCGAGGCTGGCCTGAAGGGCGTCGAGTTCATCGCGATCAACACCGACGCACAGGCGCTGCTGATGAGCGACGCGGACGTCAAGCTCGACGTCGGTCGCGACCTGACCCGTGGCCTTGGCGCCGGTGCCGACCCCGACAAGGGACGGCAGGCGGCCGACGACCACTCCGACGAGATCGAGGCGGCACTCAAGGGCGCCGACATGGTCTTCGTGACGGCGGGCGAGGGTGGTGGCACCGGCACCGGTGGCGCGCCCGTGGTGGCCAAGATCGCGCGCTCGCTCGGCGCACTGACCATTGGTGTTGTGACCCGCCCGTTCAGTTTCGAGGGCAAGCGCCGCTCGAACCAGGCCGAAGAGGGCATCGCGCGGCTGCGCGAAGAGGTCGACACCCTCATCGTCATCCCGAATGACAAGCTGCTCGCGATGACCGACCACCAGGTCGCCATCCTTGATGCTTTCAAGCAGGCCGACACCGTGCTGCTGCAGGGCGTCTCGGGCATCACCGACCTGATCACCACCCCCGGCCTGATCAACCTCGACTTCGCCGACGTGAAGTCGATCATGAAGGATGCCGGTTCGGCGCTGATGGGCATCGGCTCGGCCCGCGGCGAGGACCGCGCCCGCGCCGCAGCCGAGATGGCGATCAGTTCGCCGCTGCTCGAAGCCAGCATCGACGGCGCCCACGGCGTGCTGCTCTCGATCGCAGGTGGTTCGGACCTTGGCCTGTTCGAGGTCTCGGCCGCAGCCCAGCTGATCGAGGAATCAGCCCACGACGAGGCCAACATCATCTTCGGCACCGTCATTGACGATTCGCTGGGCGACGAGGTGCGGGTCACGGTCATCGCCGCCGGCTTCGATGGCGGCCAGCCCCCGCTGCGCACCAACGCCGGCCTGCAAACGCGCATGCCGCAACAGTCCCGCCAGCCCGGTGTGCAGCAGCAAGCCGCGGCGCCGCAGGGTGGCTCGGCGGCCGAGGTGGCCCAGCGTGGACCTCAGCAGCAGGGTGCATTCGGCCAGCAGGGTGCATTCGGCCAGCAGGGGCGCAGCGAGGACACTGTCCAGCGCGACAGCGGCTTCCAGCGTGAGAACGTCCAGCGGCCGCGTCCGCAGCAGCAGCCGCAGCGCGACGAGGACGACGACCTGGACGTGCCGCCGTTCGTGATGTGACGCGTGTTCCGGTTCCTGCTTGAACCCAGCGCCAACCAGGGTGTGGGTGTGGCGTTCACCGACCGCCACGGGGGAGTGTCGCCGGCTGATGTCGGCACCCTGAACCTTGGCCGCACCGACGCCACCGACGTCAGCGATGTCGAGACCAATTTCGAGCGTGTGCGCCGCGCTGTCGGCGTGCGTTCGGTGGTCGCCACCAGCCAGGTGCACGGCCCGGACGTGCTGCATGTCGATGCCGACCTGATGGAAGGCTGGGGCCCGCGGTCGCACCTGGGCGCCCCTGCAGGGGAGGCGTCGCTGCCGGTGGCCGATGCCATGGTCACCACCCTGCCCGACGTTGCGCTGTGCATCCGGGTCGCGGACTGCGTGCCCGTGATGCTGGCCGACTTCACCGCCGGGGTGGTCGGCGCCGCGCATGCGGGCCGTGTCGGGTTTCTGCAGGGCGTACTCGTCAACACCGTCGAGGCCATGCGCGGCCTTGGTGCCCGTGAGATCGTGGCCTGGATCGGGCCGCATGTGTGCGGGGACTGCTACGAGGTGCCGCAGCAGATGGCCGACGACGTGGCGGCGCAGCACCCCGAGATCCTCTCGACGACAAGCTGGGGCACCCCCTCGCTCGACCTGGGCATCGGTGCCGAACTGCAATTGGTCGAGCTGGGGGTCGAACCCCTGCGGCTCGACCCGTGCACCATCACCTCGCCCGACCTGCATTCACACCGCCGCGATGGCGGGGCTGCCGGCCGCATGGCGGGGCTGGTGTGGCTGCCTCGTCCTGCCTAGTGCGTGTCACTCAGGGCTTTGGTCGGGGTCACGGACTAGCGTGGTGGCGACACCGTTGGAAGGGGAGCAATGTCGGCAATCAGGAAGGCTGCGGCATGGTTCGGGCTCGTGGCCGACGACCGCTACGCCAGCGATCCCGTCGATGACGAGTACACCGAACAGGTCTACGACGAGGACGAACCCTCCACCGTCACCCCCATCCACCGTTCCCGCAAACAGGGTCACGAGCACGAGGCGCCGACGCCCGCCGTGCGCACCCGTCCGCGTGCTGTGGAACATCGTGCTGGTGAACATCGACCCGTGGAACACATCGAAGAGGAGCCGGTCGAGGTGGACGAACCCGCCGCCCACGCCCCCGTGGCGCAGACCCCCATCACCGCCGACCTGAGCCGCATCATCACGGTGCACCCGCGCACCTACAACGAGGCGCGGATCATCGGGGAGCACTTCCGTGACGGTGTGCCTGTCATCATGAACCTCACCGAGATGGACGACGCCGACGCCAAGCGTCTCGTCGACTTCGGCGCGGGACTGATCTTTGGACTTCGTGGCAGCATTGAGCGTGTGACGAGCCGGGTCTTCCTGCTCTCGCCGCCCAACGTGAAAGTCACGGCAGAGGACAAACAGCGCATTGCCTCGGGCGGGTTCTTCAACCAGAGCTGAGCCGGCGGCCCGGCTCGCGGCACGAGTCGAGGAGTGCAAGTGGGAACAGTGGGTTGGGTGCTCGGCATCGCCCTCGAGGTGTACATGTTCCTCTTCTTCGTGCGCATGGTGATGTCCTTCGTCCCGCTGCTGAGCCCGGGGTTCACGCCGCGCGGTCTGGCGCTGGTGGCGTTCGAGGCCGTCTACACCGTCACTGACCCGCTCATCCGCTTCTATGACCGCTGGCTGCCGGCGCTGCGCTTCGGACAGGTGAGCATTTCGCTCGGGTTCATCTGTGCCTGGATCACCCTGCTGGTCACCCAGCGCCTGGTGTTGGCGTACTTCTGATTGCGGCGTGCTGAACGCGGCCCCCGGTCGTGGCCTCAAGCACGGGTCAAGGGTTCGGAGTGCCGAATCGCCCCCTCGTTCTGGCCCGTCACGCATGGCTGCGGTAGCCTGAATCCGATCCGCCAGTGGCACACGTCGTGGTGGAAACCCTGCTGTCCGCTCGCGGAGCCGCCGAAATTGTCGGCCCTGCAGCCCTGAACTTGGAGAAGACATGACACTGAGCCTCAGCGAGGTGCGCGCAATCCGCTTCCCGATCGCCCGCCGCGGAACCGATGGTTATCGCGCTGGCGAGGTGGACGACTTCGTGGACAAGGTCGACCTCACGTTCACCTCGCTGCTCGAGGAGAACGAGCGCCTGAAGGCCCAGATGGAGGCGTTGAACAACGACTCCGCGAACGCGCCGCAGAACAGCCAGGCCGATGCCGAGCTGCGTCAGGAGGTCGAGCGGCTGCGCGCCGAACTGGCCGAGGCCCGTCAGCAGCAGGCCGCCGCGCCGGGTGTCGCCGCCGATGATGCCGAGCTGCGCGCCGAGGTCGAGCGGTTGCGTGAGCGCGAGCGCCAGCTGGGCGGCGAGCTCGAGCAGGCCCGCCAGCAGACCAGTGTCCGCCCGGTAGCGGTCGCCTCGGGCAATGTCGAGCGCATCGAGGTCAGCACCTCTGAGCAGGCCAGCCCCGTGGTCATCCGACTTGTGCAGTTGGCGACCGAGCAGGCCGAGAACGTGGTGACCGAGGCCGAGGCCGAGGCCGAACGCAAGCGCCAGGAGGCCGAGCGCGTCGCCAAGGAGACCACCGACAGTGCCCGCGCCGAGGCCGAGCGCATCGAGAACGCTGCCAAGGAGCATGCCGACAAGCTGGCCCGTGAGGCCAAGGAGCGGGCCGACCAGGTCGACGTCGATGCCACCAACCGTCGTTCCGAACTGTTCTCGACCCTCGAGAAGGAGCGCGAAGAGTTCCAGGGCAAGGTCGACCGTCTGCGCGGCTTCGAGCAGGACTTCCGCTCCAAGCTCACCGGCTTCCTGCGTGGCCAGGCCGACGCCGTCGACAACGACCAGTTCGAGCCTGGCGACCTGCCGAACCTGCTGGGGGACGAGCGTGGCAAGTCGGCCACCCCGCGGCTCGACGCGCTGCTGGCGCACAAGAACTGAACAACGGTCCACACGCCGAGGGGCGCAGGTCTTGACGAAGACCTGCGCCCCTCGGGCGTTGCGTGGACCCGGCTGGTTACCGGTCCAGCACCTCGGGATTGACGACGTGCTGCGGCCGCCCACCGCGCGCCCATGCCGCGATGTCTGCCGCACCCAGGCGGGCCGCGATCCACGCCGCCGACTTGCTGGCCCCGGCCAGGTGCGGGGTCACCGTGATGTTCGGCGTGCGCAGCAGCCGGTGGTCCGGCGGCAGCGGCTCGGCCGGCAGCACATCGCAGCCGGCGGCGTACAGGTGGCCCGAGTCGAGCGCATCACACAGCGCGTCATAGTCGAGCAGCGATGGGCGGGCACAGTTGACCAACACTGAACCCCGGGGCATCAGCGCGATCTCGCGGGCGCCGATCAGGCCCACGTTCTCGTTGGTGGCCCGGGCATGGATGCTCACGACGGTGCTCTGGCGCAGCAGGTCGTCCAGCTCGTCGACCTGGGTGATGCCCTCGGGCAGTTGCTCGGACAGGTACGGGTCATAGACCAGCACCTGGGCGCCGATGGCCACCAGCACCTTCGCCACGCGCCGACCGATGGCGCCATACCCGACCAGCCCCACGGTCGAGCCGAACAGCTCGGGGCTGACGACGTCGTAGCGGTAGTAGTCGCCGCGCCACTGGCCGGCCTTCAGCTCGGCGTCACGCTGTGCCAGCTGGCGAGCTGCGGCCAGGATCATGGCCAGCGAGTGCTCGGTGGTGGCATTGGCATTGCGCCCCGGGGTGTTGCAGACGAGCACGCCCCGTTCGGTGGCGGCGGCGACGTCGGCATTCACCGGCCCACCGCGGCAGATCACCACCAGCTTCAGGTCCGGGCAGGCGTCCAACACCTTGCGGGTGACCGGCGCCGAGTGCGTGAACAGCACGTCGGCGCCCTGCAGTGCTGCGATCAGCTCGTCCTCGTCGCCATTGGCCTCGCGCACACCGCCGATGTCCTGCATCGGTGTCACCGGCCAGGAGTTCGCGGTCTGGATGGTCTCGGCGTCAATGTGCTGCTCGTCGATGGCCGTCTGCAGGATCTCGGGCAGGACGAAGCCGTCACCTTGCAACAGGATCTTCATGGTGTCTCCTTCTCACAGGTGTCAAGTTCTCTCAGGTCTCAAGGTTCAGTGGTGGTGCAGCTTCGCGAGCTCTTCGGGTGGGAAGACCGTGTCCTGGTCGCCCAGCAGCAGGGCGTGGTAGGTGAGCTTCGCCGCCTCTTCCATGTTCAGCGCCTTGCGGTATGCGGACTCGATGCTGTCACCCAGCGCGGCGATACCGTGGTTGCCCAGCACGACGACGTCATGGGTGCCGTCGCGCAGTTGGTCGGCGGCGGTCTCGGCGAGCTCGTCCGACCCGTTGGTGTAGTACTTCGTGTACCCGTAGCTGCCGACGTAGAACGCGTGGTCCTGGGTGATGAAGCGCACCTTGTGGCCGAGTGCGGTCAGCAGCAGCGTGAACTGCGGGTGGATGTGGATGATCGCCTGCGCATCGGGCCGGGCCTCATAGATCGAGGTGTGCAGCTTCCATTCACTGGACGGCGTGGGCCCCGAAACGGGGGTGCCGTCCGGCGACAGGATCGCGAACTGGTCGACGTCGAGCCGGTCGAGCCACGTGCCCTTGCCGCTGACTGCCACGGTGCCGTCCTCGAGGCGGTGCGACAGGTTGCCGCCCGAGGCCAGCACCAGCCCCTGCCGGACGGCATCACCGGCGACATGGACCAGCGAGGCGATGCGCTGCTGGTTACTGGTCTGCTGGTCGGTGCTCATGCCTGGTCCTGCTCGTCCGAGGCGGCCCGCAGGTCACGCATCGCCGGCCAGGCCGGGCGCAGCGCGTCGCGGCTGGTGCGGTAGACGTCGTAGGCCTTGCGGTAGACGTCGTGATTGGCGGGGTTCGGCTCGAATGACGAGGTCGAGGTGACCATCATCGAAGCGGCGTCCTTGACATCGGACGCGGCGCCACTGGCGACCAGGGCGAGCGTGGCGGCACCGCGGGCGCCGGCCTCCGGGGCGTCCTGGCGGATCACGCGCTGGCCGGTGGTGTCGGCGAGCATCTCGCAGATCAGGTCAGAGCGGAACCCGCCGCCCGAGACGACGAGGTCACCGTCGATCTTCAGCACCTCAGCGCACTCCACGAGCGAGAACGAGACGCCTTCGTAGACGCTGCGCAGGATCTGCGCAGGCTTGGTGCTGATGCTCATGCCGAGCCACGAGGCCGATGCACTGGGGTCGAGGAAGGGGGCACGCTCGCCGTCGGGGGAGGCGTAGGGCAGGTAGACGACGCCGCCGCTGCCGGGGCGCACCGAGCGGGCCTCGGTCTCGGCCACCGACCAGTCCTCGAAGCCGAGGGTGTTGCGGATCCAGTCGAGGTTGGGGGTGCCGGTCATCGGGGCCAGGAACTCGAGCACCTGCTTGTCGCGGCCGGTGGCCAGCACCATCGACAGCTCCGAGCGGCGCTCGTCGACCGAACCCAGCAGGGTGCCGATGAAGCCGGTGGTGCCCAGGATCAGCCAGGCGTCGCCATCGTCGATGGCGCCCAGCCCCGGGCCCGTGACGGCGACGTCGATCATGCCGACGGCCACGGGGATGCCGGCGGGCAGACCTGTGGCGGCCGCGGCCGCCTCGGACACGGTGCCCCCCGACGCCTCGGCGGGCAGCACCGTGGGCAGGGTGCCGAGCACCTTCTCGAGCCCAAGGTCGGCGGCCAGCTGGGCGTTGTGGCCCTCGCCGCTGTGCACGTCGAAGAACAGCCGCGACGCCTCGGTGTAGTCGGTGGCGAGTTCGCCGGTGAGCTGGTAGCGGATCCAGTCCTTGCAGTGGAACGTGGTGCCGATCGAGTCGAGGAAGCCCGGGTCCTGGTCGGCGAACTCAGAGAGAAGCACCGGTGCCAGTGCGGGGAAGATGGTCGTGCCGGTGACATCGAGCACCCGCCGGCCCTGGCCGCCATCCTGCCATTCCTGCACGCGCCTGCCGGCGCGGCCGTCCATCCAGATCGCGGCCTTCTGCAGCGGCTGCTGCTGCTTGTCGAGCAGCCAGGCGCCGTCGCCCTGGCCAGTCAGCCCGACGCCGATGACCTGCTCGTCGGCGAGCTGGCCGGTCACCTCGGTGAGGCATTCGCGCACGGCCTGCCAGATGGCGTTGAGGTCCTGTTCGGCCTCACCCTTCTTGCCGTACTCGACTGGCACACCGCGGTGGGCGGTGAGCAGGATCTCACCCTTGGTCGAGAAGACGACGGCCTTTACTGCCGTGGTGCCTGCGTCGACGCCGACAACAACCTTGTCCATGACGACTTCCTTGTCTGTGTTCTGGGACGTGATGCCAGCAACTGTACATCGGTTCGGTTAACATGTACACATGTTCAACAATGAACCACCTGCTGGGACGACGACCGCACCGGCCGACCGCACCCTGGTCGACGTCGCCCGGCTCTATTACGAGCACGGCCTGACCCACCAGCAGATCGCCGCCGAGCTCGGGTTGTCGCGGGTCAAGGTCACGCGGCTGCTCGCCCAGGCCAGGGCGACGGGTGTGGTCGAGATCTCGATCAATGGCCCGGACGAACCCTTCGCAGACCTGATCGCCCGCCTGCAGCAACGCTTCGGCCTTGACCGGGTGTGGGTGGCCCCGTCGCTGCCCGACCAGGACCAGGCCCAGCTCGCCATCGACCGCGGCGGCGCCGCGGCCATCGAGGCGGTGGTGGAGCACCGCGAGCTGGTCGGCATCGGGCTCTCGTCAACACTCGGGCGGGCCATCCAACTCGTGGCGCAGCGCGACCAGGCCCCCGAGGTGGCGGTGAGCTGCCTGCCCATGTCGGGTGGGTGGGGCGGTTGGCAGAAGGGCATCAACCCCGGCGAGCTGGCGCAGCGGCTGGCCCGTCGGCTCAATGGGCGCAGCTTCGGCTTCCCAGCACCCCTGCTCGCGCCGTCCGCCGAGTTCGCCCGGGTGCTGTCGTCGCTGCCCGAAGTGATCGATGCGCTCGACATGGCCTCGCGCGCCGACGCGCTGCTCTTCGGTGTCGGTGGGCTCGATTGGTCCACCAGTCAGCTGCGCGATTCGGTGAGCGAGGACGAACGCGCGCAGTTGCTCGAGCGCGGCGCCGTCGGCGACATCGCGGCGAGGTTCTTCGACGCCGATGGCCAACCTGTCGACAGCGATGTCGACCGCCGGGTCATCGGGCTCAGCCTGGCCGGCATGCGGCAGGTTCCCCAGCGGCTGCTGCTCGCCCACGGCCAGGGCAAGGTCGAAGCGCTGTACACCGCGTTGTCTGCGGGCATGGCGACCGGTCTGGTCACGGATTCCGCGACGGCGAGGGCGCTGTTGCGCTGAGCCTGCGGCGAAATTCTGATCCGGGCACTTGACACGTGGTGTATCTTGCATCCAAGTCACCCCCGGTGGGTGGCTTCGCCAGTCCACCATCCGAGGAGACCATTCAATGACCGCCACCAAGTCCGCCCAGGGACCCGACGGCGCGCTGCTGCCCGTGCGCGAAGGCGAAGACCCGTGGACGGCTGAGGAGGTCGCCGAGCTGCGCGCCGAACTCGTCAGCGAAGTCGAACGCATGACCAACGCCATCGCCGTGGTCGAGGCCGAGCTCGCCGAGCTGCTGGCCGACGGGTCCGATGGCGCCGGGCGCGACCCGGCTGACGTCGGTTCGTCCAACTTCGAACGCGACCAGGAGATGTCGCTGGCCTCGAACACCCGCGAAATGCTCGACCAGAACATCCATGCGCTGAAGATGCTGGATGCGGGCAAGTACGGCCTCTGCGAGAGCTGTGGCAGGCCGATCGGCAAGGCGCGGCTGCAGGCCTTCCCGCGCGCCACCATGTGCGTGCAGTGCAAGCAGCGCTCTGAGCGTCGCTGAACCGGTGACCGACGAACGCCTTGCCGCAGAACAGGTAGCCTCGGGGCCTGTGGACCCCGAGAAGCCCGAGACCCCCGAAGCCCCAGACAGCCCCGACGAAGCGGCACGTCCCCGCGCACAGCGCCGGGCCGTGGTCTGGGGTGCCCTGGTGGCCGTCTTCGTCGTGGGCTATGCCATCGACCAGGTCACCAAGGCGCTGGCCGTGCGCCATCTCGACCCCGCCGACCCGCCCAGCTACTTGGGTGGGCTGCTCACCCTGCGGCTGATCCGCAACCCCGGGGCGGCGTTCTCGATGGGCGCGGCGTTCACCGAGGTGCTCTCGGTGCTCGCGATCGCCGCGCTCGTGTTCTGCGCTGTCTGGCTGGCCCCCCGGGTCAGGACCGTTGCCCAGGGGGCCGTGCTGGGCCTGGCCATGGCAGGCATCGCGGGCAACCTGACCGACCGGCTGCTGCGTGCCCCCGGGCCGCTGCGCGGCCACGTCATCGATTTCTTCTCGGTACCCAACTTCGCCATCTTCAACGTGGCCGACATCTGCCTGACGACGGCAGCGGGCATCGTCATCATCTGGTCACTGCTCGAGGGGCGCCGTGAAAAGGCCGCCCGGACCCCGGGGGCCTGACGGGTGGCTGTCTTCCTGGTGCCCGACGAGCTGGCCGGTGACCGTGTGGACGCCGCAGCCGCCCGCATCACGGGACTGTCCCGCAGCCGCATCGCCGAGCTGATCGAGGCGGGCGGGGTGGCGTTGGGCGGGGTCACCGTCGACAAGACGTCGACCCGCGTCGAGGCCGGTGCCATGCTCGAGGTCGACCTCGACCAGCCCGCACGCACGGCGCAGGTCGTGCCGCAGGTCGTCGAGGGCGTGCGCATCGTCCATGACGACCCCGACATCGTGGTGGTCGACAAGCCGGTGGGGGTGGCAGCGCACCCCTCGGTGGGCTGGGACGGGCCCAGCGTGGTTGAACACCTTGCCGGGGCAGGATTCCGCATCACCACCTCGGGGGTGCCCGAACGGCAGGGCATCGTGCAGCGGCTCGACGTCGGCACGTCGGGGCTGATGGTCGTGGCCAAGTCGGAACACGCCTACACCGTGCTGAAGCAGGCGTTCCGCGACCGGACGGTCGACAAGACCTACCACGCCCTCGTCCAGGGGCATCCCGACCCGTTCGACGGCACGATTGACGCACCCATCGCCCGCCACCCCGGCTCGGACTGGAAGATGGCGATCGTCGCCGGTGGGCGCCACTCCGTGACCCACTACGAGACCATCGAGGCGTTCGTGGCGGCCACGCTGCTGCGCATCCACCTCGAAACCGGTCGCACGCACCAGATCCGGGTGCACATGGCGGCGATCAAGCACCCGTGCGTGGGCGACCCGCTGTACGGCAGCGACCCGGTGCTGGCGGCGAAACTGGGCCTGGCACGCCAGTGGCTGCACGCCACCGAACTCGGCTTCGTGCACCCGGCCACGGGGGAGTATGTCACCTTCACCTCGCCGTATCCGGACGACCTACAACGTGCACTGGACATCGTGCGCGCATGGTGATGTGTGCCCCGCGGCGTCATCAGCCCGGGTGATCGACTAGGGTTTGCCACGTGCGTAGAGCAAAGATTGTGTGCACGCTGGGGCCTGCGGTTGAGAGCCCTGAGCGTATGGAAGGAATCATCAACGCGGGCATGAACGTTGCCCGCCTGAACATGAGCCATGGCGACTACAGCGAGCATGCCAACCGCTACCAGCTCGTGCGTGACACCGCCAAGAAGCTCGGCAAGCGGGTGGCGATCCTCGCCGACCTGCAGGGCCCCAAGATTCGCCTGGGCAAGTTTGCCGGCGGTGAGAAGCACTTCCTCGAGGTGGGCCAGGAGTTCACCATCACCATCGACGACATCGAGGGCACGGCCGAGCGCTGCTCGACCACCTTCAAGGGCCTGCCGGCCGATGTCGCGATCGGCGACAAGCTGCTGATCGATGATGGCAAGGTCATGCTCGAGGCCATCGAGGTCACCGCGACCGACGTCAGGACCAAGACCGTCGTCCCCGGCTATGTGAGCAACAACAAGGGCATCAACCTGCCCGGCGTGGCCGTGAACGTGCCCGCCATGAGCGAGAAGGACGAAGCCGACCTGCGGTGGGCGCTGAAGCAGGGCGTCGACATGATCGCGCTGTCGTTCGTCCGCAACGGCTCGGACATCGACCGCGCCCACGAGATCATGGACGAAGAGGGCGTGCGCCTTCCCGTCATCGCGAAGCTCGAGAAGCCCCAGGCGATCGAGAACATGCAGGACATCATCGACAAGTTCGACGCCGTGATGGTGGCCCGTGGCGACCTGGGTGTCGAACTGCCGCTCGAATCGGTGCCGATTGCGCAGAAGCGCATCGTCGAGGCAGCCCGCATCTGGGCCAAGCCCGTCATCGTGGCCACCCAGATGCTCGAGTCGATGGCCAGCAACCCGCGCCCGACCCGTGCAGAGGCCTCGGACGTCGCCAACGCCGTCATCGACGGCACCGACGCGGTCATGCTGTCGGGCGAGACCTCGGTGGGCGACTACCCGGTCGAAACCGTCACCACCATGGCGCAGATCGTCACCAATGTCGAGGAACACGGCATCGACCGCATCCAGCGCATCGACTGGCAGCCGCACACCACCAGCGGCATCATGGCGAAGTCGGCCGCCGAGGCTGCTGCGCGACTCGAGGCCAAGTACCTGGTCGCGTTCACCCACTCGGGCGACACTGCCCGTCGGCTGTCGCGCCTGCGCCCGACCACGCCGATGCTGGCCTTCACCCCGCGTGAGTCGACCGCCCAGCAGCTGTCGCTGTCGTGGGGCTTCCAGTCGTACGTGACCGACGAGTACACGGTCTTCAACGAGATGCTCGCCGCGGTCCAGCAGATCATGTTGGACGAGGGCCTCGTGCAGACCGGCGACAAGATCGTCGTCGTCTACGGCTCGCCGATGGGCAGCGCCGGCCGCACGAACGCGATCCGCGTGCACAAGATCGGTGACGCGCTCAGCTGACCCAGCGCAGCGTCGCCACACGGTCGAAGGCCGGGCCCCCGCGTGGGGGTCCGGCCTTCGTGTGTGGTGCCCGGGAGGGGAGTCGAACCCCTAAGGCCTTTCAGCCAGACGGGTTTGAGCCGTCCGCGTATACCATTCCGCCACCCGGGCAGGGGGCTTGGCCGTTCAAGGCGTAGTCATTCTGCCACAGAACCGCATTGCCTTCGTCCTCGCCGCCGTTGGCCACCACATGCCCGCCCGCGCAGCGCTAGTATCGAGCCACCCGGGCTGACCGGGGCCGCCTGCTTCTGGCACACTGTCGGGTGCCCTTGTTGGGCCCATCACTTCGTAGGAGTCACCGTGTCCGCTTCCTCCCCCTCAGATCAGTCCCAGCCTGCGCAGCCACAAGAGGCTCGCGGCGGACGGCCCCGTGTGCTGGTGGCCGAGGACGAGGCACTGATCCGCATGGACCTGGTCGAGCTGCTCGAAGAAGAGGGCTACGAGGTGATCGGCCAGGCCGGTGACGGCGAGCAGGCGCTCGCCATGGCGCGCGAACTCGAACCCGACCTGGTCGTCATGGACGTGAAGATGCCCAAGATGGACGGCATTACCGCCGCCGAGCACATCGCCGAGGAGCGCATCTGCCCCGTCGTCATGCTGACCGCGTTCAGCCAGCGCGACCTGGTCGAGCGTGCGCGCGAGGCCGGCGCCATGGCCTACGTCGTCAAACCCTTCGACGCCTCTGACGTCGTGCCCGCCATCGAGATCGCGATCGGTCGTTTCCAGGAGATCCGGGCCCTCGAGGACGAGGTTGGCGACCTGGAGGACCGGCTGAGCTCACGCAAGGCCGTCGACCAGGCCAAGGGACTGCTGCAGCAGGGCCTGGGGCTGACCGAGCAGGAGGCCTTCCGATGGATCCAGAAGACTGCCATGGACCTGCGCAAGTCGATGCGTGAGGTGGCCGACGGCGTCATCGAGCACGCACGTCAGGGCAAGAAGCTCGGCTGAGCCAGCCTGTCCCAGGGCCTCAGTCCTCTGTGATGTTGATCAGGTGGCAGGTGAGCCGCCCGCTGCCGATCAGCCGTCGCCGGTCGTCGTACAGGTGCACCTGGTAGGTCACCAGCGACCGGCCCAGGTGCAGCGGCGTGGCATAACCGGTGACGTGGCCGTGCCGCACCGACCGGTGGTGGGTGGCGGTCAGGTCGACGCCGACCGCGCCCTTGCCGAACTCGCGGCCATAGGCGTTCGCGGCGAATGAGGCCAAGGTCTCGATGACGACCCCGGAAGCGCCGCCGTGCCACAGCCCGAACGGCTGGGTGTTGCCCTCGACGGGGTAGCGGCCGACGCATCGTTGCGCCGTCAGCTCGGCAATCTGCAGGCCCATGCGGTCGTCCAGTGCCGACGACATCGCCCACGCCCATTCGGGCATGCGCTGCTCGTGCGGCAGGTCGAAGACGGACGGGTCGACTGGCTGGTCTGGTGCGAGCATGGCGGCCACTCTATCGACGCTCGACTAAGGTTCGTGGGGTGACTTCGACGACTGCTGCCACCGACGCCCCCGCACGACCCCGACTGCTGTTGGTGGACGGTCACTCGGTGGCCTACCGCGCATTCTTCGCCCTGCCCGTCGAGAACTTCTCGACGAGCACGGGGCAGCACACCAACGCCGTCTACGGCTTCACCTCGATGCTCATCAACGTGCTGCGCGACGAGGCCCCGACCCACGTGGCGGTGGCATTCGACGTGTCGCGCCAGACGTTCCGCACGGCCGAGTACACCGAGTACAAGGCCAACCGCTCCAAGAGCCCGGACGAGTTCAAGGGCCAGGTGCAGCTGATCAAAGAGGTGCTTGATGCACTGAACATCACCCACCTCGAGGTCGACGGGTTCGAGGCGGACGACGTCATCGCCACGCTGGCGACCGGTATGGGCGACGACGTTGACGTGCTCATCTGCACCGGCGACCGCGATTCGATGCAATTGGTGAACGACCACGTCACGGTGCTGTACCCGCTGAAGGGGGTCTCGGACCTGGCGCGGCTCACGCCCGAGAAGGTCGAGGAACGCTATCTGGTCGCTCCCCAGCGCTACCCGGAACTGGCCGCACTGGTCGGTGAGACCAGCGACAACCTGCCCGGTGTGCCCGGCGTGGGACCGAAGACGGCCGCCAAGTGGCTCGACCAGTTCGACGGCCTCGACAACCTGATCGCCAGGGCCGACCAGGTCAAGGGCAAGGCCGGTGAGAGCCTGCGCGCCCACCTGGACGATGTCGTGCGCAACCGCAGGCTCAATGCACTGGTGCGCGACCTCGACCTGAACGTGGGACTGGACGACCTCGCCAAGCAGGACTGGGACCGCGAGGCCGTGCACACGCTGTTCGACGGGCTGGAGTTCCGGGTGCTGCGCGACCGCTTGATCGAACAGTTGCCGAACGCGCCGATTGAGGCCGAGGGTGGCTTCGCCGTGGCCGGTGAGCTGCTCGGCCCCGGCGAGCTGGGGGCCTGGCTCGACGCCCACGGGCACGGCGAGCTGACCGGTGTCGACGTCACCGGGCAGTGGGGCGGCGGCACGGGTGACATCGAGGCGATCGCGCTGGCCGCCAGCGATGGTGCCGCGGTGTGGTTCGCGACCGCCGAGCTGACCCCTGAGGACGACCGCGCCCTGGCCGGGTGGTTGGCGGACGAGGCCGCGGCCAAGACACTGCACGACGCCAAGGGGCCGCTGCTGGCGGTGTGGGCCCGCGGCTGGGACCTGCGCGGGGTCACGTGCGACACGCTGCTGGCGGCCTACCTGTACCGCCCTGACCAGCGCACCTATGACCTTGGCGACCTGGCGCTGCGTCACCTCAAGCGTGAACTGCGCGCGGACTCGTCCGAGGATGGTGGCGAGCCCCAGGAAGCGTTGTTCGACGAACCGGGCAGCAACGAGGCCCTGGCCGAGGCGTCGATGCTGCGCGCGCGGGCCGTGATCGACCTGGCGCAGGCGCTGGTGGCCGAGCTGGACGCTACTGAGCAGACGCGGCTGATGACCGACGTCGAACTGCCCCTGCAGCGCATCCTGGCGCGGATGGAACAGCAGGGCATCGCCGTCGACGTCGGCCTGTTCGAAGGGTTGCGCGCGGAGTTCGATGCCCAGGTCGAGACGGCCCAGGGCGACGCCTGGGCGGTCATCGGGCACGAGATCAACCTGGGTTCGCCGAAGCAGCTGCAGACGGTGCTGTTCGACGAGCTCGACATGCCGAAGACCCGCAAGACGAAGTCGGGGTACACGACCGACGCGGATGCGCTCGAGGGGCTGTACGCGAAGACCGAGCACCCCTTCCTGGCGCACCTGCTGGCGCACCGTGACTGGATCCGGCTGCGCCAGACCGTCGACGGGCTGCTGAAGACGGTGGGGGACGACGGTCGCATCCACACGACGTATTCGCAGGTGACCGCGGCCACCGGACGGCTCTCGTCGACCGACCCGAACCTGCAGAACATCCCGATCCGTACCGAGTCTGGACGTCGTATTCGTGAGGGGTTCATCGTGGGGCCCGGCCATGAGTCGCTGCTGACGGCCGACTATTCCCAGATCGAGATGCGCATCATGGCGCACGCGTCGGACGACGACCTGTTGATCGAGGCATTCCGCAGTGGGGTCGACTTCCACACGCAGATGGCGGCGACGGTCTTCCACGTCGAACCCGGCGCGGTGACGGGTGAGCAGCGGGCGAAGATCAAGGCGATGAACTACGGGCTGGCCTATGGCCTGTCGGCGTTCGGGCTGTCGAACCAGCTCGGCATCTCGGTGGCCGAGGCCAAAGAGCTGATGGAAGGCTATTTCGAGCGGTTCGGCGAGGTGCGCGACTACCTGCAGAACGTGGTCGGTGCTGCCCGCAAGTCGGGCTACACCGCGACGATCCTGGGCCGGCGGCGCTACCTGCCCGACCTCGGTTCATCGAACCGCCAGCGCCGCGAGATGGCCGAGCGGATGGCGCTGAATGCGCCCATCCAGGGTTCGGCCGCCGACATCATCAAGATGGCGATGATCAAATTGGATGCCGGGCTGCGTGCCGGCGGGTTCGCCAGCCGGATGCTGCTGCAGGTGCATGACGAACTGGTGCTCGAGGTGGCCCGGGGAGAGGCCCAGCAGGTCGAGGCGCTGGTGCGCGAGGCCATGGGCTCGGCGGTCGAGCTGAAGGTGCCGCTGGATGTCTCGACGGGTGTCGGGCACAGCTGGCACGAAGCGGCCCACTGAGGTTCTGGACGGGCGACTGCTGGTAACGCGCCGCGCTGCTGCTTCGTCCGGGGCTGGGAACCAGAAGAACTCGTGCTGGTGCGAGTTTTTCGCCGGGTTCGGGTGGGGTGTGCCCGAGAAAGTCGTCAGCGGGTGGGTTTATCTGGCCCGGTCTGGGCGCTGGGGTGACCTGGCCGGATCCTGCGGACGTGGCACGGGCGTCACTTGTGCAGCCGGTTCGGCCGGTTCCGGTGGCGGACGTGGCGCGGGTGCCATTTGTGCAGGTTCGTGGACGAGCACCTGCTGGTGAACTGCCCGCGCCCAGCCTCGTCCGAGGCCGGGAAGGCCCCGGCAGGCCGTCACTGCATGGGGATGTAGGGCATCAGTACCGCGATCCAGAAGATGAAGCTGATCACCGGTGCCGCGAAGCCGATGGCAATGGCCCAGCCGGCGAATGCCTTGCTGGCGGTGGCCTTGCCCAGCGCGACGAAGCCCATGATCAACCCGGTGATGCCCAGGATCGTGGGCAGGCCCTGGGCCATCACCAACAGGCCGGCCCTGGTGACCTCGTCCTCAAGGCCGGGCGGCACCGTGTTCGGGTCGAAGTCGGTGGTGCCCAGGCCCTCGAACAGGGTGCCGTAGGCCTGGCCGCAGAAGTAGCTGATGACCATCGAGATGACCAGGGCCAGCAGGGTCAGGATGAACGCGGTGCGTCCCAGCGTGCTCGGCTGCTCGGGGGCCATCGCGTAGTACCCGCCCGCAGCGGGCTGGTAGCCGCCATGGGCAGGGTAGGACTGCATGGCCTGGGGCTGCTGGGGCTGGCCCGGGTACTGCTGGTCCCATGACTGGGCGGGCTGGTCCCATGACTGGGCGGGCTGCTCCCATGACTGGGCGGGCTGCTCCCACGACTGGGCGGGCTGGCCCCACGATGAGTTGCCATTGCCCTGGCCGACATTGCCCTGGCCGGCGTTGCCAGGGTTGTTGTTGGCTTCCCACGGGCTGGAGTTCTCACCTGCGTCCCAGGATGAATTGTTGTTGCGGCCCCACGGGTTGTCCTGGTTGCTCATCGCGTCCCTCTCATTGTTGCTGCCAGTCTACGGGGCGCTGGTGGCGCCTGATTCGTCGAGGCCACTGCGCTAGCGTGGTCGGCGTCCAACGCACACAGCCACGGGAGGTAACCGGTGTCGGTCGCACCTGACCAGCAGCCAGACGTGCTGCCGCGGGCACAGGCGTGGGCACGCACGCACCACGGCCACGGTGACGAGCGGCAGGTGCTGGCCCACGCCGATACCCATGCCCGCTTCGCCGAGACCCACCAACCGTGGACGCGCGAACGCCGCGAAGAGGCTGAGGCTGCGCTGCTGCGCCCGGGGGCCACGCTGTCGCGGGGCGCCGGCAACAGGGCCGTCGAAGAGGCCCCGGACCCCCTGCGGACCTGCTTCGAGCGTGACCACGACCGCATCGTCCATTCGACTGCTTTCCGCCGACTGGCCGGCAAGACCCAGGTCGTGGTGTTCCCCAGCGACCACCAGCGCACCCGGTTGACGCATGCGCTCGAGGTGGCGCAGGTGGCCACCTCGATCGCCCGCGGCATCGGCGCGAACGATGTGCTCGCCGATGCCATGGCGCTGGGTCACGACTGTGGCCACGGGCCCGGGGGACATGCCTCGGAGGACGCCTTCGACCTGTACCTGCCCGAGGGGTATGACCACGGCCCGTGGGGGGCCGATGTGGTGCTGCGTGGGCTGAACCTGTGCGCCGAGACCCTGGACGGCATCCGCAACCACTCGTGGTCCCGTCCGGCGCCGGGCACCATCGAGGGCGAGATCTGCTCGTGGTCTGACCGGATCGCCTACTGCGCCCATGACCTCGAAGACGCGATCCACGCGGGGATCGTCCGCGAGCAGGATGTGCCGCGCGGGATCGCCGAGGTGGTGGGCACGACACGGCGCAGCCAGTTGTCGGCGTTCATCCGGGCCGTGGTGCACACGACGTGCGAGACGGGGCAGGTCGGCATGGACCCCGACACCGCCGGTGCCCTGGCCGCGCTGCGGGCGTTCAACTACGAGCGCATCTACACCCGTCCTGAGTCGTTGGCCCAGTCGAAGGCGGTGGTCGAGGTGCTGCGCGCCCTGGTCGAGCACTATGCCGAGCACCCTGACGACATGCCCGCCGACTACCGGGAGGGCGACGAACCGGTGCGACTGGCCGTCACGTATGTCGGCGGCATGACCGACCGCTACGCCTTCGACCAGGCGACCGACCTGATGGGTTGGGACACGGCCCGACTGCCGCGCGGCATCGGACGCTGACCGCGACGCGGCGGCTGGCTCAGGGCCGCAGCCGTTGCTTCAGGTCCGCCGGCAACAACTTCGCGCGCAGGATCAACTCGTGTGCCGTCGCCACCGTGAGCACCTGACCGGTCATGATCCCGACCAGCACCAACAACTGCGCCGCGCCGGCCTGCAGCGGTGACCCGCCGCCCAACAGCACGCCGATGAACGCGCCGGGCAGTGTCACCAGCCCGACCGTCCGGGTGTTGTCGATGGTGGGCACCAGCGCCTCGGCCACCTGCCGCGAGGTGACCAGGCTGATCGCGTCGCGCCGCATGAGCCCGATCGAGAGCCCGGCCTCATAGGTGCCGATGTTGTCGCGCAGCGCCGGGAACAGCCGTCGTCCGGTCAGCGTGTGCGCGCTCATCATGTTGCCGGTGATGATGCCCGCGATCGGGATGATCGAGACCCCCTCGAACGGTGCCACCCGTAGTCCGAAGATGATGGCCAGCACCGGCACGATGCCCGCCGCCATCGCCAGCGCCGCCCAGGGCCACGAGCCGCGCACGTCGGTGCGCTTGCACGTCGTGTAGACGCCGATCGTGAACATCAGCGCCACGAACAGCAGCGACGACCACACCTGGGCGATGGCCGCGACAATGATGCCCGAGACGAGCGCCAGTTGCAGGGCCGCCCGCACCGCCGCGACGATGATGCCGCGCTGCTGCCCGAACCCGGCCCGCCACGACACGAGCACCGCCAGGGCAACCAGGGCCACCAGGGCTGCGGCCAACTGCCAGCTCGGGTCAACACTCACAGGGTCATCATGTCGCATGGCGGCTACCATTCATCCCATGGCTGGGCGCATCAACGACGAGGACATCGCACTGGTCCGCGAACGGGTGCGCATCGACGAGGTCATCTCTGATCATGTCGCGCTGCGCAACGCGGGCGGCGGCTCACTGAAGGGGTTGTGCCCCTTCCATGACGAGAAGACCCCGAGCTTCCACGTCACCCCGTCACGCGGCTTCTACCACTGCTTCGGCTGTGGCGAGGGCGGCGACGCCATCACCTTCGTGCAGAAGATCAACAACCTCACCTTCACCGAGGCCGTCCAGTTCCTGGCCGACAGGACAGGCGTGCAATTGCGCATCGTCGAGGACGGCGGCGTGGGCCGACCGGGGCTGCCGCCGGGGCAGCGCGTGCGCATCCTCGAGGCCAACGCGGCGGCGTCCGAGTTCTTCGCGGCACAGTTGACCAGCCCGGACGCGCTCACGGCGCGGCAGTTCCTCGACGGCCGCGGGTTCGACCGCGACGCGGCCGCGCACTTCGGCGTCGGCTACGCCCCCCGCGGGGGCCGCGACCTGCGCCACCACCTCAACGGGTTGGGCTTCAGTGACCAGGTGCTCATCGCCGCCGGGCTGGTGCGTGAGGGCGGCTGGGACTTCTTCCGCGGCCGGTTGCTGTGGCCGATCCGCGACTCCGGCTCGTCCACACTCGGGTTCGGCGGCAGGCGGTTGTTCGAGGACGACCGGATCCCGGCCAAGTACATCAACACCCCCGAGACCCCCGTCTACAAGAAGTCGCATGTGCTGTACGGCCTCGACCTGGCCCGGCAGAACATCGGCAAGAAGCACCAGGCCGTGGTCGTCGAGGGCTACACCGACGTGATGGCCGCCCACCTGGCCGGCGTCGACACGGCGGTGGCGTCCTGTGGCACGGCCTTCGGTGATGACCACGGGCGGCTGCTGCAGCGGCTGATGGGCAACAACGACGCCTTCAACGGCGAGGTGGTCTTCACCTTCGACGGCGACGCCGCCGGGCAGAAGGCCGCGCTCAAGGTGTTCAACGGCGACCGCAACTTCATTGCCCAGACCTATGTGGCCGTCGAACCCCATGGCCTCGACCCGTGCGACCTGCGCATCGAGCACGGCGATGCGGCCGTGCGTGAACTGGTCGCTCGGCGCGTGCCGCTGTACCGGTTCGTCATGTCCAACACGATCAGCGGGTTCGACCTCGACCGGGCCGACGGTCGCCTCGCTGCGCTGCGGGCGGCGGCACCGCTGGTCAGCAGCATCCGTGACGCGTCGCTGGTCAACGGCTATGCCCGCGAGCTGTCGACCATGATCGGCATCGACCTCGACGAGGTGCGCCGCGAACTGGCCCGTGCCGCCCGCCGGCAGGGGACGACGCCGCAGCCCACGCACCCGCGGCACGACGCCGAACCGCCGACGGACGACCCGGGCACGCCAGCACTGGTGAGCGCCGTGCCGATGCCTCGCGCCGACGACCGCGCGCTCGAGGTCGAGCGGGGCACGCTGAAGCTCATGCTGGCGCATCCGCTGCTGTTCGACGACGCATGGAACGGGGTGGTCGCCGACCATTTCACCCAGCCGGCCTACCGCATGATCGCCGAGGCCGTCACCCGGGCGCCGTACTCGGGGGAACGCTGGACCGACGAACTGCTGGACCGCATCGACGACGACCAGGTCTCGGCGCTGGTGGTCGAACTGCTGGTCGAGCCGTTGCCCGTGCCCCCGGATGAGGAGTACGCGATGAGCTACTCGGCGCGCCTGGTGCTGCTGGCGATCACCCGCCAGATCAACGACCTGAAGTCGCGGCTGCAGCGCACCAACCCCATCGAACAGGGCACCGAACACCGGCGAATGTTCGCCGAACTGCTCAGCCTCGAATCCCGGCGCAAGCACCTGCAGGCGCTGGCCTGACCTGCCGGGCCGGACAGCAGCCTGTGGACAAGTTGGTGTTGTCCGTCGCTTCCGCGGTGTGTCGTCCACAGGGCCGTCCGGGACGACCTCGCTGGCGGTGAAGCTGGCCCCATGCAGATCACTGAAGCGCCGCTCGATGCGCACACGGAATGGCGGCTGGCACGCACGGTCGAGGTGGGCCTGTTCGCCCAGCACCTGCTGCACACCGGTGCGTCGTCCGGGGGAGTGCGGTACCACGAAGCCGACCTGCAAGCCGTGGTCGACGAGGGCCGCGAGGCCTGGCAGCGGTTGTGGCTCGCCAACGCCGGCATGGTCAAGATGGTGGCCCGTCGCTATTCCCGAGGTGACCCAGCGCTGATGGATGACCTGGTGCAGGAGGGCTGGGTGGCGCTGGCCGAGGCCCTGATGCGCTACGACTACACCCGGGGTCTTCGGCTCTCGACGCATGCCTGGCACTGGCTGCGGCACGGCATGGCGGCGAGGATGCGCCAGCAGACCGGCTGGGAGAAGCGCACCCGGGGCCCGGTCGACCCCATCGATGAATCCGGGCAGCAGCAGCTTGCCCACAACGCCGACGGGGGCGACCTGCACGGCGTGCTGGCAGGGCTGACCACCCTCGAGCGCCGGGTGCTGCTGGCGCGGGCGCAGGGTCGCACCCTGGCGGCGATCGGTGCCGAGCTCGGCCTGACAGTGTCCAGCATCCGCCGGGTGAGCGCCCGGGCCAGCGCAAGGGCCCGCGAGGCCTACCTGCGTCACCCGCCGGCAGCCTGAGGGGCGAGAATAGGGGCATGCGATGGTCCAACCCCTTCTCATCCCGTGTCCCCCTTGACGAGCAGTTGGCGGCAGAGCTGCGCCGCGGACGCCCCGAAGCCGGACGGGTGCTGGCTGTCGGTGCCGGCACGGATGGGGTGGTGGTGGTCGCGACCCAGGAGTGCCTGGCCATTCATCGTCCGCACCCCACGGCCGACCAGCAGCGCTGGGAGTTCATCGGCTGGCACCTGATCTCGCGCGGCGGCTGGGACCGTGAGACGGGGCGCCTGCGCTGGACGTTCGTCGACCAGAGCTCCGGTTCGGTCGTGCTGACCCAGGCGGGTTCGGTACCTCCGGTGTTTCGCGACCGGGTGCAGGCATCGATCGTGGTCGAGCAGGTCTTCCCGGCCCCCGGCGGTGGGCATGTGGTCATCGCCGGACGACGCCAGCTCGCCAACCAGACCTCCGGTCTTGTCTGGCAGGTGACCACGATGGGCGCGGCACGGCTGAGCAACCCCGATGTCGCGGAATACGTGACGCTCAAGACTGCCCAACTGAAATCCGATTACGAACAGTGAGTCCCGGCGACCCCCTCGGTCCCTAGAGTCACGCCCGTGAAGATCAATCAAACCCTGCGCCGGGTCGGTCTGCTGGCGGTCGCCGGCGCCGTCGCTGCCGGCTCGCTCATGCTGGGTGCCACCAACGCCCAGGCCGCAGTCTCGCCCAAGACGGCTTCGTACTGCAGCGGGCTGCAGCTGAACACTGCCTGCACCATCACCATCACCCAGTCCACGGGGCGCAACGAGGGCCAGACCATCGCCGGTGTGGTCCGCATGCGTCCGAACATCGTCGTCTCGCTGCGCGCCTTTGAGGTGCAATGGGACCCGGCCGGCAAGCCCAGCGGTGTCAAGGCCATCGGCCCCGCGTTCAGCGTGACCACCGACGCCACTGGCCGTGCCAACTTCGATGCGCCGACCCAGGCGCTGACCGCACCGAGCACCGGTGGCAGCAACAAGTTCCTGGTGCAGGCCTCGGACTTCACGGCGACCCAGTGGCGCAGCGGCACCGGCATCCTCGGCTCGGGCTCGATCGCGCCCTCCTTCGAACTGCGCTCGGCCCGTGCACAGGTCTACGCCAGCAATGGCTACGGCACGGGTGATTCCCGGTACTACCTGACGAACCTGCGCGCCGGCATTACCGGCCACCAGTTCACCATGCAGATCTATGCCGGTGGCCGGTGGGTCGATGCCCGTTCGGGCGGCAGCACCACCAATGGTGTCGTCGACACGTCCGGCCTCGCCACGCTGCGCTGGGCCAAGCCCTCCAGTGTCGGCACCGGTGTCTACCAGCTGCGCCTGTTCAACCTGACCAAGGGCATCGCGGTCTCGACGTCGAGGCTCGCCGTCTACCTGCCGCCATCGGGTGTCTGGGGCGACCAGGACGGTGACCGCAAGGCCGACATCCTCGCCGTCGATTCCTACGGGGTGATGCGCACCTACATCACCCGCAGCGGTCCCACCCTGTCCGAGGGGTTCAACATCGGCTCCGGCTGGGGCTCGATGACCTGGGTCTCGACGCTGCCCGACATGGACGGCAACGGCCGTTCAGAGATGCTCGCCCGCCGCAACGACGGCACGCTGTGGCTGTACAAGGGCACCGACTTCGGTGCCTACGGCAGCGCCATCAAGGTCGGGTCGGGCTGGACGGGCCTTGACCAGCTGACGATCCTGCCCGACATCAACGGCGACAAGGCGCCCGAGATGCTGGCCCGCACGAAGGACGGCCGCCTGCTGCGCTACCGCGTGACCTTGTCGGGCGCCGCCTACGTCAACCAGGTGGGCACCGGCTGGGACGGCATCAGCCGCGTGATTTCACTGGGCGACCTGACCCGCGACGGCATCGCCGACATCACGGCCATCGGCACCAACGGCAACCTGTACCGCTACGCACTGAACCGCAACGGCCAGGTGTTCTCGTCGGCCCAGGTCGGCCGTGGCTGGACCGGCATGACCGCTGCTTTCTCACCCGGCGACATGGACGGCGACGGCACCCGCGACCTCGTCGGGCGCCGCTCGGACGGCCTGCTGTTCTTCTACAAGAACCAGGGCAACGGCAGCTTCGGCGCGGCCAAGCAGATCGGCTCGGGCTGGAACGGCGTTCGCCTGTTCACCTGATCCCCGGCCACTGAACCGGCCACCGACGGCTCGATTGGCACCCCGGGCGCGACCTCTGCTAACGTATGGTCTCGCGCCCGGCGGTGCCGGGAGCAGCCAAGCACCACGGTGCGATCCCCTGTAGCTCAATTGGCAGAGCATTCGACTGTTAATCGAACGGTTGCTGGTTCGAGTCCAGCCGGGGGAGCAGAGCAGACCAAGCGCCCCTTCCGGGAATCCTCCGGAAGGGGCGTTTGTCGTTGTCAGGGGTGTTGCCGAGGCTGATCTCAGTGCACCGGCCCGGGCACCTGTGCCAGCGTCGTCAGGAACGAGTCGGCCCAGCGGTCGATGGTGTGGGTGCCGACCTGGCGGCGCAGCGCCTTCATGCGCCGGCGCTTCTCGGCCGGTGAGTCAAAGCCTGCCTTGACCAGCGTCTGCTTCAGCCCGTTCAGGTCATAGGGGTTGACCATGTAGGCCTGCTTCAGCTCGCGCGCCGCACCGGCGAACTCGCTCAGCACCAGCGCCCCGTCGTCGTCGGCATGGCAGGCGATGTATTCCTTGGCCACCAGGTTCATGCCGTCGCGCAGCGGGGTGACCACCATCACGTCGGCGATGCGGTACATCGCCGCCAGTGTCGCCCGCGAATAGCTCGCGTGGCGATAGACGATCGGTGCGCGCACCAGGTCGGCAGTGTGGGAATTGATGCGCCCCACCAGCAGGTCGATGTCGTCACGCAGCTTGCGGTATTCGTCCACCCGTTCGCGTGACGGCGTCGCCACCTGGATGAACGCGACCTTCGTCGGGTCGAGCTCACCTGACTCGAACAGTTCACCGAATGCCCGGAACTTCTGGCGCAGCCCCTTGGTGTAGTCGAGCCGGTCCACACCCAGGTAGATCACTTCCGGGTGCCCCAGGTCGTCCAGCAACTGCTCGGCATGCGCAATCACCTCGGGGGTGTTGGCGAGGTCCCGGTAGCCCTGGGTGTCGATCGAAATGGGGAACGCCCGGGCGATCGAATGGCGCCCGTCCGGCATCTCCACGGAATCCTTGGTGACCGGCAGCGGGGTGTGGGTCTTGACCAGCTGCAAGAAGTTGCGGGCCCCGCCGACGGTCTGGAAGCCGACGAGGTCTGCACCCAGCAACCCTTCGAGGATCTGACGACGCCACGGCAGTTGCAGGAACAGTTCGACGGGCGGGAACGGGATGTGCAGGAAGAACCCAATTTTCAGGTCCGGCCGCAGGTCGCGCAGCATCTCGGGCACCAGCTGCAGTTGGTAGTCCTGCACCCACACCGTCGCGCCCTCGGCGGCGACATCGGCGGCCAGCTGCGCGAAGCGGCGGTTGACCTGCTGGTAGGCGTCCCACCACTCGCGGTGGAACTCGGGGAAGGCCACCGAGTCATGGTAGAGCGGCCACAGCGTGGCATTCGAGAACCCCTCGTAGTACTCCTCGACCTCGGCCTTCGACAGCGGTACCGGCACGATGTGGTAGCCGTCGTGGTCGAACTCCTCGACGACCTCGTCGGGGGCGCCATGCCACCCCACCCAGGCGCCGCCGTGCTTGCGCATCACCGGTTCCAGCGCGGTCACCAGGCCACCGGGCGAGGTGCGCCAGGTGGTGTTGCCATCGTCATCGACGGCCCGGTCCACGGGCAGTCGGTTGGCCACCACCACGAACGTGGCGCGGGTATCGGGGGAGGTCTCGGCGGGCATCGGTGCTCCTTTCGACACCGCCACCCTATCGACAATCGGTTTCCCGGGGCTGGAGGGTGTCTAGGGTGGGGTGCATGAGCGCATCGTGGCAGGCCACCTCAGCGCGTGGCGGAGACATCATCGAGTCCATCGCGAACGACCCCGACGGCACCCTGGTTGCCAGCGACTTTGACGGCACGCTCGCCCCGATCGTGGACGATCCGGGTGCCGCCCACATCGACCCGGCGGCGCTGGCGGCGTTCGCCCGGGTGGCCGGTCTTGTCGGGCAGGCGGCGCTGGTGACCGGCCGGGGACTGGACTCGGTGCGCGAATTGGGCCGCCTCGACGACACCCCGGGCCTCGAGCGGCTGGTCGTGAAGGCCCAGTACGGCGTCGAGACGTGGGACGCTGCCACGGGTGAGGTCACCCGGCCGCCGCTGCCACCACAGATCGGGCAGGCCGAACAGCGTGTCGCCGACCTGCTCGAGCAACTTGGCGCCGAAGGCATCGACGTCACCGGTGTAGGCCTTGAGGACAAAGGTCGCGCCCTTGGCGTGCACACCCGCCAGACCCACGACCCGGACGGCCTGCTGGCCCGGCTGCGGGAACCCGTCGCGGCCATCGCCGACGACCTGGGCCTGCACGTCGAGCCCGGCCGGATGGTCTGGGAACTGCGCGCCACCCCCGGCACCAAGGCGCAGGCGCTCGACGCGCTGCTGACCGCGCACAACAGCCGGGTCGCCATCATGATCGGCGACGACCTGGCCGACATCACCGCCTTCGACCGTCTGCACGAGCTGGCCGCGGCTGACGGCCTGCAGGTGGCGGCGGTGGCCTCGTCGTCCGCCGGCGAACAGCCCGTCGTCGAGCAGCACGCCGATGTGGTGTGCGCGGGCCCCGGGGGCGTGGCCGAGTGGTTGAACGCGGTCGCCGACGCCATCGAGGCCCGTCGCGGGCGCTGAGCAGGTTCAGCCGAACATGCGGATGCCGGCCCAGCCGGTGCCGATCAGCGTCGCCGAGCTGAACTGCCCGCCGCCGAGGTGCCGGTAGGCGTACAGGTTGCCGTCGCCCCGTCGTCCGACCAGGTCACGCCGTCCGTCACCGTTGAGGTCGCCCGGTGAGAACGCGGCGGTGAACGTCGTCCACCCCCGACCCACCTGGAACGAGCCCGTGATGGCCCCGCCGGTGCCCAGGGTGTAGCTGATCAGGCGTCCATCCTGGGCGACGGCCAACAGGTCGGCATTGCTGCCGCCCGACGAGTTGCCGACAGTGGTCAGGATGCGGATGCCGCCCCAACCGGTGCCGAGTGTCGCCTGGTGGGCCATGCCGGTCGCCGTCAACCTGTACGACTGCAGCCGGCCCGCCGCATCGACGGCCACCAGCTCGGGGAATCCGTCACCGGTGACATCGGGCAGCACCGTCAACAACGAGTCCGCCTGCCAGGACGACCCGATCTGCACCGCGGTTCCCCAGTGGCCGCCACCGCGACCCGGGTAGTAGAACAGCGCGCCGTCGGTGCGCCGGGCGACGAGGTCGTGGCGGCCATCCTTGTTGAGGTCGGGGGTGCGCGACATCCAGTCCATCGAACCCCAGCCCTGGCCGACCACCTGGGCACTGCCCAGCTTCAGGGTGCTCGTGGTGTTGTAGAGCAGCAGCCAACTGGCCGGGCCCACGGCGAGCACATCGGCTCGCCCGTCGCCGTTTTCGTCACCGAAGACCCTGGCTGGCGGCGGTGGCGGGGTGGCGCCGGCGGCGTTGCAGTCCATCGTCGAAGGACGCACCGGCGTCGTCCCCGGGTAGTTGCGGCAGACGCCGAGGCCACGGGCGGCCAGCCCCGACTTCATCTGGCTGAGCGCCGAGGAGTTGAAGGCGTTCCACTGCATGTGCATCAACACCGACGAGCCGGCATAGGCGTTGTTGATGACATAGCTGACCACGCTTGACTGCGACTTGCCCTGCCAGTCGTTGGTATCGATGTTCCACAGCCACGGCTGCATGCCGACCGCGGCATAGGCGTTGAGCACCGTCGAGTTGTAGGCCCCGTAGGGCGGACGACCGTAGCTCGTGACCACACCGGGGGCCCCGAGTTCGCGCACCACGCCCGCATAGGACAGCGTGGTGAGGTTGGGGTGGCTGATGGAGTGGTTGAACACGTAGTGGCCGTGGGCCCGGGCGTAGGCGGCGTCGAATCGCCCGGCCGAGATGCAGTCACCGGTCGGGAACAGGGCCAGCCCGATGTCCAGCGACTCGGCCGCCAGCACCGTGTTGCGGAAGGCGCTGAGCGAGGTGGGGCAGTCGTCGAACGTGAGGGTGACGCGGCTGGTGTTGTTGGGGCCACGGCGCATGTCATAGGCGCCCTGGGCCAGCGTGGGTGACGACAATGCGGTGACGACACCGAGCCCCGTCGCCACAGCCAGTGCGGTGAGGGCGCTGAGCAGGCGCCTGGTGATGCCGGACATCTCGACCTCCATGTCGAGTAGCGCCGCCGGCGGTGTGCCGGAGGGGATCTCTACTCGAATGGTAAGAGTGTTATGGGGTCGATGGCAGGGGCTGGACGGCTGTATCACAACATTGTTGTGATTCTCTTCCCTTGCGACAGCAGCACCGCGAGACTGGTGCCCAACAGCCGTGCCGACAAGGGTGATGACCATGTGGCGCCGACCTGATCCACCGACCGTGCTGGCCGCGGTCGCCGATGAGCTCCAGACCGCCCTCAACCAGGCCTGGGCCAGGGCATCTCGTACCCGCGCCCCGGCGCTCGACCCCGTGCTGGGCCACCCCGATGTCGTCCGCGCGCTGGCCCGGATGACCGATGGTTGCTGCGCCTACTGCGAGCGGGCGCTCCCCGAGTCGGGCCCGGACTCGCTGGTCGTCGCCCACCACCGTCCGGCCTGGGGTGCGGTGGGACTCGACGGCAGCGTCGACCTCGACGCCTACCACTGGCTCAGTTACGAATGGACGAACCTGTACCCGGCCTGCGCTGACTGCGTGCGTTCGCGGGGCAGCAGGTTCCCGGTGGACGGCGCGCGTGCACCACAGGGGCAGCCGGTCGACGACGAGGAAGCGCTGCTGGTCGACCCCCTCACGGACGACCCGGCGACATTCCTGCGCTTCGAGGTCGACGGCACCGTGACCGCGCTGGCATCCCGCGGCACACTGACAATTGACCAGTTCGCGCTCAACCGCGACGCGCTGGTCAGGGCACGGCGTGGCGTCATCGAGGGCATCCGCAGCAGCAAGTCCGCCCCGGGCGCAGACTTCCGCACGCTGCGCCGCCAGTATGCGCAGCCGTCGGGCCTCGTGCCGCAGCTGCTCCAGATGGTCGGCCCGTCCATGCCACCCACCGCGGGTGCCGAGCCCGGCGAACAGGGCTACTACGCGACCACCGCCTGGATCGAGCGCATCGTCATCAAGAACTTCCGCCCCATCCGCGACATCGCACTCGACCTGTCGCGCTCGACCAGCGACGAGGGGCCATGGACGGTGCTGCTCGGTGAGAACGGGTCGGGCAAGAGCTCCATCCTGCACGCCATCGCACTCACCATGATGGGTGGCGAGGCCCGCCGCGAACTGGGCATCGACGCGCGCAAGTACCTGCGCCACCGCGCCCGCAAAGGGCTGGTGCAGGTCTGGCTGCAGGGGCGTAGCGACCCCCTCGAGCTGGTCTGGGGTTCGGGCGATGACATGTTCAGGGGCCCGCAGCAGGTACCGGCCCTGCTGCTCGGCTACGGCGCCACCCGGCTGCTGCCGCGCCTGGGCGCCAGCCCCGCCACCGACACCCGCAGGGTGCGGGTCGACTCGCTCTTCGACCCGCTGCGCCCGCTCACCGACCCGACGTCGTGGCTGCTCTCGCTCGATGACGACACCTTCGGCGACGTCGCCGCCGGCATCCACGACCTGCTGGCGCTCGACCGGGATTCCCGGCTGGTGCGCCGCCGCGGCAAGGTCGTGCTGCGCGCCGGCAAGGATGATGCCGACCTGACCACGCTGAGCGACGGCTACCAGTCGATGGTGGTGATGTCCTGCGACATCCTGCGCAGCGTGCTGCTGAGCTGGACTGCGCCGGCGCTCGCCGAGGGCATCGTGCTCATCGACGAGGTGGGCGCCCACCTGCACCCACGCTGGCGCCTGCGCGTCGTGGGCGCGTTGCGCAGGCTGATGCCCCGGGTGCAGTTCATCGTCACCACCCACGAACCGTTGTGCCTGCGCGGCGTGCGGGACGGCGAAGTGGTGGTGGTGCGCCGCAACACCGACGGCGACGTCATCACCATCACCGACCTGCCGCCCGTGAGCGGCATGCGCATCGACCAGTTGCTCACCTCGGAACACTTCGGTCTGGGAGCTACCGACGATCCCGAGGTCGACGAGCTGTGGGAGGCCTACTACCGGCTGCAGGCACGCAAGCAGCGCACCGCTGCGGACCGCGCCGAGCTGGCCCGCGCAGAGCAGAGACTCGGTGAACTGCAGCAACTGGGTGCCACCGAGCGGGAACGGCTCGTGCTCACTGCGGCGAGCCAGTACATCGCCCAGCGCCGTGAAACCGGCGACACGGTGGCCGCGCCCCCCTCCGACGTCACCGACAAGCTGGCGAAGCTGTGGGCCAAGCACCTGCCGGGCGAGGTGTGACATGCGTCATGTGGCGATCCCGCCGGAACCACCCAGCCTCAGCGATGACAGGACGCAGCGCGAACGCCGGCTCGTCAGCGACTTCTATGCGCACTGGGACGGCCGGGCGAAGTTTGATGGCAAGAAGTTCCAGGCGTACAAGAACGAGGACGTCCGCGACAGGCTCGAGGCCGTTTTTGGCGGCAAGTGCGCCTATTGCGAAAGCGTCTATGCCGCCACACAGCCGGTGGCCATTGAGCATTTTCGTCCCAAGGGTGAGGTGACCATCAACAAGGTGCGCACCCCACCCGGTTACCACTGGCTCGCCAGTCAGTGGACGAACCTGTTGCCCTCATGCACCGACTGCAACAGCGCCCGCGGCCAGAAGATCCCCGGCGAGAAGGACCCGCGGGTGGTCGGCAAGGCCAACGCCTTCCCGCTCGCCGACGAGTCGACCCGGGCGAAGGTCGAGGGCGACGAGGTGCACGAGGCCCGGCTGCTGCTGCACCCGTACTTCGACGAACCCGAGAAGCACCTGGTCTTCCGGTGGGACAAGGGCGACTTCGGCGACGGCTGGGTCGAGCCGGCCATCATCGACGACGAGCCCAGCCCGATGGGGACAGCCACCATCGAGGTGTGCGCGCTGCGGCGCTCCCGGTTGGTGGCCAACCGTCGCGAGCGGCTGGTCGAACTGCTTGCCCACCTCGAATCGGTCGTCGAGGCATTCGAGAATGTGACACGCCACCCCGATGACGAGCGGTTCGTGGCCCAGTTCGAACGCAGACTGCGCGATGTACAGCCGTTCGTCGCCGATTTCGCGCCATATTCCGTCATGTGCCGTCAGGTGGTCGCTGCCTACCAGCGTCGATTGTTCACCGCAACACCTCGATGAAGGAACAATGCCATGAGCAATGCCACGAGCAACCCATCGGCCTACACGTCGCCCCGGCTTGAATGCGACATCGTCATGAAGGGTGGCATCACCAGTGGTGTGGTCTACCCCCAGGCGGTCGCCGAGCTGGCCCGCACCTACCGCTTGCGCCAGGTGGGCGGCGCGTCAGCCGGGGCCATCGCGGCCGCTGCGGCAGCCGCCGCCGAACTCGGACGACACCTGGGTGGCGGCTTCGAAGAACTCGACCGCATGCCCGCCGACCTGACCCGCCAGGGGCCCGACGGCCGTTCCACCCTCGCCACGTTCTTCCAGCCCACGAAGACCGCCGCACCGCTGTTCGGGCTGTTGGGTGCCATCGACGGGCGCACGGGTGGCGGGCTGGTGCGGGCGGTGCTGGTGCACCTGCTGGCGGCGTTCTGGGTGCCGGTGCTGCTCGGGGCCCTGCCCGGACTGGTGATCATCGTCGTCAGCGCGCTGGGCAGTGGTCCTGCACTCCTGGCCGGCATCATCGCGGGCCTGCTGCTGGCGCTGATCGGGCTGGTGGCTGGCCTGGCCTACGCCGTCGTCCAGCGGTTCGGCGCGATCGCCACCGACGACCTGGGCATGTGCACGGGCATGCCGGGGGTCGACTCGGGCAATGCACCCGCGTTGACGCCGTGGTTGCACGCCAAGATCGCTTCGTTGGCCGGTCGCGGCCCGGGTGCCGACCCGTTGACGTTCGGCGACCTGGATGCGGCGGGCATCACCCTGCAGATGATGACCACCAACCTGATGCGCCACCAGCCGATGACAATGCCGTGGGCGTCGCGGGAATTCTTCTTCGACCCGCGGTACTTCCGGCGGCTGTTCCCCGCGGATGTCGTGGACTGGATGGTGTCGCACCCGGCGCCCCTGCCCAGTGGCAAGGCGGCGGCCTTTGACGCCCAGGTGCTGCGCGACCAGGCAGCGCCGCTGGTGCCGTGGCCAGCGGCAGCCGACCTGCCGGTGGTGGTGGCGACGCGGATGTCGCTGAGCTTCCCGGTGCTGATCCAGCCCGTGCGGCTGATGGCGGTCGACTACAATCAGCCGGACAACCGCGAGGCGCGTGACCTGCTGCCCGACTGGCGCCGCGACAACCCGATGGGCAGTACCGCGCAGGCGGCGTCCCAGTTGCCCGCACCGCGCTTCGACCCGGTGTGGTTCACCGACGGTGGGCTGTGCGCGAACCTGCCCGTGCACTTCTTCGATACCCCACTGCCGAAACGGCCGACGTTCGCGTTCAACCTGGGTGGTTTCCCGCCCGGCATGGCCAAGAGTGATGACCAGCGGCAGAACAGTCACCTGCCCACGTCGAACCAGGGTGGCGCGCTGCGGCCATGGTTCCCGCTCGAGGCGAAGGGCCCGGCCGCATGGGTCGGGTTCTTCCTGTTGATGTTCCACACGGCGCGCGACTGGGTTGATGGTGAGCAACTGGTCATGCCCGGCTACCGCGACCGCATCGTCACGGTGTTCAACGACGCGACCGAGGGCGGCATGAACCTCAACATGCCAGCAGAGGTGGTGCAGGCGCTGTCCCTGCGTGGCAAGTACGGGGCGCAGAAACTGGTCGACACGTTCACCGGTGAGGGCTGGACCAACCATCGCTGGATTCGCTTCCGCACCTCGACCGCAGGGCTGGGGGTGTGGCTCGAGAAATTCCGTTCCGGTTATGCGGACGACACGTCCGGTGGTGTGCCCTATGCCCAGCTGGCGGGGCCGGGCGCCTCGGGGCCGCTGCCGAGTTATGCGCCGCCGTCCGGGGCAGCGCGCGCGGTGGTCAACGAGCGGACGGGTGCACTGGTCGGGCTCGCGCAGGACTGGGCCGGCGACGATGCCATGGGGGCCGGGGCCCCGACGCCGCGGCCACAGTTGCGGCTGGTGCCGGGGGATGGGACCGCGGCGGGGCGGGCGGCGATGCAGCGGCGGCCCTGAGCGGCGCTCAGAAGACCCGCGTGCCGGCAATCACCGTCCCCGTCACGGTGCCATGCTCGTCCAGTTCGACACTGTCGCCGCCCCAGGACTCGATGGTGCCCGGCTCGGCAACGAGCGTGAGCGGGGTGCGCGAGGCCCGCTCGATGACCTGGTCGACGGGCAGGCCCCAGCCGACGGCCGTCCGGACGCAGTCGAGCAGGCAACTGCCCGACCCCGCGAGCCGGGTGGTGCCCGGCAGCCGCAGCGCGCCGTCCGGGGTCACCTCGACCTGGCCACCCACCGGGGTGTCGTACACCCCGGGCGGGCTGCCGGCCAGGGCTGCCGCATCGCTCACGATGAATGCCCGCGGCCCCTTGGCGGCGAACGCCACCCGCACGAAGTCGGGGCTGCAGTGGTGTCCGTCGGTGATGAGACCCGGGGTCAGCGGCAGGTCCAGCTGGGTCCACAGCAGGTTGGGTTGCCGCGGCAGCATGGCTGCGCAGCCGTTGCCCAAGTGGGTCGAGAGCGTCGCGCCGAGCCGTTGTGCACGGGCGAAGTCGTCGGGTGCGCCGTCGCTGTGGCCCAGCGAGACCAGAACGCCACGGTCGACCAGCGCTGCGATCGCCTCGTCGGCGCCGGGCACCTCGGGGGCAAGCGTGACGATCCTGATGAGGCCGCGGCCCGCCTCGAGCACCGCACCCACCTCGGCCGGGTCCGGCGGACGGATCCAGCGCGGGTCGTGGGCGCCGCGGGGTTCGGGCCGCGGCGAGATCCACGGCCCCTCGAGGTGCACCCCGATGATGCTGTCGCGTACGAGCGCATCCGCTTCCCTTGCCGCGTGCACGGCCGCCAGGGTGCGCTCAATCTGGGCCATGCCGGCCGTCACGATCGTTGGCAACCAACGGGTGGTGCCGACCTGCCAGAGTTCGTGTGCCAGGGCGGTGATTGTGGCGGGGGTGACATCGGGGTCGTTGACGTCGAGGCCGCGGTAGCCGTTCACCTGCAGGTCGACCAGACCGGGCAGGTGACGGGGCAGGGTGTTCACCGCCGGGACCCCTCGAGCTGTGTCATCCCGAGCTGTGCCGCGGCTTCGGTGTCCAGCACCGTCAGCACGTTGTCATGTGTCTGCAGGATTGATGCCGGGCAGGCCGGCCCCACGGGACCCGTCAGGGCGTCCTTCACGGCCGCGGCCTTGCGTCGTCCCAACACTGTGCAGATCACCTGGTGGGCCGCCATCAGGGCTGCGGGCGTCAACGACAGCGCGCTGCGCGGAACCTCGGCCAGGGTCGCGAAGCAGCCGTCGTCCACCTGTTGTTCGCGAGACGCCAGGGTCAGGTCGACCTCACGCACCAGCTCGTCGGGCCTGGCGGGGTCATGGGGTTCATTGAAGGCGATATGGCCGTTGACCCCGATGCCGACCAGGGCCAGGTCGACGGGGCCGTCGGCGATCAGGCCGGTGTAGCGGGCGACCTCTGCGTCGGGCTCGGCCAACGAATCGAGCCGGTGCAGGGCGACTGCAGGGTCGAGGCGGTCGGCGAGCCAGCGACCGAACCCGGCCGGATGGTCGGGGCTGATGCCGAGATATTCGTCCATGTGCAGCGCTGTGATGGCCGAGAAATCCAGGTCGGACGCCCGCAGCGTCGCCAACATCCCCTCTTGGGACGGCGCCGAGGCGAAGATGACGCGGGCATGGCCACGCTCGCCGATCACTCGCCGCAGCACCTCAACGGCGGCTCGGCCCGCGGCCGCACCAGCGGCGCCGGCGTCGGGTGCGATCTGGGTCTTCATCGGGTGGTCCCCGCTTTCTTCGTGGATGTCCTGGGCCCGGCATGCGGTGCGGGGCCGAGCGATTCCCGCAGGATCGGCACCCCGTCGATCGAGACCTGCCGGGTGGCCTCGGGTGACTTGAGCAGGCCGGTCACCGCGCCCATCACCTGCTCGGCGAGCTCGTCATAGGGGGCGCGCACCGTGGTCAGGCTGGGCGAGGTCACCAGCGCCACCGACGCGTCGTCGCAGCCGACCACACTGATGTCCTCGGGCGTGCGGATGCCACGGGTCTGCAGGCCCTTGATCAGCCCCGACGCCATCAGGTCGTCGAAGCAGAAGACGGCGGTCGCCCCCGACTGTTCGACGGCCCCGGCCATGGCGATGCCGCCGTGGATGGACGGCTCACAGTGACCGAGTACTGTCAATTCGACATTGCGGGCGCGCGCCCACGACTCGACGTCGTTGATGCGCTGGGCGGCGGCCCACGAGTCGGTGGGGCCGGCGACAGCCGCGATGGCGTGATGGCCCTGCGCGAGCATCTCGTCGCCGAGTTGCCACAGCGCCTCCCGGTTGTCGACGACGACGCACGAGGCGCCCGGGATCAGCCGGTTGATGAAGACCAGTGGCACCTCTTTGCGGCGACGCGCCATGTAGGTCATCACGTCATCGCGGGGGGCGGCGACGACGAGGGCGTCGACGACGCCGAGCACACGGTCGAAGATCTCGGCCTGCTGGGTCTCCATGAAGCGCCAGTCGGTGACCACCACCGACAACCCCATGGCGGCACCCAGCCGCGACATCGAATGGAACAGCGTGGTGAAGTACATGTTCTCGATGTCGGGCACCAGCAGCCCGAGCAGCCCGCTGCGCCCGGTCACCAACTGGCGTGCGGCCACATTGACCCGGAACCCGCGCTGCTCGGCGAGCGCGAGCACCTTGGTGCGCAGCTCGGCGCTGACCAGTTCGGGGCGGCTGAACGCACGCGAGACGGTAGCCGGGTGCACCCCCAATTCCTCGGCGAGTGAATAGATGGTCGGTTTGCTGGTCATTCGTGCCTCCTGCCACGCACATGGTCGACATTGACCCATGCAGATGAGTGTGCCCGTGATTCCTCGGCAGCGAAGGCCATCCAGTGACTGTCAGTGGAACGCGACCACGCGGTGACGGGGTCGTCCTCTTCGCCGGCCAGCACCCGCACGAACGAGTCGACCAGGCCGGTGTCTCCCATTTCATGGCCGTCCCCGGTGTCGACGTGGATCACCTCACTGGCGCCGAGGCCGAAGGGGCGCACCCCATCACCATCGGCGCCGGCGAACCGGCGCACCTCGATGCGGCCCGATTCCATGTGGCCGAGCAGTTCTGCGTCGGTGCCGAAGATGCGGACGGTGCGGGTGTCCTCGCCCGTGAAGGCGCTGGCGGTGAGCACGGCCGTGATGCCGTTCTCGAAACGCACTGACGTGGTCTGGTGGTCGGGCTGGGTGTTGTCGCAGTGGTAGACGCAGCGGCCGTAGGGGCCCTCGGCGATGGCGCGGCGCCTGGCCTCGCGATCCTGGCGGGGTTCGACCATCGACACGGGCCACCCGCTTGCCTCGCCGAGTTCTTCGACGTAGAGCTGCACGGCGTTGTGGGGGCAGGAATTGAAAAGTGCACAGCCGTCCATGCAGCGCAGCGCCGCACCCACAGGTGCTCGTTCCGGTCGGAAATGGGTGAGCTCGCCCTGCGAACTCACCCGCTCGGCGGGGGAGTCGGCCAACCACGACAGGATGTCGAGGTCATGCGAGGTCTTGGCCAGGATGATGGGGCCCGCCTTGGCGGAATTGCGGAACACCCCACGCACATAGGAATGGGTGAAGTGCCAGTAGCCCATGTTCTCGTTGTGCTGGATGTGCACCACGCGGCCGAGCGCGCGGCTGGCAACAATGCGCTGCACTTCGCGGAAGAACGGCTGGTGGCGCAGCACATGGCAGGTCAGCACCGGGCGATCCTGGGCGCGCACCAGGGCATCGATCTCGGCGAGTTCGTCGCGGCTGCGTGCCAGCGGCTTCTCGCACAGCACGGCGTAACCACGTTCCAGCGCCGCGCGCATCGGCTCGAGCCGCATGTTTTCGGTGAGCGAGAGCACCAGGCCATCAGCCAGCCGCGGCTGGGCCAGCAGGTCCTCGGCCGAGGTGTAGCACTGGCTCTCGTCCAGACCCAGCAGGTCGCGCACCTGGTCGCGGTAGCGCGGGTCGTGCTCGGCAATGGCGGTCACACGCACCCGTTCGGGATGGTCGGCGCACCAGCGGGCATAGGCATTGCCGCCCCGGTTGCCGCAGCCGAGGATGACGAGGGTGGGGCGGGGGTCGTGCGAGGTCATGGGCATTTCCTTATTTCAGACCGGAAGTGGCGATGCCTTCGACCAGGTATCGCTGCATGAAGATGAAGAAGACGAGCAGTGGCACCAGCGACAGGCCCGACATGGCGAGCAGTTCGCCCCAGGATGAGCCGCCCGTCGAATCCATGAACTGGCGCAGGGCCAGCGGCACGGTGGTCAGGTCGGGGCTGGAGATGTAGATCAGCTGGGCAAGGAAGTCATTCCAGGTCCAGATGAACGTGAACGTGGCGGTCGTGGCGATCGCCGGCTTGAGCAGCGGCACCACCAGGTGGACGAACGTGCGCACCGGCCCAGCCCCGTCGACATAGGCGGCCTGGTCGAGTTCACGCGGCAGCCCGCGGATGAACTGGTACATCAGGAACACGAAGAACGAGTCGACTGCCAGGAACTTCGGGATGATGAGTGGCAGGTAGGTGTCGACCCAGCCGAGCTTCGAGAACAACACGTACTGCGGCACCAGGGTCACGTGGATCGGCACCATCAGCATGCCGAGCATCAGCGCGAACAGCACCCGCCTGAACGGGAACTCGAGCCGGGCGAAGCAGTAGGCAGCCGCTGAACAGGCCAGCACATTGCCGATGATGGCAAGGGTGGCCAGCAGCACCGAGTTCAGCAGGTAGCGACCGAACGGGTAGGTCAGTTGGTTCCAGCCGTTGAGGTAGTTGTCCAGGGACAGGTCGGACCAGGCGAGCGGCCCCCCACCGAAGATCTTGTCGGTGGGCAGCAGTGAACTGGTGAACAGCCAACCCAACGGGTAGAGCATGATGACCAGGGCGGCAATCAGCAAGGAATGCTTGAAGAGCACCTCGACGGTGCGCAGGGCGAAGTGCCTAGTCGTCGGCATTGAACACCCACAATCGGGCCAGGCCGAAGTTCACTGCGGTGAACAGGGCGGTGATGAGCAGCAGGATCCAGGCCATGGCCGAGGCATAACCCATCCGCAGGTTGCCGAAGCCTTCCTGGTAGAGGTAGAGCGAATAGAGCAGCGTGGAATCGGCGGGGCCACCCTTGCCGCTGCTGACGATGAACGCGGGGGTGAAGGCCTGGAAGGCGTGGATGAACTGCAGCACCATGTTGAAGAACACGATCGGGGTCAGCAGCGGCAGCGTGATGGTGAAGAACCGCCGCGCCTTCGAGGCACCGTCGACCTCGGCGGCCTCGTACAGCTCGGCCGGGATCTGGCGCAGCGCAGCCAGGAAGATCACCATCGGTGAGCCGAACATCCACACGTTCAGGGCGATGAGCGTCCACAGTGAATAGCGGGGGTCGGCCAGCCAGTCGGGGCCGGCCACGCCCACCTGGGCGAGCACCTTGTTGACCATGCCATCGAGCCCGAACACCTGCCGCCACAGGATGGCAATGGCGACCGAACCGCCCAGCAGTGACGGCAGGTAGAACAGGGCACGATAGACCGACAGCCCCCGGATGCCGCGGTTGAGGAAGACCGCCAGCACCAGCGCGAAGAGCAACTGCAGCGGCACTGACACGAAGGTGTAGATGCCGGTGACCACCAGCGACTGGCGAAAGCGTTCGTCCTCAAAGAGCAGGGTGCTGAAGTTGTCCAGGCCCACGAAGGTGGGGCTCGACAGCAGTGGGTAGTCGGTGAAGGACAGCGCGAGCGAAGCCAGGATGGGCAGCAGGGTGATGCCGACCACCCCCAGCAGCCACGGTGACAACAGCAGCAGCGCAGCGCGGCGCTGCTGCTGGGCCATGCCGCCGTGGCGGGGCCCGGGGCGGGTCACGGTTGTCGTCATGCGCCGGCCAGGGCGCTCACCTTGGTGGTGAACTCGTCGGCAGCGGCCGCCTTGTCGGCGCGCTTGAAGACGACCGATTCGTAGAGGCGCGTGAACGTGGTCAGCATTTCGCCGCCACCCGGCGGCACGATGCGTGGCACCGGGTGCAGGGCGCCCTCGGCGGCCTTGTGGTAGGCGAGCACGGCCTGCTCGACCGGCTTGAGGGACGAGTTGATGGCTGCGGCGGCAGTGGTGCTGGCGGGTGCGCCGCGTTCCATGCCGATCTGCGCGGCGGACTCGGGCGCGGTGATCAGGAAGGCCAGCAGCTCAGCAGCCTTCTTCGGGTCCTTCGCCTTGGCGCTCACGCTGAGCAGCATCGCGGCGTGCTGGAAGCGCCCGGGGTGGCCCTTCTCGTTGGGTGGGGCGAGCAGGGTGATGTCATCGACACCGAGACCTGCGAAGATCACGGCCTCGGACGACCAGCGGTAGTCGAGCACCGCGGCCTTGGTCACCAGCGCGGCCAGCTCGGTGCCGCCATTGGCCATCTTCGAAGTGGTGGACGGGTCGGTGACAATTTTCGCGTTCGACCAGGCCAGGGTCAGGTCCCAGAACGCGATGAGGTCGTCCGCGCTGAACCCGGCAGCCTTCTCGCCGTACAGCGACTTGCCCTGCTGGTGCAGCCAGGTCTCGAAGTTCTCGATGGACATGCCGGGGTCGACCGAGGCGGGGATGCCTGCCTTGTCGGTGACGTCGGACAGGAAGTCGCCATAGGTCTGCCACGACATGCCGGTCAGGTCGATCGCGGGGTCAACGCCAGCCTTCTCGAGGCCGGCCTTCGAGGCCAGGACGCTGCGCATGTTCACCGTCCACGGCACGGCGGTGACGGGGCCGCTGTCGGGCAGGCTGCCCTTGGCCATCGACGTCAGGTCGATGGACTTCTCATCGATGAGGGCGCGCAGATCGTGCAGTGACGAGCTCTTGACGTACTGGCCCTGGTAGGCCTCGGACATCTGCAGCAGGTCGGGCGGGTTGCCCCCGGCGACCTGGGTGCTCAGCTTGTCCCAGTACTGGGTCCAGTCCATGAACTCGGTCTGGATGTCGAGGCCGGAGTTCGCCTTCTTGAACTCGGCCAAAGCCTTCTCGGTGCGCTCGGCGCGGCCGGCGTTGCCCCACCAGGTGAAGCGCAGCGTGTTGCCCGACGAAGCGGTCTGTGAGCAGCCGGCGACGACCGCAGCGGTGGCCAGGGCCCCGGCGGTCATGAGGAACGTCCTGCGTGTGGTCATGTTGATCCCAACCTCCTTGTTGATGGATGCAATCCATTGCAGAGAAGCAAACAGCAACCGAATGCATCACGTCAAGGGGTTGGTCGGAACCTGTGCTGGTGGGTGAGTCCGCTAGGCTGCCAGCCGTCGCGAGGGGCGTTAGCTCAGCCGGTCAGAGCAGGGGGCTCATAACCCCTGGGTCGCGGGTTCGAGCCCCGCACGCCCCACATGTCGCGCCAGCCCAGCCGGCCCAGCGGTGTGCATCGACCGCGCCAGAACCACCCGTTTCGGGCGATTCCGGCGCGGTCGATGCACGCTGCTGTGCCGACTCGAGCCTCAGAGCTTCGAGGCCACCTCGTACGCGTCCCAGATGGCGTACATGATGTTGGACGTCTGCCGCGCATCACCGATCAGGTGGCGGGGCGCTGACGCCTTGCTGATGGTTCGACGCTACGCCTGTGTTCTTCACAAGAGGGGTGGGGCGCTCAATTCGAGGACGCCCGTGGCGGTGTCAGGTGAGCCGTGCGGGGGTCGGTGTCCTGTTCAGAGGCCCAGCTTCCTGGCGAGCTTTGCGAGGTCGTCCGACATGTGTGCGACCATTTGACCGAGAGTGTCGGTCTTTCCGTCCTGGTCGAGGTCGCGGCCATAGGTGGCGCCATTGGCTGCCACGGCCAGGGCGTCCTTGATAGCAGGGTTCTTGAGTGCATTGAGCATCAGCAGGTCAAAGGTTTCCTGGTTCATGTCAGGCTCCTGGGGCGATATGTTTGTGGGTGTGATGCCGCCGAGTTGCTCGTGGCACCAGTCGGCACCCTCGGACCAGCTGCGCAGCGGGTTCACGCGCGGGCCGTCGTCGGGGCCATCGCTGGCCAGCCCGTTGCGTCCGCGCTTGTAGGAGTCCACCTGGTCTGCGGCGCCCGACGCGAGGTGCGGACAGCCCACCAGTACGAGGTGGGTGTGGTGGGGGAAGGCGGCACTCTGCGCGGGGGTGCGGTGCCAGGCCGCAGAACCGGCCTCGCGCAACAAAGTGATGACCTTGTCAGAGAATTGTCGCAGGTCGAGTACGCCACCGCCGTCATGGGTGCCTGCGGAAGCAGTGACTGCGCCCCCCGAAAAGCTGCCCTGGGAAACGTCGAGCGTCTCATTGATCAAGCGCCGCTTGAGGGCCATGGCGTTGACCAGCGGCCACCATTCCTGCAGGCAGGAACAGCCGGTGAATGAGCCGCCGGGGTAGGTGATGGTGACGGGCATCTGGGGGTCCTTCCTGCGGTCGCCGGGTCTCATGTATGACGAGCATCACAGGCGCGGGGTGATACGTGCAGCCGGGCTGGTAGGGGTGCGGGGTGGTGGCCAGACGGGCCCCGGCCAGACAAGTTGAAACCGCAACGACCATTCCGACCTGTGAGACATGCATTTCTGTTCAGTGCCCCGGCCGAGTTAGCGTCGCAGCCATGTTCATCGCCGTCACCCGCCCCCACGTGGACTTCGGCCGCGTCGGGACCGCGCAGTGTCGGTGCCACATGCGCTGAGGCCGGCTACCTGGCCCGCCGGGACCTGCGCAGTTGGCGCCGTCCCACCCCGCCCCTCGTGGGCACCTCGCGTCCTGGGGATCACCCTGCCCATGGGGCGACCTGTTCCCTCAAACCCTCGTTCCTCACTCTTCGTGGAGACTCATCATGATCATTTCTGGACTCGCGCTCGGCGTCGTGCTGGGCTTCGTCTTCCAACGCAGCCGCTTCTGCGTCACCGGAGCCTTCCGTGACGTGTGGCTCAGCCGTTCCTTCCGCTGGCTCACCGCCTTCCTGCTGGCCATCCTCGTGCAGGCCGTGCTTGTGCAAGGGCTGCTCGGCCTCGACCTGATCACCGCAGGCGTGCCGAAGATCGCCTGGCTGGGCGTCATGGGCGGTTCGTTCCTGTTCGGCATCGGCATCGTGCTGGCCGGCGGTTGCGCCACCGGTACGTACTACCGCTCGGGCGAGGGCCTGATCGGCTCCTGGATCGCCCTGCTGTTCTATGCCGCCACCGCGGCCTTCATGAAGTACGGCGCGCTGAAGCCCCTCAACGACTGGGCCCGGTCGAACGCCTCCGAGGCCACCACCATCCACGGCAGCCTCGGCATCAGCCCGTGGCTGCTCGTCGGCATCCTCGCCGTGGTCACCGGCTGGGCGATCTACCGCCAGACGGCCCGCAAGACGGCGGTGGCCACCCTGAAGCCGCGCCGCCGGGGGCTCGCAGGCCTGCTGCTTGATCGTCCATGGACGCCATGGGCCGGCGCGATCGCCGTCGGCGTCCTGGCCGCCGTCGCCTACCCGCTCTCGAATGCGACCGGACGAAATGCAGGGCTCGGCATCACGACCCCCTCGGCCAACATCGTGCAGTTCCTGGCGACGGGCGACCCGAAGTACATCGACTGGGGCGTGCTTTTCGTGCTCGGCCTCATCCCGGGCTCATACATCGCGGCGAAGCTGTCGGGGGAGTTCCGGCTGCGGGCACCCGATGCCCGCACGGCGATCCGCGCCATCGGTGGCGGCGTGCTGATGGGCGTCGGTGCCTCGATCGCCGGCGGTTGCACGATCGGCAACTCGCTGGTGCAGACCGCCCTGTTCGGCTGGCAGGGCTGGGTGGCCTTCCTGTTCACGTTCCTGGGTGTGGGTGTCGCCGCACGCCTGTTCATCAGAACACATCGCCGTGCTGGCGCCGTCCCCACGCTGCTGCCTGCCAACGCGCCCGCAGGGCAGGACACCGCCACGCCCCAGGCGACGCTCACCCGCATCTGACCACCATCCCCACTGAACTGACAGGAGATTCCCATGGCAATCCTCGACGGACTGTTCAAGAAGAAGACCGAGCCCGCGAGTGCGGTCAGCCCCATCGACGTCGCGGCCGACGGCCGGGACGACGCCCCGGCCCGCTACCGGCTCGACACACTCGGGCAGGTCTGCCCGTTCCCGCTGGTCGAGGCGAAGCAGGCCATCGCAGGGCTCAACCCGGGTGATGAGCTGGTGATCGATTTCGACTGCACCCAGGCAACGGACTCGATCCCGAACTGGGCCGCCGCTGCCGGGCACCCCGTGACCCATTTTGAGCAGGTCGGTGACGCCAGCTGGACGATCACGGTGAAGAAGGGCCACTGACCGCCTGCACCCGCTCGAATTGCCCCTGAACGCAACAGTTGCCCTGGTGCCGACACCAGGGCAACTGTTGCGTTGTAGGGCAACGCGTGGCAGGTCGTTGGACGAGGCACTGGCCGCCGGTGCTTTTGCAGCGCCCGCCCCTCAGCGTCCCAGCGAACCGTACGTCCGCTTCGCCTGCTCCAGCGCTGCGACATAGCCGGCCCGCTGGTAGGCATCCTCGTCGTCGTGGCGCACCGCCAGCAGGCCGCGCACCTCGTCGACCGAGGCGTGGCCGCGTTCGGCCAGCCAGCGCTCGAGCCCCTCGAGCAACCTGAGCCCATGGTCGGGGCCATGCCTGACGAGCGCCGAGGTGGTCATCACCACGTCCGCACCGGCGAGCAGCCCGCGCACGACGTCGTGCCAGGTCGCCACCCCGGACGACGCCGCCAACGATGCCTTGACCCGGCCACGCAGCGCGGCGATCCAGGTGCGGGGCAGCCGGCCTTCGGGCTGGGACGACAGCACCACCCCGGGTTCCAGGCTCAGGCTGTGGATGTCGATCTCGGGCTGCAGGAACCGGTTGAACAGCACCAGTCCGTCGGCCCCGGCCGCATCGAGCCGTCGACACATGTGCCCGACCGAACTGAAGTACGGCGACAACTTCACCGCCACCGGCACCTGCACGGACTGCTTCACCGACTCGAGGATGTCGACATGGCGCTGCTCGACCTCATGGCCAGGCACTGTCGTGTCGCCGACCACGAAATAGATGTTCAACTCAATGGCGGCAGCACCGGCGTCCTGCAGCTGGCGCGCGTACTGGGTCCAGCCGCCCCGCGTCGAGCCGTTGATCGAGCCGATCACCGGCACCCCCGAGACCTTGGCGCCGGCCTCGAGCAGGTGCAGGTAGGCATTCGGCACGTCGCCGTCGGCACCACCGTCGGGCAGGTTCGGAAAGTACGACAGCGCCTCACCGAATGCGTCAGCATGCAACCCCTCGAGCAGCTCATCGGCTTCGGCTTGCCGGCGGATCTGCTCCTCGAACACCGAATGCAGCACGACGGCCGACACGCCTCCATCGACGAGCGCCTTGATGCCGTCCACACCCTGCTGCAGCGGCCCCGCCGAGGCCACCAGCGGGTTGCGCAGCTGCAGCCCCAGATAAGTGGTCGACAGGTCCATCAGGAATCCCTCCTCGCATCGGCGGCGAAGGCGTCCGCGCCGCGCACCGCCATCTCTTCATAGGCACGCCACCGGCGATCGACTGCCTCCTGGCCCAACCCGAGCAACCGGTCGGCCTCGGCCGGGTCGGACTTCGCCAGCATCCGGAAGCGAAGTTCCTTGCTGCGGTAGTCCTTCAGCGGGAACCGTGGGCGGGGGGAGTCGAGCAGGAACGGGTTGCCGCCCTCGTCACGGATCACCGGGTTGTAACGCATCAGCGGCCAGTGGCCGGAGTTCACGGCCAGGTACTGCTGGTCCAGCCCCTTGCGCATGTCGATGCCATGGGCGATGCAGTGGCTGTAGGCCAGGATCAGCGACGGCCCGTCATAGGCCTCGGCCTCACGGAAGGCCTTCAGGGTCTGCTGCGGGTCCGCACCCATGGCGATGCGGGCGACGTAGACGTTGCCGTAGGCGATCGCCTGCATGGCCAGGTCCTTGTCCTGGGTCGTCTTGCCGGCCGTCGCGAACTTGGCCACGGCACCCAGCGGCGACGCCTTGGACGCCTGTCCGCCGGTGTTGGAATAGACCTCGGTGTCGAGCACGAGCACGTTCACGTCGCGGCCGGAGGCCAGCACGTGGTCGAGGCCGCCGGAGCCGATGTCATAGGCCCAGCCGTCGCCACCGACGATCCACACCGAGCGGCGGATCAGGTGGTCGACCACCGAATGCAGGTTGTTGAGCCGTTCGACCAGCACCGGGTCGGTGGCGGTCTGGCCCAGGCGCGCCAGTTCGACCTTCAACCGGTCGACCCGCGCCCGCTGGTAGGCGAAGTCCGACTCGGTGAACTGGGGTGCACCGAGCAGTGCGTCGAGCAGTTCGTCGTCGACCAGTCCCCGTAGTTCGCCGGTCATCTTGCGTGCCTGTGTCGTGTGGACGTCCGCAGCCAGCCTCAGGCCGAGCCCGAACTCCGCGTTGTCCTCGAACAGGCTGTTGGCCCAGGCCGGTCCACGGCCCTCGGCGTTCCTGGCCCACGGGGTGGTGGGCAGGTTGCCGCCATAGATCGACGAACAGCCCGTCGCATTCGCGACGGTGGCCCGGTCGCCGAACAACTGGGTCAACAGCTTCAGGTAGGGCGTCTCGCCACAGCCCGAACAGGCCCCCGAGAACTCGAACAGCGGTTCGAGGAACTGGGTGCCGCGCACCGTGCCGAAGTCGACGCGGGTGCGGTTGTTCATCGGCAGCGTCTCGAAGAACTCGATGTTGCGCTTCTCGGCCTCGAGCCGTGGCGCGACCGGGGTGAGGTTGATCGCTTTCTGGTGCGGCAGGCCCAACGGCGAGACCGGGCAGGCCTCGGTGCACAGCCCACAGCCGGTGCAGTCCTCGGCATAGACCTGCAGCGTGTAGCGGGTGTTGGGCAGGCCGGCCGCTTTGAGCTCTGCAGATGGGAACCCTTCCGGTGCCCCGACCAGCTCTTCGGGGGCGAAGAACTTCGACCGGATCACCGAATGCGGGCAGACGAACGAGCAGTTGCCGCACTGGATGCAGGCCTCGGGGTCCCATTCGGCCACGATCTCTGAGATGTTGCGCTTCTCGTACTTGGTGGTCGCCGACGGGTAGGTGCCGTCGACCGGCAGCGCGCTCACCGGCAGCGTGTCGCCCCGGTCGGCCATCATCACGGCGGTGACGTTGCGGACGAAGTCAGGCGCGTCGGCCGGTACCGGGTTGCGCAGGCCATGGTCAGCGGTGACCTGGCCCGGCACTTCGACGCGGTGCAGGTGCTCGACGGCGGCGTCGACCGCGGCGTGGTTCTTGCGCACCACGTCCTCGCCCTTGCGTGAATAGGACTTGGTGATCGAGGCCTTGATGCGGCTCAACGCCTCGTCGCGGGGCAGCACCCGCGAGATCGCGAAATAGCAGGCCTGCAACACGGTGTTGGTGCGGCTGCCCATGCCGGCATCGCGGGCCACCCGGGTGGCATCGATGACGTGCACCTCGATGTCGTGGGCCAGGATCGTCTGTTGCATGGGGCGCGGCAGCCGGTCCCAGACCTCGTCGGGCCCATAGGGGCTGTTCAGCAGCAGCACGGTGCCGGGCCCGGCGCAGTCGAGCACATCGATGTTCTCGAGGATTGACCAGTGGTGCACGCCGATGAAGTCGGCCCGGTCGACCAGGTAGGGCGCCGTGATCGGTGAGGGTCCGAACCGCAGGTGCGAGGTCGTCCGCGAACCCGACTTCTTGGAGTCGTAGACGAAATAGCCCTGCGCATACCGGTCGGGGTCCATGCCCAGGATCTTGATGGTGTTCTTGTTCGCACCGACCGTGCCGTCGGAGCCGATGCCGTAGAACACGGCCCGGCTGGTGCGGCCGTCGTCAATCTCGAGGCGCGGTGCGTAGTCGATCGACAGGTGGGTCACATCATCACGGATGCCCACGGTGAACCGGGGGCGGGGGGAGTCCTTCGCGAGTTCGTCGAAGACGCCGACGACCATCGCGGGCGTCAGGTCCTTCGAGCCCAGCCCGTAGCGGCCACCGAAGACCTTGGGCATGGTGGCGCGGTGCCCGGCTGCGAAGGCCTCGCCGAGGGCGCTGACGACGTCGAGGAACAGCGGTTCGCCACCCGAGCCCGGCTCCTTGGTGCGGTCAAGCACGCCGATGCGTTGCACCGAGCTGGGCAGCGCGGCGAGCAACTGCGCGGTGGGGAAGGGCCGGTACAGGCGCACATTGACAATGCCCACCCGGCGCCCCTGCGCAGCGAGGTGTTCGACGGTGGCCCGGGCCGTCTGCACCGCCGAGCCCATGAGCACCAGCACCGTCTCGGCCCGGGGGTCGCCGTGGTACTCGACAAGGTCGTACCGGCGGCCGGTGCGTTCAGCGAACCGGTCCATGGCCTCGCGGACGATGCCCGGCACCTTCAGGTACCAGGGGTTCGCGGTCTCGCGCCCCTGGAAGTACACGTCGGGGTTCTGTGCCGTGCCCCGGATGAACGGGTGCTCGGGGTCGAGCGCCCGGCGGCGGTGCTCGCGCACCAGTTCTTTCGGCACCAGCGCACGCAGGTCGTCGTCGCTGAGCATCTCGACGGTGTTCAGCTCATGTGAGGTGCGGAACCCGTCGAAGAAGTGCAGGAAGGGTACCCGCGAGCGCAGCGTCGCCATTTCGGCGATCGCGGCCATGTCGTGTGCCTCTTGCGGTGAGTCGGACGACAACAGCGCGAAACCCGTCTGACGCACCGCCATCACGTCCTGGTGGTCGCCGAAGATCGACAGGCCCTGGGTGGCCAGGGCGCGGGCCGCGACATGGAAGACGGTCGAGGTGAGCTCACCCGCGATCTTGTACATGTTCGGGATCATCAGCAGCAGGCCCTGCGAAGCGGTGAACGTGGTGCTCATGGCACCACCCTGCAGCGCACCGTGCATGGCGCCGGCCGCTCCGGCCTCGGACTGCATCTCGACCACGGTCGGCACGGTGTCCCAGACATTGCGCCTGCCGTGGGCCGACCACTCGTCGCACAGCTCGGCCATGGTCGAGCTGGGGGTGATCGGGTAGATCGAACAGAGTTCGTTGAGGCGGTAGGCGACAGATGCGGCCGCCTCGTTGCCGTCGATGATGGCGCGCATGGTCACAGCCCCTTCCTGGTGATTTCCTCGTGGGCGCTGGCGGCCTCGGCAAGTTCTGCGGGCAGCTCCACGCCCTCGGGCACCATGACGATGGCCTGCACGGGGCACTGGTCGGCGCACGTGGCACAACCGGTGCACTTGTCGTAGTCGAAGCGGTAGCGGTGGTCGGTGCCGAGCTTGATGACTGCGTCCTCGGGGCACGCCCCCAGGCAGCCGTCGCATTCGAAACAGTTGCCGCACGACAGGCAGCGCTGGGCCTCGAACAGCGCCTCGTCAGGGGTCAGTCCCGCGACGATCTCGCCAAAGTGGGCCACCCGCTCGTCAACATCGGCCTCGACCTGGCCGCGGCGCGAATCGCTGTCGCGGAAATACCACAGGTTCATCTGGCCGAACTCGACCACGGGGTGCTTGGCCGTGGGGGCCAGGTGGCCCGAGGTCAGGTACAGGTCGATGTTGCGGGCCGCTCGCTTGCCGTGGCCGGTGCCGACGGTGACCGTGCGCTCGGATGGCACGGCATCGCCGCCCGCGAAAATGCCGGGGGCGTCCGACATCAGCGTGTCGGGGTCGACCTGCAGGGTGTCGTCCTCGAAGCGCAGGCCCGGGATGTTGTGCAGGAATCCGGTGTCGGGCTTCTGGCCGACGGCCATGATCACGGTGTCGGCGTCCAGCTTCTCGAACCGGCCGGTCCCACGCGGGCGCCCGGACTCGTCCAGTTCCATGATCTCGACGGTGATGTCGTCGCCGACATCGGTGATCGTCTGCAACCAGTTGATGTGCACACCCTCGGCTTCCGCGGCCACGGCCTCGTCCTCGTGGGCCGGCATCTGGCCGCGGGTGCGCCGGTAGATGATGGTGGCCTCGTCGGCGCCGAGGCGACGCGCGGTGCGGGCTGCGTCCATGGCCGTGTTGCCACCGCCGTAGATGGCGACCTTGCGCCCGATCGTGGGACGCGCCCCACCGGCGACGGTGCGCAGGAAGTCGACGGCATCGACCATCTTGGACGCATCCTGGGCCGGGATGTCGACCTTCTTGGACAGGTGCGCGCCGATGGCGATGAAGCAGGCATCGAAGCCACCCTCGCGGATCTCGGCGGCGAGGTCGTGCACCGGGTGGTTGCAGGTGATGACGACCCCGAGGTCGCGGGTGAGCCGGGCGATCTCGGCATCGAGCACATCGCGGGGCAAGCGGTATTCGGGGATGCCCCAGCGCATCATGCCCCCCGGTGCCTCAGAGGCGTCGCGGATCTCGACGTGGTGGCCCAGCCGGGCCAGGTGGCAGGCTGCCGACAGCCCGGACGGACCGGCGCCGATGACCAGCACCTTCTTGCCGCTACTGCGTTCGGGCTTCTCGAACGTCCAACCGTTCTCGATGGCCAGGTCGCCCAGGTAGCGCTCGACGCCGTGGATCGAGACGGACTCATCGAGGTCGGCGCGGTTGCACACGGTCTCGCACGGGTGGTAACAGACGCGTCCGTGCACGGCCGGGAACGGGTTGTCAGCGGTCAGCTGGCGCCACGCATCCTCGGTGCGGCCGAGTTTGATGAGGTACAGCCAGCGCTGGATGTTCTCACCGGCAGGGCACCCCGCATTGCAGGGCGGCAGCATGTCGACGTAGAGCGGGCGGCGGGTGCGTTGGGGGCTGACACGCCCCCGGGTGCTGCCCAGATCGGGCAGTTTGGTCACGTCATTGCGACTCTGCATGGCGCCACCGTACTACCGGCTGTCGTAGTGCCTGCGGGTGGGGGTGGGGTCAGGCGCGGACGTCCTCGGCCAGCAACAGTTCGATCTGGCGCCCGACGCCGGAATCATCGTGGTCGCCCGCCACCGGGAAGTCGTGCAGCAGCGGGTGGGCCTGCAGCATGCGGAACGGACGACCGACCGCAGTGAGCATTGACAAGTCGTTCGGCATGTCGCCGAACGCCGCCACATCGGCGGGGTCGATGTCGATCTCGTGCAGCAACGTCAGCAGCCCGGTGCCCTTCGAGACCCCGGTGCGGCTGATCTCGAGCAGCCCGTGGTCGGCGGCATACGACCACGTCGTGGTCATCCGGTCACCGACGAGTGGCGTGACCTCGGCCGCCAACAACTCGGTGTTGATGCCCTCGCCGCGCACCAACAGCTTCACGGGGGAGTGTCGCTCGATGGCCTGTTCGACCGAGTCCTCGACCACCAGGTGGCGACGGTCGCCGCGCACGTCGAAGGCGGCATCCACGGCATACCCCTCGAGCAGTTCGACGCCGACCGAGAACCGGTGGTCGGCGGCCCGCACATCGGCGACGACCTCGAGGGTGCTGGCGACGTCCAGCAGGTCGGCGGACAGCACCCGGGCATGGTGCAGGTCGTAGCGCACGGCCCCATTGCTGGCCAGCACGAGGGGGTCGGCGTCGAGCAGCGGGGTGAGCACGTCGAGCCACCGCCAGGGACGACCGGTCGCGAAGATCACCTGGACACCCTGCGCGGCCGCCCGCAGCACGGCGTCGATGTTGCGCTGCGAGGCCACCCCGTCGGCACCCAGGAAGGTGCCGTCGAGGTCAGTGGCGACGGCGCGCACCGGTGTCTGCACCATGTCAGAGCTTCCGGTTCGGGGTCGGTGAGCCGCCGCCCGACTGCGAGCCCGAGGCATCGGGAGAGGCAGACATCGACGGACTGCTGGACCCGGTCGTCTGCCCGCCGCTGCTGCTCTGGCTGGGGGAACCCGAACCGGACGATTCCGACGGCGTCTGTGAACCCGACTGGGACGGTGACTGTGAATCCGACGGTGACTGTGAATCTGACGGCGACTGGGAATCCGACGGTGACTGCGAATCGGATGGCGGCGGTGACTGCGACTGCGAATCGCTCGGCGGCGGTGACTGCGAATCACTCGGCGGCGGGGGAGTCGAGATGGGCGGTGTGGGTGGCTGGGGTGGGGTGTTCTGGAACGCCAGCACCGAGATCAGCAGCGCCATCGCCGCCAGCAGGATCGCCAGCAGCCAGGCCACCAGCGTCGAGACCCAGCCCGCACGGTCGAGGCGCCCCGGCCACGGCAGCGGCCACAGTCGGCTCGTGCCCGGGGTGGTGTTGTGCAGCCAGTGCAATTGGTAACCGGGGCCGCTGGGGGCACCCAGCAGCCGCGTGCGGGACAGGTCGACCTGGCTGAGCAGCCGGTTGGCCTCGGCCACGGCGTTCGGTGAGCCGTCATAGGCCAGCGCCACCCAGGGGGCCTGCGGCCGGGTGGCGGCATCGGGCGAGGTGTCCGGCACGTACTTCTCGGCGAGCCGGCCGAAGTCCTGGCCTTCACCGCCACGGGCCACGACGGTGTCGAGGTGCATCATGTTGACCTCGCCGGCGAACCGGTCGCGGGCGGCCGAATCGCCCGCGGCGCCAGCCGCGAGCACCACCAGCATCACGCTGGTGCCGTCGTCGTCATGGGCTGCATAGGCCACCCCGGACGGGGTCGCCGCCAGCCGGGCATCGAGCCAGTAGTCGGCGATCTTCGGCGGGTCGGCGCTGACCAGGGGCGTCGCGAGCACGACGGGGCCGGTCGGCGGCTGCGGGGGGCCCATCGGCGGCTGGCCCGGTGCTGGTACGGGCGGCATGTGCTGGTCAGACATCCCCCCTAGTTCACCACATCGCCAGCGCAGCTCAAGTGTGCGTGACCACGGGCGCGCTATCGTGGCACACGACACCAACCCACAGGAGTTCTCTTGAGCACGTCCGTTCCGTCGTCGGGTTCGATGACCACCCAGCAGGCAGCGAAGCTCGTCGGTGAGGCCATCGGCCAGGTGCAGCGGGTGATCGTGGGTCAGGAACACATGGTCGAGCAGCTGATGGTCGGCCTGCTGGCCAAGGGCCACATCCTGCTCGAGGGTGTGCCGGGTGTCGCCAAGACCCTTGCCGTGCGCAGTTTCGCCACCGTCGTCGGCGGCTCGTTCGCGCGCGTGCAGTTCACCCCCGACCTGGTGCCGTCAGACATCGTGGGCACCCGCATCTACTCGGCGTCCAAAGAAACATTTGACATCGAACTCGGGCCCGTCTTCGTGAACTTCGTGCTGGCGGACGAGATCAACCGCGCACCCGCCAAGGTGCAGTCGGCGATGCTCGAGATCATGGCCGAGAAGCAGGTGTCGATCGCCGGCAAGACCTACCCGGCGCCGTCGCCGTTCATCGTGATCGCGACGCAGAACCCGGTCGAGTCCGAGGGTGTCTACCCGCTGCCCGAGGCCCAGCGTGACCGCTTCCTGCTCAAGGTCGACGTCCCCTACCCCCGCGGCAACGAGGAGTTCGAGATCCTGCGCCGCATGAGCGTGAAGCCGCCGACGGCCAACCCGGTGCTGAACCCCGACCTGGTGCTGCAGTTGCAGGACCTGGCCTCGAATGTGTTCGTGCACAACCTGGTCGCCGAGTACATCGTGCGACTGGTGCTGGCGACCCGCACCCCGGCCGAGTTCGGCATGCCCGACCTGACCAATGTCATCCAGATCGGCAACTCGCCGCGTGCGACGCTGGGCCTGACCGCTGCTGCGCGTGCGCTCGCGCTGATCCACGGGCGCGACTACGTGCTGCCCACCGACGTGCAGGCCGTGGCCAAGGACGTCATGGCCCACCGCCTGGTGTTGGGCTTCGATGCGGTGGCCGACAACATCGAGCCCGCCCAGGTGGTCGAGCGCATCCTTGCCATGGTGCCGCCGCCCACCCCGGTGTGGAACCAGCAGCAGCGCCAGGCCAGCCATGGCCAGCAGCGCCACGCCCCCGAGTTCCGGAACTGAGCTGGATGACGAACTTTCCACCGCCGCAGGGGCGCCCCATCGCCGGCCCGCCACCTGGCGGTGGACCGGCCGGCCCTCCGCGCCAGCAGCCTGACTTCGCGCCGCCGACCAGCGGCGGACTGTTCGGCCCGCGCCCCGACCTGGGCGTCGCCATGACCGTCCTCAAAGAGCCCACCGGGCCGTCGGTGCCGCTGTCGAAGCTGGCCCCCGAGGCGGCGCTGCGCCGCCTCGAGCTCACCGTCGTGCGCCGACTCGAGGGCTTTCTGCAGGGCGACCACCGTGGCCTGCTGCCCGGGCCCGGCACCGACCCCAATGACGCCCGGCTGTACCAGCCGGGCCAGGACGACGTGCGCAAGATGGACTGGGCCGTCACCGCCCGCACCACCGAACCGCACGTGCGCGACACCATCGCCGACCGTGAGCTCGAGGTGTGGGCGCTGCTCGATGTGACCCCGTCGATGAACTGGGGCACCGAGGGCATCACCAAGCGCGACCTGGGCATCGCCGCCATCGCCACCATCGGGTTCCTGAGCCAGAAGATGGGCGACCGGTTCGGCGGCATGATCATGCGCCAGGACTCGATCAGGCGCATCCCGGCCCGCTCGGGTCGTACCGCGCTGTACGGGTTGCTGCGCCGCATGCTCGACGAGCCCATCGTCCCCGACCACGCAGAGGGTGACATGACGCTCGAGGCGGGCATCGAGCAGTTGGTGCGCACCCAGCGCCGCCGTGGCATGCGGGTGGTGGTTTCCGACTTCCTCACCCCGGGCGACTCGGAGCTCGACCCCAACGTCGAACCCGAATGGGAACGTTCGCTGCGGCGCCTGTCGGTCAAGAACCAGGTGCTGGCCATCGAGGTGGTCGACGCCCGCGAGCTGGATTTCCCCGATGTCGGTGAGATGTTGATCAAAGACCCCGAATCGAACTTTGCCCGGTATGTCAACACCTCGGACGAGGCCGCCCGTCGCCGCATGAACGCCGCGAGCAAGGCACAGCGCGAACGCGTGCGGGTGGCCCTGCGCCGCGCCGGTGTGGGGCACATCCAGTTGCGTACCGACAGAGACTGGGTGCAGGACATTGCACGCTTCGTGCTGTCCTACCGCCGCACCGCCGGCATGCTGCACACGCCACCGCAGGGAGTCGCCCGATGAGCATGATCCCCCAGATCACCTGGCCCGACTTCGCCGCGCCCGACCGCCTGTGGGTGCTGCTGGTGATCCCGCTGCTGGTGATCGGCTACCTGGTCGCGTTGCGGCTGCGCAAGAACACCGGCATGCGCTACACGAACACCGGCATCCTCGGCAAGATCCTGCCGAAGCAGAGCTCGTGGCGCCGCCACGTCGCCGTCGCCATGGTGCTGTGCTCGCTGGTGGCACTGTCGTTCGCGTGGGCGCGTCCCCAGGGCGTCGAGAAGGTGCCGCGCGAACGCGCGACCATCGTGGTGGTCATCGACGTGTCGTTCTCGATGCAGGCCACCGACGTCAAACCCAACCGGTTGGACGCCGCCAAGCAGGCGGCCACCGAGTTCGTGGCCTCGCTGCCGGCCAGCTACAACGTGTCCATCGTCGCGCTGTCCGGGTCGCCGGCGATCAAGATGCCGCCGAGCACTGACCGCGGCACCATCAACCGTGCGATCCAGGCCCTCGAGTACGAGGAGTCGACGGCGATCGGCAACAGCATCCAGACGGCGCTCAATGCGCTGAACATGGCCCCGCCCAGTGACGACGGCAAGCCGGCGCCGGGCGCAATCGTGCTGCTGACCGACGGCCAGAACACCGTCGGCCAGTCACCGGGTCAGGCGGCCGAGCAGGCCAAGCAGCGCAACGTCAAGATCTACACGATTGCCTACGGCACCCAGACGGGCTATGTCGACATCGACGGCAAGCGTGAACGCGTCGCGCCCGACGTGCAGCTGCTCAAGGACATCTCGTCCCACACGGGCGGCAAGTCGTGGACGGCCGACTCGGCGAACGAACTCAGCTCGGTCTACAAGGACGTGCGCAGCGAGGTCGGCTATGAAGAGGTGAAGGTCGAGATCACGGCCCAGTGGGCCTTCTATGCGCTGGCCTTCGCGGTGGTGGCGGCACTCGGGGCCGTCTCGATGGCTGCGAGGTGGCCCTCATGAGTCTCGAATTCATGCTGCCGCAGCGGTTGTGGTGGCTGCTGGTCGTGCCCGCGATCGGTCTGTTGTACCTCTACCTCAATTCACTGCGGCCGCGCTCGCGCAAGCGCGCGTCCAAGCTTGACCTGGTGCTGCCGCGCGACAAGGCGTGGAAGCGCCACGTCGCGGTGCTGACCGCCCTGTTGGCGATCGCCTCACTCGTGGTCGCCTACGCCAAGCCGAAGGACTTCACCGAGGTGCCGCGTGAGCGGGCCACGGTGGTACTGGCCATCGACGTGTCGCGTTCGATGATGGCCGAGGACGTCGAACCCAACCGACTCGAGGCCGCGCAAGTGGCGGCCAAGGACTTCCTGGGCCTGCTGCCCAAGGGCTTCAACGTGTCGCTGGTGGCATTCTCGGGCACGGCGTCGCTCGTGGTGCCACCGACCACCGACCGCGGCGTGGTCTCACGGGCGATCGACGGGCTCGAACTGGCGCCCTCGACGGCGATCGGCGACGGCATCTACGAGAGCCTCGATGCGCTCAAGCTCGTGCCACCCGACCCGAACGACCCCAACAGCACCGCGCCGGCCGCGATCGTACTGCTCTCGGACGGCGCCACCAATACAGGGCGCTCGTCGCTGCAGGCCGCACGGGACTCGAAGAAGCAGGGCGTACCGATCTATACCATCGCCTACGGCACCGCGACGGGTTACGTCGAGGAGCGGGGCGTGCGCCAGCCGGTGCCGGTGAACCACCGCGAGCTCGCGGACGTGGCTGATGCCTCAGGCGGCAAGAAGCTGTCGGCTGCCAGCGACCGCGAACTCGCTCAGGCCTACCAGGAGATCGCACGCTCGATCGGTTATGAGAAGGTCTACGTCGAGGTGACCGAGCGCTATGCCGGGTGGGCGCTGTTGTTCGGCATCCTGGCGGCGCTGGCGACGATGTCGCTCGCGGCGCGCTGGCCCTAGAGCCAGCTGAGCGGCGGCAGATCATCGGCCGTCTCGAGCCCCCACAGTTGCACGTAGAACGCGTGTTCGGCCAGCAGTGCCCGACGGCGGGCGTCCATTGAGCGGAAGCCGTGGCCCTCGCCCTCGAACATCACCAGGGCCACGGGCTGTCCGGCTGCCTTCACCGCATCGGCCATCGAGCGTGCCTGCCCCGGGGGCACGACCAGGTCATCAGTGCCCTGCAGGATCAACATCGGTGTCGCCAGCTTGTCGACATGCAGGATGGGCGACCGGTCGGCATAGACCTGCTTCGCCCCGGGCCAGGGGCCCACGAGCCCGTCGAGGTAGCGCGACTCAAACTTGTGCGTGTCGGTGGCGAGCATCCCCAGGTCGCCGATGCCGTAACGGCTCACACCCGCGGTATAGGTGCTGGTCGTCACGAGTGATTGCAGCGTCGTGTACCCGCCCGCGCTTCCGCCGGTGATCGCGACCCGTGCTGCGTCAATGCGGCCCTTGTCGATCAGGTCCTCGACGAGGGCGCGGCAGTCGTCCACGTCGACGATGCCCCAGGCGCCGCGCAGCCGGTTGCGGTAATCGCGACCGAACCCGGTCGAACCGCCGTAATTGACGTCGAGCACGGCGAAGCCGCGGCCGGTCCAGTACTGCACCTTGGCCGACCAGTCCGGCAGGGCCATGGCCGTGGGGCCGCCGTGGCTCATCACGATCAGCGGCGGCAGCGCGTCGTCGAGGGCCGCGGTCGGTGCATGCAACCAGCCTTGCACCCCGCCGTGGGGGCTGTCGGCCCAGATTGCCTCGGGTGCCCGCACGCCTGCCTGGTCGGGCGTGGGTCCGGCGGTGGCAAGCGTGGTCATCGCGCCCGATCCCGGGTCGAGCCGGACGACCTCAGCCGGTCGATTCGTGAAGCCCAGCACGGCCCACACCGCATCGTCGCTGGCGGCGAGCGACGACACCCCGGCCAGGTGGGGCACCGGCACGACGTGCTCAGCGGCATCGTCGAGGGCGGCCGTGACAATCTGGGCCTGGCCCTCGCGGTAGCGCAGCCCGACCACGACACGGGGGTCGGCGGGCGGCCAGGCGGCCCAGGTGTTGTTGCCAAGGGTCCACATCGGGTCTTCGTGGTCGTACAGCGTCTTGCTGATCGCCCTGGTGGTCGGCGTGGTGCCGTCGTGGCCGTTGATGTGCAGGCGCCAGTTCCAGAACCCGGACCGGTCGCTGACGTACATCAGGCCGGCGGGGGTCCAGCGCGGGTGCAATGCCGAGGTGCCCTCGCTGACCACCTGCTCGCCGCCGAGGTTTCGACCGCGGGTGCCCAGCAGGGCGGTGTGCAGTTCGGTCTGGTCCCATGGCATGTTCGGGTGGTCCCACTGGCACCAGGCCAGCACGTCGTCGTCCGAGAGTTCGGGGTCGGAGTAGAAATCGGCCCCCTCCACGAGCGTCCACGGCGTGCGCGGGGCAGGGTCATCGGCCGTGGGCAGGTCGACGGCGACGATGCGCGTCACAGGTTCGGTGGGCCCGGCGTCGGTGCCGACGCCGGTGTGGTCCTCGGCGATGGCCAGCAGCAGGTTGCGGCCCAGGTGCAACCGCAGGTCGCCGTAGCGCACGTCGGGGTTTGGCTCTGTGAGAGGGGCCCACACGCCGTCGCGCAGCAGCCACAGCTGCCGCGTGCGGTCGTCGCAGGCAGCCACCGCGCCCCCGTCGGCTGACCAGGCGCCGCCGCCGTATTCCATGACCCGGCTTCGCACGTCGAGCTGCGGTGAGAGCTCGACGGCCGGCTGCTCGCCCACTGCCGGCGCCGTGCCCGTGGTCAGCCGCATGATCGTGCCGCGCCCGTTGTCGGTGGGCCGGTTCTCGAGCCACAGCACATCGGTGCCGTCGGTGCGCACCTCTGACAGCCCGAGACCGGCGGCAAGCACCTGGTCGACGCTGATGGGGGCCGTGGCGGGCAGGGCGGGGGAGCCGGGGGCAGACGTCATGGACCCCACCCTAGAGCGTGGGGCAGTGCGGACCGGTCGCGCGCGCCTCAGACGTTGTGCAGCATGCGCACCGGTTCGCGCCAGCCCATGATCGCCTCGAACATGCGCACCACGTCGACCGAGGCGGCGACGTCGTGCATGCGCAGCACCCGGGCGCCTGCCATCAGGCACCACATCGCTGCGGCCAGTGAACCCGGCACCCGTTCGCCCCGAGGACGGTCGAGGGTCTCGCCGATGAAGTCCTTGTTCGACACCGCGGCCAGCACAGGGTGGCCGAGCATGGCCAGTGTCCCCAGCTCGCGGGTGACCTGCAGCGTGTCGTGGGTGTTCTTGTTGAGGTCGTGGCCCGGGTCGACCAGCACCTGGTCGGCACGCACCCCCGCTGCCAGCGCGTCGGCCACCCGGGACGCCAAGGTGTCGCGCACCTGGCCGGTGACGTCGTCGTAGTGCGGGTGGTCGAGCCACTGGTGCGGTGCCGCCAGTGAATGGGTGATCACCACGCTCGCCCCCGACCGGGCGATGACCCCGGCCATGCCCGGGTCACTCAGGCATGAGGTGTCGTTGATCACGCCGGCCCCCGCGGCGACCGCAGCAGCAGCCACACTGGCGCGCGTGGTGTCGACCGAGACCACCACGTCGCTGCGGCTCGTGATCGCCTCGACCACCGGCAGCACCCGTTCGGCCTCTTCGTCTGCCGAGATGTCCGGTGTCAGCGGTGAGAACGGCACCCCGCCGATGTCGACCCAGTCGGCGCCCAGGTCTGCCGCGGCCAGGCAGGCGTCCACAGCCTTGTCGAGCGCGAACGTGGCGCCGCGGTCGTGAAAGCTGTCCGGCGTCCGGTTGACCACCGCCATCACGGCGGCCTGACGGCTGAAGTCAAACGTGCGCGCCCCGATGCGCCGCACTGGCACGTCAATCACTGGCATCACGAGGGGCAGGGGGGCAGACGTCACGCCTGCATCCTAGGGGCTCGGCCAATCTGGTGTGGCCCAACCAATTGCCGTCCGCCCCGTTCCGGGACATACTGGGGCCAGACAACGCGCAGGCCACCTGCCCACGTTCTTGCTCCACGAACCCGACTGCTGGGGAAGGCACATCAGGTTCACGAGGAGGAACTGTGTTGGGTATGACCCGTGGCATCGTCTGGATCCACTCAGCGCCTTCGGCACTGTGCCCGCACATCGAATGGGCACTCGGGGGCGTCCTTGGCGTACCCCAGAACCTGTCGTGGACGCCCCAGCCGCTGGAACGCGGCAGCTATCGCACCGAGTTGAGCTACCAACACCACCCGGGCACTGCGGCGGCCATCGCCTCGGCGTTCAAGAAGTGGGGTCGCATGAGGTTTGAGGTCACCGAAGAGCCCAGCGCGGGGCACGACGGCCAGCGCTACAGCTACACGCCGACACTCGGCGTCTTCCGCGCGGGCATCGGCGTGCACGGTGACCTGCTCATCGGCGAAGACCTGCTGCGGGCCGCGCTGCAGTCGTCCGAACCCGGTCTCGAGCGGCGCGTGCAGGCGCTGCTGGGTGGGGCATGGGACGACGAACTCGAAGCATTCCGCCATGCCGGCGACGACGCATCCGTGCGCTGGCTGCACCACGTGGGCTGAGTCACCCCTCAACCCGGCAACAGACAAGGGACCGGCGGATGGCCGGTCCCTTGTGCTGTCGGGGTGCGTGGTGTGTCGCGTCAGCAGCGAACTCAGAGGCTGCGGTTCTGGTGCTGGTTGGTCACCGCGATGCAGACGTTGTGCCCGCCGAAGCCGAAGCTGTTGTTCAGGCCGGCCAGGTCGCCCTCGGGCAGCTCGGTCACCTGGGTGGCGACCTTGATGGGCAGGTCAGGCTCGAGGTTCTCGATGTTGATCGTGCCCGGGGCCGTGCGCTGGTTCAGCGCCATCAGCGTGGCGAACGTCTCGACGGCACCGGCGCCACCCAGCAGGTGCCCGGTCATCGACTTGGTGCCGCTCACCCAGACATCGTCGGCAGCTGCACCCAGCGCCGCACGGATCGAGCCGGCCTCGGCGGTGTCGCCCTGCGGGGTCGAGGTGGCGTGGGCGTTGACGTGGGCGATGTCGCTGGCCTCGAGCTTGGCGTCGCGCAGCGCAGAGAGCATCGCCTTGGCCTGGCCGGTACCCGACGGGTCGGGCTGCACGATGTCGTGGCTGTCGGCGGTGATGCCGGCACCGGCGAGGGTGCCATAGATCTTCGCGCCGCGGGCCTGGGCATGCTCCAGGGTCTCGATGACCAGCAGGCAGGCGCCCTCACCGAGCACGAAGCCGTCGCGCCCGGTGTCCCAGGGGCGCGAGGCGGTCTCGGGGTCGTCGTTGCGGCGCGACAGCGCCTGCATCTGGCCGAATGCGGCGAGCGGCAGCGGGTGGATCACAGCCTCGGTGCCACCGACGACGGCCACGTCGGCGCGGCCCAGACGCAGCATGTCGACGCCTTGGGCGATCGCCTCATTGGACGAGGCGCAGGCCGAGACAGGGGTGTGCACCCAGGCGCGCGCCCCCAGCTTCAGGCCGATCTCGGCGGCGGGCGCATTGGCCATGAGCATCGGGATGGTGAACGGGCTCACGCGGCGGTGGCCCTTCTCTTTCTGGATGTCCCACTGGCCGAGCAGCGTGTGCAGCCCACCGATGCCCGAGCCGGCGGCGACGGCCAGCCGGTCCTTGTCGAGGTCGTGGTCGAGGGTGAAGCCGGCATCGGCCCAGGCTTCCATGGCGGCGATGACGGCCAACTGGGTCGACCGGTCCCAGCGGCGGGCCTGCACGCGTTCGAGCTTTTCGAAGGGGTCGAGCTTGACCTCGGCCGCGAACTTCGTGGGCAGCTCCTGGGCCCAGTCATAGGGCAGCGTGTGGACACCGCTGCGTCCCTCGAGCAGCGCCTGCCAGGTGCTGCGGGCATCGTCGCCGATCGGGGTGATCGCGCCGACACCGGTGATGACGACTTCGGTCATGGTGTCCTCCGCTGGGAAAGAATGAAAATCGTGGTGCTGGGGGTGTGACGTGGGGGCGTGTGGTGTGGGGGCGTGTGGTGTGAAGCGTCGCGGGGGGGGGGGGGGGGGGGTGGGTTTTCTTTTCCCCCCCCCCCCCCTCCACCGCCATGCAGGCACTCCC